>NZ_JACSMS010000009.1:0-116979 GCF_018618795.1 Exiguobacterium sp. s192 | reverse complement strand
AACTCGACACTTTCCGTGAAGCCTATTGCGCGATGGAAGACGGGTTGGCCGCATCACGTGTCGTCGATACGTTTTTTGCAGAGGACGCACTGGATGTAACGGAACAACCGGACGGCAGTTATTCCGTCTAATCATTTCAACATGTCTCGTGCAAAAGAAAAGGGATCTCTCCAATTGACTGGAGAGATCCCTTTTAGCTCACAACAAAAAAGTTTTAATGATAGATGATAAAGACAATAGTAGATTATCCCTACTTCTTAACTGACTAGGCTTAACCTAGAATATATAAAAATAAAAAATAGAGGAGCAGATTTTGAAGCCTGCTCCTCTATTGCGAGTAAATGCTGACAAACAAGTCCGCCTTTTTTTAATACAACTTGTTTTATATACCTCTGTAGAGAATATCAACGATTGAGGACGGAGCGTAACGTCGTCTCCGTTTGTGGGAGCGTTCCTTTTAACGTGACAAGACCGTAACGCGTCGAGCCTTTTTTGATGAAGAAGACACGAGTATAAGCAGATTCCGGTGTATACCCCGTTTTGCTGGCGTAGACACGCGTGTCTCCCGGAAGTGACGTGTTCGTATGGTAC
This sequence comes from Exiguobacterium sp. s192, assembly GCF_018618795.1. Classification (NCBI taxonomy): domain Bacteria; kingdom Bacillati; phylum Bacillota; class Bacilli; order Caryophanales; genus Exiguobacterium; species Exiguobacterium sp. s192. Next base: position 116,388 of record NZ_JACSMS010000009.1, on the reverse strand, counting down.
CACGTCAATGTCCGTGCATACGATCCTTTAACGGTGGTCTCGTACGATTTACGTCCGCTGACCGTCATCAAGTAACTGTACTTGGCATACGTATTGGCAAGCTTCTGCATATCAGCTGCCGTCGTATAGTGGCTTGCGTGATAAAAACCATGCGGATTCATGAAATGGCTGGCGGACATGCCGATCGCTTTCGCCCGGCTGTTCATCATGGAAACGAAGTTCGATTCCGAACCGCCTGTGCGGACGGCGATGGCTTTCGCTGCGTCATTGCCGGACCGGATGAGCATCCCGTTCAAGAGTTGGCGCATCGTGACTTTGTCACCCGACCGGAAACCAGCGGAGCTGCTACCGGCAGGAACGGACAACATCGAATAGGTCAGTGTGAATATCTGATCGAGTGTTCCTTTTTTGGCAGCGGCGTCATAAGCGACGAGTGCCGTCAATAACTTCGTCGTACTCGCCGGGTAACGGCGGGCAAAACTTTCTTTCGTCAGTTCGTAACCTGTTGATCCGAGCTTGAAATAACGCATCGAAGCAACCGGATAACTGCCGCTCGATGGAGCAGGTGAGCTCGTCGTCAGCTTTCTGGCGACTTGACCCGATACATACCGTATGTTTCCATTGTCTTTAATTTTATACCAACCGTTTGAATAAGAAAGAGCAGTCAGTCTTGAATTGTACTGGGCCGTACGTACAATCGTTTTGCTGGATGCTGTACTTGGCACTGTTCGAATGTTTGCCCCGATTGTTGAAGTAACTGTAATTAAGTATGTATTCGAAGTGTTAGTCGTTACTTTTTGGGCTACTTGATTTGATAAATAACGGTAGACCGTTCCATCCTTAATTTTATACCAGCCGTTTGAATAAGAAACGGCAGTGAACTTAGCTTTATACGGAGCACGACGCGTAATTGTTGCCGATGAACTTGTACTGGGCTTCGTGCGAATGTTCGCACCAATCGTCGAGGTGACGATGACCTGATAGCTGGCTGCTTGAGCAGGTAAGACTGGAATACATAGTGCGATGATTAATACAAGTGTCAAAGAAATTCTGAATAGTGATCCCATAAATTTCTTATTCCCTCCTTTTGAAAATTTCTCGAAAAATATATCATTATTATAATTTAGAAAAAGTGAATTCCCTTTTTTAAAAAATTTAACTTTCTATACATAGCTTTTGAGAAGCGCTTTTCATTACATACTTCATAAAAAAAATAACCTCATAGTATTGAAAAACATCACCTCACTAACGTTGCGTAAGAACCATTCCTATTCTACGTTATACAAATGAGCTGGTAGAATCGTTCTGGGGAGCATTAAAGTTTGAGAGTTATTATCTGCATAAATTCGAGGACTTCAAAACCTCTGTCATACGATTCAGCAGTACATTCGATTCTACAACAAAGAGCATTACCAAGAACGACTAAACGGCTTGAGCCCATTAAAATTAAGGGTTCAAGCCGTTTAAAAGTTTTTTATTATTTTATCTGTCTACTTGATAGGAAGCAATTCACATTCTGGGCTTCGTTTCCCTATATACCGTACTATTACCAAGAAGTTTTTTCAACTTTCGTTCCGCAATATTTAAACAAGACACTTAATGGACAAGGATGTCGTTAGCCATTGACGTCAATGGTATCTTGCACGATGTAATAGAGAAAATCTGAGAACGATTTGAAAGCATCTTGATCATCGTAGTCTTCTTCCGGTACGTTCACTTCTCTATATACTACTTTAGGCTCACCGTTCCTGACATTTTTGAAATCAAGACACGCATAAAATTCCTCAAGGTCGTCAAAATAAAAAGCTACTAGATGTTTTGAAAGGGCATGCTCATATTCTGTTGGATGATACAATTCGAGATTCGTTTTTACTAATTCATCATTGAACATCGTAAAAAACTGGTTGTCTCCAAATATACCCCCTCCAAATTCTTTCAAGAAAGTCACGTAACTTTTAGGTAATGTTACTTTCAATTCTTTTTCAATTACCTCGACTTCAGCATCCGATATGCCTTCTCCAAACTCAGATAATTCCGGATGCGCATGGATCAACGCTTTTGCTTCAGAATAAACATCCTTGCGCTCCGTCTTGATCTCACTTACTTTTTCAATAGAAGGGGATGGAACGTTCTCTTTATCATCTAAATAAGATGACACGGCACTATCACATACCTCAAATAATACTTGTGTGAAGGAATCTGCATAATAAGGTTCATCACTCGGGTAAAAACACACTTTTGCATCTTGATCATTGTAAGTCATGGCATGTAAGTCTAGGCATACGAGCGACGAATTAAAGTCCTCTACTTGTATTCCGATTAAATGTGAAGGAATTTCACTTTGAGATGAGCTTCTTAACTCCTCGTTATATTTTTTATTTCTAAATACAATATCCAACTGATTATTGGATGGATTGATTCCCCAGATTTCCTCATCATGCGTGGCTAAATAACTAAATTTTCTTAGAAACTCTTTGTACATTGTAGGAAGTGTGATCCGAAGACGATTTTCGATTTCAAGAATTTCATTTTCAGTTGACCCTTTTCCAACTATGAAAGCTTGTGGATATTTTTCGATTAGTTTTAAGCACCGATTGAACTTGGCGTTAATATTCACCATATCTTATCTTCTCCCATATAAATTATTATATCGATTTTTCCAATAAGCTTTACGATACGTGTTAAATTTACTTCTATTAATACCAGATTTGGTTCTATTGTTGTTGATATGAATAACTCTTGAATTTTTAGAGTGGAAAGAAGAAGTCACTTCAGCTAATGAACTTCTATTTCGTTGAGTCATATGGTGAAGATTTATTCTTTTTCCATCATAACCATAAGGCGCTCTACCCCTCTTCATGAGTTTCATATTTCCTGAGTTAACTGGAAAAATATCATTACGTTGGTATACTCTATGACCTTTAAAATTTGTCACTCTAGTCCAGTACTTATTCCTTTTTGCAATTGGTGCTACTAAGCGATACGTTTTTCTACCTTTTCGAATTACCTTTGTCGACTTATATGCTTTATACATTCGACCTGCCCAGATCACACCACCAACAATAACAGGAACAGGCACATCACCATCCGGATCAATTTTTAAAATCGGAGCGTTTCCTACATAACTATATCCATTAGTTAACTCAATAGTTTCATCGGAGTCGAGTTCAGGATCAATTGAAAGGAACACTCCGTGTTTTGGATGATAGTAACGCGCCATCAAGTAATATAAAGATGTCTCTTTATCCCAATAGTATCCAGCGTAAAGAATTGGTTGATTGGCTACATCTGCATTATAAATATTCTCCGCAACTGGATTCCCCCAAGAATCATAATCATAAGTCGCAGCAGTGCTTCCATTCACATCTGTGAGCGCAACTACATCACCGCGATAGTTTTTATGATAGAAGAACCAATTTCCTTTCGTTTTGACAGCAAGAAGAAGACCATCATTAGTATATACATATTGACGGATTGGTGCACCTGTCGCATCTGTTTCAGCAAGTAATTGATTTGTATCGCCATCGTATTGGAAACGAATCGTTTCAGATCCAACTTTCTTTTCAATACGTCGATTGAATTCATCGTACATATAGCTGACCGTTGCACCATTGGATAATGTCACTTTACTGACACGACTTAATTCATCCCACTGGTATGTCAGCTTACCGTCTTTTAATCGGTTACCATTGTCATCGTATGAAATTACTTCGCTACCATAGTTCGTTAACCGATTATCAGAATCGAATGTTGCAGTCGTAGAACCATCTTTAGTTCGGTTTCCTTTAGCATCATATTCATATGACTTCGTTCCAAGTGGTGTTGTCTCAGATACTAATTGGTCTAATTTATCATACGTATACGTTGATTTTCCAAAAGAAGTATTACGTTCTGTAAGATTACCATACTTGTCATAGCTATATTTTTCAAACGCAACTTGACGTGTACCAGCACGTGATACCCAACTGGAAATGGCACCAGTATCTGAGTAATCGATTAGCGATTCTCCCGCCGTTATTCCTGGTAGACGGTTTTGAATCAAACGTCCTAATTCATCATGACGGAACGTCCATTTTAATCCATCAACAGTGACACCATCATTACGTTTTCCTGCATCATAGTTATATGCAGAGGTTAAATTTCCTGCCGTCATTTCAGATACGAGTTCTGTTTGAACTCCATTAGGCGCTGTTACGTATTTAAAGTTTTGCTTTTGTCCAAAATAATCCACGATATCTGTTAGACGACCAGTTCCTGTCTTAGTGGCTGTACCTTCAATTGTTGCACTCGTTCCGGCATCATACGAATAGGATTTCTTAGAACCAAGTCGTGAACTTACTACGGATGCTATATCTCCGTCTGCAGTATATGAATATTCATATTCGTTAATCGATGAAGATGCACCCTTCGCTTGCGTTTTGATTGCAGTTATTTGACCTTCTGCATTATACGCTGTATACATCGATGAACCACTAGGGAACGTAATTTGAGTTACTTTACCTGTCAAATTGTTATACGTGTATTTAGTGATTTTACCACCAGGAGTTGTACTAGAAATGATTCGGTTTTTTGAGTCATATTCGTAAATTGTTGGGCTATTTGTACCGACCTTTTTCGAAATGACATTTCCTTTTTTATCATACTCATAGAAAATTTCTGTTCCGTTAGCAGCAATACTCTTGACCATACGACCTTGGAAATCGTATTCATTCGTCTTAACTTTATCACCTTGGATTTCTTTAAGAACATCACCATACGCATTCACTTCATTCTTAATTCCGGTCTTTGTTAATCCTTGACTAGCGACAACATTATTTCCTTGAGCATCGTAGCTACTAGTCTCAACGGCACGACCTTCAGAAACGCGGACTGCATCTACATATGATACTCCTGCTGTATTCTTAAGACGAACTTTAACATTAGAAACTGATTTATCTGAAACGAATTGAGCAGTTTGACGTTGCCAGATTGCTGTATTCTGATCAACATCTTGGAATGCTACTTCTTGAGTGGAAGTAGTTCCATCTGTAAAGGTAGCAATTGCTTCAAGAGTCGTTTCAGGAGAAGCATTTTTAGCAAGTGCAGAAATGTAGAATGGTACGGCAGATTTTTGGGCAACGACTACAGTCTGCTCTGCTACTCCATTTGCATTGAGTTGAACTCCTGAAGTACTTTCGTAACCATTATCACTCTTAGCTGCATTAGTGAGCGTCCAGCTTGTTAACGAATCAAAACCGCCATTTTCGACAAAGTTAAAACTTGAAGCTGAGACTGCTTTGAACTCTTTTGCAGTATTCAATTGAACGGAGTCAAAGTAGACAGTATCTGCTCCAATGCCTTCTAGCTCAATTTTCGCTTTTGTTGCTGTACTTGGCGAGGTCATTTCTTCTGTTCCACGAACCCAGTCTGAAACGTCCCCTATCTCTTGAATTGTTTGTGTCTTTAATAATTTTCCAGTCGCATCATAAAATACAACTCGTGCTGTTGCTTTAGCAGCACCTGTCGTTTTGAAGTACGCGTTTAAGTTATAAGGATCACCACCAATAACAGAGACTTCTTGAGAAGCAATTGCCCCTTTAAGTGTCAAAGCACGTCCACTTTTGCCTGTAGAAATGTAGGTTCCACCTGTCCAGTTAGCCGTTTTTTCAAATCCACCATTTTGGATTAGGTTAACCGCTGGACCAATTGATGCACCTGTCCGTGTGACATTTCCGATAGAGTTGTACTCAGTGAACCCAATTTGCTGTTCAGGAGCATAGTGATCAACAATTTCTTCTCTATCGTCATTCAATCCGCTCTCCGACATCAATTTGAATTCATCGACTTCTTTGATTATATCATCATCATTTGAGGCATATTCATAAGTCGTAGAACTTGTAGCATCAAATTCCTTTTGTACCTGATCATCTAGTTCATCTTTTGTTGTTCCTGCTAATTTACGTTTTCCATACTCAGTGAGTTCTGTCTCACCATCCGGATAAACCGTCTCAGTAAGACGTTGATCCATCCACCTGTAGATTGTTTTTGAAGCTTTTCCGTCGGAAGTAGTATTTTCTTCTATAAGATTTCCTTCTGAGTTATAAAGGGTTGTACTATCTGCGCTGTTCGGAACCTTATTTCCAGAACCATCTACTAAGTCCTCAACAACTTTATAACTAGTAATTTTACTACCATCTACCTCTTTACCGAGTTTTGCTTGAGTACTGACACCTGTTTCATCGGTCTCTGTATATGCTTCTTCAAACTCAGTTGAATCTTCAAGAATAGTAGAATTAAAAGTCAGCTTGTTGGATACTGTTGCATCATGTCCAGGAAGAATCACTTCATTTATGCGCTGTGTACCAATAGCCGTGTCTGACTCTGCTGGAGTAGCGTATCCATATTTCGTTTCTTCTGACTTTCCACCATCTGATAAATCAGATTCAATGATTGATACTAGCTCTTGCTTATCGTTATATGAGTAAGCATATTTACGCTTTTTAATGCTATCATCTGAACTTGCAGTTAATATTACTTCTTCTACAAGGTTCGTTTCTGGTTTGTAGGAAACTGTTAATCGATTTTGGCGGTTTTCTGCTGCACCTTCACCAGCATCACTTGCACCAAGTAGCATCGTTGGACGCTTTTCACCACTATCTGTAATTGTATAGACAACCACAACTTTATTTTTCTTTCCTTCTTCTTTCGCATCATATTCGATGCGGACAAGGTACCCATCTTCGTCGTAGACTTCCGTTACACCGTCTGTCGATTGAACGTAATACTCTGTCTTATCACCAACAGCAACTGTCGTAATTTCATAATCAATACCAGTTGGCGGTAAAAACGTACCTGAACCGTCGTTGATAAAGTTATGACTTGTTCCGTCTGCTTCACGAAGGTTTATCATTTCAACCTTTCCAGCAATCTTAACTAGCGAGATACGTCGTTCTAGCGAACTGCTCCATCCGCGACCGAATAACCCTATTGTCTGATCAATCGAGTTGAAGGTTCGATCAATCGAAACATCCGGACCACGCCCTGGCAATGATGCATCACTTGCTTCGAATAGTTGGTTTCCATTCGATAAGTTGATTGAAGTATTGCCTACTTCATAGAGTGGGAAGAATTCTTCATTACCTAAGTTTGCTCCATTACCTTTTTGAATGGTTGCGGTTGAAATATCTGTATCCTTTAACTCACTTAATCCAATATAACGTGACGGATCATAAATATTTTCTACTGCACTATTGATAGCACGATAAGGACGAACGCGAACATAATACGCTTGTTTGTCAGGTATGTTTCCACCTGATAAATCATACGTACCACTCGGGTCAAATGGTAGCTCACGTCCTTCTCCATCAGTTCTTAATTTATATCCTTGACTTTCAAGTGGCCAGATTTTTTGATCACGACTTGTCCAAGAAAGTTCATTTGCTGATTTTAGAGCAACGATTTGCTCTTCTTTTCCGTTAGATAAAGAAACTGCGTAACCAAGTGCTTCAGGGTTCGCGTTCCATCTAGAAAATAAAAACCCACTTTCTTGATTTCGATTATCTTCATAACCAGTCGTTTCAGCTTTAATGTTTTTAACAGGGAAATAGATTCGAGTGAAAGCAGAGGCACTACTTTCGCCCTTGCTTGATTTTGCTATAACTTTTGCAAAATAGTTTGTCGAATTATTGTATCCTGTACCGGTTTTACGATATAGAACTCTTGGATCTGTTAAGAAATCGCGGCCATCTCCTGATTTACGAAAAACGTTGGTTTGTCCAACTGTTAAAGTTGCCGCCTGTTCTTCTGTCGGGAAAATTCGCTTCCCCTTACTAGTCCAGCTCGTTTCGTCCCCTACCGAAAAACGCTCATATTTATTTCCGTTGAAAAGTTCAATATCATATGAGGTTGCGCCTTCTACTCCATCCCATTCTAAATTAAAGTAACCTTTACTATCGGTTTCATTGGCATATGCAGAATATGTCGGTGCATTAGGTTTATCAGGAATGATCCCCTCTAAAGTCGGTTTCACAACAGTTGAAGGTGTACTTGTTCCAAGTGGATAATCAGCCACAATTCGGAATTGATATGCTTTTGATGTTGATGTACTTCCAGTACTTGCTGTATACATTGGAGACGGATCCATAGGTAACTCCATTCCATCTCCATTACGGAATGCAACGCCACCAGTCAAAGAATCTTTTGTTTCGTACTGAGTTGATGTTGGCCAAAAACGTTTTCCCTTAGTGCTATAGCTTAAATCTGTACCAGTATAAATTGTTCGCCATCCTTTACCGTTGTACAATTGTAAGCGATAGTTTGAAGCGTTTTTAGCAGCAGGCCACGATAAATCAATATAACCTGTCGTTGCCCCAGCACCTGTTGGGTATACGCTAGTTTTAAGCGAACCCATTTGTGGATAACTGTACGTTACGCTTAAGTTCGTTTTATTTTTATTATTTTCACCTGCAGTCAATTGTTTCCAGTACGTTTGACCGTTACCATTTGTATGGAATTTAAATCCATAATCGGTACGTGATCCGTCAGCAATGGTTTTCATCGCGGATAACACATTGAAAGTTGCCCATTGATCTCGTGAAACTGTTGTAGATGTAATGTTTGTTGAAGAAGGTTTTGTATTCCACGTTACTCCAGTTTCTGACCAGGTACTATTGACACGATCAACCCAAAGACCTGTCTTAGTTCCGGCATAATAGTTCCATTTCACGTATGTTTTCAATGATGCAGCTGAAATTTCTGCACCTTTTAATTCTGAAAGAGAAGGCATCTTTACAAAGGCATAGTTTGTTCCAGTCGCCGTATCATATTTTCCGACACGCAGCACATATTCTCCTAAAGAGGAGTTCCAGTACTTATTGTAAGATGTTGTCGGACTAGCACTCGAAACAAAGGTATCCAAAGAAGCATCTTTTGCAACGGAAGGATCAATATATAGTGGGAAGACACGATCTTCATCGGTAGTCCACTTTAAATCTGGAATCAACTTTAACTCATAACCATTTTCGATCGATTTTAATTCATATTTGATGTCATAACTTTCAGCAGAAAGTCCTGATTTCGAATCTTTATTGCTGTCACTCATCATTGGGACAGGCATAGTATAAACTACTTCGTCTTTGGTATTTTTAAACTCAATATGACCTTTTTTATCCAGTACAGCTTGAAGCGGTGTATTGATTTCATATATGAAAGCCTTTAGTCCAGGTACATTTTGCTTCAAGATGATGTCTTCTTTTACTTCTTTGTTTAAAACAATGTGACGAAGGTCTACACCATTTAAAATATTTGGATGTAGAATACTGTTTTCATCGACAGACGCTTGCGAAGACTGTATGGGTTGAATACCTTGATCAGTCTCTATTCCTTTGAGAACGTAAGCAATGCTCTCAGTTTTTTTTTCGCCTACTTTTAAAAGTGGAGTTTTATTGTCAATCTTCGAGTCAAACTTTACCTCTAAATCTGTAGCTATTGGTGTATAGTCAGCCTCAGAATTTTGTTTTAATTCCGTGTTTACTTTGACCCATTTCTTTTGATCATTTTTCACTTGAATTTCATCATCAAAAGTTGTGAGATTGTATGTACCCGGTTTAGGTCCTTGTTGAACTAATGTTTCCTCACTACTAAGTTCAGCTGGTGGTAACAATGCATCTGATAATGTGTTAGGAGCTGTAAATTCTACTGTTTTCGCATGTATAGATTTTTTGCCCTCTGCCTTTACTTCGATATCGCCCATTGGAAAACTTGAAATAACCAATGCCGATACGAGCGTTGCGTTAATACTTTTCTTGATTTTTTTGTGCAAGCGTCCTCATCCTTTCATATACTTACTTATACTTATCTTATTTTTGAATATCCTTTTACATTTATATTACAAAAGATAAAATAAATAAAGTCATTTTACACATTTTTTTACTTTTTACCACAAAAAAAAACAAAAATTCACACATATAAATAATATGTGGAAATTTTGTTTTTTTTTGATTATTTAACATTTAATTATTAGTATTATAGTCATTAAATGTAGCAATCATATCCTGTTGGGTTCCATCGCTACGATTAGTATTGAAAAACATGGTTCCGTTATCAAAATCTACGCCCTCAATCTCAAACAAACTATAGGCACTGCTGGTAACTCGGAAAGACAGATTGTCATTCGTATACAAAACTTTTGAGAATGGATCTGCTGTCGTATTTTTCTGCTCGCTAATTGTTTCAGCAATGTTTAATGGATAAGTCGTTACAACACTCGCATTTGAAGCATTACCATTTACATCCGGTTTCGCCATAGGAACGTATAAATTACCTTCATAATAAGAGATTCCTTGCTGAATGTAATCTGTTGTATCCAGTGTACTACCGTTTACAACGGCTCTTGTATGGTTCAATTTAAACGTTGCTTCGTAATCAAACTTTCCAGTATCTTCGTTGAAATTTCCAATGAAAAAGCGTTTTCCAGACTTCACAATGAATTTATCATATCCGACTGAATATGTGATGCCACCAATCGATAAATTCTCACCGCCATAACTCAATACATAACTCTTCGCGACACTATACGTTCCCGTCGATGTATTCACCGCAAGTTTAATGATTTTGTTTGCATATTTTACACCATCTTCCATTGGTGCTACATACACATCAGCTATTGTATCACCAGCTTCAGCTACAACCGCCAAATCATTTGCATGACCTAAGTCAGAACTTGTAGAGCCCGTTGTAGAATTCTTAAGTAACTTTGTTGTTCTGTTACTTTCTGTACTACTTAACTTAGTTAAAAAGAGCTGTGTTGTTCCGTTTGTCGCATTGAGCTTAGCTGTAAAAATATTATTATTGTATCGATCTACTGTTATTCCCTGCATTGAAGTATTATAACTCGAACTATTCATTGGTTCGTACACCGTATACGTATTAAAATAACCAGACTGTGCAAACACAGGAATTGCACTTAAAGAAAGAGTTGCTACCAATGCAGCAGAAAGAATTTTTTTATTTTTTAACATTTTAATCCACCTTTTGTTATATTTTAATATGTAGTGCTAGTTTACTTTACAAAATTAAAGAGTTAATTTCAATAGATTTTAACAAAAAGTAGACTTTTTATTAACTAGGAGGTTCAAAGTGGATCAACATAACGACAAAAAAAATCAAAAAAAATTAGTTTATTCAAAAATTGAAGTGATTCAATTACTTCAGTGGTTACACAAAAGACGTAAACACCCAATGAGCTCTTTACAATATCATAAGTTAACATTATTACTTCCATATCCGTCATTAAAGATAGTAGAATCATTATTCGGATCTTGGACGAATGCTCTAATGGAAGCAGAATTATTGTACACACCACCCACTCGTCGTAAATAAAAAATAGATAAAAAACGCAGAAAGAGGTAAGAACCATTGGCTCACTTCTTTCTACGTTACTCTTAAATCAGGTGTTGCTCAAAAATAGGTTTTAAGAATTCTTCTAATGTTGTTCCACCAAGAACAATCTGTTCTTCCATACTAATTAGCTGAATATTCTTTTCATTTATAAGAATAAGATTTCGCATTATTTCTTCACGACTATCACCTAAAATTTTTAGAGAAGCAATAACAAGCTCTTCATTATCGGCAATGGAACTGACAATAGTTGAAATTGATAGTACATTGTCTTTTCCTTCTGAATATGACTGATCAGACTTTAAAATCATCAAGCTGTATTTACGATTAATGGCGTTTTGTTGTTTCTTGCAGTCTAAATCATCACTTAAAGAACGTACAAAACCTATCATTTTTTGCCTCCTCTTCAACAAACAATATGTTACTGTAAATCATAAATGTCATTATTTATAATAATGGTCAATGATTCTTTCAGTGGCGTGGCCTGCTGACTCTTCGTACCATATCCGTTTAAATGTCTGCAGTACTTCACGATTCTCTTCTAATATCTGCTCAGAAGTCAACCAAGAGATTAACACGTCTATTTGGTCAGTTGCTGGAACAGGTAAAGGACTTGGATAAATTTCTAAAGCTCCTTGTTCTTTATCATACTTGTCGTAATCAGGAGTATATAAAAACGTGGGTATGTCTAGCAAGCAAGCTTCAAATGGAATTGAAGAATAGTCTGTCACTAAGGCATCCGTCACTAATAGATAATCATTTATTGAATACCGCTTATCTACAAAAATTAGTTTTTCTGAGTAACACTGATTGTTAGGGATTGTTACAGTCGGATGTAATTTTATCAGTACAGTCCATCCGATATGTGTAAGTGGTTGCAAAGCTTCTAGTGTTTGATCGATGTCCCACTGATACTCACGGTATGTAGGAGCATACAATAACACTTTATCGTGTTTTATATCTAACTCTTCTATCAGTTTCTGGCGAGTATGATCTGGTTTCGCAAACCAATAATCAGTACGCGGCATTCCAAAATATAAGAATCGATCCTCATCCAAATCCATAGCCCTTGCAAACAATTCTGCACATCCATTACCTGGAACAATAAAATCCCCATAATTTCGATACGTTTTCCGAAACCGCTCTTGTATATATAGAGGAAGTTTTCTTGATTTAGCAGCAGTGAGTGCAAATTCTTTCAATGTTCCAGCAGCATGCCAAACTTGTGCTCGTCTAGCTTCTTTTCGCACATCTGCTGCACTGAACTCTGGTTCGTAATTATCGATAAAAACCATTTTAGACGTAGCCAATAAATAGGCTATTCGCAAAGCATACCGCTTTTTATTAGGGAGCGCGGAGGCAACATTCCAGCTCTCTACATCATCCACATACCTCATATCATAGATAAGTACTCTTTTCTCCATAGCATGTTGAACTTGTAATCTATCATTGATCGGTTTCGCATTGTCCCCATACGTTACCCAAAACAATGTTTTATTCTGTACTGGGAGAAGACAAAATATTTGATAGAAACACTTAAATAGAATGAGGTATGTGCCGATCAATAATTCGCGCATCTGGCTCTTTCACTCCCTAATTAAACTTTCTTCTCATGTTTCGCTTAATTCATTCTTAATTTGACTTGTTGAAATTCCTTCTGTTCTTTCTAAATAAACAACTTCGCAGTATTCTTTTAAAAAGTCGAATTCACCTTTCCAGTCATCGCCCATGACAAATAAGTCTACACCGTACTTTTGAACGTCTTTTACTTTTTGTTCCCAATCATTTTCAGGAATAACTTCATCTACATATCTTACCGCTTCAAGAATCATCTTTCGATTTTCATAACTATGATATGCTTCTTTATGTTTAATTCGATTAAATTCATCGGTCGATATCGCCACGATTAAGTAATCTCCCATTTCTTTCGCTCTTCTGAGAATGTTAATGTGGCCCCAGTGTAATAAATCAAATGTTCCGTACGTAATAACTTTTTTCATGGCTTGTATTCTCCTTTGTTTTCTCTCTAGTAATTTATAGTGTTCTATACAGGAACAATTATACCGCACAATCATTCGATAAAAATAAAACAAAAAATTTACAAAAAGCGGATGGTTTTTTTATAACAACTATAAGTTACCCTGAATTAGTTAGATTGATACATATTTCATCAAAATTAGATCAAAATACGCCCACTTTCAACCGGTAAGGGAAAAGCTAGAGTCAAAGCAAGCAAGAAATTCCTTTTCCAGATATATCCCTTATTAGAAAGACTAAAATTTAGATTTAGTATTAAAAAAGCGTCCTTGAAAAGTAGACAATTTTGTTATTTCAATTCGTGTTTGCAATGTGGGTTTGTCCATAATCTACATGTAAAAGTTATTATGCTTTATGGTTCTTTTGCAGTAGTCATTTCAATTTATTTCGCTAATCGAATCTGTTGCAGGAATTAAACAAATATCTTTCATGTTGTGTGTCTCATCGATTCGTAAAGCTGAACGGAAGAAAGAAGATATTCAAATGCTTCTTCATCAAGTCCTTGTCTCTTAAAAATATTAGCCTTCATGGAGAGACCTTTCGCCATCAATGTACGATCACCCAGCTTCTCTGCCGACTCCATCGCCTTCTCGACGAATCGTAAGGCCGTGGTATTTTCTTGTCGATCGAGTTCAATCTGTCCGAGAAGGAACAGCATCTTTACTTTTAGCGTACTGTGGTCATCAAGCCGTCCCATGTACTGTTCACACAGTTCCTTCGCTTCTCTTCCTTGGTTCAACACGTAATAGGTGGTCGCGAGCTCGAAGGAGCTATTCCCGATACTCGATTCCTGATCCTGTCTCAGGGCGAGACGGAGACTTTCTTGCAGATAATGGCGGGATTCATCAAGCTCACCTGACTCACGTGTCAGAATACCCAGGTTTGTCAAACAACCGATGACCTGGCCTGCTTGTTCCTCCTCGTCCAGAAGAGAGAGGGCACGTCTCGTGCTTTCGATTCCCTTCGCATAATCTTTCAGGTAGAGGGATGCCAGGCCGCTCAACATACAGTACATCCCCTCGTTGTAATGACAACTCGTCTGCTTCATGATTCGCATGGCCTCATCGATGATGTGGATCCCTTTTTCGAACTCCTTCACCCGACAATGCCCATACGCCTGGATGTACATCAGTTTGAGCCTCAGCAGCGTATTCGTGTTCGTATGGCTCGTGTTCAACAACAGGATTCCTTGTAACGAGAGTTCGATTCCCTTCCTAAAATCGAAGACGTTCGTGTAGCAGTGCGCCAACTGATAATAGATGCCAGCATACTCGTCCATATCCTGAGTATCCATGTAGATGATGCCTTGCTCGAATGCTTCGATTGCCTCGAGATCTTCTTTTCGGGCGATTGCCAACTCACCCTTCAATTTATAGAACATCCCCTTCAACGAGGAGTGGATACGGTCATGGCTGACTTCATCCAAGATTTTTTGAGCTTCGATGAGTCTGTCCGATCTGATCAGTCCCTCTAATCTCTTAAGAGCGACGTTCCCGCTCTCCTCCGAGTCCTCTTCTGATTCTTTCTTATTCAGAAGATAGTCCACGCTTACACCAAGTGTTTTCGCTAGATGTTCGAGCGTCTTGAGCGAGGGGTTCGTCATGTCCCGTTCAATCAGACTGACCATCCCACTACTCAGGTCTGCTCCTGCCAAATCACTTTGTGTCAATCCGATTGTTTTTCGTCGTTCTTTGATTCGCGAGCCTAGCGTACTCATCCTTTTCCTCCTGACCTTATATCCATTCACGGAACTCTATCTTTTAGTATCATCCATTCTCTTCATCCATCATACATTTTCTTTATTTTATTCTCAAACGTACCATTTCTTTAAAATATTATGAGTCGGCTTTTTTCTCTGATTTACGTCCCAATGCAGAAAGGAGACCCTGACACGGACGTCTTCCACGTCATGTCATGGTCTCCTCATACCTCTCTTACATTCTGGACTTTTAAATTCATTTTTTTATGACCTAGGCTACAACCTCTTCTTTCTCATCATGAGAAATCCATGTCGTTTCATACCGATAGATGATACCGAGCGAACACGTCAGAAGAACTCCTATCATCGCAAGTAATATCCCGGCATTATCGATACCCATCCATGAAAGTGGATAGACGAGGATCAGGGGGGTGAATGACTTCGTGAACTGGAACGCAGTGGTCGTCCGTCCTGACCAGATCACCGTCTCTTCCTTCGTATCCAGGAACTTGAACATGAGGATACGCTGATAGATCCGGAATCGATTGAACACGAGACCCAGACTGAATCCGAGGACGATCGCAAGTGACCAATTTTCTATCGTACCGAGAAGTGCATCGATAAACAAAATCAGTCCGAACGAGGCATACGGGACGAACCTCCCGAACCGGCCAAGAACCGTAGCGATGAACGCACCCAGTCCCATCGCGGCCCCGACGACACCATATTGAACGGATGACCACCCGTAGACATCGTGGAAGATGACTGGTAGCAAAAAATTGATCGATGCGAGTTGGACCGTCAATAACGTCACACCGGCTACCGTAAGTCGCAATAACTGACCCTTGTCGACACCCGATTTAAGCTTGACGGATTCAAGTGGATCCCGTGCGACGGACGTTTTCACACATGTCGCCGTATTGAGCGGTCGATCAGAGAGTAGCGGAAGCATCAGCGGAATTCCGACGCCAATCAATAGCGTCAGGCTCAGGATAAAGCCAACTATCTCCATTCCACCGAGCACTAACAAGACCCCTGTCAGAGAATTCCCTGCGAACGCACCAATCTGTATTGCTGCCTGTAGTTGATTGGACGCCAGGCTGGAATCTACCTTCCCTTCGAGTACCTTTTGGGACATGTAGGCCTCGAGGCTCTGCATAGACAAGAAGAAAATGCACGCGAACACGCCACCGATAAGATAGTATGTATAGATGTTTTCCTTATCTAGGACGAAGAAAAAGAGGGCAAGCATGATGATTCCGATCACACGGACCGTCGCGAAGACCAACAAAGGGCTCGATGATAAGACTGCTTTCAGTGGTTCGACATATTTCTGTAGAAGATAAGGGAAGAGACTCATGATGCAAATCGTGACCCCTAGGTGTACTACCGACCCTTGTCGTTCAAGGATTGTCCAGATCAACATGAGATTCAGCATGCTATCCCCACACAAGGTGATGGATAGGAACACTATGGAGAATATTTTTTTCATCATACAGCCCCTCCTTTCATCGTCGACCTTACTATGTTCATATCCCGACTCCCTCCTCGACGATAATACGGAAGCGCCCTGATGCCTCCATCAACCTACGACGGACTTCCTCGAAAGAGGTTCCTTCGACGACGATAAAGCCCGAGCGTGACATCGTATCCTTGCCCCCCCTTAGTACATTCCCTTCTTTTATTTGAATGGTGACAGATACGATGCCTTCGATATCGATGAAGTCTTGCTCCGATGAGATATTCATGATTTTACCTATGGCTGACGGGAATGATAGCATGCCTGTATATTTTTGTGTTTGTTTCGAGAGATCCACAGTATAGTCTCCAAGTTCGACATCAATTGCTGCTTGAAAGAGGTCGACCCCGTGTATGTTTAAGACGATTGGAGGAATGACCGCGATTCCTCCAATGCGTGCCGCGATCTCCCCGAAATAGATTGTGCCATCTGCCGTAACGAACATCTCTGCGTGGCATACTGAATTCGTAATCCCTAACGCACGGATGATTCTTCGATTGAAGTCTTCAAGCCGTTTCAGTAGAGCATCATTTGATGTGCTAGGGTACGTGATACTGCCGAGTGATTTTTGGTTGTCGATGACGTCAAGGCAATTGAACAGATACTCCGACACGGACGTGAAGACGACTTCCGCATTTGAAACAATCGAGTCGACATGGAATTCCTTACCTGTGATGAATTCTTCGACGAGCATTGGTTGAGGTGCATTGTTCCATTCGATTAAGAAAGAATCTAATTGCGATTGATCCTCGATTCGATAGGTCTTGATCGTCGCCCATCCGGCAATCGGCTTGATGATACACGGAAATCCGATCGTCGTCGAACACGCTCTAAGTTCACGCTCTGTCGATGCAATCTTTGATCTTGGTGATGGGATACCATGCTGGCGTGCCATTTCTTTCATGATCCACTTGTTGCGTACGGCAGTCGCTTGGTTGTGCTGCATCCCTTGAATTCCAAAGCGAGTCCGCAGACGCCCTGCGACTTCTATGATATTCTCCGTGGTCGCGATGATGGCCTTGATATCGTTCTCATCCAACAATCTGTTAATGACAGACTCCAGTTCAGAGTAGTTAGAAATATCACCAACTACGTACACCTCATCAAAATATCCGGAAGGTACGCCTCCCATCTCTTCGAACCCTTCTTCAATAATCAGGATTTTCTTCATGGCATGTCGACTAAGATGATTCAAAAATTTCAGCTTGGATTGAATTCGCTTATCTACTAGAAATAGAATCGTTTCCACTATAAATCACTACTTTCCATTAAATTTTTTAATTAATATATTAATAAATTCAATATAGTATAAAAAAAGAGTGGGTTCAATGTTTATTTTAAATTTATTAAAAAAATTAATATAATATTCTAAAAAGGCGTGTTTTCGAGTTTTTCAGGTTCATAGATGGACTTATTCAAAAATCAAAAAAGCCTCGATAAGCTTAGCTCAGTATGGGATAACCTAAATTTGTGAGATAATATAAAACACCTTCGGAGTGGTACATTTTTAAAAAGTACTAACATTGGAGGTATTTTCATGTGGGCAAAAATGTATATTTAAGCGGAGTGAAATGAAAATTTATGAACAAAAGGAACTAGAGGAATACGGAATCAAAACGAGTCGAAAATTGATACATAGATGAGATCGTGGCGATCGAATGAGCTTTACCCGTTTAATCAACCGATTTTTAAAAAAATTTACTTACGAACACGTTCATAGTTGTACAAAGTAGGGTGGCAAATGTCGCACTTAAAGATGAAAATCGAATTGGAGTCAAAAAGAAGTAATCCTAAAAATTGTAGAGCTTCTGCGAAATAAGTATACCGTCACTTCATCCTAAATGCCTTGAACGGCATCATAAGCGTTGACCTGTAAAAGGTTTCAGAAACGCTAAGTTCTCTCGTATTGCATGCATCTTGAACTCTCTCTTGTATTGGATAGAACGATCGTTTCCGGCTGTCTGATTTGATTTGGATTGAAGGTGCGTTTGTTGATGAATAGTTCTCCCGTTTAAATTGAATAGGTACAGTATATCGATATCTTTAAACACAAAAAACCCCGAATGGGGTCTTTTATCAAGTGTCCGCTATTCAGTTCAGGGTTCAATTCAGCAATTTCTTCTCAGTGGACGTTTAGAATTATAAATAGTTATTTAATCCACTTTTAAATACTCGTAACCTTATATAGATCATGTAAAAAATATTATTCCTAAATCTATATTTTCACATTACGACTTAAACCAACAACCGTTTGTACGCTTACTGTTACTTTTTATTAATGATCACGCCTGAACTTGTTTAAAGTCAATTCAAGTGATTTGTTTCCTCAAGATTGAATGTGGGGGATTCAATAGTTTCATCTTCAATTTTAATTGATAGTTCTTCAATTGGTTTTTTTTCATTTAGATTTATGCTATTGATTATCTCTATCGGACGATCATCTAGCCACTCTATTTGAATTTGCTTTAAAAAATTAATTAATGTAGATACACTATCTGCATACAAATTAAAGAACGGTTCACACATTTTTAAGATGGCATGTAAAACAAAAGCTGCAAGGAAATAAATCACGAAATAAAGAATCAATTCTTTATTTGTTACTTGAGTCTTATTGGAAAGGAGCGAAATCAAGGTTACTCCGATAACGACAAATGGGAGCGCAACACCTAATTGTTTCTGGTTCCCATCTCGCTCTTCGACTAATGTTTTAATGAGTACATCAAGTTGAGCACTATTGATTATGTTTTTTTTACTTAAAAAATTTATTAAGTCTTCTTTGTATTCTTCATCCTTGTTTACAAAGAATTCTGTCTGTCTTTCTAAATAATTAAAGTAGCGGTATGTTCCTACAGCAAACAAAGCTGGCAATATCCACGAAATAGGAAGTGCAAAGTGTTTGGATAATAGTGGCACAAGAAGAACACTTCCGAAAAAACCTATTAATAAAGAGACACTGAATGCAAACTCCTTCGTTTTGAATCTTGCCTTGGTCTTTGGCTTATACTTATCTTTATGGAATATAATCAATTCTCTCATGTATAACTTCTCCTTAAAAACATATTTTTGAATCCATAGCTTAAGTAGATTGTCGGACGACTAATTGAAGACATAATGTATGTTCCTCAATTCTATGTCGACAATTAATTAAACTATCTATCATTTTTACTGCTTCTATCCCTAATTGATGAATCGGTTGATCAATGGTAGTAATATCCATTGCTTCAGCAATCGATTGGTTGTCGAATCCCGTTACAGCAAGATCTTCTGGAACCCTTAACTTCAACAGTCTCGCCTGATGAATGATTCCTGCTGCCACATAGTCGTTGCCTACCACGATAGCTCTTGGTAGAGATGGCAGTTTATATAGTTCATTCATGACATCCTTCCCGTCCTCAAAACTATATTTTTTTTCAAAGTACCATTCTTTCGAATGTGTAAAACTATTATTACGGATGAACTTATAGAATGCGCTTTTTCGACTTTTCCCGACACCACTATCTGGATTTCCCAAACAAAGCGCTATTCTTTGATATCCTCTTTCCTTGAGATGATTCATAACTAACTCGATCCCATTCGAATGATCAATGTATACCTGAGCATGATCTCCTTCCAACCATTCGCAAGATACTATCGGACCGTACTTACTTATTTCTGACAAATCTGACGCTGAACTCACTGTTGAAGCAATCACAAGTCCATCAATTTGTTTATATCGCAATTGGTCAAACGATATTCTTTCTCTATCAATATCATTATTTGTTTGATTGACGAGTAGTGAGAGATTCAACTCAGAGCAACTCTCACCCATTCCGCTGATCAAATGATTAAAAAACGGATGATTTATCTGAGGAACCATGACACCAATGATGTTTGTTTTTCCTTTGGATAGATTGATTGCATTCCGATTAGGAACATAATCCAGCAAACGAATGGCTTCTAAAACAGCTTCTTTTTTTTGCTGTGTCACATAGGGATGATCATTTAGAACGCGTGATACCGTAGACCGTGATACGTTAGCTAAACGCGCAATTTCTGTTATGTTTGCCATTTACTTTCCTTTCGATATCAGTATTTTGGTATTTTTATCATATCAAAGAAGCGTGATGCCACATTGATCAAAACACCTAAAAGACATACAACAACTAAGGTTCCGATACCAATCGGTCCATTTAATAAAAAGGCAATTAAAAATGCTAGACCTTCTCCGCAAGTCTTAGTCAGCGCAAGGCTCCAACCAGTCCGTTTACTCAATTCAATCATAAATTCATCATTTGGTACGGCAGGTAAAGAAGAGCGAATATAAAATGCGATCCCGCAACTTAATACCAATAGTCCGGTGATAAATAAAAACCATCCTGTAATCTTATTGTTTGAATCCATCCCATCTGCGAATAAGAAGTTTATCCCATCAATTAGTAAACCTATTATGATAATGGGTATGAAGCCTAGAAGATTCGGCATTCCTTGTTTAATAAATCCATTTATTATAATGAGGATACTCCCTACTGCAAATACCCAAAATCCAATACTCATACCCAAATGTTTCTCTAACGCGACGTTAAGAGCATCCCAAGGCGCTATTCCAATTCTGGCTTGAATCATTAGAACAACACCGAATGAAAGTGTCAGTAGACCTCCCAGGTACATAATCCATTTTCTTTTTCGATTCATATATTTACTCGCTTCAGACGTTCAATTAAATTCGAAGGATAATCATTTAGAGCATTCGCCACACCATTGTGATTATGATCTAGTGTTTCATAAGTAGCTATATTTTTTATGGATTCATCAGCATTCTTCATTGCTATGCTACATCCCGCTACTTGGAACATAGATAAATCATTTTGATTGTCACCAATTGCAATCGTATCTCGTAGTTCAATTTCGTAGTCAGATGTCACTTTCTTTAGTGCTTCTCCTTTACTTATACCTGCTGACATAACTTCTAAATTATATGCACCCGAGCTAGAGATCGAACAAGAATTAATCATAGATAGTCTTCGCTCTACTTTTTTTAAAAGACTTTGATTTGGGGATACAATCATAAATTTTATAACTTTTGATAAATCATTTTTAGTAATTAAATCTATAGGATGCACACCATATTGTCCTAATTGTGCTTGAATCGAATGGATAAATGTATCATAGCTAAAAGATCGGTTTAGTACTTTCTCATTTGTCGCCCTCGAAAGTAAAGTATCAGTTGCATCTGACTCCAGAAGAATTTTGTCTTCCAAATAAACTTGTATGTACAACTCTTCCTCATTTAAATAACGAAATATTTTTTCACTTGTCTGCGGATCAATTGATGTACTACTTCTAATTGAATTTTCGTTTACCTTATATTGAAGCTCAGCTCCATTTGAAGCGATTATAGGACAACCATGTACGTGATGCTTCCGTAAAATATTTTGTGCATCAAAAGAAGCTCTTCCTGTAGCAATGAGAATAATATCTCCATCTTTTTGCCTTTTCTTAATTGCTGAAACATTTTCTGCTGAAATCGTATGATCAGATTTTAAGAGAGTACCATCTAAATCAATCGCAAATAACTTCATATTTTTCCTCCACCTAGATTAATTTTCTATCTGATTTCATCTTAATCTCTGAAACGCGTTTCAGAGCAACAACTAAAAAAAACTATTGACCTGAAATGCATTTCATAAATTATGGTAAGTCTAACACTGGTAAGCGTAACGGAGATGGCGTCATTACCAGTGGTTTCCTAAGGGAGGTGAATTTCTTTGTTGAGCACTGAGGAATTAGAGGTTTTTAAATGGTTAAACGAAAAAAAAGCTCCTCTTAAGATTAGGATGGAGGTCCTGAAGGCCTTTGAGCTTAACCAATTGCTAATAGAGTTTGATAAAAGAATTATGAACTATGAAAAGATTTTAAATTCCAAAAAATAATTATTTTTTGGAATTTTTTCTTTTTTTCTATTGACCTGGGACGCGTTTCATATCTTATTCTTCGATAGTACTCATTGAAGAAATTTGATTTGTACAAAAAGAGAATAGATTCACTAGGAGGAGTCACTATGTCAAAGATAAAATTTAATAGTCCATCGCTTCTTGAAGTCGATGCTACCATGCATCTGGCCAAAATACAGTTCGAAAACGGTAACTGGAAACGTTATGAAATTCTTGGAGAAGGACAATATAGGAAATCAGGTTCATATCTCGTCCCCTCATTACCTGTAGAATTCCATTGTCATGGAATCGGTGATTACGATTTTAGTAATCTTGACGAGCTAGATTTGGAAAGAGTCAACGTACTGGCTGAAGAAGAAGGCATTTACTGTGTGCCCTCTATCTTTCTACCGCACCATCAACTTGATTTATTTATTTTGATGATGAATGATTTTGCGGTGAAGAAGTCAAACGGAAAACTTTCAAATATTTTAGGTATTTCATTAGAAGGTCCGCTTCTGGCTAGTTTTGCTGGAACTCCCGCTAAAGGAAACTGGGCTCCAACTAAAGAAGAGTGGTCAATGATTGCTTCATGTGGAAATTTAGGATTAATTTATACAGTCCTCTCTCCAGATGCGATGACCAAAGATTCTTATCTTAAGGAGCAAATTACTGATGACCATCCTTCCATCGAATGGATTGTTAAGACTCTCGTCGAAAACGGCATTAAACCTGCGTTAGGACATTTTCAAAAGAATGATCCTATCCATACTTCTGAATTAATCAAGCAGGTCATTAAAATTGCTAAAGATACAAATAGATTTACGGACTCTACACCAGTCATTACAGACCATCTGTTCAATGACATGCCTTTAAACTTTAAGCATACGTGGAGAACATCGGAAGAGAGAAAAGTCAGATTGCAAGAGTTATACGAATCAGAAATCCAAGGTTGGTCGCTCGATAATATTTGTGAGAAAGTGGGTCAGGTTCCGGGAACACTAATCAAAGCTGCGGCTGCAGGTGACATCACTATTTGTATGAATTTCGACAGTGAACATGTTGATTTAGAAATCGTCCGCAAAGTAGTCGAGTTGATCGGTACTAGCAATATCATCGCGATGACTGATCGCATCGATACAGATGTCATGTGTGGACAGGAACTGAAGAAAAACGGGGAAAACAATCTATGGTATCAAGGAAAAGGATATGTGGCTGCAGGATCCTACACGATTGATCGACTCATGCATAATATTCGATCAATTGGTTTTAACGAATCAGACATTTGGAATTTAACGTCGTTTACACCTCTTCGTGAAGCACACCACTTAAACCAACTAAAGTCTCGAGAAATCGTACCGTTCAGTTTTGTCGATGAGACTAAAACCAGAACTCACCTTACGACTACTAATCCAGAATTAATATTAGTTTAAAGTGACTCAAGAATTATCAAAGGAGGTGAACTATGTTATGGCACAGATTCCTTATGAGTATACAAACAATGTATTAAGGGTAGATGTAGAACTAACTAATGCATCAAATGTATTTTTAGTTGATTCAATAAATTATCAAAACTACATCAATCGACGAAGATTTAATTACCATGGAGGATATTATAATAGATCTCCCTTATCAATTACTGTACAGGGTGCCGGAAATTGGTATCTGATAGTAGAAGATTCAAACTATAGATATAAATTTCACACAAGTTAAGTACGTGCATGACTCTATTAGGTATATTCAAAAAAGATCGTATACATTTCGACGTCGAAATGTATACGATCTTTTTTATTAATATGAACTTATATTTTTCTAATCAACAATGTAAAAAATATAAGCTACTCAGTGAATGACATTCTATACTTACACTTGAATTATTCAGAGGTTCTTCTTATATTTTAAGACGATTTATTCAAAGTACCTCCAAATCGCCCATGCTATAATGACAACATACAATTTAAGTTAAAAGGGGTATAGATATGTCATCCAATGAAATGAAAAATAAATCATTTCGTCTATCTGAAGAAGTCACCGAAAAAATTGGGGAACTCTTAAAGGGACGTCAAATTACAACAAATCAATTATTCGAAGAATTTATTGTATTGGCAGAGCAAAGAGTAATCGATCCAAAGCTGAGTGAAGAAGATGCTGTGTTAGAATCTTCGCTCAAGCAAATTACTCTTCTTTTTCAAGAACGAGCTGCACGTCTTGAAAAGTTTCAACATGAAAATCAGCGGATCCAATCGCGTCATTTAGAAGCGGTAACACATTTAGAAGCAGACGTCGCAAAGACAAAAGAAGCTTTGGAAACAGAGTACATGGAAAAAACGTCTTTCCATCAGCAAGAAATCGATGAATTACAAAATAAACTGGAACAAGTCGAAGTTGCTTTGGCACAATCAAAGGAGCAAAGAGAACGCCTTGAAGTGACGAACAAAGAAGAGATAACATCTCTAAAGCGGAATGTCTTTCACATGGAAAGTACGATTACAAAGTTAGAAGAAGAACGAGATCAATTGTATCGACAAAATAAAACGTTGGCCGATTTGGTGGATGAGTTAAAAACACGAAGTCACAGAGCGGAGCAACTAGAAGAAGAAAATCGTAAATTATTGTTAGATCTAGCAATTGCTCAGCGTGATCAGGAAACATTTGAACGACGGTTGCAAGAACAAGTAGAGTTAGCTGTTTTAAGAGAGCGAACGCAACAACATTCTAAAAACGAGAATGACTAATGTTTATACTACTATCTAATTCCTCAACCGGCCTGTTTACCTTGCTTCTCGGTTTTACAACACATAAAAAGAGATCTTACATTCTCAATAGAATGAATAAGATCCCTTTTTGTATGATTTTACTTCGTTTAATCATTTCTTAAGGTTTAACAGAAGATGCATTAGGACTTAACACGTAAACCAAACGCTTTAAACCGATTACGTTTTTCTTCTAGTTTTACTTTCATGTCTACTGAGAATGCGCTCTCCGTTGTATTATAAGCACGCCGTGCTGCCAAACTCATCATTTTAGCCACGTCTTCTACTTGATCTTCATGCAACTGCAACTGAGCAGTTTTAACATAGTAGTGGGCAGTTTCACGATCATGTAAAGATTCGGGTGCTATAACATGCCGACTTAAATCTAGCTTATAAGCGGTCTGTTGACGATAATTCGAATTTCCTACTTGCAGACGATTCAATTCGTTTAACAGATCTTCTAAATATCGCGTATTTTTTACGTCTAGCATGAGATATTATCCTCTCACTTAGTAATATAATCAAATGTTAATTTAAAAACTAATCTTGTAAAAAATTATTCAGAATATCGTCTACTTCATAAATATTTCTAAATATGTTTTTGTACATCTGTTCAAGTAAATTCTCATCTACAACACTACTTTTAGACTTGTATTTCCAATATTCACGGTCATTTACAGTAAATAAACATTTAGTATCATAGTTGTCGGAAAGTAAAAATGAAATAAAATATTTAGTTTCCATACTATATCTATCCTCATCAAAATAAAATCTTGAAGAGTAAGATCCAACCACTACATATAATTTATCTTTTATCTCAGAATAAAATAGTTCCCCTAAATTTTCAGCTCCCTCGGGAACAATTAAAACTTCAAATAAGAAATTAGGTGGTGATACATCAGTTTTTAATACATTCCATTCATATAGACTTAAATTATTATTCACTTTTTCAATAGACTCAATTTCGTTTTTTCGAATACTCATATCAAGTACTACTCCTTTTTAGATTATTTATTTTTACTTTCGATATCTTGAATAATTGATGCAAGCTTAAGCTCTAAATTTAAAACTTTTTTACCTTTTCCCATTGCGTTTAAGAAACGAACTTGGTCTAACTTTTTAGTTTCTATTTTCAGCTCATTAATCAAGCTTACGATATCTTTAATTTCATATCTTAATGATTTTAAATAAGTATCATCTTCTAGTTCTACAACTTTATTATAAATATTTTTAATAACTATACATGATTCTCTTATTTTATTATCCGATTCTGTACCAATAACATTGCTATTTATTAAAGATTCATATAAACATTTTACTGCACTTAAAAAATCTATTTCACCATCACTTTCTAAATACTTCAATCGATAACTATCTTTCAAGTGATCTGAATAAGAGTATTTGCGATAAAAAACGAAGACTAAGATTAAACTACTTAAAGAGTAAAAATAACTTGAAAAATCTATAAATGACATGAAAAAAGTACTCCAATAATTTTTGTCAGTAAAAAATAATTTTGTTATAGAAAGAGATGCAGAAATTAGAGTTGGAAAGATTAGAAATCCAAAAACCAATGTTTTGGGTTCATTTAAATTTTTTTTTATTTGATTTCTCATTATTATTTTCTCCACATTTTTTTGTTTACAAACTCTTATTGAAATACAATTCCAATGCAATTCGAATGATTTGCTCTGGTTTTACACCTTGATCACGGGCTTGCTTTTTAAGACTCGTGTAGAGTGGATCATCATTGTCTAAAAAATCGACATTAATACGTGCTGGTTTTAGTTGTGTGGAAGCCATGTCAATTAAATTGTTTTCTTTACGTTCATTTAACGTTTTCTTGACTTCCCGCAACTGTTCTCGAGTCATCTCATATACCGTCAGTTCTCCATTTTGTGTCGGATATTTCCGTTCTTCCAGTAAAGCCAACTTTGGATCTTCGGGCCAGTTCAATAATTCCGCTAACTTAGAGGCACTAAAATCAGCGTCGATCACTTTTTGAAGAAGTTTTTCCCCAAAGACATTCCAGAAGGATACGTATCGACTGACTTGAGAACGTGTTTGCCCAATTTTAGTTAAGAAATCTGTCCAGCTACCTTGCTCTGCTTTAAACTGGGCTCTTGTTTCTTCACTATGGAATAAAGCATTTGCATGAGCCAAGATACGGCATTTTTCCACAAAGCTGGTCGCTTGGATGGTATCAATGTGATTATAATACTGAACCAGTCCATCCACATCTTTTGGGAGCCGCTTTGTTAAAATGCGCGATAGGCCAGTTGCTGGAAGGGACTGATAGGGATTTGAAATAGCAGGTGCTGCAAACTTTTTGACAGCCTCTATTTGTTCGTCACGTAAGGATTCGGTTGCACTATCATTAACGGCTGGTTCTGTTACCGTTCCTTGAAAGCTCTTGAACGTGGGCTGCCCCTTTTTACGACTTCGACTCATAAGGCACGTACCTCCTCTGCTAACTGTAAATAGGCATCGGTTGCTGGACTTTTATGATCAATGACTGGACGGGATTCACGTTGGAGAGACTGAATCTTTAAAATGTATGGGATCGTAGTTAAGACCGGAATTCCAACCTCTTGTCCTAATTCATTCAGTTCTTCCACCATCGTCACGTCCCCTTTCGAACGTGCGCTCACCATTGTTGGAATAAAGGCGGCGATATGGATATCTGCTTTGTACCGTTTCATTTCCTCTAATTCCTCAGGAGCGGTATAAACAGCATCCATCGAAAACTTCTGCATTTGAACCGGCATGATGATTCGATCTTGTGCGACAAGTGCGCAACGCGCATATGGATTTAACGCAGAGGTGGATCCTGGACAATCGATCAGACAAATATCAAAGAACTCTTCTAAACGAGCGAGCTCTTCGCTTAAGCGATACTCATACCCTAATTGGCTTGTCAGTCCTGTTGGGGATGCTGAGCGACGTGTAGGTACTAAATGAACCGTCCCGTTCTCATATTCACACGTGACAATGACTTGTTCAATCGGTACATAAAATGGATCATGTTCTTCCATTAAACAATCGAGAAGTACTTTCCCGTCGTAATCATCTGTCAATCCAAGACCATTTGTGGTTGAAGCCTGATCATCGGCATCGATGACGAGGACACGTAGTCCTTGTCGTGCGTACACATGGGCAAGGTTAATCGTCGTCGTCGATTTCCCGACGCCCCCCTTACGATTGTATAATGCGATTTTCTTCACTGTTCTTCCTCCCCTTCTAGCCGATCGGTATTCTGATCATTCTCCACAATGTCACGGCTGATCGTGTCTTCTATTATGTTTGAGAGATACTCACTAATGCTGAGTCCTTTCGCACTCGCCAACATTTGAATACGTTCAGATGTTTCTGTTGGTACTCGCGCTGAGACAACCGTCGATGCCACCTCTTTCTGGCGAAAAGCACGGACTTTTACACCAGACGTACTAGATCGATTGGCACGAATCTCTCGAACGGTTGCTTGCTCAATGGGCTTACGTCCCTCTTCTACAGGAAGACCATGTAGCACAACATCTTCCGGATCCTCGACATACATCAACTCAAAGATCTTTGAAGCCGGTAATGTACCAAGCGACTCTTCAAATGGTTGTAATGTGTCATAGGCCTTAACATAGCGTGAGGCAAGCGAATTGGAGAAGCTGACGACATCTAAAAAGTTTCTCCATTCCTGCTTATCGTGCATTTCCGATCGGGCGATTGAAAGACGCTTTCCAATTTCAAAGACTGAGATGGTTTGGACCTTGGCTAGCTCTTTAATCTCAACCGCAAGATTTTCAAGATCACGTGAGACCGGTAACTTTTGCACAACAGATCCGATATCGGTTAAACCACTCCGGTACGGATGCTGCTCTTGCGGCTTCACTTTATGAATCTGTTTATTCCGTGCCTTCATTTTGATTGCCTCCGGTCATGTGACGTGCAAGTTCTCGAAACGGTAGCGCAAGTTCTAGTCCTTCCTTTGACTTGTATTGAAGAACACTTTTTCCATTGTCTGCTGCTTTCTCAATAAAGGCAGCTCGACGAACGGCCGGAAGAACGGCAAGACTCTCCGCATGTGCTAACTGCTTCATCGCCTCTGCATATTCCCGATCCCCTTTTAGACCTAAATCGATGGCAACTGGCATAATACCTGTTAAGTCGAGAGTAGCATTATAGAACTTTTTCACTTGACGAATGGTACGAATGGTACTACCTAATTGATCAAATACCAGTTTCTTCGGCATAAAGGGTACAACTACATGATCCGCACACGACAGGACCACTTTTGACAGTTCATTGATAGAAGGAACTGAGTCCAAGATAATCCAGTCAAACTCCTTTGCAAGTGGAGCAAGCATATCTTTCAACAAGAAGATCTTGTCTTGTTCCGAGATCAAATTGATAAGTCGTGCATTCCGTTCATTTGAAGGGAGAAGACTAATATTATGTTTTTCATCATCAAATAGGATCTCTTCGATAGCAAGACCTTTCGCATGGACATCATACAGTGTCATGTATTGGATGGTATCTGATTCCTTGAGCATCAATTTGCTTAGAGAACCTTGTGGATCAAGGTCCACTAGTAACGTCCGGTAACCGAGCTCTCCTAGGGCATGTCCCATGTTTAAGGAACATGTGGTTTTGCCTGAACCGCCTTTTGATATGTAAAACGTTAATATATTCATAATTTCTCCCCTTTCCTTTTTCATCATCACATAAGAGATCATGAAAAACAATTATTTTATCGGTAATCTAACAATATTTAAATAAAAATTATGTATACATTGAATTTTTAAAGTATACATTTCGACGTCGAAATGTATACAGATTTTGAATTGTAAAATCTATTCTTCTCATGATCTATCTTCTATAGAATCAACGATTCGTTGGGACCTTGCGGGTCTTATAAAAATAATAGTGATACCTAACAGATTATTAGTATTTAATACATTTTGAGAGATTAAAGGAGTTAAAAAAGAATTAAAAAGAATTGGAAAAAGCAAAGGGTACGAGATCCCTTTGATACCAACGATTTCGAAACAAAATATGTATTTGAAAAGAGACAAAAGAATTAGGAGAAGTTCTTAAATGTTTGCTTTTCAAGTATTAAAAAAATGATTAAATTCAGCACTTTTTGTTTATAAGTAAAATTTATTTGATTTATATTAATTACAATTTGTTTTTTTTCCAAAAAGGTATAGCACATTTAGGATTGAACTTTTAAGCTCTTTAAAAAGACATTTTTATCTTTTTCACACGGCAAATTAGTAGGTTGTATCGATAAACTGCTTGTTTTCACACGATATTTCAAAAAAGAGCACGACAAATAGACCATCATGCGATGGCCGATTTTTTAGAACGCTGCTGAAGACGTTCATTGAGATATAAAATTGGAGATTCAAAGAAAAGACGGTACACATCTGTATCTTGAAGACCTTCTCCATAGCGATGGAAGTCGTTTCGAATCGTTCGTAAGACTTCACCACAGGCCGAGAAGCCATAGGTATCGCTAAGGGATTGGAGAGAAGACACAGGTACTTCAAGTGCATCAAAATCAACGAAGTCACGCGCAATCTCTCGAAGATCAAACCATCCGATCAATGTATCGGCACGTTCAGCTTCTTTGATGCGCTTGCTATTCACTTGATCTTCAAGTTTCACGTGAAACATAAGAGGGCGAGAAACAGTATGTATGCGTTTCTGTAAAGAGAGATTTTCTTTCACAGCACTGAGGAAATCCTTCGTATTTTCAACTAGCTGCACACTGAAGAGACGTGAAAGTTGATCGAGCATGCCTTTGACGGCAAGACGATGGCCACAATAGCGTGGCAGGAACCCTTTCACTTCATCATAAGTAAGTGTGGCTTGTTTCTGAGATTGAACATGGATATCCCGTTCTACCTGAACCAATGCACGTAGCGCAACACGTAAAATATTGACGTGTTCGATTTCCATCAGGTGACGAACCATTTCACACCAGACAGACGTATAGCCGGTTTTTGACTGATATGTGCCAGCTTCCTCAAAGAGGTCACGATAGTTTGCAAGGTAGTCAATCAGCTCGATCGAGATGACGCCAGAGAAGTGGACAGAATACCGAAGCAGACCTACCTCTTCAAAGAGGCGTAGGTTATCATGGAGTGAACGAACAGAAGTATGAGCATATTCCGCTAATACTTCGCTCTCAATAAGTGAGAGCATCCCTTTATCGTCACAGTGAGTCAAAAGTGTGATGAGATGACGGATCCGCGATTTTGTCCATTTCAAAGCTAAGAACGGTCCTGGGATATTATAATGATGCTTTTCATACATAAAACCCTCTTGTCGTTTTGTCCATCGCGTGAGACCGCTCATCGCAATGAGTACTTTATTGGCAATTAATACGTGACGATTCTCATGGTTGAATGACATACCTACACCTCCTCTACTCTGAACTATTACACCTAGTATCCTGTTCAAAAGAACAACTGTCAAAATGTAACTACGGTACGGTAAGGAGCGACCAAAACGTTAAAAACGTTGGTGTGAAGCCGTTTTCAGAGCAAAAAAACATGTCGTTTCGGTACGGTCAAAAACGACCAAAATCTAAAGAATCGCATAGTAGCGCCGTAGAAGTGCTTTTTAGCCCTACAATTTTTAAAGACAATGAAGCAAAAGTGTCATTTCAGTACGGGATTTGACGACCAAGTTGTGAAAAGTGTCATTTCAGTACGGGATCTAACGACCAGTATAGTGAAAAGTGCTGTTTCAGTACGGTATCTGGCGACCAACACACACAAAAAGTGCCTCAAAATTTTTTATTAAAAAAGTACTTTTTTTGATAAATGTTGCTTCAGTACGGGATTTGGCGACCAATTCATTTAAAATGCTGTTTCGGTACGGGACTTAGCGACCAATACAATCAGAGTGTCGTTTCAGTACGGTCTAAAACGACAAAAAAGAAGTTAAAATGTTGAAAAAAGTGCAAGTTTAGTACGGAAAGGGCTAACTAAAAATCAAAATTGGTCGTTTTACGACATGATTCGACATTTTTGAACAGTCTTTAATTTTCAGCTAGACAAATATTTATGTGCAATGTGTTAGAGATATAGTAGGATTCAATAAAATTTATAAGAACATATGTTCTTTTTTGGTGCGATTATTTTACAAAGGATTCATTTGTGTTCTGTTTATCATCATTATTAGGTATGTATGGGTATTAAACTACATGAGGCTAATCAATATGGCTTTTGAAAAGTACTACGGTAATTTGTTCTTTCACAGCGAATCGTCTAATAATTACTTTCACATAAGTGCTCAAAAGATTAGGATAGTGAAATTTTACTACTGTATTGAAGAATGATTACATTTAAAATAGACTGACAAAAGATTGCAGCACATTTAAATCGGCATTAAGGAATAAGCAACAAGAAGAGCGTACGAGACAAAAGTCTCATACGCTCTTCTTGTTTGTTCGTATATTTGTTTAGCGATACACTCACTCTTAAATTTAATTAACTCATGCTTAAAGTAGAAGTGCGTTACTCCGATCATGGTGTTCCCAACGTTCTAATGGATGGAAGTACAAGAAGTAGTAATCTCCAGATCGATGCCAGTCACGGATGATGAAATCAAGTTCTTTAATGCGATCCAAGTTTAGTTCAAGCTCTTTCAAGTTCTCCGCCTTTCGACTTTTATTAAATCGGATAGAATGGGTGAACTGACGCCAGTGGCGTCTTGCTGGCATTTCTTCGTTCATTTGATAAGAATTTAACCGTTCTTTTTGAAGAACAAAAGATAAATGATAAGCAAAGGTTCCCTTTAATTGCTCAATTTGTTCCCCGTAGATACTAATGATCTGTTGTTTCAATAGATCATCATAGACTTCTTCAGAAACAGTGACAGTGATTTGAGTATCCCGTTTAACAGAAGAAGCTCCGCTAATTTTGACAGAAGAGAAGAGACCAAAGATTGAAAGATCGCCTTCTTCACTTCTAACTGCAACACGATAATAGCCGAGCTTTACCAGACGCTGTGTTGTAAGGGTGTAGCTTTTACCACTATCGTTTCCATAAATCTTTTTGACGAGTTTCGAGATCGGAAAAACAATTTTCCGACTGGTCTGGAAGGTTACATCTCGATAAGACAGAATCTCATTAAGTGCCTCAAAATCGCGTGCGTCAAGATCTGGTACATTTCCCTCGAGCTCGGCGATGAATTCGTTACTTACAAGAACAGATAAATTATTCGGTACACCTTGTTTGTATTTAGGTACAACAGCGGAATAGTCATGTAGATCGAGGGATAAATCACTCAACATGCTTTCACCCTGACTGAATTTTTCTGTCATATTCTTCATACGATCAGCAATTCCGAAAAACGGTACAGTAATTGAAGTAGAAGTAGCAACATGCGCTTTTGGTTGCGCTCGTTGTAATTCCTTCGCAACTTCTCCAATGACCATTAAAATATCTGTTCGCATCGTCGTCGTTTGTTGATTTTTTGTTTTTTGTCCCCAATGCGGGTAGGTATGAATCAGTAAATTATTATTCTCGGCCCATTCTTCAAGCTCTTGTATATGTTCCTGCATTAATTTCTCAACACTATCAGCAGAGAACTTTCGCTGGAATCCCTCTTTCCCGGCAATGTCCCAGTACTCAAGATACATCTTATGAAGCCCACGTAATTCTTTCATCGGCCCTTTATTCTCAAGATAGTTTTTAACAGCTGCACGAACCCAACGCCGTTTCAGTTTCTTAAATGAGTAATAACGAAGTTTTGTATAGACATCTTCTTCGTTCTGAAACTCATAGTACTCTTCATAGAGTTGATTTACATATGCTTCGACATCAATGATATCGATGGAGATTAGTTGTTCTGTAACATCATTCTCGAGCAATGTCTTCGCTGCTTGAGATACAACAAGTTGTCTATGTTGGACGGATGAGGTAGAGTCCATAATGCATCGCCCCCTTAATTCAATACAACAAGCATAGCATGTATTGTTAAATGTGAGGAGATTTGATAAAAAGTGTGCGCCGGCGCACACTTTTTGAAAAATACATCGGTCTATATGTATCTTGCATCGTTTAAACTTCAGAGCGTTTGACCGTTATCAATCACGAAGACTTGCCCCGTTATGAGCGATTGTGTCAACTGGAATAGGATAGCATCCGCGATATCCTCCGGTGTAGAGATTCTCTCCAATGGAAGGTTACCCGCCAAACCATTCATCTGTTCCTCATTCCCAGCCCACCAACGCGTGGCGACCGCTCACGGGGAGATACATTAACGCGAACGTTAGGTGCGAGTGAGATGGCAAGTGAGCGTGCCATCGTATGGATGACCGATTTCGTGGCTGCATATGGGATTGAAGAACCGATACCGCTCACTCCGGCTACGCTCCCATGGTTGACGATTGCACCTGCGGATTGTTTTTTCATGTATGGAAAGACCATTTTCACACAATGGAACATGCCTTTCACGTTAACTGCAAATAGAGAATCCCATACCTCTTCCGTCACTTCATTCAGTTCACTTATAGGAATCTGAGATATGATACTTGCATTTTTTTCCAAAAAAATCAATTCTCCCAAACATGGAGATGGGATGGGTGATCATATCTAAAACCTCCCATTCTTTTGAGACATCTGCTCGATAAGGGAATGCTACACAACCATTGATAAAAATCTTTTCTATGACCCCAAGTGCCCCTTATTCAGACTGACTATAATTGAAGATAACATTTGCTCCTTCAGCGGCTAATCGGAGCGCTGTCGCGCGGCCGATGCCGGACCCAGGACCAATCACGTTGATTACTTTATCCTTTAAAATCATCGGGAAATTTCCCCTCTTTTTTATGTGATTGATTCCTTTATCTTTCTATTCGAGACGGGATTACAATTCTTGATAATTACGGAGGTATCATTGCGAGCGATGTCTGAAAAGGAGGATAACATTGCAGATCCAGGATTTATTGATTTTCAAGCATGTAGCAGATTTACATTCGATACGAAGTACAGTTGAGAAATTGGGTTATGTTCAATCGAACGTTAGTCAGCAGATGAAGATTCTTGAGGGCGAGTTAGGCGTTCGTCTATTGATCCGTAGTAATCGTGGAGTAATATTGACGGAAGAGGGACCAACGCTGTACGAATATGCTGAGGACATCCTAAAGCTAATGCACGATGCGAAATCCGCGATCAGCAAAAAGAAATGCAGAGAAGACTTTGCCATTGATGCAACACAGACCGTATCGGCGGCGATGCTACCAAAAATCTTTTTGCTCTTCATGAAATAAAACAATGATATCTGCATGTCGATGAAAACACAAAACAAGCAGAGGTTGCAAGAGATGCTTGTCTATGGTGAAATTGATGGAGTGTTCGTCAACCGATTGTTCGACGAAGAACGCTTCGAATCTGTATATAGTTTTTTTGAAAATGTAGTCCTCTTGTCACACCTGGATGTCAAGTCAAGTTAGGAAAAAATAGATGCCCGACACTCATCGATAATAGTGACACTATGTGTACGTACCGGACCAAAACGATTGAAGTTTCAAAGGAAATGGGATATTCAGATCCTAGAATAATGGAGTTCGATACAATCGAGTCTATCCTAAATGCGTAGAGTCAGGGATGGGGATGAGTGTTGTACCAAAGCGGATTCTAGACAATCGAAAAGCGGTACAGGGAATCAATTGAACTGATTTACTTTCACCCGTTTGGATAGAATTCATAGTTAGTTTAAAAAGGAAACTTAGCAAGAGTCTTTCTAAGTTTATCCGCTTTTTGAAGTTATTATCCCTGAATGTATGAGTCCAAGATGTGACTATGTAAATTGGAAGAGAACTCAGATTTGAATTTCGAAACTAAACATATAAGAGGACGGGTATCGTAAAAGTAAAAGGAAAATAACAAAAAGTATGCGCCGGCGCATACTTTTTGTTATTTCACGTACCATATTTAATGTAAAAAAATAAATTTATCACGAGGGATTTTTAAAGTTTATATCTACGCAAAAAAAGTAAGCCATCAATCATCAACATGTTATTTTTTGTTTTCATGAATCGACTGAAATAGATAGATTAGAGATCATCGTCACGACGCCCATAAAATATGACGAGAGGATTTTGAGGCTCGATAAGTATGAATTAAGAAAACACAAAATAGAAGATGAGGTTTCGCGTGAAACATGAAATTATGCACTGTGAGAAACACCTTGTAACGAGATGATTTGATTGTTTGAAGACAGAGTTGGTTGATGGAAGATGTGTAGAATGATCCTCCGATTGGTCACGAGGAACTTGGTTCATGTACTTTCAAAATTTACCATGGGTCTTATAAGAAAAAAAGTGTGCGCCGGCGCACACTTTTTTAGAATGAGTAAGATGAAACACTTAATAGAGATCGACTGGTCGAGATTTGATCCCAGACATCTTCAATGGAGACCGTATGATTGGTATCATCTACGGCTTTATTCAGCGTGTATTACTATCAAATCATTTTTGAAGTGTTTACATAAAATAAAGTTGAATCAGAAAAAAGATGCAAGTATGAAGTTCAAGACACTTGAGAGAGATATGACAAAGACGTCAGTTCCAATCACAAGCATTTCCATCGTTATCACGGTCTAAGTCATGGGGGTCATATGAAGGACCTCCGGCAGCTATATAAAAGTCTTGAGCGGCTTGGGGCGCTGGAAAAATCACCACAATCGCGATCTGCGCCAAATGGATCGTATTCAAGATCAGTTGCTACTTCTGTTTCTTCTTCGTCTATGTATCCCTCATCAGGTATATTCTCATATTCATCTATCATCTCGATACTTGCTAAAGACGATTCGAGTTCATCGACCTTCTCTTCCGCAGCAATTCTTTTCGGTTCTTCTTCTTTGAGTTCACTCTCTAAAGCAGCACGTTTGTCTGCTTCTTCCTGGTAACTTTCAACCGTTTGTAGACGTAACTCTTTTTCTCGTGCTAACTCATCTTTCAATTTTTTCGTTTCTTGTTGTTGCTCTTTTAGTTTAAGGTGTGTGTCTTTCAATGACGTCTCTAATCGCCTTCGA
This sequence comes from Exiguobacterium sp. s192, assembly GCF_018618795.1. NCBI lineage: Bacteria > Bacillati > Bacillota > Bacilli > Caryophanales > Exiguobacterium > Exiguobacterium sp. s192. Next base: position 79,050 of record NZ_JACSMS010000009.1, on the reverse strand, counting down.
CTCTTTCTTTAATGATTCCAACATCTCGGTTTCTTTTGAAGAAGTTCTTGCTTCAATTTTTTGAGGTTCATTTGTTCCATCCACCATATAGATAGAAGTCGCAAAAGCAATAAACACGCCTAACCAAACGACAAAGACTGGATACTTCACTGGATTTCGAAGTCTTGGTTTGAAATAAAAATACAGACCAAGGGCGGAAACGAATAAGCCAATGAGACTCCAAAAGGTGAGAGTAAAGAGTAACAGATAAACGATAGCAATCACGACGAGTAAGAACACTTTTCGGATGTTCATGAATTCAGCTCCTTAAAAAATTATTATGCATCTTGTATTTTTATTGTACATATTTACAAAAAAAATAGATTAGAAATTTATACTTCTCATCTGAAAAATAGCTTGCAGTGCCCTAGTGCTAGTATGAATAAAACACAAGTATTCAATGATCAAAAATAGTTGATAGCTTTAATCAGGGCAATGGACTTAAGCTGTACGGAATCGAAGTAAATACTGCCAAGGAGCGTAGGTCAAAATCAAAAGCATTATACATGATTGGCTAGTGAGTAAAGAACGGTAAACATCGTTAAAGGAAAAACGATGTTTGCCAATGCTCTTTATGTACCAACTGCATTAGAAGATTTAGTTACAAAGTTAAATAGAGATATCACATCAAAGTCTATTACGGCTAATAACATAAGTGAAAAGTTAGCTTATTATTATGGTGAACTTAATATGATCCATCCGTTCCGAGAGAGGAACGGACGTACACAGAAAATATTTATTGAAAAAGTAGCAGATAAGCTAGGCTATTCTCTCCAGTTAGAAAAGATAGACTCTAAAAAATTACTCGAGGTAACGATTGAGTCAGTAAATGGAACTGGAAGGCCTTTAAAGAAAGTATTTGAAGAGGTTCTTGTAACTAAGCACTTTAAAGATAAATCTGATCAGTCTCATATAAATAATAAAAGTGTCACTTCAACAAATATAACTAAAAGCAACTATGATTTAGAGAGATAATAAAGAAAGGGTGAACATGTATGAAGAATTAAAAAAAGCAATCTAAGAAAGGGAATGAAACTAAAAAATAGAGATAAAGTTAAAGGACTGAGTCAAAACTTCTTTCGAAGTGGATGACTTAGTCCTATTTTTATTAAAAAATCAAAGAATCGTTTTTAGTTAGATAAAAACGTTAATTAAGAACTTAAAAATATTTAAGGGATATGTACAAAAAAATAGACGAATATAAAAAAAGAGTAGATTTAGTTTCAAGTAGAGGTAAGAAAAGATCAATTTTGTTTGGTTCAATTACGAAGCTTATTTCTGAGTTTATCTAGTCATCTTTTCGTTCTTTTAGTATATTTAGGAAAAATGAATTTAATACTTATTAAAGATAAGAGGTAGTTTTAAATGAACAAACCACAAAATGAAGTATTATTCGATTTACTGTATCCTTTAGTAGTAGACGGAATAGAAAAAGTAAAAATAGTTGTTGGCAAAAATAAGCTAAAGGTCTACAGTTCTACACCGTACTATTTCAATTATCCAACAGTAAAGTATTGGCGTAATGGTATGCCTAATTTTTCTACAACTTTTTTGAGTGAGGGTTCTTCTCCAGTTAGGTATGAAGAATTTTTAAAAAGCCAAAATGAAAAAAACCCTTCTATAGTCTTAGAAGAATTAATTAATTATAAAGAAGTTTTCTCTAATCTATATGAGAATGAAAATTATCGAATGGTTTATAGTTATCCTGATGAGGAAAACGAAGAGAAATCTGATTTAGATTTATTGGAGATCGCTGTAAATAATCACATAAAAGGACTTATATCTAGATCTTTACATCATTGGGGAGAAGAAGTTGAACTTACTAAAGAGAATTTTTTAGAAATTTATTTGCCTTTTGAAAATAGTATTTATTTAGAGAAACTCCCAGTCTCTTTTTATGTTCCTATCTTATTTTTGAATTTTGATTTTGATCTTTTCAGAATTGATAAGAATCTCTCTATAGTAAAATTAGACGAAAAAATGCAGTTGTCGAGAAACGGAATAAATTCATTTATTGAAAATATTAATGAGGTTTTATTGAGCTGTGCTACCCACGCTTTAGTTATCGATGGTTACAATCTTAAAAATGGAAATAGATTTGAAAATTCAAGAATTTTAAATGAGCCTAATGCTTATCCCCTAGAAACAATTAATAACTTTTTTAATGCACTAAGAATGGTAATAGATCACCCGACAGGATACGCTCAAGTTATTACTAAACCAATCGATTGGACTTACAGTTATAGAGCCGACCTCATAAATCTCAGCGGATTTTCTATAAGTGCTTTTCCACATGAATTTAAGGATTATTATTGGCTAAAGCCTTCAATACCTAGTATTTCTACGGAAGAATTGAGGAGTATAGATGCTATATATAATGGTTTAGAAGAAAAAGAAAACAAAAAAATTCAATTGGCGTGTAAAAGATTAGAAAGCTGTTATCTGAGGAAAGATGAACGAGACATCATTATAGATGCAGTTATTGGTCTAGAATCTTTGTTGAGTGATTCAGAAAAAGGAGAAATTACACACAAACTTTCTATGAGAATAGCTTTTCTGTTGCAGTTGTCTTCATTAAATCAAAGTAAGCTTGAGATTTTTAGTAATATGAAGCATATATATTCATTCAGGTCATTAATAGTTCACGGTGATCTTAAGTGGGAAAAGAAACGTAAAATAGAACTTGAAAGCTTAGGTTCCATACTAACTGCTGATTTAGCTGTAATGTATCTTAAGGAATGCATAGTAGTTATTTTACAAAATAAAGAATATACCGACGCGAAGATGATTGATATGAAAATGATTTTATCAAATTGATATCTTTGAACATTATTAAATGACTCACGATTCATCTTCTGGAAGATTGAACTGTGAGTCATTTTTGATAGATTTTATTGCTAAAAAAAAACAATAAGTCTAGTGAAAGGAAATTTAGTCCTATGTGTTTAATCGAATAACTTTTTGTAAAAACTTCGAGACGGAAGTGTGATTATTTCTTTTGATAAAGGTAGTTTAATTAAATCGTCTACTTTCACTAAATATATCTGAGTCCCTGGACTGTTTAGATTAGCATTAGGATCGTAAGAACAGATACATGTTTCGTGGTCTAACATCTTAATTATATAAAGTTCGCCTAAGTTTTCTAAGCGCACTTTGTATACCGATTTTTCTTTTATAATAAAATTACTGATTGGTTTTGCATAACAAATAGAAAAAACGAAGCTAAGTAGGAAGGTGCTTACGGCGATGATGATTACAGTTGACCAGTTGATAGATTCATAACTTAAATCTCTAATAAAGTAGCTCACCAATACATAGAAAAAAGATAGTAAGAAGCCTAAGTATAAGGCAGCGACAAATACTATAAAAAAATGTCTCTTCAGGATTTGTTCTGTAGTCAGAAATGTACTTTCAAATTTTGTTTTAGACACTAAAGAGATTCCAGGGATTATTCCTGCAGATAAGGATATTATTAGTGCAATGATTGATGGTATTTTCATAGACAGTTCCTCATTTCAATTTTTATAAAATAATCTACGAAAGTAGAAATACAAAGTTTCTATAAAAAAATTGAGTCCTCGAAGTTTTTTTTATATAAAACGGTCGTTTGAATATTTAAAAAGTGAAATATCTCAAAAGCTTATCTATGAATATGGTGGAACAGGTTATCATGTTGACCGAAAAAGAAAAAATATCGTTAAATTTCTTAGGTAATGATTTCTTGTTTCATGTCACAGATTTTATTCTTGAACCAAACAATAAAGTGAACGTTATTGATGAAATTTTCAACTGGGAGCTAGAAAGAGTAAAGACACATCAATATGAATCAGTAGCAATTGACAATGTACAAGCATTGCTGATTCGTATTTGGACAATTGAGAAGAAAGGGAACATTGATTTACTAGCTTAATAGCTAGTAAATCAATGTCAGGGTGAAATGAAGTGGATTTGATAGAAGTAAGTTATTTATGGGAAAACGAAGAAGTAATTGAATTACAAACTGAAGAAGATTTTCTTCAGTTTGTAACTCAACACTGCTTGAAATAAGTGAGGGTATTGTATTTGTTCATTCAGAAACATGGAATGAAGATTTTATTTCTGATGATGGTGTTCTTGAGTGGCTAGGAAAAGGGATTGATATAGAAAATGATTCTGACACTATTTTTTATGAAAAACTTAAGAAAGAAATTCAAATGGAATCTAAAGTGATTACAAGTCATCAATGACTTGTAATCACTTTAGTCAATTAATTTCCCTAAAAAGAAGTGGCCATTAGGATTGAGTGCATATCCTGTTGGTGTATATCCATTAGTTGATACATATTCATGTACAAGATTAAAACGAAGTAGTAAGGGTACAACATCACTTACAACTAGTTCTATTAAATCGTCATTTTTATACGATGAAAGTTCTAATACGCCTGAAAATGCTTTGGTCACAAAAGGATTTACAAAGAGTTCAAGAGCAGTAACATGTGTATCCATGATGCCAGTATTAACTTTAATGTCATAAGGAAGAGAGTACATTTCAATGTGTACATTTTTCATGGCATCGACAATTTCGTTTATTGTAAAACCACCGATATTATCTATAGTTGGAGCAGGAGCTAAACCAGCATCAACTCTTGAAAAAGAATTGGTATTTACAGTTTTTAAAGAGTTTATCTCATCAGTTAATTCAGTAATTTTTTTTCTTAATGTTGTGTTTTCAGCAATCAATTCACTATCTGTTGCCTTTACCCATCCACTTAAATTTTTGGACCTTATCATATCGTATAGTGATGTTAAAGTGTACATTTTTAACTGATCTACATTATCAGGAAATTTTACAGTTCTATTAGGACCTGCAACTAAGCTTTTGAACTCAATGTACTTTTTTTTATTTTTTTGCTCATACACGTCTTTATCATTCAAAGAAATATTGGATGAAGGAAGAGTTTTATGTTTTAACATGTTGTCTGATAAAACAAGAGCAAAAATAGGTTTGCCACTTTTCAACGCATAATCAAATTCTAAATGAGTGTAACTTAACTTTGTTTTAGGCTCAAGTGATCCATATCTCCCACCTAAAATAAGCATGTAAATATCGGAATCATCAATCCATTTTTTTATAACCGTTAACTGATCCTCATCACCTGCTTTAAAAAGTTCCATTCCAGCTGGGATATGGTTAGCATCTAAAACAGCTTGTACAGCATGTTGACGTTCCTCGATTAAGTCTGTGTATGTTGATGAAATAAAAACTTGCATCTTTCTCTCCAAAATGAATTATCCCCCTTGTTTGCGATAACTACATAATATCATTAATAGCTTTAGGGCTCATAGAAGGTCCTGTAACGCATCTATATGCTGACAGGACCTAACTACCGCTGTCATCCTACTCTGGGCCGATAACGATGTGTCCTAAGCGCCAATAGGCGCTAGGATCCGTACGTTCCTGTCCTTCGTTTGACGGCTGCCACGGAGCGTACACTTCACTGACCAGGGCTGATGTTGGAGGACCCGAGCCTCGGCTTCGCCTCTCGGGATCCTCCAGCACCTAGACCTGGACTCCTCATCAAGGGACGGAAACTTTGTATCATTCTCTGAAGATCGGAGAATAAAAGTTTCCTCAAGAGATCCCTTGACACGTCGTAGGCAGCGAGTGTCCGCATTCGGTGTCAAATCGGCAAAAATAAGCCTTATTGAGGCTTTTAGCGCCCCGAGGAGACAACGGAAAAACCAAATTCGAAAACATCAAAAACGAAAAGAGGAATAAATTAACTATTTATGATGAAGTAACTTGTCAAATGAAATAATATAAAGGGTACGTAAATCAAATAGATTATTCCAATCAATGTATTAAGCTGATTGATTCACAAAATAGTCTACATGCTTTCCCTTTTGAAAAAATCATGAATGTAGATACAATATCTAGCTACTAAATATTTTTTATTAGAGCATCTAAAAAGATAAGTGGACATTCTTACGAAAGAATGTCCACTTATCTTTTTTATATGGCATATAGATACTTCTGTTTTAGTAACATTTTAACCATTCCGATTAAAGTTACATGGTGTTTAAATCAATTCTTCCTGGAGCAATCCCTATAATCTGATCAGTAAACAATACCAAAAAATTGAGCTTAAGAATATGCTTTGGGTAAGTCAGGATTTGAACATCTTCTAAGATAATGGATTTATTATCTTTCTCAATGTTATCTTCTGAATCCTTAACTAAATTTTTAAACATACCATCGGCTACATCAAATACTGTAACAGGAATGTTTTCCTTAAACCGACGTGCTAATTCTTCTTCTGACTTACCATCATCCGTCATTTCTAAACTATTTACCTTACTTACTTTTCCTACAATAATTCCGTTAGAAGTAAAATATGTCATGTAACCAACTTCTTGAAGATCCTCGTTTACCCTCAATACAGCATTTTTGGAATCTATTAAACAATCAATATACATAGTTTTACCAGGCATTTAAGTTACCTCCCATATTTTTAAGATATTTCATATTAAATTATACTACATATAAACTTTATTTTTCTAAAATTTTGATTCGATACTTTTATATTAAACGGTCGTTTAATATAAAAAACAATACGTTAATAAATTTAGTATAATGAGCAGGAAAGTCTTATATTTTCTCGTATATTAATCAATATCTATTTATTGATTGTATTTGACGTTTTATATAAAAAACCTCGCTACGAGATCGTTGTTTGCTCGAGCAAACAAAAAAACAGGAGGTGTCTAGATGGCGAACATTGGATATGTCAGAGTGTCGACCATTGAACAAAATTTAGAGTTGCAGCTTGATGCAGTTAAGGCGGTCGGGTGTGAAAAGATTTTTGAAGAAAAGAAGAGTTCAGTAAAAGAACGGCCGGCGTTTGAATCTTGTTTAAATTATTTACGCCCTGGAGATACATTAGTCGTTTGGAAATTGGATCGTTTAGGTCGTCAAACCAAAAAATTACTCGAGTTATCAGAGTGGTTAGAAGAGAACGGTGTAGGACTGAAAATACTTACTTTAGGTGTTGATACCAATACACCAGCTGGTAAGCTGTATTTTACGATTATGGCAGGTCTTGCAGAAATGGAAAGGGAATTAACAATTGAGCGAACTAAAGCAGGATTAGCTGCAGCAAGAAGTAGAGGGAGAGTCGGTGGTAGAAAGCCGATTGAGCAATCAGTCATTGATAAAGCTAACATGATGTTCGAAGCTGGAATGACTGTAAAGGATATTTGTAATGTCTTACCACTGAAACCACCTACGTTCTATAAATACCGCCAAAAAAGCTGAGGAAGTATGAGTTGTAATGATGCCTGGAGAAGTAATTGCAGTCATAAGTAACAAGGGCGGGGTATTAAAAACCTCCATGACAATAAACCTTGCTGGTCAACTCTCATTAATTGATAAGAAAGTCTTAATCGTTGATATGGAAATACAATCAGATGTGGGCGTAACTTTTGGCTAAAACCCGGATCTGTTAGAAGAAGATGTAGAGTTTTCTTTATACGATGCACTTATTAAAGGTGCAGATCCTAAAAAGGCGTTAGTTAGTGTTGATAAGAATATCGATCTTCTAGTTACGAATGATGATATGCTCTCATTTAAGTTCGATGTATTGTTAGATGCAAGACAATTTCCTACACAAAAGCGATCTTCATTACTTAAAGAAGTAATTGAAAAAATTAAGATGGATTACGATTATGTATTGATCGATACGCCAACAAGTTTGGGGTTAATACCAGGAAACATTTTAGTGGCGTGCCAGGATATGATTATTCCATTTCAACCTGAAAAATATGCTATGCGATCATTATAGAAAACCTTGAAGATAGTGAATGATTTTAAGAGTCAAATGAATCCTGAGTTACGTCTGCGAGCGATCGTCCCTACACTAGTGAGTCAAAGAACACTTTTACATAGAGGGATTATGGAACTTTTACAAGATTACGCAATGAACTCGAAAATAAAGATCACTAAAACGTTTATACCGACAACAATCGAGTTTGCATACAGTGTTGGTTTTGATCAGAGACCTTTGTCGCTAGCAGCTCCTACTTCTAAAGGGGCAAAAATATACAGTGAATTATTAAAAGAATTGAAGCTTGGATAAGGAGACTACGAAATGAGTAATAAAGAAAGAAGACTAAAGGGATTTAATGAAGTTGCTAATGATCCATTTGATAACGCTAGCAATAACATTAGTGAAAATGTAAATAATAGCGTTCTTAAAGAAATTTTGAATACTAAGAGAAGTAATACGGTATATACAGGATTTTATATAGAAGAAGACTTAGCAAAAATTTTAAATGGTTTTCAGCAAAAGGGGCAACGAGGAGTAAAGTCTGCTACTGTAAATCTTGCGCTAAGAGAATTATTTAAAAGAGAGGGTCATCTATGAGTAATGAAGGCTACTTGGGAAGAGAATTGTATTCTGAAAGAATGTTTCCTACTAAGTATGATGTATTAGCATATGAGGTTATTAGTCGGAAGACACGTGTTCAAATTTTTCAACAAGTAAGTTCAATGTTGCGTACTTTTACATTTCGTAGTAAGCACGATGATATAGGATCTTTTTATTATGGACTTATGAGTAATCTTAAACGAAGAAAAGGAGTAACAGATTTCGCTGATTTATTATCTAAAGCATCAATTCAAGAAATGAATCGGAGAAGTACAAAAGACTATGGTGTTTTTTCGAGAGATAAAGATGAGGGAGAATTTTTTAAGTTGCTCATTTATGCAGACGAAAAAGATTATTTGTTGATTTTAGATATGATAGATCTGCTTTCATACTCAGTTTTAGAACGATTTAAAAAGGGGTCCTCAGAAAAAATTGATGAATTAATTAACGAAGTATTTCGACATAATGGAATAGGTTATGAATTGGTTAAAGGGCACGTGATTCATAAAGGAAATGAAATCACTCATTTAGAAATGATCCGTCCAGCTCTCTTATATTTATCAGATCCTCTTTATTCAACAGCTAATAAGGAAATGTTAGATGCTTTTTCAAAATTTAGAGAAAATAAATTTAAGGACGCTATTCATCAAGCAAATAAAGCATTTGAAAGTACAATGAAGATTATTATTCATAAAAATAATTGGTCAATTGTTAATCGGAATCCCAAAAAGAAGTCACCAAGTGTACAAGCAGCTAGCGCTAACTTGTTGATCGATACAATTTTAGAACATGCTCAATTAAATTTGCTAATAGATACAACTTTAGAACATGGAGATTTAGAAAAATTCCATAAGACTGCATTAGAAGGAATGCGAAATAGCTTACAAACATTAGCTTCATTAAGAAATGCACATGGAGGTCATGGGGAAGGAAACGAAATAATTGAAACTCACAAAAGACATTGCGAATTTGCTCTTCATATGACAGCATCAAATATTATTTATTTGATTAAGACATATGGATAGAGCAGCTTCGCTCTTTTTTATGCTAGTGATATCAGTAGTACTAATAGTAAAGAAAATTACTCTTTGTTGTTTATATGATGTAATTAAACATAGTAAGAGAGGTTGTTGAATGAAACGCTATAATTTTTAGGTGTCAAAATCCGTTAATTGTGCTTTTTAAGCAAAAAAGTTTGGAGGACAAGGAAGTAAACAACTACGAGAGGTTCTAGATAAAGGGTTAGACAAGTCGCAATTGATTAGATGCATTCGGCGTACTAAAATGAGTGATAAAAGCGATGTTGAGAAATTGGTGATCTTTGTGACAGTTTGAAACAAATGGGATTAAACTCTAATAAATCTAAAATAATTAAAATCTTCTTACTATTCTAGAACCAAAGTGGCAAAAAGAATCAAAAAACGTATGTATTACGTATCGAAAGATATCTTAGAGTTGACGATTGAGGCGTGCTTAGATCTTACAGTTGTACAAATCTAATCCTAGATTTATCTCTATTTTAGATTTTTCATATATGGTAATGTGAGCGTTACACATAATTAATTCTATATTGAAATTTGTATGATAACTCTATTCTATACAAGGTAGTCATAGGTTTATTTGCGTTTTTTATTAAGTATTTCACTTAGTATTAAAATTCTTTAACTGGAATTAAATATTAAAAAAATTTAATTTTTAAATGAATAATCGAATATTTAATAACAAAATTTTTGTTTGATTATTAAAAATAAGGTATAATAATTAAAGAAATGAGGAGATAATTTGAAGTACGTAGAAAATCTGGTTGTGAAACTTAAACAAATAAAAATAAATAATATTAAAAATGTTAAATCTGGAGAAATTAATTTAAAAGATAACAGAGTTTTAGGAATCTATGGTCAAAATGGCTCTGGTAAGACTGCATTAGTTGACTCATTAATTATTCTAAAAACATTAATTTCTGGTGAAAGAATGAAAAGTAATATTTTAGATTTAATTGACGACGAAAATAAGTTAAAAGTTTCTATTGTTTTAGAAGTTTTAGATGAACGAGATATCTTTTATAGCTTTTCTTTAAGAAAAGTAATGAATAGTGAAAAAATAAAGGTATCAGATATAACACACAATGAAGATGAAAAATTAACTTTAATAGATTCATCAAATGAAAGTGAATCTATCAAGCTGGAAGTTTTTGAAGAAACCTTAGAAACTTTAAGTATTGAAAAAATTAGGAAAAAAACTTTAATGAGTTTTTCTGCAGATAATGAAATTTATCCACTAGCAACAAAAAATATTTTTCCAGATAATAAATTAAATACGGTAAAATTAGATTACGTAAAGACAATGGCTAAAGAAAATCAAGAATCATTTATTTTCGGAAAAGGAATGCAAAAGTTTATTGCTGAACAATCTGATAAAGAAATAGTAAATGAACTAAGAAGATGTATGTATATACTGAACCAAGTACTAGCAGTAAACTTGTCTATACATTCTAATAGCCAATTTGGAATCATTTATTCAAATACAGCTATACCTATAAGTTACTTTATAAAAGTAGACTCTAAATTAAGTGCTCATGGGATACTTAATTTAAGTTCTGAAAAAGCAGCAATTTTAAAGGCCGTGGAATTCCACTATGCTACTGTAGTTTTTGATCAAATTAATGGAGTATTACCCCACATAATTCCTGGATTAAAAGTAGAATTAAATACCTTAGAAACAACAAAAACAGAAGAAGGAATGATTGAAGAATACGTAGTTGAATTAATCTCAAATCGAGATGGTAAAAAATTGCCGTTTAGAAGTGAATCAGATGGAATTAAAAAAATCGTTTCCGTCTTGAGTAATATTATAAGTGCTTATAATAATCCCAATAATATTGCAATAATAGATGAGTTAGACAGTGGAATATATGAATTTTTATTAGGTGAAATATTAGAAATTTTTTCTGAAAGTGCAGAAGGAACATTAATATTTACTTCCCATAATTTAAGAGCTTTAGAAGTTTTGAAACCTAGTGAAATAGTATTTACAACTACAAATCCGATGAATAGATATATTAATATACCAGATGTAAAAATAACAAATAACCTTAGATCTAAATATATAAGAGCGATTCAATTAGGTGGATATTCTGAAGAATTATATGAACCAACAAATAAATTTGAGATAAAAAATAGTATGAAGAGTACTCATCGAAAAATCTTGAGAAGGTTTGAGAAAATAAAAAATGGAAGAGCGTAAAATTGTAATTATCATTTTAGAAGGTGATCAAGATTCTACTGTATTTGCTAGTTCATTAATAACATTATTTGCAAGATACAATCTTCAGGTTAAAGTAACTAACGGCGATATATTCACGAAAGATGAAAATAGAGAGCGTACGGGTGTTGATCTAATAAATGAAATTGTATCTTCAGTTATAAATCCTTCATACATACAAAGAGAAGATATAGCTGAAATTATTCAATTTGTAGATATAGATGGATCATACGTGAACCGTGAAAATTATGAAGTAGATAGAAATGCTAATTACTACAATGGTAAAACGTATGAATATCATGAGCGCAGGGGAAAAATCAAGGTTAAAAACCATAATATGTTAAATAGATTGTATAACACTTGGCAAATCAAAAGAAAATTTCAAGATGAGTTATGGAATATAAAAACAGTTGATGAAATACCATTTTCCATGTACTATTATTCAATAAATCTAGAACATTTTTTATCAGATAATTTATTTTTGGATGAGGGAGATAAATGGGATGCAGTTGACTTATTCGTTTCTAGATATTCTGACGTTGAGGAAGTATACTCTTTTCTTAACTCTAATGAAAAAAAAATATCTGACGAATATGAAACATCGTGGAATTATTTAACACAAACACCCAATTTATTTGAAAGAGCAGTTTCAAATATAAATATTCTTTTTGATAAACATATGATTAGATAATTGACGAAGTAATGGTTTTTCTCTTTATCGAAAATAACTCCTTTTTATTTCACTTTTCTAGGTGTAAAATATCGTAGATACTCTAAAAAAGAGAAATTTTTATAAGGAAAAAAAGTTCATTATCATACGATTTGGTATGCTCTGATATGCTCCCCAAAAAGTAGACAGTTGAAATAACAAAAACTGTCTACTTTTGAACGGAACCAAAAAAGTTAGACAATAAATAATTCGTCAGGCGACCTTGAGGACCTGAGTCCGGTATTCCACCGGGCTCAGGTTTTTTAGTCGTCTCTTAATACGGCGTTGGTTATAGTACTCGATATAACGCTTGAGCTCACATTTGAAGTGGTCCATGTCATCGAACTCCTTGAGATATAGGAGCTCTGACTTGAGCACGGCGAAGAAGCTTTCGATGGCTGCCTTTACCTCCGCATACTTGTCTTCGCCCGTCAGGCGCGTCCGCCAATAGTAGTAGACGCTTCGGGCCATACCGAGCACGCGGAGGAGTCCCGGGACGAAATGATCGCCTGCAACTCGTCGATCACTTGCGCCTTGATCCGGTTCGTCGCGCGTTCTCTTCTTGAACCAAGGCTCTCAATTTTTTTTAACGCAGCGTTCTCCATCTCGAGGTACTCGATTCGCTCCTTGAGCTTCTCAACCTCCGTCATCTCTTCAGGATTCTTCTTGCGTCTCGCCATCGGGGCACGTCCTTTCGGTCTGGCGACCAGACCCTCGACGCCTTCCCGTTCATACGTTGATCGCCAGTTCGAGATCATCCCTGGGGAGGAGATTTGGTATTTCATAGCCGCCTCCATGCGAGACAGCCCATTGGTCGCCATGTCATTTAATACCTCCAGTTTAAATGTCGGCGAGTGGGTTGTATAGGAAGGATCGAAGATCGTCTCCCCCCAACGTTCATAGAGACGTGACCACTCACGGATCAGTTCACGCGCTATCCCGAATTCTTTCGCCACACCTTGGTATTCGTCTCGTCCCGTCAGATAACGCTCAGCGACCTGGACTTTAAACGCCTTCGTATATTTGACCGTAAAAAACACCCCATAAAAGTTGGATTTTCATGTCCAACTTTTATGGGGCAGTTCACTTTTTTGAAGGGAGCTTTTTCTATGTCTAAATCTAGACTTTCGATGGATCAAAAACTACATATCATTAGGATGTGTGATGACAGAACAGACTCGATAAAAGCGATTGCTTCGGTCTTCGAGCTATCAGTCACCACCTTAAATAAATGGAGGGTAAAATATCGTAAGGGCGGCTCTTTGGCACTTCGTAATCCAACAGAATGGACACGTTATCCAGAAGAACTAAAGATGGAGGCTGTGCGCGCAGTGCTCACTCAAGAGGAATCACTCACTAGCGCTACAGTACGGTTCAATATTTCGAATACGAGCGTACTTGTACAATGGATTGAGAAGTATACTAGTCATAGTACTCAAGGGAAAACATTGAAGGAGCGATCCATTATGACTAAAGGTAGAACCACTACATTCGAAGAGCGTGTCCAGGCAGTTATGGACTGTATACAAAACGGAAAAGACTATCAAAGCATCATGAAGACCCATCGGGTCTCGTATCAACAAATCTACAGCTGGGTAAGAAAGTTCGAGAAGGACGGAATTGATGCATTGATGGATCGTCGTGGACGTCAGAAGCCGGTAGAAGAATTGACGGAAACACAGCGCTTTGCGTTGGAGCTGAAAAGACTCGAGAAGGAAAATGAACGTCTACGCATGGAGAACGATTTCTTAAAAAAGTTAGAGGAGATCGAGAGGAGGTCGCGTTAAGTCAAATTCGTCATCAGGACAAATATGAAGCCATTCAATCATAGCTCTATGTCATCTGGCAGGTATCTCGCGCGCTGCCTATTACAAGTGGTTGTTTCGGATGGCTATACCGAATGTACGTGAGACTGAGGTCATGAAAATCATTGAAGAGATGAATGAAATTGAACCTGAAAAGTCGTTTCGGAAGAAACGTTAACGCAAAGCACGTCCGTCGCCTGATGCATATCGCCGGTATTCATTGTGTCATCCGCCGAAAACGTGCTAAGTACATTCGCAACCGTCCTCAACAGACAGCGGAGAACATTCTGAATCGTGATTTCCATGCGGCAGTACCCAATTAAAAATGGGTAACAGATGTCACAGAACTGAAGTACGGTGCCTCTTTGAGGCTTATTTAAGTGCCATTCTGGATCTATATGATGGATCCATCCGTGCATTCGTTATAGGACATTCTAATAACAATCAGCTCGTGTTTGATACGCTCGAACGCGCCCTTCAGGGCGCACCTGAAAGTCGTCCCTAGCTTCATAGTGATCGAGGGTTTCAATATACTTCGCATGCATTTCGTCAAATGACACGCATGGCAGGTATTACACAAAGCATGTCTCGTGTTGGTAAATACATTGATAACGGTCCGATTGAGTCCTTTTGGGGAGCACTGAAATGCGAGAGTTACTATCTACATAAGTTTGAGGAGTTCGACAAACTCCGGCTTGCGATCCAAAGGTATATCCACTCCTACAATGAAGAGCGATATCAACAACGATTAAACGGCTTGGCTCCATTAGAATACAGAGCTCAAGCCGTTTAAGAGATTTTTATTATTTGTCCTGTCTACTTGACGGGGAGCATTTCAGATTAAAAGTAAATCTATCATTTTCTTCTTAAGATATAATAAAATTTTGAATTATTTTGTATTTTTGTTTATGGTTTGATTTACAAAATCTATATTGTCAATCATGTTGAATATTTTGATCATATTATTAGGTGAAATACTAATATTATCATTCTCATATATAGTTTTATAAATAATTAATTCTTGTAATAAATCTGTTATATCTTGTAACTCTTCTTCAACAGGTAAATAATATCTTGTGTAATAATCTTTATAAAAACTATATATTGCTAAATTCCCTAAAATAATCATTGTAATTAGTGTCAAAAATAATATATTTGAATCGGGACTTACGGGTTTTAAAATAGCAATGGATATAGCTATTACTATAGATAATATAGGATAATTGAAAGTCACATTTTTTTTCTCTTTAGTAAGTTTTTTTTCAAATTGTTTCTGTAACTCTTTATATTCTTTTGAATCACTAACTTTAATATTCAAAATAACATCAGTTAACTCATCTTTTTTACTTAATATTATTTCTTTAGAGAAATGATCGATCAAAGCATTTTGAATTATTTTTTTTTGTTTTTTTTTCTTATAATTAAATTTTTTCCTTACATGATACATTCTAATAAAAAATAAAATAGTAATGATGATATGAACACAAAAAATAAAAATAAATCCAAATAAGTAAAAAAATCTCGGTGAATAACTTGTATTAATATAATCATATGAAAAACCAAGAATTATTATTAAAGGTAATGAAACATAAGATAAATATCTAAACAAATAAACTATAATTTTTTCTTTATGCTCTAAAGGGAAAGTAATATCTTTCGATTCTTTAATACGATTAAATTCATTTCTATAGTAATTTAAAAATAAATCCGACATAAAAACCACCTCCAAGTTCAATAGAAATATAGTAACATCATTTTTTTTGATTTACCTAGACTAAAAATATTAGTTTACATATTCATTGAACTAACTTTAAGGTCTTATGATGGGAAATCAATGTGTATTACAAATTATTTTCATTTTTAAAAATAACGATAAGGTTTAATAAAGAGTTTAAATTAATAATATAATAGTTAATAATAGAAAATTCGACATTTATCAAATTATATGAGCAATACGAAACGAGAAAATAATTACTGAAATTAATTTTGAATTTTTATCTTTTTTAAGAAAATGGAAGTATACATTGTTTTTAAGATTTCGATAGCAAGTCTAGTCCACACAATACTTCTCTTTCGTTTACAAAAAAACGCTTTTAATTTTTTCTTGATGATTATGGTGAAAATAACGATTCGAATTTTGTTGCCTAAGATTCTTTATTTCCTCTATCACGTGCCGTTTCAATAATTTAAAAACTGATTATTGACAGTCGTAGTAATCGTCCTCATAGAAATCTTTAGAAAGATACCTTGAACCCTCTTGATCTCACAAGTGTATAGTGTATAGGGAAAGACAGTCACAATAATGACAAGGGCAAATCTTTTTGATTTTATCAATTTTTTCTTTGAAATTTATCTGAGCGCGTCTTACGAATGTCTTCTTATACTTCTTTTTTTGTTTTTTTAATTATGCTCCTAGAATAATGAATAAAATTAAACAAAAAAGAACAGTTGTTTAAGTTAAAGTTTTTTTGGTTTATCTTCAATCTGAAGAAGGTA
This sequence comes from Exiguobacterium sp. s192, assembly GCF_018618795.1. Lineage (NCBI taxonomy): Bacteria > Bacillati > Bacillota > Bacilli > Caryophanales > Exiguobacterium > Exiguobacterium sp. s192. The sequence goes on along the minus strand of NZ_JACSMS010000009.1, from coordinate 62,336 downwards.
GTTGATCGCTATCTCCTTTTTTCCAAAAACTGACTAAGTTTAATAACATGTTAAAGAAAAACACATTAACGATTCCTTTAATTTCGTTATAAATTTTTACATTTATAATATTAAACTGCATTATGTAGAACATATTTCTATAGTATTACGAAAAGTTATTCGTACGGCAGCACATTTAAATCAATTTTTCTTAATTGTTGAAGATACGAATTAGTAGTATTGATTGATTCGTGACCTGAAAGATTCATGACTTCGTATAGTGATATACCATTCGCTAATAATTTTGTAATAAAAGAGCGTCTGAACCAGTGAGGTGAATGTTTTTGGGACGTCAATTGGATAGAGGCAGTTTGAGCGATTAGTCTCAATGCTTCGTAAGAAATAGATTTACCCTCTAACCGTCCATTAAAACAAATATGAGGGTTGATTATACCTTCGATTTTCATTAATTTTTTAAGTCGATGTATGAGATGGGTTGACTTTTGAGATAACGGAATGCGCCTCCATTTTTCGCGCTTTCCTTTAAATTCGATATAGTTTACAGAAGTTGTTTCATGAACATGATTGAACTGAAGTGACAGTAATTCTGCAGCGCGCATTCCTGTCGTCAACAACAGATAGCCCATCGTCTCGTTTCTTAGTTGCAATAGCTCTCGGTTCTTTTTTTGCTTTACTGTGTTGCGGAAGGCGAGAGCAATCGCCTCTATCTCATCGAAGTCGATCTCGCGACGAAGGGGATCTGGCTTCATCTGGTCCTTCACCTGCAGAGATAGGTTGCGTGTGTGGTAGTCATTGACGTGCAGGAAGCGCAAGAAGCGTCGCAACATGGCATTGCGGCGTTTGACGGTCCGTGGCGCGTATTGGTCATGAACGTCCTTTAAGTACTCATGTAGATTGAGGATCGTCAGCTGCTTGACGCCCTGCGTCTTCGTCACAAAGAAACGTAAGATATAATCGAGATCTTGTTTGTAAGCCCGCTTTGTATGCGGGCTTTTTTGGCTGTAAATCGGAAACAACTCGGTCGCCCAGAACAGTTCGAAAATTTCGAGGTCGCTCAGTGCCTCCATGTTCAAGTGATCATTCTCGAGCACGGCCAATAATTTCTCCCGGCTATCAGCAAATGCTAGGGCTGCTTCTTCTTTGATCACGATTTCGTGTACGACTTCCTCTTTCATGGCCCATCCTCCCGTGTATGTACTGCTCAACGCTTCCTCTTTTGATGATTTATTTTTACGTTTACTAATAATTCAACAATATATTTGTGTATTATATAAAATTACGATTGATATACATATATATTATAAGTCATTTTTAAAAATAGACTATGTATTACATAAAATCTCTATATTTAGTATAACAAACAACTACTTGTGATAACAGCTAATTATCACAAGTAAATTTAAAGAGATGAATTAGTTTACATAACATTATTTCGAAATGAATGAAAAGAAATACGGTGGAACACTATGTATACGGAAGAAGCATTCTTCTTCATCGATATAAAGCCAGCGAGATTCAAAAAGGTGCATATAGCGTACGTATCCCTTACCGTCATATACAACTTCCAGATCATGCTTTTTCTTTATAATGTAAAAACTCGTCTTTTTTATAGTATGCTACTCTATGATTTTCGTTCCTAGTGTAGACATGCCATCTGTCTTTTTATATGTTTTATAAGCCTTTGCAAATACACTGATTACTTGCTTTTCAGTAATATCTGTTCTTTTCTTAAGACTTAGAGGAAGCATGATTTCATCAACTGTTTTGGTTTTTCGGTATGTTCCGTAATGCCATTTGTCTTTTAACACACCACTTGTATAAACCCTCCCATAATAAGAAAGTTTACCATTCTGTCCTTTGACTTTAGAATACGTATCATATATTTTATAAGGTGCGTTTAAAAAGCTACCCTGTTGATTTAATGTATTTTTTTGACTCGTTAGCCATTGGATGTTCGTCAGTCGAGGATCTTTCTTTACAGTAACCAACAAAGTCGCTATAAAGTCTTCAAAAGTAGCTTTAATTGTGGCCTTCTCAGGTGATTTAGCGATTAATTTACCTTTTGAAAAATAGACTACTTGAGAGTTGTCCGTACGCCACGTGATAGGTGATATGATAGTGGAACTCGTTCCATTTTTTGAAGGCGAAATGATAGACGGTGTTATTTCTGTTCGCTCCACCAGTGAACTTAGCTTAGAATTGACTCTTACCTTAACAGTTCGCTTATTCAAGTTTTTTGCATCCTATACTTTTACGAGATCCCCTACTGCAAGAATTCGCGAAGTGCTCTGATTAAAGCCAATCGAACCCCCTGTTATATTCGTAAAAATTCTTTTGGAGGTTTCCATATCATAGAGTGCCCCACCACTTGTTCCTAAAAATAAGACACTCTCATCTAAATCAATTGAAGCAGTAGTTTTTAGTGAAGACATCGATACCTTATTGAGGTCTTTCGTATACCGATACACCCGGCCGCTTACCGTGTTATAAATTAGATCATTGGATAGTGTTAAATCATACGACACGATTGGTTCCGAAGGTAGAATCTCTGTCACTGTTTGCCCATTATGATCAATGACGCGTATAGAAGAATTATCACCGATCATAATGTATTGATTAGAGACAGTTAAAGTTCCGCGTGTGTTAATTCCACGGATAAGAGAGACGTTATCTGTTTTAACATCGTAAAATATGAGATTATCATTTGTAGCAATAATAAGCATTGAGGAATTTGGTAAGAATTTTGCTTGGATGTCATATCCTAAATCATATTGAATACCATTGTAGTTTAGTCAATACAAATCAGAGACCTGTTCACCAAAACGATTATGTATAGAAATTGTATCTTCATAAGACTCTTTTTGTACTGTCCATGCTTCGTCTGAACTAACATCCAACAATTGATCGTAGGTGTCATCTACTCGAGGTGGTGTTCCAGTATTTAGATCGTAAAGCTTAGTCCCCTCGTAATCTGAGTAATAAAACGTATTGCCACGAACTACATAGTTATCATAAATCTCATCATTAATTTGGCTGATAGTTGGTAAGCTTACGCTTGCATCAGCAGGCGAACTAATAGATGCGAACAAAACTACTAATCCTGCTATGAGTTTCTTCATTGACTTTACATCACCTTTCATTTTTAAGTAAAAAATTAATCTTCATGTTTAATTTTTTACTTAAAAATGGGGAAAATATTTATTTTTTGAATTAAGTGAATAAGATTTTTAGAAACCATTATAATGACATGCTATTCATAAATAAATAAGTAAAATACGTAACTTAATTGATAGAATGTATGACATTTTTTTAAGTATATGCGCAAGTATCGTTAGCATTTTTGAATGATTACATAAGGCTCATTGTCAATGCTGAACCGATTCACATGGTGTGTATAATTATGACCATTTTAAAACTCCGAGTTCAATTCATCTCAGTTCAATTCATCTCAGTTCATTTCTCCATACCGATCCTATTAAAGATACTTAAGTTGTATCGTATTTTATATTCATAGTTCATTTGCAACTGAAAAGGTAATAACATTCTTAATTTATTACCATGTACGTATAGACTTCCCTAAAAGAATTTTAACGAAATCTTATCAACTATCATCTAATGACAATAGAGTGATCTCTATTTAAGTTTTTTTAAAGATAATTGTAGATACGATTTTTATTAGATAAGTAATAAAGATTACAAAAAAAATGAACATTTAAACGCCTACTAAATCCCTTAATTCACCTTAACAATAATATCTATATGTTAGATGATATTTAAAAAGCGGCAATGATTTTCATAGAATATAATGGGCTATTTTTCTAAAAAAATAAAAAAATTACTATTATTTAAATGAATTGCTCGGAGTGAATTAGTTTTATAATAAAATGTGTCTAAATTATTAATAAGATCAAAAAAAAAGAAAGAGATTTTATAGGAAATATAACAATTTATAGAATTATTATATTTTATTTGTAATTATAATGTTACTATTTCAAGTGGTGTCGTTTACACTACATTTTTTTACAAAATAGGAGATGAGAAATAGGTGGATATTAAAAAGCTTTTTAGCGGACTAATTGCTTCTACTTTATTAATTAGTTCGGTTCCTTCAAGCTTAGTGTTTGCAAATTCAGATCAAGATGACCCTAAAGAAAAAGAGGTTTCATCGAATCTTGCTATCACTACTGACGGAATGGATGAAATTGAAGGAGCACGCACAGCATTTACTAAAACATTCAAGGACAATCAGGGACAACTGTATAAAGAAATTTACGCAGAACCAGTACATGCTAAAACTAAGGGAACGTACGAAGAAATCGATAACACCGTATCGAGCGATCCTTCCGATAAAGACATTCTTGCAACGGAAAATACATCGCTAGTAGCTGAATTCCCTAAGAACTTACAACAAGATACCGGATTTACGTTTAAAAAAGGACCTCATCAAGTCGAATTCGAATTGACGGGTGCTTCCAAACTAGGACAAAAAATTAATCCTAATTTATTGAGTAAAACTTCATTAGAAAATAATAAGGTTCAATATAACGATGTATATCCTGATGTCGATCTTCGTCATATTACATTTAATGAAGAGGTCAAAGAAGACTGGATCATTAAAAAATATACAGGAATTAATCAATTTTCTTATACTTTACGTACGAAGCTAAAGCCTGTGCTTCAGCAAGATGGTTCCATCGATTTTCTTGAGAAAACAGGTAACGCTGAAGCGGTATTTACCCTTCCAGCGCCTGAAATGATGGATTCGAATATTAATGAGGGGAAAGGCGAAGGAACATATTCTAAACAATTGCGCTATCTCCTTGAAGAAAATACGAACGGGACTTATAACCTCGTTCTAGACATTGATAAAGAGTGGTTGGCTTCAAGTGATCGGAAATATCCGATTTACGTTGATCCTTCTGTTTCCATTGATGCTTTAGGCGATGCATATATCTCGAGTAAAGCACCAACGACAAACTTTAATGAAAAATGGGATCCCGTTCAAGGCGAATATGTGTTACAGACAGGATACTACGATAGTACATCCGGGACGAACTATGCGTTCATCAAATTTAGTGTAGCAAACGAGCTCAAAGGAGCTGTCATTGACTCAGCTTCTCTTCAAGCCTACGTTACGCATGCTTATTATGCGACACAGAAAAATGGACTGTGGGTCGATGAAGCCAACAGTAAATGGGCAATCAATGAAGTCAACTGGAACAATAAGCCATCCTCGACTAAAATTTCTTCGACTTTAGTCGGTCGAGATGAATGGGCGAAGCTTGATGTTAAGTCCACCCTTCAAGCTTGGGTATCCGAGGAACGACCAAACACGGGCTTCAAGCTGCACACGAACGGTAACGGGCAAACATACTGGAAGAAGATTACCGCTTCGGAAAGTGCGAACAAGCCGAAATTAGTCATCGCCTATCACTATGATCAAATGCCAACACCGACGATGTCTGCTCAGTTGGACAATGCGACTGCGAAAACAGGTTCTGTGAACGTCAACTGGAAATCTGTATTTGGTGCTTCTTCATACAAACTCCAAATGTTTGACGGGTACCGTTATGAGACGGTTTATACGGGGAGTGCACTGAATTGGACATCGAAAGATAAGAAGATGTTCCCGAAAGCACCTTTCTCTTCTTCTTCACGATACAAGCTGGATGGAACTGGAACAGAGTTACCGGTCGATCCTTCCGCATTTTATTCCGCAAACTTAGGTAGTTCAACGACTACAAAGACGTACAAATTCCGAGTTGTACCGGTTTATCCGACGGGCGACGGCCCAACGTCTACAATTATTTCAAAAGAGATTCCTGTCCCAGCTGGAGAACCAGATTTACCAACGGTAACTACAGGAACGTACAGTGAAGCAGACACAATCAATAAAGGTCGTGGCTGGTTAAACGTCAAATGGAACAAAGTAGCCAACGCGACAGGTTATAAAGTTCGGATTTGGAACGGTTCCGTGTATAAAAACTATACTGTAGGAAAAGATACGACTTCGATCAGTACGAAGGGCAAAAAAATCTGGCCGACAGATGATCAGATTAAAGCGGGAGTTACAGATCTGTATGACGTGAACTTTGATGATACTGTAAGCATCGCGAAAGGTGCTGAACTTCCAATTGATCCTAGTGCCACGTATGGTAATAGTTCAAAGCGCTATAGTGTTCGTGTCATCGCAACGTCAGCTGCGGGTGATTCTCCTTCATCAGACGTTAACTACGGATACATGAAACTATATGCGCCGAAAAATCTAAGCATCACAGCAAACGACGATAATCTTGTTCAAAATAAAACGAGTTTGACAATGAAATGGTCGCCATCAATCGGTGCAAATTACTACGAGGTGCAATTAAATAATGGGACGTCGGTTGAAAAATACAAAGTCAAAGGGACAACGTCCTTTACGACGCCTAAAGCAACATATGAGTTAGGTAAAACGTATACAGCTAATGTAGTAGCCTATTTCGATGATGACGACACAGCATATGAGTCTGAAGAGGGTAAGGTAACAGGACAGCGTGGTCTAAGTGATAAATCAACCACAAGCACACTACAACCTGCACTTCGAGATGAACTACTTGGTCTTGAAGAATACTTCACTTACGATGAAGATGATTTTGGAAACGCAAATTCCTATGTAAATATTACAAGCGGGAACCAGATTTTACAGTTTACAGATGAAACACTTTATACGCGTAACTTAGAATACTCGTTTAACCGTAGCTACAATTCGCGATCTACAAAAGTTTCAGCTTTAGGAAAAGGTTGGACTTTCATGGGGAACGAGTCATTGAAAGAATTAAGTAATGGCGATGTGAGTTATGAGGATGAAGATGGTACAGTTCATCTATTCAAAAAGAATTCAACGGGTGGTTACCTTTCTCCTAAAGGATTGTATGAAGATATAAAAAAAACTGACAACTCATTTGTAATGATAGATAAAGATAAATTTGTTCAAACATTTAAGTTTGATTCCACAAAAAATATCTATCGTATCACTTCGTATACAGATGCTTTTAAAAACCAAATTGACTTTAAACGAAATGAATTAGGTCAAATTATTGAAGTTTCAGAAGCAAATAGAGATGCGAGTCAAGAAAAAATAGTAATTTCTTATACTGGTGATTTTATCAGTAAAGTTCAATATGGTGATCATTGGACTACATTCTCTTATTCAGGAAACAACTTAGTTAAAACAATTGTTGGTAGTCAAAAAACAACACGTACGATTACAGAAATGTTTGAATTTGATACAAATGGAGTTATGAAAAAGTATATTGACGGTAAAGGAAATGAGACTGCTTTTAATATCGAAGGAAATAAACTAACGATTTTTGATAAGCAAAGTGCAAACGCAGAATTATCCGTTACAAAGACATATGATTTTAATTCTAACGAAAATGAATATACTGTATTAGATTCTAATGACAATGAAAAAATCTATAAACGGGATGCAGCTAATAATTCTTATGCAGTTTCGGAAGTATTGGAACCTGAAGATAATGGAACAAGTACGTTCAAGTACGATAATCAACTAAATATGGTAGAGTTTAAAGATTCAAACGGTGAATCTGAAATTAACGAGTTTGACTCAAATGGAAATCTATTATCCTCGCAGAGTAACGAAGGAGTCACAACTTATACCTATAACTCAAGTAATCAACTATTGAGTTCGATAAATTCTGTGGGAGAGAAGACTACAAATACGTATGAAGGTCCGCTGTTAATGAGCTCTCAAACAAAAGATGAAATTACTAGCTATCTTTACGATAGTTATGGTCGAGTTATCAAAACAACGTACCCAAATGACACATTTGAGAAATATGACTATTTCGATGATGAAAGACGATTAGTTCTTACAGATAAAAAAGGAAATGTAACTTCTGAGACGTATTCAATCTATGATCAAAAAATTAAAGAAGTTGATAGTGACAATCATTCTACAACTTACAGTTATGATCCGATTCATTTGACTACTATTTCTACAGTTACAGATGGAAATGGTAATACTACGAAATATGAATATGATGATAATAAAAATTTAAAGTCATTGACAGATGGATTAGGACGTAATAAATCTTACGTGTACAATGAAAATGATCAAGTGACGAAAGCATCTATGCCAACGATGACTTTTGAATACCAATACGATCAAAATGGTGAATTGAGCCAATCCAAATTACCGTCTGGTATCACTAGAAACTATACGTACGATAACAATAATTTGCTAAGTCAATATGAAAACGGGGACGAAAGTATTTCTTATCAATATGATGAGAATGAAAATCCTATTTCAATTGAAAGAAACGGAAGTCCTTTTAAACAGTTTGAGTATGCCGCTGAAACTAATTTATTAAGCAAGTATCAAACTGGCGTATTCAATGAAAAATACACCTATGATGCACAACAACGCTTGTTGAATCAAATGACTGGTTACAATGACGAGTTTGTTCTCAATAGAATTAATGAATATAAAGAGAATAGCGATGAGGTTGGTAACGTAAGCTATTTATTAGGAACCACGTTGATTCATAAATATCAACACGATTTAGATGTGGTAAATAATAAAAATACAATCACATTGAATGGTGATTTACTCAAACAAGTAGCTCAAAACAACGATTCAAACTTCTTAAGCAGTTTGAACTACATTGGTAAAAGTGGTACTCCTTATAATATCGGCTACACGTATACTAAAAATGGAAACATTTCAACTGAGAGTGTGAACGGTAGCACAACAGCATTTGAATATAATAACAATAACCAGTTAATTAAAGAAACGTTACCAGGTAGTTCTGTTAACACGTATGAATACGACAAAGTAGGTAATGTGACAACTTTAACACGTAACAGTAAAAAAATGACGTTTAGTTACAATGCTGCAAATCAAATCGCTACTAAAAATGGTATTCCATTTAAGTTTGATTTAGATGGAAACTTGATTCAAGATGACAAATACAAATACACTTATAATCAGCAACAGCGATTGACAAAGGTTGAGTCTCTCTCTGATAATAAACTCGTTGCATCTTACACATACGATGAAAATGGAATGAGATTAACTAAAATTGTTGGAGAAACATCTTATCAATATTTTTATAGTGATGAAGTATTAAGTATGGAAATTGTTAAAGATAAAAATGGTGTTAAACAGTATCGTTACTATGAATGGAATGCAGGAACCCCACTAGGAATGATTACTAAAACTAAAAACGCTGCTGGTGCGTTTGAAACAAAATCTTATCAATACATTACGAATCAGCGTGGAGATGTCTTAAGCATTCGTGACGAAAATGATAAGGTTGTAGGATCGTATGAGTATGATGCATACGGAAATGAGTTACGTACTGAAGGTACATTGGCTACGGAGAATCCTATTCGCTATGCAGGTTACTACTATGATGTAGAAACAAGCAACTATTATCTACAAGCGCGTTATTACTCTCCAGAAAATACTACTTTCTTAGCATTAGATACACACCCAGGTGAAGATGAAAAGCCATTAACTCAAAATGGATATAACTATGCGAATGGTAATCCAGTTATGAATATTGATCCTAATGGAGAATTGAGTATACGTACACGAGAAGTAAAACGTGCTGTTAACGCTGCTATTGCGCTAATTCCTGTTTTACGTCCCATAAGAATTGCTTTGTCAAATAAAAATACTAGAAAATTAAATAAAGAGCTTAAGAATGGTGTTCAAAAAGTGTTGAAAAGTACAACTGATGATGCGTTATCAAGTCTCCATATTAAAAAGAAGACTCGAAATCTTATTCGAGCAGCAATTATTAACAGTGTTCTTGCGGCAATCGATTTCTCAATTGGAGATATAGTGGTAATAATCTTAAAACGATTTTTGAAAACTCATAAAAAGAAAGGGAAAAAATATTATTTCTTCGGTAAAAAGGGAAAATATGAATACATTAAATTTTATTGAGGAGAACATTTATGAGTGATTTTTTTTACTATGCTAGCCTGCTCATAACTGCTATTTCGGTCATTATATTTTTACTGAATCCTACTGCTTATGATAAGATACTTCGAAAAGTATTAATAAGTATAGCTGTTCTTTTGATGATTGGAGTAGTCATTAACTTATTTGTTGAAAAAGACGTATCTATGTCATTGTTAGCAAAAACTATTTCACTTATTTTTATGAGTATTTTAGTCGTAGTGTATAATGGTATCGAGAAAAGTTTGACTAAGTCTATTACTTGGGGAATTTTATTTATGGCAATTGTCATAATCAATGGAATGCTTTAAATAATTTTCTGGAAGAAATGTTGGAACTGAAATCTTTAAAATAACTAAAAATGGTTGATGATCTATTGTAGATCGTCAACCATTTTGTATTTTATTTTAAGTGGTATACAACATGTGGATTTAGATGATTTTGAAATATTGGCTAAACTTCAAAACTAAAACATATTGATGGAGGAAATATATATTATGACTGGGTATAGCTATGAACAACCCGTTTTATTAGATACAATTGCACAAATCTTTGATTATTGATAGGTTACAACAATAATCCATAGTTAAAAAATAATAAAAATCAAAAAATGATATAGTACTTTACTTTAAAAATAACAACTTCATTATTATGATCTGTATCATAGATTCTGTAACAATATACGTTACTTAGTTTCTCGTAGTATACTTTTTTTCTTTTTTGTTTCGCTCACTGCCTGATTGATAAAAAGATCTTCAGAAGATGATGAAAAATGGAGTATCATCTGGATATTCATTAATTTCATGAGTAGATTTGGCAATATATAGATTTTTTAAATAATGTTTTCTAATTCGAGTCGATATATATTTTTCTGGAACAGGTAAAGAATCGAAGGTAGATCCATTATTAGATAAGCCAGGACTTAAATATTTAAGCGTCTCGAATTCATTCAAGTAAGAGTTATTCCTAATTTTAAGGCATCCCTTTTTTAATCAACGAATTCAATTCCGAACAGTTGATATTTCACCGTATGAAACTGTATTTGACTTTTTCGATTTATTGTACTTCATTTCAAAATAGTAATGCTTATTATTTTTTTGATTCGTAATTGAGTAGGAATAAATTTTGGAAGGCTTGCTATAATTGGGTTTTGACGCACCATCTTGATAACCGACTTTAGAGTAGTCTGTGTATGTGACACTCTCATGCGGGCCAACACCTTTTCCGGTCATGATGGAATCTAATTGGTTTTTAGTCATTCCCTTTTTTATTTTTTTGCTATCATACACTTTGTGCGTATTTTCGTTTGATAAAGTTGACCAAGTTTTTTCTACTAAATGTAAGTCTTTACTATTTTCTTTTGATTTAAATACGAGTACCATTCTTCCGCTTGTAAATTCACCAGGATCAGATGATTTTTTATCTTCCGGATATAAATAAAAAGAATAATTCAAGTAGCGAAGCTTTCCGTTTTTATAAAACTCGTTTGAACTCCACATACTCTCCCTACACAAAACATTAATTTTCACTTCATCTTCTGTGCTATCACAAATTTTATTTTCAGCCTCTTTCCCATAAATAATTGTTGCAGAATCATTTATTGTAGCATTAAGTTTTAGCTTATTAAAAACTTCATATTGTTTGTTATTTTGCGATTTTGCGATTCCCACATCAGTAGGGCAAATAGGTATTATAGTAGCTGTTGTTAAAATCAAAGATGATAGAAGTGTTTTCATATTTTTTTTCAAATTCATCCCTCCTTTATCAAAAGGTAATCTATAAAACGATAAATTGACCTATTTTACTTAAGAATCAAATAAGAATTTGGATATTGAAACTAGCAAGAAAATAAGGCGAAAGATTACACTTGAGTAATCCTCCGCCTTATCAATATCTTAAATATCTTTCATCAAGTTAATTGAGATAATGTATTTACTTTATTTCTTCTTCAAGATATCTGTCACAACTTCATTCAGCTTCTTTTTAAAGACCGGTCCGAAGCTCTCCGCATACGAGTTCGTTATATGGCTGACGTCACGATAGATGACGACATTCCCGATGACGGGACGGAACTCGCCGTTGACGCGGAAGTAGTCCGTCAAGTCGAGTTTGTAGAGCGACTTGTTCGTTTTCTCGAAGTTTTTCCAGTACGCTTCATCACGTTGGTTGACTTCGTCGTTCATCTTTTTCGTCGTCTCTTCAATACTCGTCGTCTCGAGCGATTCGAGGACGTTGAAGCTGTAACGCGGATTGTCTCGGAGCGCGAGACCGTCAATGCCGTATTCATCTTTAACGTACTGCATCTGATCGACCATCTGTTGATGAATCTTATCTTTCGTCGCATCCGCTGCCGTGACATGCGAGATGATCAGATCGACATCGGCATCTTTCAAATACTCGAGGACATTTTTATTCCAGATACCTTTTAGTACGTTATCATCGTAGCCGGTCGAGAAACGGGTTCCGGAACGGGTGATATTCAAGATCCGATACTTCTCACCTTTTGCTGCTTCCTGAATGGCTCCGAACCATTGCTCCGAGTGTGAGCTACCGACAAGAGCGATCGTCGCGATATAGTCTTTCGTTTCACCGTACTCCCCGACTTTGACATCACTTTTGCTCAGTCCCTGGTTAGTACCATCAGTGTGGACGAGCGGCAGGTCATCAAAGGCAGTAGCGTAGGACGGGAACGGATCGTTCTTTGGTATTTCTTTAGAAACTTTGACGGCCATTGCTCCCGGATAATCGTTTGCGCTAACGCCGTTTTTCAGTTCCTGCTCTTCAAAGTATTTAAGTCCAAAGAGTGAGCCAATCAACAGGACATTGATGCTCATCATGATGCCGAGCTTCTTGAAAGCCGACCGGTCGACTTTTGCACTGCGGATCGGTTTTTCGATGTACTCCGTCATCAGATACGATAACAAGATCGACGACAGGATAATGACCGTTCCCATGAGGAGACCCGGTGTTTGTTGGACATTGTAGCGGTAAAACTCAAGCAGAACCCAGTGCCACAGGTAAATCCCGAATGCGATTCCTCCGAGTTTGACCATCGGCTTTGATCCGAGGAAACGTTTGATACCGAACGTCGTATCGCGTGTTCCTGACAAGACGATGAACAGGGCACACGTCATTGGCCATAAAGCGATGTAGCCCGGGAACATTTGCGAGACGTTAAAGAGAATACCTGTCAGGACAAGACCAATAAGGCCGAGCCATCCCATTAAAGTGGCCATCCATTTCGGAACATGGATTGAAGATAGATTGATGCAGAGCAGACTACCTAAAGCAAACTCCCAGACCCGTGTCATCGTGATGAAGTAGGCCCACGGTTGATTGACTTCGGTTAAATAGATAGAGTAGCTTAACGACGTAACGAACAATACCCCTAAAATCGTATTGATCATCGGTTTGACATTTTTGATCGCATATTTTTTGACCATCCATAAGATGAACGAGAACAGGACAAACCAAATCATGTAGAACTGCCCTTGAATCGATAAAGCCCAAAAATGTTCAACCGGTGACTTCATCTGGCTCGCATCCAAGTAATCGGTACTTGAAATCGCGAGCTGCCAGTTTTGGTAGAAGAACATCGAGGCGACGACTTCACGAATCGTCTTCTCTAAGATCGATTGCGGCAATAAAAATGAACTGAGTACCAGCACGACGGCCAAAATGAACAAGACCGACGGCAATAATCGTTTAATCAATTTCGTGACGTACGGCAGGAAACGGAATTCACCGGTCCGGTTAATTGTCGAGATAATCGACGTCGTGATCAGGAAACCGGAGATGACGAAGAACACATCGACGCCGCCAGACACACGGTTGAACCAGATATGATACACTGCGACGAGTAAGGCGGCAACGACACGTAGCCCTTCGATTTCCGGCCGAAACTGACTTTTGGTATTGATAAGTTTTTGAGGACGACTTTCTTGCTGATTCATTTGACATTAGCTCCTATACTTTTCTCTTCTGTCTCTTTTCTTAAAAATACCCTATTCAATAAATCAACAATGGAAGTGATTCTTATCTTAAAGTTAAGAATTTTCTATTGCTAATCTTTGAAAGATAGCATAAGTTAAGAATTCATATTCTATAGTATACCAACTTCATTCATAAAGCTTTATTAAAAAGTTACAATGTTAGCTTCATTTAATTTTTAGACTTTATATCAGAATATTGAATGTTTTATGCTATCGCTCGGGTCTCTTATAGTGCTTTCTAGGGCTTATCTACATCTTTTTTCACTTCTACCTATACTAACGTAATTTAAAAAGCACTAGAATTCTTTTAGTATCAAAGAATTCTAGTGCTTTTTAGTATGTGAGCAACATCTGTTACTTAGTAGTCAGGTTGAGATTCGTACAGGTGCATGTATCGAACATATCCCTTGTCGTCATAAATTACTTCCAAAGCATGACTTTTCTTCAAAATATACAGACTGATTCGCTTTATTTTATGTTGTTCTAAGGTTTTAGATCCTTGTGTTAATTTAGAAGGCATTCCATCCTCGTATTTGAACACTTTTTTAGGTTTACCAAACACACTGACTATCTGCTTTTCTGTTACGTCCGTTCTCTTTTCCATGCTCAATGATAGTAAAATTTCATCAACAGTTTTCTTTTGACGATAAGTTCCATATAGCCACTTCTCTTTAAAAACCCCATTTGTATAAAGTTCGTTGTAATAATAAATTTTACCATTTGACCCTTTAACTTTTGAATATACATCATAGATTTTATAAGGTGCATTCAAAAAACTACCTCGTAGATTCAAAGTATTCTTTTGGCTAGTTAACCACTGTGTGTTAGATGGTCGAGGATCTTTTTTTACTGTGATGCTTAAAGTCGCTGTGAAATCTTCGAAAGTAGCTTTGATGGTAGCTTTTCCTGGTGACTTGGCGATTAACTTTCCTTTGGAGAAATAGACAACTTGCGAGTTATCAGTACGCCAAGTGATAGGAGAAGTAACTGTAGAGATAGAGCCATTTTTTGAAGTAACAATAATTGATGGTGTTAGTTCATTTCGTTCAGTCACTGAGCTGAGTTTTGAGTTGATTTTCATATTCACAGTACGCTTATTTAAATTTTTAGTATCGTATATCCGAACAGAATCACCTAAAATCAGAATTTTTGAGGAGTTTTCATTAAAAGCAATTGTTCCTCGTGCCATGTTAGAGAAAATTCTTTTTGAAGTTTCAGTGTCATATAGACTTCCGTCCTCGGTTCCTAAAAATAATCCACTCTCATCTAAATCAATCTTTTGATATGTTCTCAAAGGAGAAATTATGGCTTGTTCAAAGTTTTCCTTGTAACGATAAACACGGCTACCCACAGTATTATAAATTAACTCATTTGATAAAGTTAAATCATAAGAAATTATTTGTTCCGAAGGTAAAATTTCTGTTATTGTTTGTCCTTGATGATCAATAACTCGAATAGAAGAACTGTTTCCGATTGTAATATACTCACTAGAGACCTTTAATATGCCATTTGTATTTATTCCACGCATAAAAGACACACTGTCTGTTTTAACATCATAGAAAATTAAATTATCGTTTGTGGCAATGACTAGAGTCGAGGTGTTCGGCAAAAATTTTGCCTGGATACTGTATCCGAATTCAAAGCTCATACCGTTATAGTTAACGCGATATAACTCAGTTACTGCTTCCCCGAACTTATCGTGGATGGATATGGTCGAATCATCGGTGTCTTTTTGGACAGTCCATGCTTGGTCCGTACTAACATCCAACAATTGATCATAGGTATCATCAATCCTTAGCAAGGTTCCAGTATTCAAGTCATACAATTTTGTTCCGTCGTAATCCGAATAATAGAGTGTATTACCGCGAATCACATAACTGTCATAGATACTTTCATTGATCTGACTTACATTAGGAAGACTCACACTTGCTGAAACGGGTGAGCTAAAAAAGAAAAATAGTAGTACAAATCCAACTATACATTTTTTCAAGTTCTCCTCATCACCTTTCTATTTTTAGATTAGAAAAAATTATATATGCTGTTTAATTTTAGGTTAAAGAGTGTGCTTTTAGTTCTTGTTTTTATCGATTCTCGTAAATAAGATTTTAAATAAAGATAAAAATAAGTATTATTTCGTTTTAAAAATTAAAAATACTTAGGTAAATCAAGGGGAAGATATTGCTACTTTTTTACAAATGAAAGACAGCGAATTATTAATAGAATTGAAGAAACAGAATACGCCTTGCTACTAAACGCATCGACATTTTTCGACAAAAGAAATGTTTTTGTCATATTAAAAATTAGCTTGAATTTACAGAATAATCTGCTATATTCGAACTATCACCAGGAAGACATTGTCATATAGTGGTTCTCGAAGGAAAGGAGCATGTTTTATGTACCGATTCGGAGAGTGGTTACGACGTGAACGTCTAGAGCATGGTTGGAGTCAGGTGGAGTTGTCTGAAAAGACATATGGTGAGGTTTCGCAGGCGGCGATCAGCGCTTATGAACGAAATCGTTCGCTCCCTTCTATCTTAGATGTCCAGATCCTTGCGACAGCCTGTGATCAGACGTTGGGATCCATCCCTTGGGATGAATTCGACTTAAGGATTGAGAAGAAACGAAACTGGTCGAGCTTGAAGCAGGAACGCTTCGACTTAGCAGAACTCCCGCTTGCGGATTCCGTCCGCACATTTGACGGTAAGACGTATCAACTTCATGGCAGGATCGCCATCGAGTGCGATAGTCAAGAGACACAAGAGATCTCGCAAATCTATTACCGAATTCGGACCGTTGTCGGCAACAATCAAGTCATCGCGAAACGGAAGCATCCGACTGATGAATTGATTCATGTCTCACGTAAAAGACTAGTTTACCAGTAAACCATCTATATATAAGTATCTACTTAATGAAATAACATTATGCATGACAAGAGAAATTGATGACCGTAGCAGCATATCGCTAAGGACAGTCCCTCCAATCACATACTGGCGTGTCCCTCATCTGTGACCGAATGAGCGGGATATACGCAGAAATGGTTCGGCGAGAGTCGCCTAAAACTCGCCCACAGGTCACGTATTCGTTGAGGGTCAGCGAAAAACCCTAGACAGATGTCCGGTACCGGACATTAGAGTTTGTGGGAGAACGTGCTCTAAACCCACCGCCTTACTCGACTTCGACTGTCCTTAAGGATGTGTTGCTGCACATCAACCTCAAGGAAGGAGTGTACGCCATGCCGACACGTGAACAGAAGCAGAATAAGACTTTTGCCGAGAAGTTACTCCGAATCCAAGGAAAAGATTATGAGGAGTGGCTCGATGCCCAGCATCAGTTCGTCATTCAGGAGAACCAGGAACTGATCTTAGAAGCACTCGACTCAAAACTGAACTTCACATCACCTGCATCCGCGTCACGGGATTGAGAGGAGGAAAACAGATGGGATTGAATGAGACAGGACTCAGCTTACTCCAGTTCTTTCAAGGACTAGCCGTCATCGCGGCAGCCATTGCTTTCGTTGTTGCTGGTTTCTACTTCATCTTCGGTGGGGATCGCGGACGATCGAAGGCAGTCAATTGGCTCGTCGGCGGTGCCATCGGTCTAATCATCATCATGGGTGCCGTCACGCTAGCGGAGATGGTCAACGACAATATCAAATTCTAATCTAACAAGCAATCAAACAGATCGTCATTCCAAATAGGATGGCTTTTTTTATTGCCCTTTGTTAGGTTGTCTTGCTTTAAAGGAGGGAAATCTATGCTCTTTGTCCGCTTCACCGACGTACCGAAAGAAGCCTTACCGAACTATGAGCGTCTCCCGTACGAGGAGGCGCTTTTACTATCGACGCAAGTGCATCAAGATGCACAACAAGCGAAAGAACGGTTTGCGAGCGAGTTCCGAATCTTTGATGATGCCGACCAGCTCGTCTACAAAGGAACGTTCCAGTTTGGTGATCCGACCTATCCGAATCTTTATTTGCAGCTGAAAGAAAGGATCCCACGCATCCGAATCCGGAAGGAGGATGCGACGAAGAAGATCCTGTTGCTCGAAAACTTGGAACGTTTGACACCGGAATCCTATAAGACGATGACGACTGTAGCGACTCAGCAACATCCGGATACGACACACGTCTCCCGCTTACGTCGAGGACAACGTCGTCTCGTCTATGGCGTCAGTGGTGTGAGTCTTTTACTACTCGGTGCGCTATCCATCGTTCAACTGACACAGCCCGACTCACCAAACAATGTCCGTGCAGCATCGTCAGGGGATTGGCAACCACTTTATGAAGAAGCATTAAATGGCAAGACCGATCCACTCATGCAACGTCTGGAAAAACAAAAGTCATTGAGCAACGAACAACAACAGTTTCTCGTCACGCAGTATGTCGAAAAGCAAGATTACGATCAGGCCGTTGCTGTGACGAACGATCCGATTGACGTCGAGACGATCATCATGCAGTCGAAGCAATTCGCTACAGACCGTCAAGAGACATTGCAAGCCTTCCAAGCAGTCCACCCGACCGATGAAGGTGCCTTCGATCTCGCCATCCTAGAGAAAGACTATAAACGTGCGGTCTCCATCCCGGACGTCGAGATGACGACCGCGCGCAAGGAGGCGAAGACACGTGCCTACATCGCGTTGAAAGATGTAACGAAGGCACAAGAAAGCGTCAAGATGATCCAAGACGAACAATTGAAACAGCAAGTGGGAACACTTGTCGAACTGGATGAAGAGATTCAAGCACTTGAAGATCAAAAACGACAGTTATCGGAGAAAACGGACAAGAAAGAACTCGAGAAGCTCAATGAGTCGCTCGAAGCAAAGCAAAGACAAGCTTCTTCTCTTCTTTAATGAAAGTGTGGTGACTGAAATAATGATGAACTTCTCACTTCGTTCCCTCGCAACCTCCGCTTGGCTGTGGCGATGTCTTGCCTTTTTGATCGCTTTACCAATTGTATTGTTCTTAGTACTCAATGTCGCGTTTCAGTTCCTGCAGCAGACAATCCAAAATCTCTTTCAGGACGGGAAGTTGACGACTGGTTCCCCGCTTCAATACGATCCGAATTGGTGGACGACCCTGGCTTGGTCGACCTCCCTCGCTTTCGTTTTGTTCGGTGTCTGCTTCCTACTGGGAGTGTTTCTCTTATTGAAGTATTGGCTCAATTTCCGTGATCTCAAGGCAGCACAGAAAGGAAGTGCCCGCTTCACGACGTTCCAAGAGCTGAAACAGCAGTATCGGGACGTTCCAGACCGTAAAGAGACGTACACCGGAACCGGTGGCGTCCCGGTCGGACGTTATCACGATCGCCTCTATATCGATGACAGTGCTGTCAACAACCTCGTCATCGGGACGACCCGGTCCGGGAAAGGTGAGACGTTCGTCTTCTCGACAATCGATCTCTACAGCCGTGCCGAACGCCAAGCGAGCCTGATCATCAATGATCCAAAAGGCGAACTGTTCGCCGCCTCCAAAGAAACACTCGAGGCGCGCGGGTATCAGGTCGAGGTGCTAAACCTGATGAACCCGTCCCAATCGATGTCCTATAACCTGTTGCAACTGACGATCGATGCCTATCTGGATGAGAATTATTCGCTCGCCCAACAATATGCGCGATCGGTCGCCTACATGCTTTACCATGATCCGAAAGCGAAGGATCCATTTTGGAGCAATTCCTCGACGGACCTCTGTACCGCCTTGATTCTTGGACTTTGTGAACAGGGGAAACACGAACCGGAGAAAATCACGATGTATAACGTCGCCCTGATGCTGTCCGATCTCGGATCTCGGATAGTCACGGATGACATGGGACAGGAACAATCGGCGCTCGACGCCTTCTTCGCGTCGTTCCCAGAGAATCATCCGGCACGCATGCAGTATGCGACGCTTCATTTCTCCGGTGGCCAGACGCGCGCCAGTATCCTGGCGAACACGAATGCCAAGCTCGGGATCTTCACCCTTGATGCGACGGCACGATTGACGGCACAAAACTCACTCGACATGAAACTGATCGGCTTCAACCGTTGGATCCGCGGACGTGCGCTTCCCTTGTCACGACTCACATTCTACTTCCCGAGTGGGAAACAGCTTGCCTTAACGACGGACGACGACGGGAGTTTCGTGCTGCATCATGAAGAAACGCTCGATGTCGGATCTACCATCACAGTGGAAAGTGAAGGGCAAAAGTACACCGTGGCACTATCGGGTTGGAAGGACGAGGCGGATGGGATCTTCGACTGGACGACCGATGCCCCGATCGACATCCGGGAGATTCGCCAGCACCCGCGTCCGGTCGCCGTCTTCCTAATTGTCCCGGACTATGATCCGACACTGAACGTCATCGCCTCGCTCTATGTCAAACAAGTCTACACCTCACTAGCTCGCGTCGCCTCACAAGCGACAAGCGGACGGTGTGAACGACAGGTCATCTTTCTCCTCGACGAATTTGGGAACATGCCAGCCATCGAAGGAATGGCGAACATCATCACCGTCTGTCTCGGTCGGAATATTCGTTTCAACCTCGTCATCCAGTCTTACGCCCAACTCGAGAATCTGTACGGTGAGGATTGGAAGACAATCGACGGGAACTGCGGGAATACGCACTATCTGCTGACGGCAGACGAGTCGACGGCGGAATTGATCTCGAAGAAGCTCGGCGAACAGACAATCGTCACGAAGTCGCGTTCCGGACAGACGTTCTCGCTTTCGAAGTCGAAGACGGAAAGCGTCGATGGCCGCCGCTTGCTGACGGCAACAGAAGTGATGGGACTGAAGGAAGGCGAGATGCTGATCATCCGCGTCATCAAGCGACAGGATAAACAAAAGAGACGGATCCAGTCCTACCCGCTCTTCCTGACCGGACGGACAGCGATGAAATACCGCTATGAATACTTAGCGGATGACTTTAATACAGAACGTTCCATCAATGATCTCGTGATTCCATGCGCACATGCCCATCTCGACCTGAATACACTCCAAATCCCGTTCCAACTCGGTACCTCAGTTGCATTGAAGAACATTCAGACGGATGAGGAGACATCTGATGCAACAGAATGGCGTGTCTGTGATGTCCTGCAACCAAAAATCCTACGCTCAATCTTCGAGACGACGGAATACGATACCCTATCTATCACGGCGTTCGAACAAGGAATCACAGACAAAACGATTCCCGTAACTGACAACCAGCGTCACTTTTTGAAGACGATCATCAGCAAACGACTCGAGAAACTTCGTCATGGCGTCTAAGGAGGGCATCATATGACAGAACTGACACGCACCGAACGCGTCCAGCGCGAACTCCGGGTCATCGCGACCATCATCAAGGAGAACAAGAAGCGCCTCCGTCGTGGTGAAGTATTGAATATCCAAACCCAAGATGGCTTTTTAGTCGTATTTGAGGAAGAAGACCCAGACTCAGGCGACCGAAAAACTGTTACGCTTATAGACACATTCGATTTTCGGGTCCACGTCAGCAATGATGACCTGACAGGTCCGGAACAAGTGTCATCATAGGAAAAGGGGTGGAGGCATGCAAACGAAACGAGTACTCTCCGGACTATTGATTTCCTCTGCGTTACTTTTAGTCGGTTGTAGTGAAAAGAGTGAAACGCAGTCTTTCGAACAAGTATCTGTAAAAGAAATAGATCAGTTGAAAGACAGTAATAAAAATGAGTTTATACTTGTCGATAGCGACAGCAAAGCAGAATTTGAGTCTTATGTAGATAAAGTGAAAGAAGTCGCCGAAAAGGAGGAAGTACAAGTAAAATTGTTTAATCCTTTTCAACCTAACGGGAAAGACTTAGAAGATCGTGCAACAGATGAACATGGAGAATTAAAGGGTGGTCGTCTGTACAAACTACAGGATGGTAAAGTAGTGAGTTCTCTTGATCTCACTACGTTAAGTGGCAAAACGCTCGAAGATGAAGTAACCTCTTTCATTGATTAAAAGTAGATAGAGAAGGGAGAACCATCATGGCTAATGGAGACGTATCATCCAAACTTGAAGAATTTCAAGACCTATTGAGCATCAGTGATTTAGTAAGCGATGCACTTCGTTCTGTCGGTTGGCTTTTCGTTAGAGGTCTCTCCTTCATTATCGATGGTCTTGAACAAATTACGAACGATATTCTTCTCTTAAAAACATTCTTTAATAATCCTCAAGTGGTTGAATTCGTTCAGACGATTCAGCCATTTTTATATGTTATTTTAGCTGGTAGCTTTTTATTTACCGGTTACTTGATGATTTTCCAGAAAAAATTTGATCGAGAAGGCTTTTTAATCAATCTGTTCATCACGCTGTTAGTTTTAGGGTTACTATCTCCTACGATGATAAAAACAAGTGAATTTACGGACACTGCCATTACAAGCTTCAATCAAGGTGGCATGTATGAAAATCAGGATCATACTTTATCGCAATCAGTACTTCAAAAAAATGTACATGATTTAGTCGAGTACGATAAAACCGCTTTCGAAGATACGAAAATTAAAGGACCGAACTCCGTTCCAGCAAGTCAAATCAAGAATATAGACATCAATGATGTATTTGATAGCGATGAGTACCGATTGAGTAAAGAAGGTGAAGACATTTCACAAAATAAGCTAGCTTGGAATGGGAAAGAAATGACTGACATTGAATTAGATCAAAGTGGCGTTGAATGGAACAACCAATATTACTACCGGTATCACCCGAACTGGCTGACAATCCTCGTCACGCTCGGGGTGATGGGCTTCACCCTCTTCTCGATTGCCTACAAGCTGGCTCGACTCTCGTTCGAGTTGGCTTTTAATTATGTCTTGGCGATTTTAGTGGCACCCGCTGATCTACACAGCGGACAAAAGACGAAGAAGGTCATTCAAAGCATCTTGAACACCTTTCTCGTCATCATTCTGATCTTCGTTTCGATCAAACTCTATACGATTGGAACGGCATACCTGGCCGATACACTGGACGGACTCGCCTATTTGATTGCGTTGATTGCCTTCTCTGCCGCTTTAATTGATGGACCAAACATGGTCGAACGTCTCTTCGGGATTGATGCCGGTCTGAAGCGCGGTTGGGGTGTCGCACTCGGTGCGTATGCTGTCGGGAAAGGAACAGCGAAAGTGGGCGCTCGTGTCGCCGGTCAGACGATGAAGATGACATCACGCCCTGCCAATCCTTCTGTCTCGGAAGCAGCGAGTACGAAATTGCCACCGAACCCGCCACCGAATGGCGGTACACCCGCGAGTCGTCCAGATCGTGCGCCTGAGAGTGTTCAGAATCCATCACAAGCACAAGAGCGGACATCTCGTCCAGCAGGACCAGAGAACCAACAAAGCGAGTTGGTTGAGATGCCAATGCATGGTACGGTGCAAGAGGCTCAGGCTGCAGCATCACCCGAATCCGCTCCACATCGTCCAGACTCTGTCGCAAAAGCAAAACCTGTGCCATCGACTTCGCAATCGACAATACTTGCTACGCAATCGAAGATTACGGATTCGCCGTCGATTGAACGAGAAGCTGCTTCATCTGATGCATTCGATTCACCTGAAACGTCTATCTCCCCACAACCGGTCTCACCATCTATGGAGACTTCCAAAGTAAATCGCAAACTGGCTACTTCTTCAGTGGATTCGACAGCATTCGACAAAACGACTACTAGCGCGTCCGCTCATTCTGTAGAAACAACAGAGAATGTGTCTCCGAGCATCACCTTGTCTAGCTCTTCCAGTGACTCACCATCCATCAGTGAATCGCCGCAGGAGACGTCATCCGGAACGCAGCGTCAGCGAAAATCAATCTATCAGACACTTGAGACTACGACACAAAAAGAACTCAAGCATGTCGAACAAGCCCAGACGCGCGTGACGCAGGAATCGTCCCGGATGTACTCAACAGATGTTCCGCGTCTAGATCCGAAAAAGGAGTGAGAACATGCAACAGCGCCAATACCGGATTCCGAACGAAGTCACGACCGAACTGAAAATCAACAAGATGCTCTATCTCTATGATTTACTGTTCCTCGTCGCCTTAATCATCGTCCGCTTAATCGCCCTGCCGTTCATCCCGGACATCTTGCATCTCCCGTTCACGTGCTTCCTCGTTGGCTTCGGACTCTTTCTCGTCATCCGACCGACGACGAATCCGGAAAAGCGGATGGTCCACGTGCTCTATTACGCACTCATCAAGAAGAAAGACACCTATATCGCGTTGGCCGACCGGAATGAATCTTCGAAAGGAGCGTGATCAGATGAGTTTATCGGAAGATACACGATTGAAAACAAGTCCTACGAACGATATCACCTGGCTCGATGAGGTTCAGTTGACGACACCACCAGCACGCAAGGAGAAGCGTGTCCGCATCCCATCGTCTGTCGCCTCCATTTTGCCGATTATCGACTCAACAGCGCTCGATGTTTTCGAGATGCAGGACGGGACGTTTTGCGACATCATTCAACTGACTTCAAAGGATATTTACGGACTATCTGAGACGGAGAAGGACCATGACATCTTCTCCCTCGCCTATCTCTTACAGGCGTATGTCCATCCATTGAAGGTAATTCCGCTCAATACACCGCTTAATCTGGAAAAACAGAAACAACGGATCGAACGACAGCTGAGACAGAATCAGATTGCCGCCTATCGTCCGTTTCTTCAAAAGAAGAAACAAGAACTGATCTACCTTGAGGAGCATCGCACGAATCGCGATTATCTCCTCTTTTTTTATGCTCAGGACGAGGCAATGCTCCGCGAACGGAAGCATCAATTAACGAAACTCCTTCGGCGCAGCAACCCGATGGTCGAACTGACGATCGAGCAGAAAATCCATGTCCTGTTCCAACTGCACAACCCGAATACGAAACCGACCCAGGACGGAAAGGAGTGATGACGTCATGTGGCGTACACGTTTTCTACGAAAGCAGGATCCTGAGACAATTAAACAACAGGACGGCTACAATCCGACATTCATCCAAGCGATCCAGCCGCAAGGCGGACTCCGCTTCGAACCGAATTATGTCCGGACCGGTGACGGTTATCTCGCCTGCCTCCATGTCTATAAGTATCAGTCGACCGTCTATGATTTCTGGCTCGAGCCAATCCTTAACCTGCCCGGTGTCCTGACGACGCTCGACATCGGGACAGCGGACAAGCGAGAGATGATCCGGACGATCAATAAGTCGATGGCCGAGCAGAACACCCGCTTCGAGAACGCGAAGGACAACGTCGACCGGATCGATGCGCGCGAGACGTATAAAGAACTGAATGAACTCTATGAACAGATCACGCAAGGCGAGACGATGAAGTATCTGCATCTCCGACTCTATGTCAAAGCAAAGACACTCGAAACACTCGAACGACAGGTCCAGGACGTGATGGAGGAACTCGAGGCACGGAACTTCCGCGCGACGGTCTTCCTGAACGAACAGGAGTGGGAATGGCAGAGCCTGTTCCTGAGCTATGAGCAGCAGCAAAAACTCCCAAACCGTCGTCGGGGCAAAGAGATTCCCTCGCTCTCGATCGCGGGTGGTTATCCGTTCCACTTCACGTCGTTGCAGGATCCAACCGGGACGTACTACGGGACGACCGACACGAACGGGAGTGTCATCTTCGACTTGTTCCATAAGGATAAGCAACGGAAGTTCTATAATGCCTTGATGATCGGCAAGATGGGCTCGGGCAAGTCGACATTACTCAAGAAAACGGTCCTCGATCAAGCGATCAAAGGCAATCACGTCAGGATCTTGGACGTGACGGGTGAGTTCTCCGACCTCGTGCGGCAACTTGGTGGAAAAGAGATCGCACTCGACGGTTCCGCCGGACAGATCAATCCGCTCCATGTTTATAAGACGGTGACACATGCCGACGGCTCTGCGGACGAAGCGCTCTCGTTCATGCAACACCTGTCGAAGATTGCAGTCTTCTATCACTACATCAATCCGGCAGCCTCCCAGGAAGAAGCGAACGAGTTCGAGATTCTGCTCCGTCAGCTCTACCTTGAAAAAGGTCTCTGGAACGAGGACGGTGACGCCCCGATCACGACGCATCCAGCGAACACCTATCCCATCTTCTCCGATTTTTTGACGCTTGTTCGTTCAGAGTTATATGCCGATGCAGCACGGACATCGATCCGCGAGACCATCAGCACGAACCGTGTCCGTCGGCTCGAGAACATCGAACTCGCCATCACGAACCTTGTCCATAACTACGGCAACATCTTTGATGGGCATTCTTCAATCGAGCGGTTCGATGAGGAAGCGATCGTCTCGTTCCCCTTACGCAACCTGACGAACCTGAAGGACGAGATCTTCCAGGCACAGGTCTTCAACCTGATGAACATGCTCTGGGATGGGATGATCCTCAACGGTGCCGGACAACTGCGCAGCTACAACCAAGGTGAGCTACTGATTGAAGATGCTTTCAAGTATCTGATCGTCATCGATGAGGCCCACCACCTGATCAACACGCGTGACATCGCACAACCGGCGATCCTTTATCTACAACAATTTATGCGAGAAGCGCGGAAATACTTCGGTGGTATCTTCTTCGCCTCGCACTTGATCACGGACTTCGTCCCGACTGGCTCGAAGTCGGAGAACGCGGAGAACGTCAAGACGTTGTTCCAACTGACGCAGTATAAGTTCATCGGCGAGCAGGATGCCGAGAGCATCCCGACGATCCAGACCGTCTTCGACGGACAACTGACCGAGAGTGAGACGCGGTTGATCCCGTCGCTCGAGACCGGACGCATCGTCCTTAGTATCTCCGGTGTGAAGACACTGATCTTCGATGTTGATGTCTCACCCGAGGAGCTGACCTTGTTCGGAGGTGGTGCCTGATGTGGAGTACGGTCCGGCAGTCGGCACGTGTCGCCGTCCGGATGAAATGGCGACTCCTGACCTTAAAGTATCGTCTGATTGCCCTCGGTATCGCGCTCCTTCTCCTCCTGCTCATTATTATCGTCGCAGGCATTCTCGATACGTTGACCGGGATCGAGAATGAGCAGGCGACGGAGACACCGATCGCTTACTCGGACACCAACTTACAGGTTAGTGATGATGTCTTACAATACCGCGAGGCGATTGCGCGTGAATTAAAGAAGGAACAACTCGAGGGACAGACGAACGTTGTACTCGCCTTGATGATGCAGGAAAGCGGCGGACGTGGAAATGATCCGATGCAAGCCAGTGAATCGAAGTGCGGACGGATCGGCTGCATCACCTCTCCCGATGAGAGCATTCGCTACGGCGTGAAACACTTTGCGTCGGTCTTCCAACAAGCGAACCAAGACGTCAAGTTGACGCTCCAGAGTTACAACTTCGGGGGTGGCTTCATTGATTACGTCCAAGAAAACGGTGGACGATATACGAAACAACTCGCAATCTCCTTTTCACAGATGATGTACCAACGCGTCAAGAAGAGTGGCATCTATCAGTGCCATCGTCCGAGCGCGATTGAGCATCAAGCCTGTTACGGTGACATCGAATATGTCGATGCCGTCCTTCGTTATCTGACGCCGACGGTACTGGCGGAAGGCAAGACGGGACCCATCAAAGGGAAACTCCATGCCCCCCTCGACATCCCGCTTCAGATGACGTCGGGATTCGGATCACGAATCGTTTTCGGAAAGACGGACGTTCATACAGGCATCGATTTTAGTTGTCACGATACTGATACCGTCCACGCCGTCCGCTCCGGTACCGTCACCTATAGCGGCTTACGCGGACCTTACGGACAACTCATTCAGATCAAACAAGGGGAATGGATCACCGCTTACGCCCACCTTTCCGCACGCCAAGTCAAGGCGGGTCAGAAGATCGAAGCCGGACAAGCAATCGGGATGTGCGGTTCGACTGGACGTTCGACCGGGAATCATCTGCACATCGAATTCAAGACGAGTGATTGGTCCGGACACATTGATCCGGCACCACTCTTTTCTCTATAAGGAGGGATGCAACATGGCATTGACGAGTCGTCATCTTTTAGGACTCGTGCTGTTCTGTCTGTTACTGTCTGTCAGTGCCAACGTCTATCAATACCGTTCGTCGGCATCAGAGAGACCGCACATGACAACAGAGAAAAACAGAAAAGATTCGCAACCAGAGACGACCACGATGGACTCTCCTGTTCCCACTGACGTACAGGAGCAAGAGCACGATTCGACCATCTCTAAGAGCGCGGAACGCTTCATCACGTTTGCTTTCACATGGGAAGACGGGACCTACCCCACGCGCAAACGACAAGCCGCCCAGTATATGTCGGAGTCCATCAAACGGACGTTATTCGCGAGTAGCGGAAGTGATGGCAAGTTCACCGCCTCCGTCTCGGACATCGAAGTCTTTCCGAACCATGACGATCCGGAGCATTGTCTCGTCCGCTTCAAACGGACGTTGACGATCGATTCAAACGACTATGAAGAGACATCCGATGAGCTGGTCGAACTGACGTTTACGAACCAAGACAGTCGTTACATCGTCGATCAGATGAAGAGTCTAAAGACGTCAGGAGGTGTCTAAATGCATCCAGGAAAACGAAAGACGTTGACCCGTGACTGGTCGCGATTGTATCTCGGAACAGGCCTATTCTTCTTGATCGGCTTTCTGTTTTTTGGTTTCTCCTCCCTCTACTTAGCTGAGGAACAACCGATCAATGCGACACCGATTGGTGAAGAAAAGCGGTTGACCAATGGACAGACCGTCACGCTTCTCGACTGGTCTCATGACGCGAAACGGAATCAAATGCGCGTCCGCCTCCAGTTCGAGCAACCCCAAGACTACGCGTCGAAACTTGTCACGCGCGTCGCCTACAAGGAACGACCAACGGATGAACAACGCGTCCGCGTCGTCTATCACAAGGACGAGCACTACGTCTTCGAAATTAAAGATGTGCCGCGCGACTTTGATCAGCTAGCACTCCGCTTGTATGTCATGAAGCCTCAACAGTCACTCGAGAAGCTGAGTGCTACGAAGCGAGAAGATGCGTTAGTCGAATCACTCTATATGGATCAGCGACGTGTCTTAAGGACATCACTCTCTATTCAACAAGAAGACGACTATACGCAACATTTTCTCGCTGACGAACACACACAAAGTCAAAAACAGATTAAAAAAATGAGACGTGAACAGACAGAACAAGCTTCTCTCATCCAACAAATCGAACAGGACATCGAGACGAAACAAGCCACGTTACCTGACCTGACACTCGACGAACAAGTCGAACGTGAGGATGAAATCTTCAATCTGAAGCAGGACAAAGAAGAAGCACTTCTACGACAAACGGATCTAAAAAAACAACTCAGCCAAGAAGAGAAACGACAAGATCAGTTGCGCATTAAAGCACGTGATCTGAAATGGTAAGGCGGCACACACCGTGCCAAAATGCCGTTTTTGGTGGCACAGGGTGTGACCTTTTCGCGATTTTGATGATATCAGGGAAACACTAGGCTCCGCCTAGGCTAGAACGCTCCGTGATAGCAGTTTCCCCTTATGCTCTTTTTCACGATTTTGAACCTTTTGTGGTTTTTAAGCTTTTAAAAACCCAATGCACATTTAGCAATTCTATCAACATTCATCAACGCTTAACTCGAGTCAGTTACGTCACTTCTTTCAATCCTTTTCATTACATGTTGCTGCATCTTCGAGCAGATATTTTTCAGAAGTTCGACGATCAAGGAGACGCTCACGGCTTCTCCGAGTGCATAGATCTGTTCGATAAACGATTGCATGTTGATCCCTCCATTCCTCGTCTGAGTGGTATCACTTTTCTCACTTCTAATGACAGGAGGAATGGATCAATTGTTCGGAAATCTTTTCATTTTTTAGAACGCCGAGACTTACTTTCCTAAAGGAAGGAGGAAGACAGATGAATCTCTTGATTCGCGACATCGACCCCGTCCTCGTCAAACAACTCGACGAACAGGCGGAAAAACAGAGGTGTTCCCGACAAGGATTATTGAAAGGATTACTGACTACCTGGTGCGCGGACGGCGTCCAGTCGACACAGGTTGCGCGCCTCGAACGACAACTCGAAGCGAACACGTTACACCTCAAGCGGAGCGCAACAGAACTTGAACAATTGACCAAACTCTTCCGTGAGGTGATGCAGGATGACTAACGTTACTGGTGTCATCATCAAGTCGAAGTTCAAACTCCCTCAAGCAACACGACGAGTGCGTCGCTATACGACGTATCTCAATTACATTGACCGACCGGAGACGAAAGCACGGTTACATCAATTTGAGAATTACCATGACTATATGGAAGATGAACTGAAATCAAGTGGTCTCTTTACGGCGACGCAAGACCGATTAAACACGACCGAACGAGAGCAATTACGCGATGTCTTCCGACGAGCACAAGAGAACGGTAGCATCCTCTGGCAAGATGTCATCTCGTTCGACGAAGCGTGGTTACAGGAAGTCGGCGTCAAAGAAAATCGTTATATCGATGAACAACGTTTGATGCAGGCGACACGGAACGCGACCGCACTGATGATCGAAAAGGAACAGATGTTGCACGCGACATGGACTGCTGCGATTCATTACAACACGGATAATATCCACGTCCATGTCGCGACAGTCGAGACGATACATCCACGCGAACGCGGTAAACGGAAACCGAAAACAATCGAGAAGATGAAGGCGCAAGTCGTCCATACGCTTGCCGACCGGACACGTGAACAAGAGAAACTGAATACCTTCATCCGGGAAGAAGTGCTCGCACACAAACGAAATCGTTCGACGACGTCCGCTTCGAATCGAATCTTGCACCCGGAACTCGTTCGGCAGTACAAAACGATTCAGAAACAATTACCGGACGACAAGCGGCAGTGGTATTACAACATGAACGGCATGCACGAACTGCGTCCTTCACTCAATCAATTTACTGACACGTATCTTGCGACCTACTTCGAGAAAGAGCACAGCGAGTTTAAACAACAACTCGATACCGAGGTCGCATTCTACGAACGGAGTTATGGATCGGCATCCCAAGCATCGGCTTATCGCAAGACGAAGGAACAGGATCTCTACACGCGGATGGGAAACGCCATCCTGTGCGAAATGCGTGAGTCGTCCAAGCCACCTCAGAAGGTTGCGAAGACAGTTTCATCCTCACCCAAACAAAGAATCCAGTCTGCTTTTCGACGTGAACGGATCATGCAAGAGACGCTTTATCGGATCGGACGACACATGAATGATGAGTGGGACCACATCAAGAACCAGCGTGCTTTTGAACAACTCGAGCAGGAAGTCCAACACGAAAGGTAAGGTGAAACGGAATGGAAGAGACGAAGCAAGTCCGGATCCGGATGAGTGCCGTGACCGCTGAATTTTTAGAGGAGTATCGCGAGCGGGAACGACTGTCCGGAATTGGTCCGGCAATCGATCATATCATCCATGACTATCAAGAGATGATCAAGAAGCAATGGGATTTGAACTATATCAGTCGCTCCGTATCAAAACAGATCGAACAAGAGTTGACCACGTTCTGGGAAGGACAAATCACAAAGAGTCTCTCTCCGTTACGAAAGAGCGTCCAACAGACAGACCTTCAAACACAGATCTTGATTGAACTGGTGCAAGCCTTGATGCAGACGGAAAGCATAGAGGACATCATCCCGACGACAGAATACCGTCCTTCGTTTCTGGAGACAGCGGAGACGGCCGTCAAATCACGGATCGACCAACGAAAGCAACATAAGCATTCGAATGAGGAAAGGATGACCCACAAATGAGACGACTGGAAGCTTTCACACTCGCAATGTTTCTCGAACTGCATCCGACCCACGTCACAGTCTTGATTCATCAAGCGCGATACGACATCCCTGTCTCATATGACGAATATTCGTTACTTGAGATCCTGCAAGAAGAGCCTCTGTTGTTGCTCCCGGTATCACGTGATCGTCGTCATCTACTACTGGATCGACTTGCTACCGACCCGATGGTTTTAGAAGAGTTGAACGACTTTGAAGGTGCTGCTGATTCATCCGTTTCGTCTGAAGGAGCGTGAGACACATGGCATATAAGAAGAAAACACGTGAGGATTATCAGAAGGAAGTACAAGCCTTGACCGACAAGATGGAGACGCAGCTCGCTTCTCACTTTGTCAGTCAGGAGAGTATCAAAGAACATCTCGACTTCATGAGCCGGTTCCACCGCTATTCGACACGGAACATGCTATTGATCGAGGAACAGTTCCAAGGCGCGCGTGCCATCGGTTCTTATGCGTACTGGGAAAAACAAGGCGTACAAGTCCAAAAAGGAGAGAAGGGCATCAAGATTTTCGTCCCCTCCCCTGTCACCTTCATCAAACGAGAGACGGATTGGGTGGCATGGAAGGATGCGACGAAGACAGAACAAAAGCGCGCAAAGGAAGGTTCTCTTCCGACACGGAAAGCAATGTACTATAAAATTGGTCACGTCTTCGAGTACACGCAGACCGATGCCCGTGAGAAGGGACTCGAAGTCTCCGAGCTGTTTGCTTCGTATCATCGGAGCGGATCGATCCGTGAGGCAGAATCATTTCGCCGTGCGTTGAATGGTATTGCTGAGACACAAGACGTGACGTTACTTGATAAGCCGTTGAATGAGCTTGGTACAGCGAAGGGATGCTTCTATCCAGAGCTAAATGCGATTGCCCTGAATCCACGGAACTCGGACATCGAGAATGTCACCGTCATGATCCATGAACTCGCGCATGCGAATCTGCATAACACGGAACGAAACGAAAAGCGCGAAATCGAATTGAACCCGCACGAGAAGGAATTCCAGGCGGAGATGGTCGCCTACACGGTTGCGGCTCATTTCGATTTTCCGACAGACGAGTTTTCATTATCGTACCTCGCCAGCTGGACACAAGGAAGAGACTTGCGCGATAAAGAAGACTTGTTGCACGAAGTCCATCAGACATCCGGTCACTTCATCCGAGAGATTTATAGTTCGCTTGAGCACGAACAAGTACTTGAACGAGAAGCATCGCCTTTCAAGATGATCGAACATATCGAGAACGTTGCACAAATTACAGACCAAAGGATGCCATTAGCAGAACGACTCGAGCGGATCATTCAGCACACACCGGAGGATGTCGGAGCTTACCTGACGAGCATCGCCAAGCAGGACACGCAGCAAGATCTTTCAGCATTCAAGGAGCCAATGATGCTCGTCCATGGCGCGACAGACTTCTTCGAACCGTTTGCGAAAGCCAACGACCGCGACTTCGACGAACATGAGACGATTTCCTATACGTTGGTCATTCCTGAAGAAGAACCGATCAGTCAACACTTCCAGGGTCTTGAGGAAGCCAGTAGCCCGTTACATCATATCCTGAAGACGGAGGTCCTCAGCAAAGAGACAGAGCAAGTACTTGAGAAAGCATGGTATGACGAGATGGTATCGACCGAAGATCGAGATTTGGAAAAGGTAAAGCAAATCGTAAGTCGGCAACTTCATGTTCCATCGAAAGACTTTCATACAAGATGAGAGCGTATAAAGAAAAACTATTTTCTTATTGCTTATACAGCAACAGAAATGAGCAGATATGATGTGTCCTAATGTGTAATTGAATCGTATCAATTAAAGAGGGTGGGAACTTTATCCAGTAAAAGCTACCCTCCTCTTTCAACAGTGCGCTATACTTTAAAGTAGTTTGTATTTATTTAAAAGGAGTAACTAAATGGGCATAGAGAAAAGGGAACAAATCAAATATAAGATTTTTCACGAACAGGATATCAACCAATTGATGGATGTATTCTTTTCGACAGAAAAAGAATTGGGCCATGAGGAAACCGAAGTCATCTACACGATTCAATTTAAAGATGGAACAATCGATAGTGGTTCTGATCGATTGACTATCGACCGGAATCGGTCAATACAATCCATCGTCTTTAGTCTCACCAATAAAAGTTTACATACATCAATCGCTTTGAATCTTCACATTGATAAAAACAGCAGTACATACGCCGTCGGAGGTACTCATCAAGAGTGGGTAAAAGAAAAATCGACACAACTTCAAAAAATCATTGACGCTACCCCGAATCAAAATCAGTATCTCGCACACCCTGTTTGGAGAACGGGTCTATCCATTCTTTTAGTTCTCCTTATTTTTAGCTTCATGTATTTACTTATCGAGAACTATTTATCTAGTCGTGCTGGATATGCTTGGCTAATCGTAGCAGTCGTATGGGCTCATTTTTGGACAGGACGATTACTAGGTAACAATTTAGACATCTTGTATCCTGAAGTGGATTTTGATACCTCTATACATCGTGAGAGCAAGAAAAGAAAGCAACGAGCCTTCTTGAAATTGATCGTCATCTGCTTTCTTATTCCGTTGTTGGTAAAATTCATTGTGGAACGAATGATTTAATGCTCCTCAAGAAAATGTCTATAACAGGATATGCCAGTCAATGCGATATAATAAAAACTTCACTACATATCAACGAATGGAGGAACAACCATGAATAACAATCAAGCAGTTGCTTACGCCGTCATTGCCATGGAGCAACTCGGCTATACAATCGAGCAGATCGAAAAAGTTCAAGCCAGCATGCTATCTGAGATGGACTGGTCAGATGAAGAAACAGCAGAAAAGAAAGCAGCTACTATCTTAAAGGGATAAAATAAAACAGCAACATCGCCTTAAAAAAAGAAGCGATATTGCTGTTTTTGCTTACTTGAAATATTTCTGCTGTAAACTTCATTCAACGTGATTCTTTTTATTCATCTGCTTATTTGAGTTCAATCTTTTTTTCACCTAATTCTTTTCCCGCCATTCCTTGAGTCGCTTTCAATGTGACGACCGCTTGTGGATCATCGATGTCGTAAGCCATGATTCCCTTCGCGGTACCACCTGGTTTGATGTCATCGAGCTGATGTTCTAAATAAGAGGCATACTTCTCTTCTTGTGGCGTCATGCCTATCTCTAACTTATTGATCGTATCGGTTCCTTCTTGTGTCGCCTCGAAGCAAGCAATCCACGTAGTCATTCCATTCAGCGGCTCCTTGCTATCATTCGTTGTCTCGTATGTGAAGACGAGCTGTGGCTTCTCGCGGAAGTACTCTTTACTTGGCTCAAGCACTTCTGTCGAAAGAATCTTGACGGTCGCCATGTCAATTTTTAGCGTGTCGTCTTTGAAATAGACATCTTCTTTTTTCGTTTCCGCTACCTCGATCTTTTCAGTCGGATTCGCTGCTTTTTTAGGTGGATCTTCTATCGTTTCTTGTGTGCCACATCCAACGAGTGATAATCCTAACCCGACGATGACGACCGCTTGTCCTAACTTATTCATTTGCTTCAGCTCATTTCCTTTTTAGTCTTCCCACAGTTCTTCCATCAACTCATCGATTTCGTTGGAGAGTCGTTGCCGCTCTTGGTCATCCTTCTCGATATGACCGTACTCATCGATCCAGATGACATCTCCGGATTCAACCGTCATGGGAAAGCGAGAAATAAGGATGTCCCGCATTCTATCTTCGAACTCGACGACGACCCACTTTCCTTCAATGCGATCGATGATCCCTTTACGCTTACTCATTTCGACTTCTTGATCGTGTAGGACGATCCGTTCCCTTCAAAGACGATTGTCCCATTCTTATCCGTCCGTAGCATCGTCGCCTTCGCGCGCTTCAGGTTCGTCACGACTTCATTCGTCGGATGTCCGTAAGCATTCTTGCCAACACTAATAACGGCATACTTCGGTTTGACGTATTTGAGGAACGTCGCGCTCGTCGATGTCTTCGCCCCATGATGACCGACCTTTAGGACGTCCGCGCGCAACGTCTTCTTCTTCGCAATCATGTCTTGCTCCGATTTCAGTTCCGCGTCGCCTGTGAACAGGAACGTATTCTTCTTATACGCAACGTGCAACACGGCGCTCCAATTGTTCAAATCACTGTTCGCATAATCCTTCACCGGTCCGACGAACTGCGCCTTCACGCCTTTGACCGGAAGCGAGACACCGGCCTTCGCTGTCTTGATCGTCAGCTTCTCGCGTTTGACGGCCAGCAAGAAGTCCTTATAGGCTTGCGTCGTGTGCTTGACCTTCGGAGCATAGACACTCTTGACCTTGAATGAGTCGAGGACCTCATCGAGTCCACCGATATGATCCGCATCCGGATGCGTCGAGATCAGCATCTCGATGTCACCGACCTTCTGTTTCTTCAGATAAGCGACGAGTGCATCGCCTTTCCCCTTGTTCCCACCGTCCATGACGATATCTTCACCACTCGGCATCTTGATGTAGATCGCATCACCTTGTCCAACATCGATGTAGTGGACTTTGATCTTCGGTGTCGCGGCCTCTGCACTCTGTAACGGTCCTACCAAAAAGCCCACACTTACGAGCGCCAGGCTGACGCCCATCCATTTTCTCTTCATCTTGCATCGCTCCATTTCTGATTTGTAAGTTATCTTCAGTATACCGTGAATACCAGAAGAATAATGGGTATATTTCCCACCTATCATTTTTTCTTTATAGGTCGCACCTTTTAACGAAAAAACATATAAAAAAACAGACCTTTAACGGGTCTGTTCCAAATAATGTTGCTGAATAAAAGCGAGCAGTATATCGACATCAACGAACCAGGTCACATGCTCGATCGAACCATCTACTTCTCGCACCAATCGAACCTGCGCATCGATGATGGTCACTTTTTGCGAGTGCTCCACCATGTCCATCCATTTTCTCGACTCCTCGTCTACAGTTGTATTCATTTTCGTCACTCCTCTTTGGTTTGCTTGAACATAGCATACAGTCGTGAAGGACATCGTACGAATCCGTTTAATCGAGATAAGCACGACGATAGTTGAACTAACGAAAGAGTTAAGGACGAATCTAGGACTATTTTCACTTCATTCTTTAGAAAACGGCGAATCATTTAGAACAGGAATCCCATCACAACTGGTATTTGCAGATTAAAATAACTGGTCCCTGCAGATTAAATCAGTTTGAGACTCCTAAAATTATTTTCTGGTCTTATCACGCTACGTGCCTTCCGTCGCAAGGATAAGGAACGTAGAGATGCCTCACGCATGAGCCCGAAAGTTCTTCTCTTGTCTCTACTAACACATACAAACTAAATCGAAATGTACAGAGGATGATTCACTCAAAGATAAAAGATGTACATACGTACACCGACAGCAATTCCATTACTTCTTCTATGACCACTTCCTCAACAACCAGCACCTCTCACGAATCGACAGAAGACGATACGAAGCATCTCTGGCCCGCAGTGGACGAATCCCACTGCGAGCTTCTTTTCTCACTTGGATTTGGTACAAATCCATTCACTATCTGCTTGTACATCCTTCAAAGAAAAACGTATTCATTTTTCGTCCATTCTTTTTTGACAGCTGATAAAAGGTTGAAATCTCTATAAGAGCTTCAATTTGATTCATCCAAGTTTAATAAAGTGAAAAATGTATCTAGAATTTATTTAAAATTATAGGTAATAATGTTTCTTAATTAATTTTTTTGTCATATAAATGTAGAGTAATAAAATATTTTAGAAGGAGAATTTAATTGAAAAATTTATTAAAGCACAGTTTAGTTTTTAGTTTGACGTCTGTACTGTTAACCTCTAATTTGTATACTCCTAACAAAGTAGTGATTGCTGAAGAACTTTCTAAAAACAATGTAGTATTGGAAAATCAAGATAATAAAGATTTAGAAAATAGGTCTTCAGAGGAATTGAGCAACGAAAAGACGGTCGTAAGTAAAAGAAAAGACGGAAAATATTCCGTGAACTTTTTTGATGACATCGTTCAAACAAAATCAGGAGAGGATTGGGAGGAGGTTAATCCGAACTTTGAGGAAGTTAGTTCTGATAAATTTTCAACAAAATCGACCGATCTACTAATAAATTTTGATTCTGAAATAGATAGTAAAACTCCAATGCTCGTTGTTGGTAACCAAAAAAACGATATTGTTACTTTTACATTTAAAGGAATGGAATCGAACAAACGACTTATTCCAATTAATACATCAGAAGGAAAAATAACCGAAAACAAGTTAACGCATGAAGAAATTCTCAATGATATCGACTTAAGACATACTGCTCTCAATATGGAGATAAAAGAAGATATTATTTTAAATAAACCAACTTCTGAGATTAATTCATTTGTGTATGAAATTCAAACAAAATTAAAAGCTAATCTCAAGAAGGATGGCTCGATTTCCTTTACAAATTTGAAGGGGGACATGGTCTATGTAATGCCAGCCCCTATGATGAGCGATAGTAGTATTAATGACAAATCAGGTTTATCAGCAGAAAGTTACGATATTTCATACACACTAGAACCTACCCAAAATGGTTATGAACTACGTTTATCACCTTCTAAGGATTGGATTAACGACAAAGATCGTGTTTATCCAATCTATATTGATCCTTCCTTAGCAAAAGACGCCTCTCTTGATACTTTTATTTCAAGCGCGAGTCCGGAAACTAATTTCAATAAATATTGGAACTCTTCATTAGCTGAGTATGTGTTGCGAGTAGGAAAATATGATTCAGGAACGGGTACAAACTATTCATTTATTAAAATGCCATCTTTATCTGATTTAAAAGGAGCAAATGTTTCGGATGCAATACTGAAAAGTTTTGTTAAATGGAGCTTTTATCCTGAGACTAAAACAGGCATTTGGGTAGATAGTGTCAATAGTAATTGGTCTGAAACAGAATTAAATTGGAATTCAAAACCTTTATCGACAAACATTACCTCTACAACAGTTTCAAAAAATCAATGGGCAAACTTTAATGTAACTTCCGCATTAAAAACAATTGCAAATGGCTCTAGAACTGATTATGGCTTTAAACTTCATACAAATGGAAACGGTCAAACGTATTGGAAACAACTTACCGCGAGTGAAAATAGTAAAAATAAAACGAATTTAGAGATAACTTATAGCTATCCACAAATGGGATCTTTAAAAACAGATGTATTTCCTTCAGGGGCAGGCGCAACTACGGGATACATAGATTTATCTTGGCCCTCTGTTAAATACGCTACCAACTACCGTTTACAACTATATAACGGTAAAGGATGGCGGACAATCTATAATGGGACATCATTAAAATATAGTACGAAAGATAAAAAAATATGGCCAAAGCTTAGCCAGTACAGCACTCGTGATGATTTAACAGGTGGTATTGCATTTAGATCTGGGGATGGTATGGAACTACCTATGGATCCCTCTCCTATGTATACTCAAAGCTCTGGAGTAGAATCAACATCCAAAGCATATCAATTTAGAGTTGTTGCAGATTATAAATTGGGTAGTAGTCCAGTTTCAAAAGTAACTAAGCAAACATTAGAAGGGATTATTCCTGATCAGCCGGTAGCTCCAAAAATTATCGAAAACGTTAGTTTTTTAGAAGATGAACAAGGATATTTCAGAGTGGATTGGGAGCAAGTTGAAGGGGCTAATTCCTACGACCTAGAATTATTTAACGGGAATAACTATGAGCGCATTCCAGTCGGTAACGTAACATCATGGTCGAGCAAAGGCAAAAGAATCTTCCCGTCCGAAGATGAGCTTGAATTATTAATACCAGGTACAACAAAAGTGTTTCATAGCGACTTCTCTGGAACAGATTTTTTGACAAACGCTAAAGAACTATACAAAAAAAATGGATTAAGTACAACTTATCATAATACAACTAACTATTATGTTAAAGTAGTAGCCAAATCTTCAAAAGGTGAAAGTACGCCATCAGGTTTTACTAGAATCAATTTCCCTATGAAAAAAGTTGAATTTGGTCTAGAAAGTATTCGAGAAAGTGAAAACGAACAAAACATTTTCTTAAATTGGGACTCTATAGACAATGCAGCTGGGTACTTGATTTATATGTATAATGGAAAGACATATCAACTTGTTGATGATGTTTCTTCAAATCAACTAGAGTGGAGTACAAAAAATAAAAAAATATGGCCTAAAACCGATCAAGGTACACTCTTCAGAAGTAAACAAAAAGATGGCATGGATATCCCTCTAAATCCCGAATCATTTTATGAAAAAAACGGAGACCTACTTAATTTCAAATCTGATTTTAGTTTTAAAGTTTTAGCTTATAGAGGTGTTAACAACGCATATGTTCCTTTTGATAATTTATACTACATTGGTTTAGGGGACGGGTTTGCTGATTATTCCAGCGAAACTTCATTCTCTAATAACTATGTTGATACTCCTGAAGATTTTCAGGTAGATGAAAATGATTTAGGAAACGGTAAAGGTGCATTTAATCTCAGCTGGTCAAAAGTAAATAATGCATCTGGCTATACAATTTCTATTTTTAACGGTCAGGAATTCGAATTATTTGACGTTGGTAATGTAGAAACTTGGACTACCTCAGGGAAAAAGATTTTCCCCCTAGATACTGAAATAAATGCTAGTTCATTTAAGCTTCATAAAGACAACAATGGAACTGACTTTGATTATGATGCTAGTAAGTTGTATCAAAATGCTAAATATTTCTCAGATGAAGATAATATGTTCCAATTTAAAGTTACAGCTTATAAAGATGGAATAAGTTCGAAATCATCTGAAGTAGAGTATGGCACTATCGATAATAATGTGGAACAACCTACAGATTATTCTCCTAAAGAAGTAGTGGGTGAAGAAATCTATCCAGAAGAATGTCCAGATATGACTACGACTGCAAAATGTATGTTAGACATTTTCAATACTAATCTAGAAGAAAACCAAAAAGCTGTGGACGAAATCGAAACTCTAAAAAAATCAATGGATTCTAGCTATACGCCACAATCACAAGATTTCAAGAAAGAGTATAGAGATATATTAGAGGGCTTACAGACAAAAGTAGCTTCGGAAAATGTAATCGATCAAATAACTGAAATCGAAGCTGAATCTAAACTCTCTGGATTAACGGGTGAAGAACAATTACTTTCCGAAGAGGATGATGTAGTAGAATCATCAGATTTTGATGTACCTCTCAATTTAAAGATTGAAAACTTAGCAAAGGATTCCGTTGCCATAGCAGCCATTAAAAGCAGTTACAATAACCAACCTGAAGAAACTGATTTAAATGCATTAGATCAGTACACTCTGTTTTCAAGAGTAGATACCTATTATACGTATAACGATAGGTTTATTCCGGCTAAAGAATATCTAGAGATTTTAAAGAAAAGCGAATCTGCCGCGACAAAACAAGTCGTACTAAAAGGTTTAAAAATCACTGTGAAAATTTCATACAAGGCAGACTATGATAAAAAGAAAAAAAAGTATATTTTAAATTACAACTTTTCCATTGATGATGAATTTGGTGACGTTCCAAAATACTATAAGGTTGAAAGAGAATTTTTAAAACGTGATTCAATTTTCAAAACTTACACAAAATTACAAAAAAATAAAGTAAAGAAAAAGTATGTTACTCATCCTAAAAGTAAATATGCACCTGCCGCAAACATATTTGACGAAGTCACTATAAATTCAACACTTTTCAGAAATGTTAAATATACCATCACAGCTAAAGGTTACAAACCAATGGTTCAATCTACGCGTGTACACTTGTTGAATAAAAAAGGAAGCCTCTATCCACCTCTAGATGATCCTTATACAAAGAAAAAGTTACCTTATCCTCATCAAACAACATATGAGAAAGTAACGAAAAAGCAGGCTGCTGAAGGCAGAAGACAATGGAAGAACTACAGAACAAATTATAGAAAATACTATATGAATACCTATAAAGGATCACCTAATGGTAAAGGAAAAACCGATTGGGGTGGGATTGACTGTCATCATATACGACAGATTGATCACGGTGGAAGTGCTACGGACAATAAAAATATAATACCGCTAATAAGAAAGGAACATCATACAGTTACTACATGGTGGTCAGCATATTAATGAATGAGGAGGAGAACAAATGAAGCCTATCGAAAGAACGTTAATTTTACTCAAGCAAATGTTTAAAGATGAACCAAGGTTCATTATCGGGAGTTACGGAACAAATGGATGGGCAACTTGTACATTCAACAGTCCTTTAACTT
Organism: Exiguobacterium sp. s192; assembly: GCF_018618795.1. Lineage (NCBI taxonomy): Bacteria > Bacillati > Bacillota > Bacilli > Caryophanales > Exiguobacterium > Exiguobacterium sp. s192. The sequence continues at coordinate 20,398 of NZ_JACSMS010000009.1, read as the reverse complement.
CTAAAGAAGTTGATTCATACTTCGTGAAAGAATCTGTTACGTTACCAAAGGACTACAAACATTTTCTTACGTTACATAACGGATGTAATTTATTTAGAACAGAATCGGACTTGATCCTCGAATTATTTCCTCTTGAAGAAATGCTCAAACTATCGGCAGAACATCATTCAGAAGACGGTCTCCTTTCGGAAGGAAACTACTGGATTGTAGGTCAAATTGATGAGTACTGGATTTTAATTGATAAAAATCAATGTAAAGATCCAGAGTATTCTTTTAGAAAGCCTTATATTTCTGTTGTACATCCATCTGATGGGTTGGAGATGGTTGTTCCACTGAATTTAAATTTTGAATGTTTTTTAGAATGTGCTGTTATTGCTCAGGGCGATTACTTTTGGGAGTGGTCAGAGGATACTGTTATATACGGTGATGCTGTTACGTATGATGAAGTGGATGTAGACCTTTATCTTTAAAAGCATAAGCAATAAAATTTTCTAAAAAGCTAAACTGAATCCGATGATAACAATTTTTAAAAATGTTATCATCGGTTTTTTTATAAATTTATAGTATTTAGAATTATTTTTTTGTTCAATAAAAATGTCTTTTTAATGACCGTTATTTATACAAAATTGATTACTCTGTCACAAATATTTTTTTACTTATTTCGTTATACTTTCTAAAGTCTATAAATTTATCTTTTTATCAATAAGCTTTAAATAATCTAGTTTACGTAAAGAGGAAAAACAAGAAAAAGTGTATACATTTCGACATCGAAGTGTATACACTTTTTTTATTCAATTTTCATTAATCTTTCAAATTTGAAATTTTAACAAAATTTTCAATTTCAGTTTTTCTCATTGAATTCCATTCTGATACTACATCAAATATAGAAAAATTATTGAAGTTCATTTTGGTAACTAAATCATTAGTCTCTGACTCAATCAAGAACGAATGATTAGATTGGCGAACATTTGTTATAATATTATCTTTTTCTCCATTCCAATCAACCTTAAATAAAAGTGTCGTCAAGATAATACCCCATTTTGACTGATAAATTAGATATCCTACTCCAAATGAAGTTGATAAAATATTTTCTGAATAAAAAATGTTTATCTTAGTCTGTATATATTCATCTTCAATATTTATTATATAATCAGTAAAAAACTCAGGCACTTTTTCGTGAACTTCTGAACTAAATGTTTTGAAAATTGAAGATAATGAATTAGTCAAAAAGCTTGGATTACGTCTTTTATTTATTTCAAAAATATTGTTAAGTGGACTAATTTTTTTTTTGCTAGCATTTAAAATTATTATTTCATTCAATTTCTCCACTCTTTCAAAATCAAGTTCATTGATATTTTTAGAATCATCAATTTCATAATAAGGATTATTACTAATAAACAGTTTTGAATCTTCACTTAATTTTTTACTAAGGATTTTATTAATTTGTTCCTGTAATTCAATTCTTGATTCTCTTGTATATGATATTTTTCTTGATTGTAAGCTAGAAACTAATTCATCTTTTAATAAACCATTTACTTTCTCGCTGCTTATACCTATTTCTTTTTTTATTTCTAAACGTTTTTTTTCTCCTGTGTAATTTCCGGCTTCTTCTTGGTTCTTCATTTCTTGTATAACTGCAAATGGATATATTCCTACAATTCTATTCTCAACTACAGGGATTTGTTCGAAGTTACTATTTTTAGTTGTTTGTTTGAGTACATTATCTTGGATAATACTAGGTGTGAGTACCCCATCCTCATCGTACAATTTATCATTATTAATTACATTCAATAATTCATACGTGAGTAACCCATGCTTCATCTCTGCTGTCTCTCTTGCTGTTTGATCAGAACCACAAGCATAAACTAACATTGCACCGTCACTAGTATCAATGTACTTTCCGATTAAATAATCTTGAGGCAAAAATGGTTCTTGGCTTCTTGTTAAAACCTTCCCGCCAGAATTACAAGAATCAATTATATAAGTTTGAACTTTTGGATTTAAAGAAGAAATTTCATTATAAATTTCAAAAATAGGATATTCAGAATCATGAAAAAAAACATTTGATTGATCTTCTTTATAGTTGCCATGACCTGCAAAATAAAAAAGAATTGAATCCTCGTTTTCTTTAAATTTTTCTTTTATATTTCTTAAAGCTTCTTTGTACTTTCCCGTTATCTCTGTCAGAGGATTTTCATTTCCACTAATAATTGTAAAAACATTATCGGATTCAAATCTACATCTATCTATTAATGTTTGTTCAATTGACAAAGCATCATTCACACAAAAGTTTAAAGGTGCTTCCGTATAATCATTAATCCCTATTACGATTGCATAACGTTTTTCCAATAGCAAAATTACTCAACTCCATTTTTTATTTTATTACAGTTACTTGGAATTATTTAGTGTTAAAGAATTTTCCAAGGTGAAATGCGCTACCTTCCCACAATTCTTCCATCAGTCTTTCAATTTCTTTTAATAGCCTTTGTTATTCACGATCATCGTTCTCGATATAATCCGACTTATAGATTCAGATAACATCCCACACAGTCTAACTCGCAAAGGTGCACCCCATCCTTCAATTCGATTGATGATTGCTTTTTGCTTACTCATTTCGACTTCTTGATTGTATACGACGAGCCGTTCCCTTCAAAACTCGGCATCTTGATGTAAATCGCATCTCCCTGACCGACATCGATATAGTGGACCTTGATTTTCGGCGTCGCGGTCTCCGCACTCTGTAACGGTCCCACTAATAAACCAACACTCGCAAATGCCAGGCTAGCACTCATCCATTTTTGTTTCATCTTTCATCGCTCCATTCCCTATTCGTAAGTTATCTTTAGTATACAGTGAATAACAGGAGAAAGTTGGTTATATTTCCCACCAGGAATTTTTTCTTAATGTGTAAGCGTCCATGTACATCGATAAAAGAAAAACAGACCTCAACAGGTCTGCTTGGCAAAGTGTTTTTGCATGAAGTCTGTCAATCGATCTAAATCGATGAACCATGTCACGTGCTCGATTGAACCGTCAACTTCTCGTACGAATCGAAGCTGGGCATCAATTAATGTTACCTTATCCGGTATCTGCTTCCCATTCGTCTGATCCATGACCTCAAACATCTCCAATACGTTCATTTGATCCACTCCTCGCTGTTGTCTTGAACACAGCATAGAATGGATTGGTATTGATGACGAATCAAGCTATATAGGATAAGCACAATGTTGTTTAGAATAACTGCTTCGTTACTAAGCTACTCACTATCAATTTCCTCTTTAAAAAAACAGAAACCGTCTTTTCTAAAATCGTTTCCGCCAACATAATGAAAAAATAATTCATTCGTGTTATTTGTATCCACTTAATCAGTCAATACAAATCAAACATATTTTTTCTGTCTTCAGGAGAATGGAAAGGAAATTCTGCAGTTGGATGATTTATAGGTGCTGTATGTTCGTTATAAACCTCTAAACCAATACATTCAAAGTCTAAATCTACCATGATGCTGCCGAAGTCTAAATCATAGTAGGTTTTATAGCTTGTATGTTTTATATTGGGGAAAACATGTTTAAATTTTTCATTATAGTGAGGTCGAAAATATTTAATCCATGCCGCTTCTGTAATATTAATAACACTCTTATAAGACTCTTCGTTCATAGTGTCATAGACGTTTTTTTCGTGCAGTTCATTGTTTTCTCCTGTTATTTGCGAGGTAATCCATGGATTTGTTATCGACACCATTTTAGCTTCTGGTTCAATTAAAATAACTGCTATATCTCCGGATTTTCGACTAAAGGAATGCTCTTGTAAGATTTTTTGAAGAGTCTCATGACCACTTAACCTAGATATAGCACTTCGCTCTCCATCGTTTCCATAGGACTGTCCTACATACAATATCTCGGTTAGAAGCGGTATGCTCGAATCTTCACTGGGATAAAAATAAGTCGGTCGAAGATGCAGTGTGGTGTCTCTCTTTTTAATTACAATGGATCTTAGCGATTCATCAATTTCAATCGATTCATAGTTACTTTCTGCTTCGTTATCCCGATCAATTTTGTAGTCGATATAAGAAAACCCTCCCTCTTTTTTCTCTACTCTGATTGAAAATTTCATATATCCAGTTGTTACTTCTAGAGAATTTTGAACAAAAGAAATATAGGGAATTCGGCAGATCATATATAGATGGTACCTGTCTTTACCTTCTTTTTTTAAGTAAGAGAGGTCTTGTGGATAATAAAGCTGAAGCTGACGGCCCTTTACTAGCAATCCAAACTCGGTTAAATATTTTCTGTCCATATGACTCACTCCTTTACTCTCACATTACGAGAAACATATCTTAAATGTTGGTAAAATAAATCATTTTGATATTGACCAAGTAGTACTCACATGTTATTTTTTATATACACGAACTTGCCACGCCTCTTAACAATGCGGACCACGGTGAGTCTTTTTTTGTTTAAAACCATTAAGAATAGGATATATTACTATTACATGAACCTACCACGCCTCTTAACAATGCGGACCACGGTAGGTCTTTTTTTGTACTTAAATCTATTCTACAATGAAATTAAATACTATAATTACCAAATAAAGAAGTGAGATGGACGGGAGCTTACTAAACGTGCATGAATTGTTAAAATTATTAACTCATCTATTCGAAAAACGTGAGACTCCTTTTATTTTAAAAGCGTCTCCTCAAAACTCGTTAAAACCATATAAAACAATCGATCAACTTATAGAAGAACTTTGTTGTAAAACAGACTACGCGTTGACTTTTACAGATTCAGAGAAAGAAGAAGCAAAAGAATTCTTTAACTACAACAATTACTATAGTTTTTCAATCTTCCGCAAGATGTTACCTTGGGATTCTCAAGAATCATTTAGCTTTACGCAATGTCGTGACCTATATAACTTTGATCAATTTCTCCGTGAACAATTAAACCGATTTACAGGTGCAGTAGAGTTAATGATAAGAGCCACATTAGTGAAAAGCTTATGTGAATCGTATAAAGGATCTTATGACCCGGGCGTTTTTTATCTTGATAAGAATATTTACGCATCACGTAAACGGGCACGAGAGGTTTTGAATGCGTTTAATCGAAGAATTTCTAAAAGTAAGTCTTTATCGGTCATGCATCATAAAAATAAGAAACAAAATTGTTTCCCCTTTTGGTTGTTGGTTGAGGAATTAACGTTCGGAGAGCTATTTCACTTTCTAACAACTCTAAAAAATGAATATCGTGCCCACTGGATCGAGGAAAGTTTTGATAAGTCTTATAAATCGCAATTTTCGAGTTGGGTGCGTACTATTCAATTTTTAAGAAATAGTTGTGCGCACTATTCTCGAATTTATGGAAACTTCTTCACGACTTCTCGACCTCAATTATTAAAAGAGGACGCTCGGAAAGCTGGCATCAAAAAAAATGATAATGCTACTTTGTTCGCTAACATGCTTACATTAAAAAACGTATTACAATACGCTTCACAAAATACCGTAGATGCGTGGAATGAATTTTTGGACAATATTGAATTTCAATTAAAGCATCATCAAGACATCATTTTTTTAGGTAGAATGGGATTCCCTTCTAATTGGAAAGAGTGTCTTCGCCTTGAATAAATAAAACTAACGATTATATAGAGCACTTATTATTATCTAACGAGTCTATATTTGTCATAAAGGGGAGATGTACTATGCCATCGACTTCAAAAATCCAATACTTATACAACTCTTTAAAAGCGACAGGTTCCTTAGAACTAAGTGACATTCGTGAAGTAAATAAGTTGGTTGAACTCGGTGAATCAGAAGGTGTATTGATTCAATTTGATAGTTATACAGATCAGTATGGAGAAAAGTACGAAGCCTATATTACAGAAGAATTAAAGATAAGATCAACCGAAGTTCCAGCTTCAAAACTGACACTTCGAGTAGGTATGGTAGTAGAGAACCTTGAGGACCAGTCTCAATGGCTTGTTTCAGGAAAACGAACAAACGGAGAGTCTTTTGAATATGTGTTGTCTAACGGACAAGTACTTTCTCCTGAATGGTCACGTTCTTTTAAAATTATTTAATTTACTCATTTGAACTACCAACGCTCCGTCGCTCCGTGCCCTTCGTCGCAAGGAACAGGAACGTAGAGATGCCTCACGCTAGTGATTGGCAGCTCTCGTTATCGGTCCGTCAGGAGGGCAGCGGTGCGATGAGGATGTTGCTGCTTGCAGCATACAGCCTCACGCATGAGCTCGAAATTTCTTTTCTTGTCGCTACTAATACATACAAACTAAATTGAAACGTAGATAGACTGATCCACTCTATGAGAAAAGATGTAGGTATATACATTGACAGCAATTCCACTACTTCTTCTCTAACCAATTCCTCAACAACCAGCACCTCTCACGAATCGACACAAAACGATACGAAGCCTCTCTGGCCCGCAGTGGATTCGTCCACTGCGGGCTTCTTTCTTCACTTGGATTTGGTACAAATCCATTCCGTATTTGCTTGTACATCCTTCAAAGAAAAACGGATCTGTTTTTCGTCCATGCTTTACGCGCGGACAGGACGGGAGTGTGTCCCGCCTGTCTACACTGAATGATAAATTCAAATTAATCCTTGGGCTTTTAAGCTGACGTAATCGTCTCCTGCCCCGACAACGATATGGTCAAGTAATTTGATACCGATGATGCGTCCGACTTCCTGCAAGCGTTCCGTCACCTCAATGTCCTCGAGGGACGGTTTCGGGTCGCCGCTCGGATGCTGATGGCTGACAATGAGTGACGTCGCATTATTGAGGATAGCGGACTTGAAGATTTCACGGGGATGGATAATGCTCGAATTGATACTCCCGACGTGCGCCCGGTGGACGGCGATGACTCGGTTCTTCGTGTTCAGCAGGATGACGAGGAACACCTCACGGTCATCGTCCTGGATAAAGCGTCTGGCGACAAGAAACGCGTCCTCTGGTGACGTGATATGCGTCGTCTCGAGGGGGACGTCCGGTTCCCGAACCTCTTGGCGGATACGGGTGATTTCAACGAGTTTGGTCAGTTTCATGGAAAAGCTCCTTTCGCGAGTGAGATGCAGTCCGACACGGTGCCGTCCTGTTGACGGGAACGCAGCGAGCGTCGCGAGACGGGGCAAGGGTGACCGCAGGGAAAGATCAAAAAAAGCGAATAGCGCACCGGAACGAAGGCTTCCGGAGCCCACGAGCGAAAAGCTTGCTTTTGAGCCAAAACGCGGAGGAAGACGAGGAGCGGCAGCGGCTTTTTTTGATGGCCCTTGCGCCGACGAGGAGCGAGCTAGAGTACGGAAACAGGACGGCTTACGATCCCTTTTCATCAAACAGAGCGGTACCGCTCTGATCCATGCCTTTGAAATGATCATTCACCGCATCACCTATTCCAAGTAAGACGGCAGAAATGAAAAGTTAGCGCTATAATAAAAGACGCGACGATAAACTGAATGAAAAAGGAGAACGTCGAGCCGCGTAAGATTGCGAGCAAAGCGTTCCGAGCATTTGAAAAGTCTTTTCTTGTAGATGATTCGAAATTACGCAACACATAAAAAGAAGACAACTCCCAATTACACAAGAGTTTGTCTCCTTTTTCTACTCTATTTTTTTTGTCGTGTTTAAGACGTTTTTTTGATTTCTTAGATATTTGATTCTAGTTGTGCAATTACATGGTCTAAGTCGGAAACATCTTCTTTTTCTTTGAACAATGCAATCGCTTGATTGTATGTTATGAACTCTTCTCCTGTATAGTTCAGCAACACTTCAGTCAAAAGTTCAGCATACGAATCTAGTTCATCTTCATCATTTGAATTTTGAACACGTTGACGTAACTCGATGACCAATCCACCAAGATCTTCACATCGTGTCAACCACATACGATAGGCTACGAGTCGCTCATCTTCATCATCACCTTCGATGATTTCTCGAATTTCATCCATCGTCGGATAGTCGGCAAACACATCATCGCGTGACAATTCAACTTCATTTTCACCTTTTCGTCTAACGAGATTCTCAAGGAGTTGGTCGAAGCTCTCCGCTACGAGAAGTGTTGTCTCATCCGAAATATCCAAACACCAAATTTGTGGTTCATTAGGATTGTTGTCGAAATCGAAGTACCAGAAATAACTACCTTCGCCCTCACCGAACACAATCATCTTTCCTGTTAATCCCCATTCTTTCAACATAGACAAGCCATTTTCAAATTCCTCAGCTGTCAAAGTGTTGAATCGATATAAAGGTAGATGAAGACCATCTTCTTCGTCAGACCATGTATTTTCGAAATCAACGTTCACTGAATCAAATACAAGATCTCCGCCATTCTGTTCTTCTAGCTTTTCGATATATTTCTTAGGGAGACAACCGCCTAATTCTTTTTCGATTTGCTTCACTTCTTCTTTATTTAGCGACAAAGCAACCTCATCTTCTAACAATTCATCCCAAAAATCCATTAAAGCACCTCTTTCACTACATTTTTCTGCATTTATATACTCTTATAATATTATACGCTATACTTTTTTTGAATTTGGAACGTTTGAGACTACAAACATATTCGCAGCAAACGATTTACTCGTAACAGAAGATAATGATTGTAAAGAAATCGTCGATGTCGAATTAGCGCGGTCATTTGGTCCACATCATTGCGAAAAGTATCGTCCTTCAGAATGATATGTCAGAAGACGTCACGATTGACGAGCGCTATTATGCCGATGAAGTGAAAAATGATCCCTGTAGCATATGCAGGAATCATCTCTTGAAGAAACATAATATTTTCACATACGTTACATACATAGGTACAGTTTGTGCTACCAGCGTCACTTTTCTTTACTTACGATAACTCGACCTGTCAAGATCAAAAGGTGAAAACAGATCCCATTTCTGATAACTGGAATAACACGCTTTACGAACAAAATCACATTAAAATGTCGCATCGATTAACTGATACAATCCATTAATTTTCCGTTACAGATTAAGCTCAAGAAAACCTTACAAAAGGGCAAATAGATTTACTTCACATCATTCAAGAAGATTGCACTATTATTCGGTTAGTAAGCTAGTCCTTCAGCACTTATTATTCCTAGCATAAGTACAAGTCGAGAGATTCGTAAGTCAGGTATTCAATACACAAAAGTCAGAAGAAGTAAGTCTCGGCAAATTGTTTTATCTCGTCACCTAAAATAGCGAGACGCTTTTTGATTTCTTTCCGATGTCCGTATCGAATGATATCCTCAGACGTCAATGTTCTAATCAACAAGCAATGATGTTGGTAAGCCGTTTCGAGCAATTGAAGGTACTGCTCACCTCTGACTTCTCGAGAAACAGCTAAATCACCATCACTATATCCATCAAGAAATCCTGTAGCTATAGCCTTTAGAATATCCTCATATTTCTCAAACTGGTGTTTTTTATAGCGTGGGGTATTTGCTAACATTCTAAATAAAGTCTCGTATAAGTTCATGAAATTACCGGCCATTTCACGAGGTTCATAGACAATTGGATACGGATCAATCAGGCAGACGCTGTCCCCTCCCCACAAAATGTTTTCAGGCGAGACGTCTTGATTGACTAATCTTGCCGAAACGATTCGACGATTTCGATTCGTAGTCACTACTTGAAGTGCATGTTCTACCCTATTGTTTTGAAACATAGGATACGCGTTAACTAGTTTTTGATGATTATGGACGTGAGTTAGACTTGTTTCTTGAAAAAATGTCTGAAATTCCTCGCTTATAATTCCATGGAGTCCTTTATTTTCTGTCCATGCTAAACGACCAAATCCCTCAATTTCAGGAGTAAGACTTTCCATTTTTCGATAGATAGCTCCAATTTGTCTACCTACACGCACCGCTTCGACTAGCGACATTTCTCTTAAAGGCAATGATTTTCCACCAAATGACTCCAACGTATATGTAAGCTCAGGCGTAACATGAAATTTAAAAAGCGCTGGTGCACCACCTGGGACCATTTGATTCACGGATTCGTAATACCATTTTGTTGCCGAATATTCTGCCGTCAATGCGTCTTGATCGAATGGAACTGGCTTTCCGTAAGCAACTTTTTTCGGAATTCGAAGCACCAACTCTTCATCCTCCTTCGTCACTTTCCATGCCATGTGCCACGCTCCCTCTCCAATCATAATCGGCAAAGAGACACCCGCATGATTTATTGCTTCAAATAAGATTTCTTCTATTGGTGTTTCTTTTCTTATCATTAAATGACCTCCATCGTTTTTAAGGTACCGATTACCATTTTACTATAATCAAGCTTGTTATTTACCTAATCAATTCTACTTACACAATCACTTAAGTATGAGTGATTTAAAAAATTAATTGTCATTATCTGAACGTGTACACCAATAAGTCAAACTGATGACCTCGTATATAATGAAATCATCATAATACATATTCAGACTGATGCATCTTTGTGAGCTAAGGCTACTTCACTAAGTTGTATCGTATGAAAACAAGGGATTTCCCAACATTTAGGGTATTCATTGCAAAGCGATTTTGACAAGCAAAGCTTTCGAACACTGAGTCTCGACAGACTTGCCGTCTCCAAGAGTGTGAGATTGAATTCCTGTGTAGCAATATATCAAACGCTTTAATAGACATCTCAAAATGTTGGCATAATAGTGTGATTAATGAGTCTCTTCAGATTGACGCAATATAAAACTTGGTCATAATGTCGGTACAAAGATTAACGCTCTTAAAAAGATGATCGGATAGCTCAGTAAGACCGGCAAATACACCATGCATGAATGAAAGGAAATCGAACAGTAACAACGTAATTGGTCTAGAAATTACAAGTGACCAGATGAAAACAAAGACAGATTGAGGTCGGGATGTCACGCAGATTTCGATGCTCATCGAACTGAGTAGCAGTAGCCATACAAACAAATAATTCATATTCGTTGTGAATAGAAAAACCAACGTGAAGAAAGCCAGCAATAAGAGACTGCCATTGACAACATCCCATATCGTCAGTGCTTTCATTCGTTACATATGTCGTATGTAGGTTGGGCGAACTTCACAACATGTACATCATCTTACCTAAGGAAGGAAACGAGGAATGAAAATAGAAACAAATGTTCTCTTCGATAAAAGGAGTATTTCCATGTGTTATCAAGACCGAGGTAATAAGAAATGGATCCCATTCCTGATGCCTGAACACAAAGGGTTGCTGAAACGCTATTACTAGGAGGTGCATCATTTTAAATTCGAGGATACAGCGGGACCGATTGATGGAACGATCGAGAACGCATTGAACGACGCAGCGGAGACATCATAACGGTGACGGCGATGAACGGAGTGAAAAATATGCGCATTATATTAAAGACTTCGCACACACTTTGATTTATCTTGGTGCGTATCTCGGTGACATCATCTCAATGCCACAAATCGCGGAACACTATGCGATCTCCCCAAATCATTTGATGAAGGTCGACCAACAACTGACAAAGCTTGGTTACCTTGAACTCCTCAGGGTACGGAATGGAGGACTTCGATTTACGCGTGCTACGAAAGAGATCAACATCAGAAAGGTCGTCCGTGAGATAGAACCGCACGATATCGTCGAGTGTTTCAATCAGAACGTTCAATGTGTCATCGTCCCTGCCTGTTGTAGTCTAAAAGGGATTCTTGGAAATGCCCTTCGTTCCTTCCACCAGGAACCAGTGAAACATTCCATCGAGGATTTGAAAGTACTCAACTTTGTACAGCGTGATTTGTTGCAACGACTCCAGGATATAAAACAATAAGTACGATAAAAAGGATCAACGTACAGCTACTTTAGAAGTAACCATACGTTGATCCTCCTCACAAAAATCAGTCCAAACGTTGTTCAGCTATCTTATAGATCTCATCTTTATCCCTTTTACCAATCGCTACAATCTGAATGATTTGGAGTTTACCTTCTACTTCTCTAAAAACAACACGTAACCCCATCTTTCTGTTTTTTAACTTATTGCAATGAGACAAGTTTCCACTGAGTGGTTGCCCTGCCGCCATTCCTACAGAAATGATACGATTCAATGCTTTGTCTACGAATACCTTTTGGCTACCGTCGAGATTATCGTAGTCTTTTTTGGAATACTGCGTCCACTCAAGTTGGTACAATTATCACTCCCACCCATCCATTTCATCAATAGCCGTTGTGTGGGTTACTTGTTCTCCACGGACTTCTGAATCAGTATATGTGCGGACATTTTTATTGGATAGTCGCATCTCGACCGTCAAATCGTCTAATCGGCTGTACAATTCTTCAATTTCTTTGTTTAGTGACTCGTACTGCTGTTGAGTAAGCATGACACCCGCAACTTTTTCACGGTTAAATACATAAACGCCAGCTGCTTCACGATCTGCTCTTTGGAACGCTTCCATCGGCGATCGTTTCACATCAGATATTGAAGTGGTTGGAATATCAAGTATTCGCATTCCCATCATCATGCCCTCCTTTTGTTCTATTTTCTCTATCATACACCTTTTAAAAGTCTTTTAAAAGTTATTAAGCCTTTTAAACACTAAAAAAATCTAACCTATTTATTTTTATAGATTCTACCCAGTTCTCCGTACCTTCCGTCGTAAGGAACAGGAACATAGAGACGCCTCACGCAGGCGAGTCGAAGGTCTCGTTATCGGTCCGCGGTGCGATGAGGATGTTGCTGCTTACAGTCTACAGACTCACGCATAAGCTCGAAAGCTCTTCAATCATCTTCGCTAACGTAGACAGATGAAGTCAAAACGTACATATAATGATCCAATCAAAGATATAAAAGGTATAAACGTATACACACAGCAATTCCACTACTTTTTCTCTGACCACCTCCTCAACAACCAGCATCTTTCACGAATCGACATAAGACGATACGAGGCCTCTCTGGCTTGCAGTGAATTCCGTCCACTGCGGGCTTCTTTCCTCACTTGGATTTGGTAAAAATCTATTCCGTATCTGTTTGTACATTTTCCAAAGACAAACGGATCCGCTTTTCGTCCATTTCTCCTTGTATTTCTCGATTATCGGACGAAGAACAAGATGATTTTTCTCGCTGTTATCCTCGTAGCACTGATCCGGAGCGTGTTCCTGATATACGCTGAAATGGTCTACACGCAATAAAAAAGCAAGCTACCTGACATGACCAGAATAGCTTGCTTTTCTTATTTAACCGGCTTCCGGAAGACCCAGTAGGATTGCCCGAGATAGTTGAGAACCGTATAGAGAATCATCCCGATAAGAATCGCACCCGTCTCCTGAAGATGTGGCAGGAATTGATGCATGCCCCACAGGCTGAGTCGGTAGGCAATGAGATAACTCAGTGATACAACAATCAAGAATCGCATCCAATATATCCAGCCCCCGGCTTCCTGACGAAACGTGAATCGACGATTGAGCATATAGCTAACCCAGATCCCACAGGCATTCCCAATCGCCGTCGCCGTCCAGTATCCCGTATGAATCATATGGAAACACACTAAGGTGATTGTCAGACCAACTATCGTGTTCAACACACCGACGAGCAAAAAACGAAACAGGGTCATCATTCGCATTTATCCTCGACGATGTAGCGCGGGCGCCGCTTCACTTCCTGATATATTTTCCCGATGTATTCGCCGATCAATCCAATGCCAAACAGTTGAAGTCCTCCGATGAACCAAATTGACATCATCAGAGATGTCCAGCCATCCATCGTCTCACCTTCGTATCGACGATATAAAGCATATCCAACAAAACCAAACGAGACGATTAACATGAACAACGATAGCAGAAATAAGAGCTTAATCGGACGGACACTGAAGGAAGTCACGCCATCCCAAGCAAGTGCCAGCATCTTCCGTAACGGATACTTGGATTCACCGGCTGGACGCGGTTGACGTGTATAGGTTACTTCGGTCGTTTGGAAACCGAGTGCTGGAACCATACCGCGGAGAAACAGATTACGCTCCGGATGCGCGCAGAGCGTCTCGACAGCTCGTCTACTCATCAAGCGATAGTCAGCATGATTGAGAATGGTTTCGACCCCGAGCCAATCGATAAAGCGATAAAAACCTTGGGCAGTCGAACGTTTGAACCAACTGTCACTCTGGCGATCCACCCGTACTCCGTATACGATGTCGTTCCCTTTTGCATATTCTACCAAGAACCGCTCGATCACCTCGACGTCATCTTGAAGATCCGCATCCATCGAAACGACACAATCCGCATGTGGGTGTCCTTCCGCAAGTCCTGCAAACAGGGCATTTTGATGCCCGACATTATGCGCCAACTTCAATCCTCGAAATTGCTCATCCATTGCGTGTACGTGCTCGATTTGGGACCAAGTATCGTCCCGACTGCCGTCATCTACGAATAGTACGAAAGATTCCTCTGAAATCAGTCGCATTTCCTTCCAATTTTTAAGGAAACGACGCATCGCGTCGATTGTCAGTGGTAATACTTCTTTCTCGTTATAACAAGGAATGATGATTCCTACTGTCGGAATTGTCGTCACAGTCATAAACTTACCTCCTCGAACTTAGAGACTGATGCCTATTTTTTCGCTGGTATGTCGATTCGATACAGCCGAATCTTCCATGCTGAGTGCCGTTCCTGGAACGTCTTCTCATGTCTTAGTCCGATTGATTTCGCGTTTTTTATTGGTACCGCAGACAAAACGTATGTTGTGCCGATCTGCTGTAACTGTGAGACGTCGATGGATAAGTGACGAATGGGTACTTGATGATGCTTCGTAAACTCATATGTTTTCCCGAGCTCTGACGAGAACAAGTAAACACGATTGCCCCATGTATCAAAGTAGCGCTTTAGCTGCTTACTTTCATCCAGTTCTCCTGAAATTACTTTTCGGAAAGATGCTTTATAGCTCAATGGATAAAAGTTGACGTAACCGTCGACGGTACGCATGCCGTTGTATTGAGCAATGGCAGGATGCATCCCAATCGAGGCAACTTGATAGTCCGTCGTCGGTTGGTCGATATATCGTTTGATGTCATCAAACTGTGTTGTCGCATAAAATGCTTCATATGATGGATGATGACGATAAACGAACTCCGGATTCCAAATCAAAAGTACGATGGTTTGTGTAATCAGCAACCCGATTACCCATTTCCGTTTCGATGCCGTCCATAACCAGTCGAGCATCAAGAAGAACAAGGCGTACCACACCATCGGCTGCAAGAAATGAAATCGCGAGAAGTTAAAGGTTCGCATAAGGGACACCTGTTGCTTCAGTGGATTCCATCCATCATAGAACCAAAATGCATACCAGAGGGATAAGCCAAGCAAAAACCAAATCAAAGAGCGAATCGATTTTGATGCTTCCTCTCTTTTCCGGAAAACGATGACTCCGACGACGAATACTGTCAGAAGAATGATTGGCGATTGTACTGCCCGGTCATGCGTATGACCGAGCACCAAATGTTTAAAGAACAACCGGATACTCGACCAAAAACCGTTGGTTCCAGTCTCAAAATCATTTCGACTCGTCAACTCGTCTTCCCATAACATCGAATAGACCAATCGATATTCAATCAGTAAGTACAGGATAACTTGTGTACAATAGGCAAGCCAAAAGCGACCATGGAAATGACGACCGCGGATCTCTTTGATGACATGATAGATGGCGAGCGTCGCCAAGAAGAAGACGATCCCTAATACGAAACTTGAATAGAATGGGACGAGTAACAGGACGAGGATATTCGCCTTTTTCCGTCTTCCCTTCCAGATGTTCCAATATGCCCATAATAAGAGTGGCATCCCTAGCGTGCTCAGCATGCCGGATGGCCAAAACGGTGTCCAAGAAAACAGAACGGCGACCCAGAGTGCATAAGAATGAGGTATGACAGCCTTCCCATGATCGCGCAACAATAAATACATGCCTAGAAAAGCAAAGATACGGGTCAACAATTGACTGACGACATATGCCGTATAAGGGGAGAACCATTGGTAGAGCCAGACGATGCCAGTGAAACTGCTAACGAAGGCGTTCCTTGAGACGACTCCGTTCACTAAATCCGGAACATTCATTTGAAGACCTGTAAAAAGCGTATTCGTATCTACTAACGTCTTATACCAGACGATGTTTGAATCTAGATTGTCATGAATTCGGACATGTGCCTGCTCTCCTAAAAGAATCATGGGCAACACATAAATACAAGCTGCTACGATTCCAAACAGAAGACGTGTTCTTTCCCTCACACTCTCCCCCCCTTTATGAATCTTCTATCTCCAATCCTTTAAAAGACACGTTTTTCGTCTTACCTTTTCTTTTGAGGGCTTAATTGATTCCGAGGACAGTTGAATTAGTTTATATCCAAAAGTTAGATAGAATTGAAACGTGTAAAATGTAGGAATCCTCATCAATGAATAACACCCATTTTATCTACAGAAACGACTTTTCTTTCTTCGCCTTTGATGTTACATACTCAAATGGAGTA
This sequence comes from Exiguobacterium sp. s192, assembly GCF_018618795.1. Taxonomy (NCBI): domain Bacteria; kingdom Bacillati; phylum Bacillota; class Bacilli; order Caryophanales; genus Exiguobacterium; species Exiguobacterium sp. s192. The sequence goes on along the minus strand of NZ_JACSMS010000009.1, from coordinate 3,966 downwards.
GAAGACCGACGAAGAACATCCTGGTAACAACTACGTAAGAGCTAGTACCATCATAATATGAACCTGGTAAGAAATGGACATTTCACACATATATCACACAGTATACCGAAACTTCCCTTTCATAAAAGCGTTTCAAAACTGATTGATAGGAACTCCAAGTAGAGAAAGGAAGCGGTATAAGGAACAACATTATTGATAGCTTTATCGAAAAAGGAGCCCTCCTGAAAATCTCATCCTTAACGATTTCACTTGCTGTTACTGATGGTGGGATGAACAGATATGGAGACCGCCCTGCAGCATCATATAAGATAAAGTACACAGCATAACAGGAAGATTTCACTTTTCTAAAAACAGATGCGAGTAAGAACACGGATCAAAGCACAGTAAAAGAATTTGATGCTACGGCAGTCACATAAACGAGGAATTCAAATCCAACAGCCAAATCAAAAACGAAGACTGCAAATGGTTCTGGTGAATACTTTTTTCGATTAGTAATGAACGTACTAAATATCTCTTACTGATTAGAGGCCCTATATCTATGTCATTTCATGAATTATTCTTCATCATCTTGATGTGGATTATAATTCGCTCATATACGCTACTTAACCAATTCAAAGCGTCGAGGCCAGGTGGATAATTGTAGACGACTAACTTGTACTCGTTATTGTTCGAAGGTTCATACTAATTACCGAGATTAAAATAACTTAATAGTTAGTCACTTGAACTGGTAATGAGGGATGGATAAATGAGATACATGTAAAAAAATCTAGATAGTGACCTTATAACTACCTTATTTTCTACTTTTTAAAATTTAGTTAGTACAATTTTTTGAAGGTAGACGAATGGGATCTATAAAAAATAAACTCTCATTTTTTATAGATCCCATTTCAACTCAATATTTTTCGTATTCTTTTCTTTGCCATTCAGAACAATTTTTTATCCAGTCATCTTCATTTATTCTTAAATAAAGTAAAGCTTTTTGTGCTAATTCCTTATATTATTCTTCTCTATTAAAATCTTTAAAAGCAAAAGTTATAGCGTCACCATTCTCTGTAATATCTGATCCAACAACAAATCTCTCACTAGTTTTCAAATCAAATGTTGTAATTTTTTTGGGTAAGATTAAATCTCCCTCACTATTCAAATAACCCTCTAAGGGTATAACACCGGTCTCAATGTAAAACGCCACACTGTACTTAGTAATATAGAATGTCAAAATCTCATGATAAGATTTTTTTCTCTTCTAAAGTGCGGATAACTGCCTTTAAATCCATGTTTCCTCAATTCTGGCACAATAACTTCTTTTATTGCAGTTTTCATCTTTTTTCTATCACCTAAAGATTTAAATGTCATGTCATTTCCTCCATTTATTAGAAATGAGTGTGTACCTTAATACCATTTTTTTAAAGAAATTCTCTTAATGGTTTACTTGGCCCGCCTTTTCCTTTCGCATTTAAGAAAAAGTGCCACTCAGCTCTCTTCATATCTCCTTTTCTTACTAAAAAGATATCTTTTTTTATTTGTCTCGTTATAGTTTTCGTCAAATAGGTCCTTGCCGTCTTTAGATTCATACTTTCCGTCATCAACAATTGAATCTAGTATCACACCTAAAACCTCGAAAGCCTACAGGTGCAATTAACATTTTTTTGATTGACTGTCATCAGTCGAGTTATAACCATCTGTAATGCCCTTGGATGATATGAGTTGAAAGACACCCAACGGAGATCCTACTGTTAGATTATATGGAAGAATTGACTTTCTCAGGCAATCACCTGGACCTGCAATACTGTCTAAACTATCTATCGATGTGAGTATCATCTTACCGCTTTTTATACTGACTTTTGTTCATCATGATTGTTTGTGTATTCTTTTTCATATGTGGAGCTTTCATTAACAACATTCATATGTCTCTAGATACGACATAACCTATAGATATCTCTCTACTATCCACTAAAAGAGATACTAAAACTCTCCTCTTCAATAGATGGACGTATAGTTTGTATACAGTTAGACGTCGAAATCATATCATCGCAGTTCCTGATTAGTACAGGTATAAAAATATCACTTGGTGCCAAAAAACGTCTGAAGAAACCGATGGTAGGCTTTTCACTTACATCATGTATCGTCCTTATAATCTATCTGTGACCGTACAGATAGTTCACCTATATCCATTTGTTGTTTAATTAGATCTTCCGCTAAAGAACCACTAGTCCATCAAATCTAGCTCGAGTCCCCGGCCGACACTCTCTCATTTAGAATCGTCCTGCAATACTCTCATAGCCATTTGCATCAAAAGATCTATATATATATATATATATTAAAAGTGAAGAAAATATCATTCACAAAAAATGTAGTATTATTGTTAGTAAGATTTTTTTATAAAGTTATTTGTAAGAAGGGAGTCATTTACTATGAGTGACGTAACGCGTTACTATGAAGGACCAGAAGAAACAAAAGTTGGATATATTTTTGAAAAGAAAACAGAAGTAAATGCAGGATCGAGACACATGGTTATCTCTATACAGAGCTATTCAAATTATAGAGGGGAAGTTAAAAAAATAGCTTTCTTAGCGAACGCTGGACAAATAAATTCAAATATCTGCGAGAACCGAGATTACAAATTGGTTGGAAAGCTTGTTTTTGAAGAACTAAATTTATAAATCCAGAAAATAAAAGGTGTTTACATTTCGACGTCGAAATGTAAACACCTTTTATTTAGTAGCTTGAAGGATGTCTGATTACTTTAAAAGTTAAAAGTGAAGAGAATGTGTATACTTGAAAATCCTTTTATACTCTCTAGATCTAAACTACTTAAAATCGAAAATTCTTCTTCTTTTTAACAAGCTATTCTGTATAAAATTGAACGAATAAATAATTAATGTATCATATACTGTTCCTTTGATTTTTAGAAGTACGCAGTCAAAATAAAGTAAATCATAACACACACAACTAATATAACTGAAAATCTGCTCATTTCTCCATTAAAGATTCGATCAAAAATACTTTCTCTTCTCGGATCTTTATCCACTTTGTTACGCATTATTTTCACTTCCTCGTTGTATGTCGATGCTTCACATTTTCATTTCTTCTCTCTATAGTTAGTTCTTTTAGTTTTCTGATCAAATACCATAGCTAACAAAAAAAGTATGACTGGTATAACTAACATACCAAATGTATGAATCCAAGTCTGCATTTAGACTCACTTCCTTCACTAATTTTCGTATTTCAACGCTAATCGGGATGAATGACATTCCATTTATTTCTAATAATGAATGACCTTTGAATCTTTTTCAATGCGCATCAAAGAGTTTTTTTCTTTTCGTTATAAACGCAATACAATAAACACACTATCTAGCTAAAACATTTCGTGAATATACTCAAGAAAATAAACTGAGAAGATTTTGGAATTAACTACTAGAAAAAATTAAATCATGATAAAATTTACATTATATCCGCTTATACTAAAATTTGATAACGCCTTATCACTTTTTATGTATTTAATTGCATCACATTAAACGGATATGGAACTTCACAAGTACAAAAGGCTTATACCTCTATTTATTCAAAGTATGTCTTACTGAGGAACACGATCAGTGAGATATACTTTTTGTAATGTCTATTCCTTCATATGAAAAAAACTGGTTGCTCCTAATTTAGGTCGTAACTGACGGACTAATCTAAGAGTCCAACTCATCATCTTTTTAATAGGATAACTAAATAATTATGAACGTCCCTTTTATTCCTACTAAAATTAAAAAAATAAAAATATAGCATGTATCTCACTGAACTGAGCCCTAGAGTTTGGACAGTTTAATAAAAGCACCCTTAACGTTTTAAGCTGCTATGAGATGGCTTCGGTATTGTACCGGAGTCATCTTTTGTAGTTTCCATTGTCTTCGTTCGCTATTGTAATAATCAATATAAGCATCGACCATGGCACAGACCTCATCGAGGTCAGATGCTAAT
>NZ_JACSMS010000008.1:0-122150 GCF_018618795.1 Exiguobacterium sp. s192 | reverse complement strand
AAGAACATCGGACGGTTCATGTTCGCGAAATCAAAGAAGACGGACGAATAATCCGTAATCAACAGATCCGTGATCAAGTACAGTTCCTGAATATCCGGATAACTGGTGACATCGATGAAGCGTTCGCGATGTTCAGCCGGAATGCTCGGCTTCTTCGTCACGAGGACGTGCGTCCGGATCAAGAAGACATATTCGTCTCCGAGCGCCTCGGCGACGCGGTCGAAATCAAACGGATAATCAAAGAAGAATTTTCCGTTGCCGAGCGACTGATGATCACGGAAGGTCGGCGCGTATAAGATGACCTTTTTATCGTCTGACAGTTGCAGTTTCGTCCGGATCGTCTCGATGGTCTTCGGCTGATTGTTCGAGAAGAACAGATCATTCCGGGGATAACCCGACTCGAAAATCGGTCCCTCGTACCGGAAGGCACTCTTGAAGATGGTCGACGCATACGCACTTGGTGACAACAGGACACTCCACTGTTTGATCGAGTTCGTCACCCGTTCGACATACCCCTCGTCTCGTCCATGAATCTCATCCAAGTCAAACAACATCTTCTTCAGCGGCGTTCCGTGCCAGGTCTGAATGTACGTCGTTTCTTCACGGCGTCGGAAGTAATGCGGGAAGTTTTGGTTGTTGACCCAGAACTTCGCCGTCGCCAGGTAATAGAAGTAGGCCGGTGACAACCGTTTGATGACCTTGGCGTTCGGGTCCCCGAGATAAAGCCGTTTATGATAAACCCAGACGACTTTATAGTCGAGGTTCCGGCGTTTCAGTTCCTCATAGATATAACGCGGACTGTCGGAATATTGTTTACCGAGTCCGCTCTCAAAGACGACGAGTTTCGGATCAACCGGCAATCGTTGCATCAACCGGTAGGCAAATTTCATCGATGGGAAGTAATAGCGATTTTTTCGATAGAGACGATATAAAATATTAGCAGCTTCATTTGTTTCGAGACGTTCTAGCCAACTGGTCTGTTTTTTAAAGTCTGTGATCGCTTGATAAATCGTTTCCACATAAGACGAGTCAACCGGTCTAAGGAAAATATCAGCTCTTGTTTGGTACTCAGGAGCCATCTGAAAGTCTTGTTGTGCAGAAAGTTCCATTTGATCGAGTACTTCATCTGCCGTTTTTGAAATTGGTCCAGGCAATTCATTTTCAAGGTCATAATGCGAACCTTTTGGTCCGATGAAACGTCGACTATCAAACTGGAAGTAGAAGACAGGTCGTTTCAAGAAACTGAAATCAAAAGCAACACTTGAATAATCCGTAATCATTAACATACTTTCTTTCATCAAGTCTTGGACGTCGCGTTCACCTTGGTTGATAACGGTGATGGGTAAGTCCTCGAAATGGCTAGAATATTGTTGCATGTTTGGATGCAAGCAAAGGACAATTTCCATCTTATGAGTGCGTGCAAAGTGATGGAGACGTTCACTTGAAAGTAGATTACGATAATGCTCATAGTAGTCAGATTCAAAAAATTGAATCGGTGTTTGTAACCAAGTTCGCCACGTAGGAATAATTAAAATTTGACGTTTAACTTCACAGTCATTTGAAAGTAAAGTATCGAAACGAGCTAGTCCTGTCACACGGACTTCATGTTCTGGATAACCCATGTCTTGTGTGACGACACGTTTTTCACGTTCTGAACTAACAAAAAACAAATCAGTATGGAAAGACGGTGAATACTTACCGTAGTGATTTTCTAAATTCTTAGTACCGAGAACACCATGCTGAAGGAAAACATGTTCTGCATTCATTTTACTGTCAAAACGTTTGGACCGAACAGGGTATAAGTAATCCCCATGGTGTGTTCCAATGACCTTTTTTGCCATCAGTGTATGATAAATATGTTCTTTTGATTTAAATGGTAAAGCATGACCAAGCTGATTTACTTTGCTGAACTCTGGTGAATCTTCATCAATTACATAGTAGACAGGACGATCTGGATAGGTCTCACGCATATATTTAAAGAAGTGATACCCATTATCCTGTGCTTTGTAAGGACGTTCTCCAACGATCCATGTGTTCTGTTCAGCAAATAGTCGATAAAGTGGTGCGAATTTCATCATATGATTTAAATATGCAAAGTTTTCATTCGTAAATTCTGTCATCTCAAATGAGAGATTACGATGCCCGATTGTGAAATAAGGATTAACGAGCATAGTGTGTTGTTCACTCTGTGCTTTTGTTTCTGAAATTAACTGACGCGTAATATATCGAGCACGTCCAAGACGAATCAGTGTTGGTTCTGATCGATGATAGAAGTCAAGTAAAACAAAGGCATCATACACACCTTCTTGCAACAGTTCTTGTTGATAAATCAGTGTCCAGTCAATCACAGTACGATACGTATACCGGTAGAGACCAAATTTTTCAGCACTTCGAACATTGTCATACACCCAGTCGATCGGAACCGGAATCTGCTCGCCTGTTTCTCGGTGAACGAGTTGTAAGGTTCCTTTTTGAATGAACGCATGCCGGGTGAAAATTTTCCCTTTGATTTCTGTTTGATGCGCTATCGGACGATTGATAGAATCAATCTGCATTTTCGGCTTGACCTTTGGCTCTTTATTCAATAGCAACCGAAGATTTCCTTTTAGATCAATGTAAACATGGGCCGAGTTTTGGAAATCCGGATCAATCAACGGTTTTAAGGGAGCAGCGACCTTTGTCTCCAAAAAACGACCGAGAATAATTTCCCGTGTGAAGCAGTCGCCTGTAATGGTGGAACGACTAGGTAACCCATTGAGTTCCCATTTTTCAAGTGTTGTAGGACGGAAGTCTTCTAATTGCTTTGAGAATTTGACCCAAAACGAAAACCGTCCAGAAGGAAGTGTTGCTTCCGTTTCAGGAGTATCTTCTTCATGTTCTGCCTCGAGCATCTCGAGCGCGTCTTCTGCTTGTTCTACAAGAACAGCCTGCTCTTGTTCGACAAGACGTTTGTTCTCTAAAACGCGTTCGACGAGAACAGGAAGAATGTCGTGCGGCAACGAAAAGGAAAAGTGGTGATTTCCTGCCGTAGCGGTATTCGGCAATTCGATGACCTGATTCATCAGGCTGTCACGAATTAGTAAGGACTGGACCGTTACCGTCGGGTCAGATAGTTGACCTGTAATGGTTTGTTCGTGGAATGTTGAGTCGAGCTGCAAGCTTTGTTTAAACTTGGCGCGACGTGAAATTGTTTTTTTCGGTTTTGGCAAGATCGAATTTCCGAATCGTGCCATCCGTAGTAGTGTCTTTGAAAGACTCACAGAATAGGACCTCCTCATAAAAAAATCGTTTGTTTTCGACGGCGAAAACAAACAAAACGTGTCGTGTGCATGACAATTATCATATCATATTTTGATTTTTTAGGATGGATAAAATTGAGACCAGCAAACGGGAGGGATCGCCATGCATCATTTCATCTGTATCGACAGCTTCAAAGGTTGCTTGAGTTCATCTGACGCGGCGCGTGCCATTCGTGCTGGGATCTTGAGTGCTGATCCGGACGCGACGATCGATTGGAGTCCGGTCGCGGACGGGGGAGAAGGGACGATCGAAGCCTTGTCCACGAATGGATTTCAACACGTAGCAGCTGCGACGGTGGACTTAGCCGGACGTCCAATCGAAGTGGTGTATGTACAAAAAGAGCGGGTCGCCGTGATTGAAGTTGCGGCGGTTTGCGGGTTGCATCTGAAGCGACCGGAGGATGAGGCGCTGTTGCTTGATACACGGGGTGTCGGGCGTCTCGCAAAACAGATTTTAGCGACCGGCGTATCAGATTTGTACCTTGCACTCGGGGGCACCGGGACGACGGACGGTGGGCTTGGTCTGTTGGAGGAACTGGGCGCTCACCTGTTGACGAAGATCGGCAGACCGATTGCGTGGCAGACCAATCCGTTGCTTGAAACCGACCGGATCATACTGCCGTCACCCATCGTTTCCTTACATGTCTTAGCGGATGTCACCGCCGTGTATGCCGGAACAACAGGTGCGGCACACGTGTTTGGTCCGCAAAAAGGATTGACGGCACAACAGATCAGGTTACTGGATGCCCGGTTAAGCCATCTTGGACAACAACTTGGCGTGGAACACGTAGCGGGAGCCGGTGCTGCCGGAGGATTGGGAGGAGCGGCTTACGCACTGGGGGCGTCGATCGAGTCAGGGGCGGCATACATTCTACAACAGATGGGCATCAAAGATCGGATCCGTCAGGCGGATTATGTCTGGACAGGCGAAGGACGGATTGATCGCCAAACGGCTATGGGGAAACTTCCGGCAACGGTCGTTGCCCTGGCGGATCATGCGCATGTCCTTTCCATCCTGCTGGCAGGAGAGGTCACGGAACGGTTGGAGAAGGCCTGGTTCTGTGAATCGATTCATGATCCGGATGAAGTGAAGACACTTGATCCGGTCATCACGCAAAAACGATTGGCACGACGCGCGGAACAAATCGTCCGGCGGATCATGACGAGGTGAATGGGAAAAGAAGAGACAACTTTTTTTATTTAGGGGAATAGTTGGATGGAACAGGAATGAACGGGTACTGCTTAGGGTAAAAGAAATTATATTACTCTATTAATTGGAAGGCAGGTCAACCTTATGATCAATCAGTCGATTCAACTCTCATTTCGACAAGTGCGGGCACTCGTCGAACATACCTTATTGTTATTTAAGGAACTCGATCAACAACTTGCCAACCGCGGTTATGAACCGACGTTGCCGGACGTTGTCCAGACAGAACACGGATTAAGTATCCATCAAACAAAAGACAGTGCCGAATCATTGGTGCCGCATTTTTTGACGCGGTCGTATACGCGTCAAAATGAAAAAGTCCTGAACCATGCGCTGATTGTTTCCGTCCAGTACACGCACCCATTACATGAACGATTTGATCCGGTCGTCTTGGTCGGTGACGTCATGTTCAAGCAACCGAAACAGACGATGAAGCTGTTGCTCGACAAACCGTGGTTGCTGAAATATGCCGCGTTCGAGTCGACGGCTGCTGCTTCTTTTGAACCGACAGGGGAACGTTTCCGGACGCAACCGATCGAAGAAATCGAATGGCTCGATGTCTGGGGACATCCGTTTACGGAGATGCGTGACGTCGAGGACGTTAAAGTCTTGACGGAAGAAATGATTAAAGGACACTTGGAACCGGGGACACCTTGACTGTAAATCAGTGAGACGGGTCTGTATGGAAAATGGTGTTTAAGTCAGTGGGAAATTAAAAAAAGTTCTGCTTCGATGTACGGTCGAAACAGAACTTTTTTGTTGATGGATCATTAGGGATGTTTTAAACAGCAACGAGAATCCGTTCGATTGCTGCGACCAAATCAGTCGGATTCGTTTTTGGGGCGAAGCGTGTCACTTCACCGTCACGTGTCACTAAAAACTTCGTGAAGTTCCATTCCACGTCTTCTTCACCTGTCGTGTTCGGGGCGAGCTTTTTCAGCTCCGTGAACAAAGGATGTGCCGTTTCACCATTGACATCGATTTTTGAGAAGACAGGGAACGTCACGCCATAGTTCATTTGGCAGAAACTTTGAATTTCTTCATCAGTTCCCGGATCTTGAGCGGCGAACTGATTACAAGGGAAACCGAGGACGACGAGTCCTTGTTTCCGGTAATCTTGATGGAGTTGCTCGAGTCCTTCGAACTGTGGCGTCAAGCCGCATTTGCTTGCCGTGTTGACGATCAGCCAAGCTTGTCCCGGATAATCTTGAAGCGTGGCTTCGGTTCCGTCAATCCGTTGAAAAGTCTGCTCTTGTAACATGTCTAAATTCCCCCTTATAGTCTTAAAATCAGTGTACCAAACCGGTTGGTCTTTCGCCTAGAAAACGGCTGTCAGATGACAATCCTTTCACAATCAAGTGTCAGCACACCCGAAATCCTGCAAAATTTGGTAGACTACAAAAGACTTTGGAAGGAAAGGAGAGATGCCACATGAGAAAGATGTTGAAACAATCGCGTTTTGTCATGATCGCGACGCTTTGTCTCGTCCTGGTCGCAAGTGCGGTTGCCTTGCTGACCCTCGGATTCGAACGCGATATTGTGATTCTTGTTTCTGGAGTGGTTGCCCTTTGGGTGACGATGCTAGCTCCTTTGACGGTCCAGACCAAACTGAATGAGCAACCATAAGCCTTGTTTATTCAAAAAAACCGTAGCCTGATTTCTTGCTGAAGGATGTTTTCCATTCAGATGAAGGAATCGGTCGCTGCGGTTTTTTTTCTTCTATAGCATAGGTTCCAAAAACACTATTTTTATAAAAGAAGTCATCAAAAAGTCTGACTATATTTTTTTTTGAAATTCGCTTTACAACCTCAAATAATCGGAGTAATATCCATCTCATCAACGAACACTAACATGTTAATGCTTCGATCTCAAAGTACGCCGAATTCATGATTGAAGCGGGGGACCCAATCGTCACGACACGTGACACGGGGTGAATCTTCTCAGATAAGAGAAGTAGGGCGAAATCCTAGGTATGCCCGAATCCGACAGCTAACCCCGCAGGCGTTTTTAGGAGGGAACGACTCTTATTCAGTGATGCCAATTTTTTAGGGCGATGCTGGGGCCGTTACTGCCTCACATCGTCTTTTTGTCGTGTTTAATTGTAAAAATATTGAATAATATGGAGGTAATTTCAAAATGAGTGAACTTTGGAGTGTCTTGTTACTCATCTTCTTTTTCGGAAGTTCGTATCTGATGATTGATCTGATTGAACGGGTCCAGTGGCGGGCAGGTGACCGGAAATGACATGGTTTTTATTAGCTACCGGTTGTCTCGTCTTTTTGTATCTTGGTTATTGTCTGATGTATCCAGAAAAATTCTAATCGCATAGGAGAAACAAATCATGTGGACTCAATTTTTAATCCAATTTTGGATTTTGCTCGTCATTGCACTAGGGGCAGCCATCTTGCTCGGACGTTACATCGGAACTTACTTTGCACCTGTCGAGGATCGGAAAATGAATTCGTTCGGTAAAGTGGAACGGCGATTTTTACTTGTTCTCGGCGTTGATGAACGAAAACAAGACCAGTCGTGGGTCGGTTATTCGAAAAGCCTGTTGCTCGTCAACTTGTTCTTTTTTGTCGGAGGGTACTTGCTACTGCGTTTCCAGGGAAGCTTACCTCTGAATCCGAACGGAGCTGTCAATCTGGATTGGTCGACCGCCCTTCACACGACGATCAGCTTCATGACGAATACGGACCAGCAACATTATTCGGGTGAAGCGTTATCGTATCTGTCACAGACGTTTGTTCTCGGAACGATGCTGTTCGTCGCACCGACGATGGCGTTCACCGTTTGTATGGCAGTCATTCGCGGACTTGCAAATAAGCCGCTCGGTAATTTTTATGCCGACTTCGTCCGTTTCATCGTCCGAATTCTGTTGCCGATTTCGTTTGTGTTTGGACTGGCGATGATTCTGTTTGGTGTGCCGCAGACGTTCGGCGGTGCTGTCAGCGTCACGACGCTTGAAGGAGCAAAGCAACTGATTTACCGTGGACCGGTCGCTGCGTTTGAAGTCATCAAACAGCTCGGGAATAACGGTGGTGGTTTCTTCGGTGTCAACGGAGCGCATCCGTTTGAAAACCCGAACCAATACGTCAACTTCATCCAGATGTTCTTGATGCTGCTGATTCCGATGTCGCTTCCGATTGCTTACGGAAAAATCATCGGTTCGGCCAAACAGGGCCGCCTGTTCCTCGGCGTGATGACGATCTTGTTTGTCATGATGACGTTCGGCATGGCCGGCAGTCTCTTCGCAAATCCGACCGCACATGGTCAAGAGCTCCGGTTCGGACAGATTGGGACAGCATTGTACAGTTCGATTACGACGGCCGCCGAAACCGGTGCGGTCAATGCGATGCATGATTCGCTCCATCCGCTGGCCGGATTGATTCAGCTCGGGAACATGATGCTGAACGTCGTTTACGGCGGAACGGGTGCCGGTTTCTTGAATGTCCTGTTGTATGCGTTCGTTGCCGTTTTCTTGACGGGGCTGTTGATTGGTCGGACACCGACTTTCCTCGGCAAGAAACTGGAGACATTTGAAGTCAAACTGATGGCCATCACCTTGCTCGTCCCACCGTTCCTCATTCTCGTCGGGACAGCGGTCTCGATGTACGTCGCACCAGGAGTCGCTGGGATTTCGAATCCCGGGTATCACGGTCTGTCGCAGGTCTTATACGAATTTACATCCGCGACGGCCAACAACGGCTCTGGTTTTGAAGGGCTCGGCGATGCCAACGTGTACTGGAATGTCTCGACGTCGTTTGCTTTATTCTTCGGTCGCTACATTCCGCTGATTCTGATGCTGGCGATTGCCGGATCACTCAAGGCAAAACCGGCCGTTCCGCAAGATGAATTTTCGTTTAAAACAGATACCCCACTTTTCGGCACAGTTTTCCTCGGTACGGTCGTACTCGTCGGTGCGCTGACATTCTTGCCAGTGCTCGTACTTGGACCGGTCGCGGATTGGCTGACGATGTGAACAGGAGCTAATGAGAAATGATGGAACAAGTAAAATACCAACCAACTGAGCAGGAACCGAACATTCCTGAAAGAGAATCCAAATCTGCTGTCAATCCATCGATTGCGAAACAAGCGACACGCGATGCCTTTAAAAAGTTAAATCCGGTGCATATGGTGAAGCAACCGATCATGTTCGTCGTCTGGATCGGTTGCCTGATGGCGATTGGGTATACGGTTTTCATCGATGAGATGCGTGGCTTCAATCTGGCGGTCAGCATCATCCTGTTCTTGACGGTGCTGTTTGCGAATTTTGCAGAGTCGATTGCGGAAGGACGCGGGAAAGCACAGGCGGATTCGCTGAAGGCATCAAAAGCCGATGTCATGGCGCGCAAACGGGTTGGTCAGATGATTGAGAAAGTCTCGTCCGCGACATTGCGCAAAGGGGACATCGTCTTCGTCCGGACCGGTGAATACGTGCCGGGGGACGGGGAAATCATCAAAGGGCTGGCATCGATTGATGAATCCGCCATTACGGGCGAGTCCGCACCGGTCATTAAAGAAGCGGGCGGCGATTTCTCGTCCGTCATCGGTGGAACACTCGTCGTCAGTGACGAAATCGAAGTCCGGATCACAAGCAATCCCGGGGAATCATTCCTCGATCAGATGATTGCCTTGGTCGAAGGGGCGAGTCGTCAAAAAACGCCAAACGAGTTGGCGTTGTCGACGTTATTGACGAGTTTGACACTGATTTTTTTACTGGTCGTCATGACCTTACCCGTCTTCACGAACTATCTGGGATTTGAATTGTCCGGTCCAATCTTGATTGCGTTGCTCGTCTGTTTGATTCCGACGACGATCGGCGGATTATTATCCGCGATCGGGATTGCCGGGATGGACCGGGTGACCCGCTTCAACGTCATCGCGATGAGCGGGAAAGCCGTTGAAGCAGCGGGGGACATTCAAACGATCATTCTTGATAAGACCGGGACGATCACGTTCGGGAACCGGATGGCATCCGATATCACACCGGTCGGCGATGTGACGCAGGAAGCGGCGTTTGAAGGTGCGATCCTCTCCTCGCTCGCAGACGAAACGCCGGAAGGACGTTCAGTCCTCGAACTTGCCGGACTGCGAAATATGCCGATTGATCAGGATAAGTTACAAGGAGCAGAAATCATTCCGTTCCGGGCTGAAACCCGGATGTCGGGACTCGATTTAACAGATGGACGCCGCGTCCGTAAAGGAGCGGGGCAGGCGATTCAACAATGGGTTACAGAACAGGGTGGTGTGATTCCGGATAACCTGCAAACGACGGTCGATCAGATTGCCCGTCTCGGCGGTACACCGCTCGTCGTCGCCATCGATCAGACGATCTTAGGTGTCATTTATCTGAAGGATACCGTGAAACCGGGAATGCGGGAACGGTTCGACCGTCTGCGTGAGATGGGCATCAAAACGGTCATGTGTACCGGCGATAATCCCCTGACGGCAGCGACGATTGCCCGGGAAGCGGGTGTCGATGACTTCGTTGCCGAATGTACACCGGAAGATAAAATCCGTGTCATCAAGCAGGAGCAGGCAGCAGGACACCTCGTTGCGATGACCGGAGACGGTACGAATGACGCACCGGCGCTGGCGCAAGCGGACGTGGGTCTTGCGATGAACAGCGGGACTCAAGCGGCGAAAGAAGCGGCGAACATGATTGATCTCGATTCCAATCCGACAAAAATCATCGAGGTCGTCGAAATCGGCAAGCAGTTGCTGATGACGCGTGGCGCCTTGACGACGTTTTCGATCGCCAATGATGTCGCGAAGTATTTTGCGATCATCCCCGCGATGTTCATGGTTGCGATTCCGGAGATGGAGTTGCTTAATATCATGCGACTCGATTCACCGACGACCGCGATTCTCTCGGCCTTGATCTTTAACGCCATCATCATCCCGATGCTGATTCCGCTTGCGATGAAGGGTGTTTCCTATAAGCCGATGACGGCGGATCAGCTGCTCGGACGGAACTTATTGATCTACGGTCTTGGTGGGGTCATCGTCCCGTTCATCGGCATTAAAATCATCGATGTCTTGCTCGCAAGCATCCTATAAGGAGAAAAAGGACAATGAAACAAGCCATACGTGTGACGGTCTTCATCACAGCGTTATGCGGGATCGTCTTTCCCGCGTTACTGACCCTGTTTGGTCAGTTGCTCGTACCCGAGAAAGCAGCAGGTTCACTTTTGCAACAGAACGGAAAATTCATTGGATCGGAATTGATCGCCCAACCCTTCACGTCGAAGCAGTATTTCCATGGACGTCCATCGGCAGTCGATCAATTAGCGGGAGCATCTGCTGGGGATAACCTAGCAGCATCCAACCCGGAGCTCACTACGAAGATCAACGAGCAACAGGAACAGTCCAAAGAGGACGGACGTTCGCTTCCGGACGATGCCCTCGTGACATCCGGCTCTGGCTTCGATCCGCACATCTCGCTCGACTATGCACGGGCACAAGTGAATCGTATTGCAACCGAACGGGATCTCTCGCGTGACGAAGTCCGGCGGTTGATTGAGCAAGAAGCAGGAAATGATGCGTACGTAAATGTGCTGTTGCTGAATCTGGCGCTTGATCGGAGTCAGTCATGACACGAGGAAAGCTGAAGCTGTATATCGGCTCAGCTCCTGGTGTCGGAAAGACGTATAAAATGCTCGCCGACGCCCGAATGCTCATCGAAGAAGGGCGGGATGTCGTTCTCGGATTAATTGAAACACACGGTCGACGTGAAACAGCCGAGATGATCGGCTCCTTGGAGCAGGTCCCGTTGTTGGAAGTGTTGTACAAGGACAAGGTGTTTCTGGAAGTAAACGTCGACGCGATCATCGCCCGGCAACCGGATATCGTCCTGATTGACGAATTGGCGCATACGAATGCGCCGGGATCCATCCGCAAAAAACGGTATCAAGATGTTTCGGCGCTGCTTGACGCCGGTATCAATGTCTATTCAGCCGTCAACATCCAACATTTCGAGAGTCTGCTGTTTAAAGTCAAGGAAGTGACGGGGGTCGAGGTTCGGGAACGGATTCCGGACCCATTCCTTGGTGAAGCGGACGAAATTTTACTGGTCGATGTCACACCACAGACGTTGCGCGAACGGCTCGAACAGGGGAAAATCTACAGAAAAGAAAAAATCGAACAAAGCTTGAACTCGTTTTTTTCACTACAAAACTTGGCGAGTCTGCGTGAACTGTCGCTCCGGCAAGTCGCGGACGAGGTCGACGATCAAGTGTATCAGACGCGGTTGTTGATTGAAAAAGATCCGAAGCTGCTACAGGAACGAATTCTGGTCTGTGTTCAGTTAAACGGAAATGCCCGGAAATTGATCTACCGGGGATTCCGGATGGCAAGTCGCCTAAAAGCAGACCTGTATATCCTGACGATTCTACCAGGACCGGAGAATAAGCTGTCGGCAGGGCAAGCGGAAGTCCTCGCCATGTTACGTGAGAGCGGGTCCTTATTCGACGCCGAAGTGTTGATCCGCATTCAAGGAGAACGCTCCATCGCGACGACCATCACGGCGGTCGCGAAGCATCACCGCATCACCCAAATCGTACTCGGTCAATCCGCCCGGACCCGCTGGCAGGAAATCCGGCGCGGCTCGATCGTCAATCAGATCATGCGTCAAAATCGGGGTATCGATCTGCAAATCGTCGCCGATGATCAAGTCTGACAGGATGTCTCTTCCGCGTAAATGCAGGAGATGTCTTCCGTCAGACGGGGACGATGGAAGTACAAAAAAACATCGAGGCAACGAATCGATTGATTCAATGCCTCGATGTTTTTGTTGTTTAACGGGCGAAGACCGGAATATCAAAGACAGCCGTGTAGCTCTCCATCTGTTGATACAGGTTATAGATCTGAGTCGTTTGTTTAACGGCCCAGCCCATATCCGTTGCGTACTGATGCACACCAGGACGCATCGGACTCCAACGCATTTTGTAAAGGGTGTTTTGATCATATTGATTATGCACATATTTTGTACTGATGAATTCAGCACCACCGATGATCGCAGCTTCCGGTGTGAACCAACCTTGGCTGTAAGCATACGCTGCGCCTGTGTTGACGGCATCATAATCGTATGCACCGATGCCGTACATGTTATAAACGGTCCGTCCATTCCAGATGACGCCGGTTGCTAATTTCGAAGAACCGTTACCTGTCTCAAGCAAAGCGTGTGAAATCAAGTACGCTTCGTTCAGCGAATATTTAGCGCCCGCATCGATGAAGGCTTGTCCACAACTGCCGGTCGAACACTTCCCGAAGATGCCTTTTGTCGCAAGGATCTTGTTGAGTGTCGCGGCTGTAGCGCCCGTTGATTTTGATAAATCAAGGAATTGATAGTAAGCCGATGACTGGCGATCCACTTTCAGCGGATCCGCCGCGTTACGGACATCTGCTTCCAACGCATTTAACCAATAAATCGTCGAATAGCGTGTAGTCGATGTATAGATACGCGGATATGTCGTGTAGAATCCGCTGACGTTTTGATAGACCTTGATCATCGCTTGCGGTTTGAATTGACCGTAAACGTGACTTGCTGTCGTTGCGCCGGACCGGATGTTAAGTGGTGTCGTCGCAGTGACCGTTGCGATTGTTCCGTTGACCGGATCCAGTGCGCCACCAAGTCGGACATAATCCGCGCTGACGTACATCAGCTTCGATGCGTACAAATCCGTCTGTGGTGGTGGGTTCAATTTCATTTGCGCACTGATGAAACTGTCAAACGTAAACGGCGTCGCCACTGAATTGTAGATATTTAATTTGGACGATGTCATGACGAGTGTCCCGTTGTACGCATACAGCGTCTTCCCTTCGTAGGAAACTTCATACCAGTTACCGATTTTCCCTGTTACCGGCAAGACGGTGTCGAGTGAAACGGAAGCAACCGGCTGATACGCATCTCCGACATAGGACCGGAGTAAAGTCGTTCCTGTTGCCCGGACAAACGATTTTTCAATCGGTTCATAACCGATGGCTGAAGTCGGTTGACCCAGTTTGATGTAGCCGGTTTTCCCGTTAACCGTGACTTGGTGCCACTGACCATTTGCAGACGTGACAACCAATGTTTTAGTCGTGTAGACGTTTCCTTTGTTTAAGGTAGCGATCGTGCTTGCGGAATCTTTCGCATCACTTTTGACAGCGATGGATGCATCAAGCAAGAAACGAGCTTCTGGAATCGTCTTTGTTTCGGTAAACTCATTTAATGTCGAAGCAGACGCGTAGCCGCTCTTGCCGGCATACGTGATTTTCATCCAGTTGCCGATTTGTCCAGTTACCGTAATGATAGTCCCGCTCGGAATCGTCGTGACGGCCACATAAGACGGACCGGCGTATGAACGAAGTGGTGTCGAGCTGGATGTTTTATACTTTGTTGCTGAGACTGCGTTGTAAGCGATTGGTGTTCCTTGGTTGACGCGAACGTAACCAGTTTTACCGTTAATCGTCATCCGGTGCCATTGTTCAGAACGACCGTTCGTGACGAGTTGTGTCGTGTAGTAGACGTCACTTGCCGTTAATGTCGCCAAGTTGTCGGCTGTCGAATGATGCGTTTTCTTCACGTCGACCGACTTTGATAAGACGAATCGGGAAGCCGAAAGTGTCTTTTTCGTAATCAGTTCCGTCATCGTATCAGCAGGCACATAACCTGTTTTTCCGCTTGCCGACACTTTGTACCAGTCTTGGATTTTTCCGATGACCTGTACGTTTGTCCCGCTCGTAATCGTTGCGGTCGTCGCATACGAGTTACCTGCATATGTACGCAGTGCTGTCGTTGCAGTTGTCTTCATCGCGATGTTTTCCGATGTATAGGAAACCGGTGTCCCCTGGTCAACCGGAAGGTATCCCGTCTGACCGTCTTTCGTCACCCGGTGCCATTTCGATGAACCGTTCGTGACGAGTTGATTCGTTTGATAAATATCATTCGTTTTAAACGTCGTGACGGTCGTCGCCGTTGCTTTTGGAGCGGCTTTCACCGCGACGTCTGTTTTAAGCTCGAAGTCCGTCGTCGGGATCGATTGTGTCGTCACGTGATCGGTAAAGGTTGCACCTGACGCATAACCTGATTTTCCGTCATACGATACTTTGTACCAATTGCCGATTTGACCTTGAATCTTGATCACGGCATTACTTGGAATTGTTTTGACGACTCCGTAAGAAGGACCGGCATACGAGTGAAGAGCTGTCGCCGTCGTCGTTTTTAACGAAAGATCGTGGACCGTGTAATATTTGATGGCTTTTCCCTGGTTGACTTGAACGTAACCGGTCTTGCCGTCTTTTGAGACTTTGTGCCACTGTTGACCAATCGGATTCGTCACGAGTGACGTCGTGTAGTAGACGTTACCGGTTTGTAAGCTGGCAATCGTCGTACTCGATGACGATGGAGATGTTTTGATCGCAACAGCGTTTGATAACAAGAAGCGGGATGAAGCTAATTTCACGGTGGCTGTGTATTCCGTCAGGGAAGCAGTTAAGGCGTAACCTGTTTTCCCATTGTACGTGACACGATGATACAGACCAGACCGCGCCGTTGATTTGACGATCGTTCCGCTTGGGATTGTAATGAGCAGACGTTTTGTTCCGTCCGTCGCATCGTACAAAGCGAGAGCGGCTTTTGTCTTGAAGGCCGTTTCCGGAATCGTCGTTATGTCTTGTTTGGATGAACCGACGAAAGCTGCTTTATGCATGTAGCCTGATTTGCCTGCATAAGTGACGTTATACCAGTCACCGATCCGTCCTGTCGTTTGCAGGGATGTCCCCGTCGGAACGACGAGCTGACGTGGATACGCTGTGCCGGCATACTGGCGCAGGATGTAACCATCTGTCGTTTTCAACGTTGTTTTTGATAAACGCGTATAGCTGATCGGTTGTGCATTCAGAAAATGGGCGTAACCGGTCTTCCCGTCATATTTGACGCGGTACCAGACTTCGCCGACTGAATTCGTGATTTTTTGTGAACTGTAGTACGCATCCTGTTCATTGAGTGTCGTGATGACAGGAGCTGTCGTTGACGCCGCTGTATGGAGCGCCGTCTTTTTCGAAACGAGGAACCGTTGTCCCTTGATCGTTTCTTTTTTGTCGTATGCTGCTAGATATTTTGACGCGACATATCCCGTTTTTCCATTGTATGACACTCTTCTGAAGTAGCCAGAAGTGGACTCATACGTGGATGAAACGATAGTTCCGGTCTTGATCGTCAACAGGCGTTTCCGTGAAGATGTCGTCTTATCGTACAGATAAGTATCGGTAGACAGACGGTAGGTCGTTGCTTTCGTCGTTGCGGCCTCTAATGATGGACTGTAAGAAACAAATAGACCGAGGACCAGGATGAAGCTGACCAGCATCTTCAAGGTTTTCGTGAATAGTGTCGTGTTCAAAGATCGTATCCTCCTAGTTAGAATTCGTCCGAAGACGTATCGGGCTCTAGGATGTCAATTCTAAGATGTGAAATTAATTTGCCTATTCTTACTATCGACAATAAAACATTTATCTACAGTATATTTAGAATTTTTTTGAAAAAAGGGATTTTGTTTTTTAAAAAACCCTTCTGTTTTAGGAAACAGAAGGGAAGACGATTACGGATTCAGCTGTTGAAGAAGTGATTCGAGGTGTGTTGTCGGACGGTCACATTGAAAATCATGACAGAGATAAGCGGTTGGGGCTGAATCGATTGGTTCATAGTCCGCGAGAAAAGGTGCGATGGACAGCAAGTCCGTCTTTTTGCCGACGAGCAGCGACAATTCCGGTATGCGTTGTGCCAGGAGTTGCGATAAAAAAGGTTCGACGGCTTCCTGAGTGTCGGTCAGGATGATCAGCTCTTTTGGCTGCATCAAGGTGCGGACATAGGCACTCATCAGACTGGCGAATCCGGTCGGCTGTGCCTTGACTTCGAGCGCAACGGATGCAAAAATCTGATGGGCTGCGTCCCGATAATCCGTCCGGCCGGTCAGTTGGGACAGACGCAACAGATTCGAGACTGCTGTACTGTTTCCGGCAGGCGTGACGCCGTCGTACAAATCCTTTGGGCGGACCAATAAGGTTTCATCATTAACAGACGTAAAGAAGAAACTGCTGTTGGAATCTCCAAAATCACGGAGCATCCGTTCCGTCAGACGGAGGGCAGCATGAAGGTATTGACTTTTTTGTGTCGTATGATGCAGTTCCAGGTAAGCTTCCGTCAAGAAGCTGTAGTCATCGAGAAACCCATTTCCTTGCACGTGACCTTCACGGTAACGGACTCGAACCGTATCGCCATCGATCAGACGAGTCTCGAGGAACGCCAAGGCACGTTCCGCGACAGACGTGTAATGTGGATTGGCAAAAACCCGTCCGGCCTTGGCATAAGCGGAAATCATCAAAGCGTTCCAAGACGTCAAGACTTTATCATCCCGAAACGGACGTGTCCGCGTGTTGCGGATACGAAGTAACGTCTGTCGTTCCCATTCGAGTTGGCGCACGACGTCGCGAACGGGCATGTCTCGTTCATCAGCGAACGCTTGAAGGGAGTGATCGGTTCGCCGGAAAATATTTCGTCCCTCAAAATTACCGCCGGTAGTAGCCTGATAATAGAGCGGGAACAAGGCTTCTTCCCCAAGTAACGTGGTCAGTTCCTCAGAGGTGAAGGTATAAAACAGTCCTTCCCGTCCCTCACTGTCCGCATCCTCCGCCGAATAGAATCCTCCTTCCGGAGATAACAAATCCCGCTCGATATACGTGAACACTTCTTCCGCGTACTGTTTGAACCGTTCGCGCCCGGAAGCTTGGAACGTTTCGATGCAAGCTGTCGCAAACAAGGCATTATCATACAACATCTTTTCAAAATGCGGCGTTTCCCAACGGGCGTCGACGGTGTACCGATAAAGACCAAAGCCGACTTGATCGGTGATTCCACCGTCGCGCATCGCCGTCAACGTCCGCATGACCATCTGTAAGGCGGTCTCGTCTTCTGCAAAGCGATGATAATCAAGTAAAAAAGTCAGCAGGGAAGGAGAGGGGAATTTTGGTGCTTCACCAAATCCGCCGTTTTTGACATCGAATTGCCGCATCGCCTGATCAAAGGTGTCGTGAACGAGTGACTCGTCGAGTTGACCCGAGGTGTCACCATGAAGGACCTTTGATAGAGCTTCGTTGATTTCAGTGCCAACCCGTTCAATTTTTTCGGGATCCGTCCGGTAATGTTCACTCAGTTGCAACACGACCTGCCGGAAACTAGGACGATTGAATTGCGGCGTTTTTGGAAAATAGGTCCCGATGTAAAACGGGGTTTGATCAGGAGACATAAAGACACTAAGCGGCCATCCCCCTTGACCATTCATCAGTTGGGCTGCCGTCATATAAATTTGGTCGATGTCCGGACGTTCTTCCCGGTCGACTTTGATGGAGATGAAACGGTCGTTCAGCAGATGCGCGGTCTCTTCATCCTCAAAGCTTTCGTGCGCCAAGACGTGGCACCAATGACACGTCGAATAGCCGATCGACAGGAAAATCGGTTTATTGGTCGTCCGGGCCATGGCGAACGCTTCTTCCCCCCACGGATACCAGTCGACAGGATTTTCAGCATGTTGCAATAAATAAGGACTTTTTTCATGGATCAATCGATTCGTAGGCATCTCTTTTGACCTCGTTTCTTCTATAGTAATGTCATCTCCCTAACGATACCGATTTTGAAAGGGGGAATCAACGGTTCGTTCAGTCCGGCAAAAATATCACGCTGAAAAAAAGATTGACTTTATAAAATAAAATGTGTTATATTAAATTTTGTCATGAATCGGGGATGATCACTCATGTGAGAATCTTTCACTTAAATACACAATTTAATAATCAGGTCAGGATTTTTAGACCTTACTGACAAATGAGTCAGACATAAGTCATCGCTTTTATTTTGTCCTTCTTCTGTTCAACTAGAAGAAGTTGACCCAGCAAGATAAACCTTCCATTCGATACTTTTCAGCTCATTCCGAGCGAAATTCTAAAAATCCCAGTAAATACGCAACCCAACGCGTAACTTGATTCTTGCTAAAACGCTTGATTCAGCTGGCGCGGCCAAGGAGCCGTAACAACGAAAGAGAGGTAGGGCTTTCGTCGTTTCAGGTGTTTTGATCACCTGTATCCTCGATTCTCATGACACCTAAAAACAGACACGCTGAAAAGGCGTTTTTTTTATGCCCTTTTTTAAGCAATTGTCTGTCTTTCGTGTTTCTTTGTAACGTAAAGACGAATGATTAATTTTTGTAAGCGTTAACAATTAATTCTTTTACGAATATTAAGGTCTTTTTTTACACAAAATATACACTATCCGTAAATATATCTGATAATATGAAGAAGTGTCAGAAAATTCATAGGGGGTAACATCATGAAGAACGTCAGTACGTTTGGGAAGTGGGCATTGGTCGGCGCATTAACAGCAGGAATTCTTCCGCAAGCAGGCATTACGGTCGGGGCAGAAGGCGAAGGCGTCATCTTGTCTGAGTACATAGAAGGGTCAAGCAACAATAAAGCGATTGAGATTTATAATGGTTCGGGGCAAATCATTAATTTAGCCGATTATACACTTGTCCAATATACGAACGGTGGACCTTCGGAAGCGAAAATCACATTGTCCGGCACGATTGAACCGGGAAAAACGTTTGTGATCGCCAATTCAAGCGCGAACGCAGACATCAAGGGAAAAGCGCAACAAACAACCGGTTCACTGAACTTCAACGGAAATGATCCCGTTGCCCTGAAAAAAGGGGAAGAAGTCCTTGATATCATCGGACCCGTCGGATCGAGCACGGACTTTGCGAAAGATACGACACTTGTTCGCAAGACAAATGTCACAGCAGGATCAAAAACATATGAACCGTCGCAATGGACAAGTTTCCCGGTCGATACGTTGACGGATCTCGGGACACATGCTGCTGAAGCAGGAGACATCTTGGTCGCACCAACAGCATCACCCGTCGGAGAAGTCGAACGCGGCGATCAAGTCACACTGACGGGCGAGGGAACGATCCACTTTACAGTCGACGGCTCGACACCGACAGCAGAAAGCCCTGTTTATTCTGGACCGATTACAATCAATGACGAAGTCACGATCCAAGCGGTTGTGGTTAAAGACGGTAAAACATCTGCCGTATCGACGTTCAAATATTACATCGCACCACCCATCACGAAAATCAGCAGCATTCAAGGGGTAGCCCACACGTCACCATACGCGGATCAACTCGTCCGGACGACCGGTGTCGTCACGTATATCGTTGATGCAAACAACTTCTACATGCAGGATCCGAACCCGGATAACAACAGCAAAACATCAGAAGGTGTGCTGGTATACGCTAAAAATCACGGTGCGGCGATTGGTCAGACCGTCGCAACGACGGGTTACGTCAAAGAATGGTTACTTGGCGGATACAGTGATAAGTTTGACACAGATCTTGCGGTCACGGAGATCAGTACAGTCAACCTCGTTAAGGGAGCATTGAACACAGGATTACCGGCAAGCATCGTGCTCGGGGAGAAGGGTGTCTTGATTCCGACACAAGTCGTCGACAACGATTCGTTCGCTGAATTTGACCCGGCGGAAGATGCGATCGATTTATACGAGAGTGTCGAAGGAATGCGTGTCGCGCTTCCGAACGCCATCGTCACAGGTCCACAGGCCAACCGGACGATTCCAGTGCGGACACAAACGGCAAACAAAGACTATACGAAACGCGGGACACCAATCTTAACGGCAAATAACGTCAATCCGGAGCGTCTGTTCGTTGAGATGGGCAGCAGCTCGTACCGGGCGAAATCCGGCGACCGCTTTGACGGAACGATTGAAGGGGTCATGAGTTATAACTACTCGGCTTACAAAGTGCTTTCAAAAGCAGCTGACTTACCGACGTTGATCACAAGTGAAGTGGATCGCCAGCCGACGAACATCGAAACAGGAGATTCACGTTTAACAGTCGCCTCGTATAACGTCGAGAACTTCGCTTCAACGGCAGATGCCGGCAAGGTAGACCGCGTTTCTGAAGGGATCGCGACGTTCCTGAAAACACCGGACATCGTCGGTTTGACGGAAATGCAGGATAATGACGGCGCGACAGACAGCGGCACGGTAGATGCTTCGAAGTCGTTTGAGACATTGATTGCTGCAATCGAAGCGAAGACGGGTGTCCGTTACGCGTATACCGATATCGCACCGGAAGATAAAAAAGACGGCGGACAGCCGGGTGGAAACATCCGTGTCGGTTTCTTATATAACCCAGCACGTGTCTCACTCGCGTCAGGTGAAAAAGGAACGGCAACGGAAGCAGTGGCTGTCGAGAACGGTAAATTGACGAACAACCCGGGACGCATTCAACCGACGGATCCAAACTTCGATAGTTCACGGAAACCACTCGTTGGAGAGTTTATCTTCAAAGGGGAATCGTATCACGTCATCGCCAACCACTTTAATTCAAAAGGCGGCGATGGAGCGGACTTTGGTAAAAATCAACCAGCCGTCCGTAAAAGTGAAGTCCAACGCCATGCCATCGCGACGATCGTACAAGATTTCGTCCGTGAGTTGGAAACCGAAGTCAAAGATGCGAACGTTGTTGTACTTGGTGACTTAAACGACTTCCAGTTCTCGAAAACGCTGGATATCTTAAAAGGGAAAAACCTTTGGAATACGGTAGATGATCTTCCGAAATCCGAACGGTATTCGTACATCTATAACGGAAACGCACAAGTCCTCGACCATGTCTTGATTTCGAAAAACCTGAAGTCGTATACATCGTCTGATATCGTCAACATCAACTCTGATTACATGGAAGCAGACGGCAGTGCCAGCGATCATGATCCGGCCATTATTTCGATTCAAGGAGCACAAAGCGCTTATCCGGTCAAAGGGAAAGCGGAAATTGGAAAATGGCGTGCTGTTCAAAAAGGAAAACACGTGACCATCGAACGGAAAATTGCAAATCGTTGGTTAAAAGTCAGTGAAACACACGGTCATCAACAAGGTGAACTTTTGGAACTTCGCGTGACAAAAGGTATTCCATATGTACTTGTCAAAACCAAAAAAGACGGTAAAACGTGGCTAGAGCTTTCGAAGCGCTATAAACTAGTCGAGTCGAACAAGTTTTAATCGTTGAATAAACAAGTAAAAGCGGACTTAATCGTCCGCTTTTTTGTATGTTCGGATAAATAGAGAGAGAAAAGAAAACAGACTGATGGAAAGAGTGAGCAGTAAAGCGAGGTGGAGCGGGATAGCGCGGAACATGTACGTAAAGTGTATGATGATCAGCAGAAGGATAATGGAAAGACCGGGAATGAACTGTTTGCGTAATAAATGACCGACGCCGGGCACAAGCAATTCAAAACCAAACCGCTGACTGATATGAACTTCTTCATGGGCATTGGCGATACTGAACGAAACAGTCAGTAAGACTAAAATCATCCATCCGGAAAACAAATACTGCTGGATCGGCAAAAACGTAATCGATTCGTAAATAAAATAAAGTAGGATCATGGCATACTCCTTTGGAAGTAGGATATTATATAGAATTTCCTTATTTTTTCCTTACGAGTTCTAATGATAGCGAGGGTTTTCAGGAACGGCAACAACATTTAAAAGGAATGAAAATAAAAGAATGTTCACACATTTTAACAACAGGGAAAGAATAGTTTATTTTATGTATGATAATGGTGTGAGAATGTGATGAATAAAGACGTCAGACCTCCTTTACACGAAAATCTGAGATGTGTCAAAAGTGTGAAGAGGAATACGCAATCGTGTGATTTCACTTGAAACGATAGCTTAGACTGTTCGAATGGACTGGTTTCTTTTAAAATTAGGGTAATGGAACAAATGAGGAGGCGAAAGACACATGAAAAAGTGGTTAGTGCTCGGAGTAGCAGCGGTCGCTTTCTTTAGTTACGAAAACACCCCTATGGAACAGGCGGAAGCGGATTACCCGAAAAGCGGGGGAACGCTGATTGATCGATATACGAGTGAATACCCGGGTTATGACTGGGAAGTGAGGCGAACGGCGTCTGAGGAGTTTGTCGCCCTGACGAAAGACGGGAAAGATTACGGGAAGTACCGTTCGAAAAATGGTGTGACGACGCAAGGAGCCGTCTTGAACAAAGATACGGAAGCAACACTTGCGAAAAAAGGCTGGAAAGCCGTCAAGTCGTACCGGAAAGGGAATACCAATTATTTGTTGAACCTCGATCACGCTGCCGTTTATGAAAAAAAGGACCGGTACGTCACGTACTTCTTTGATCAACACGACGGCAATAAGGTCAAAGCGACACTCGCGATCCCGAAAGACGTGGAAGCGAAGAAAAGCGGCTTCTATGGAACGGCATCGAGTGCGTTACGGACAACGGATGAGAAATTGATGTTGCGCCTGATGAACTGGGACCGGGCAGAGTATAAGCGTGGGGCACTCACGCCGTACAATGCACTGAAACCTGTCACACGGGCCCACAGTGAGAACATGGCGAAAAATAATTTTTTCTCCCATACCGATCCACAAGGACGCGACCCGTTTAAACGGATGAAAGAAAAAGGAATCCGCTTCTCGACAGCCGGAGAAAACCTGTCGATGGGATACCCGAACGTCTTTGCAGCACACTGGGGGTTGATGAACTCAAAAGGACACCGCGACAATATCATGAACAATGATTTCAAGCAGGCGGATGTCGGTGTGGCTTTCCGGGAAAACTCGCCGTACTTCACGATTAACTTCCGGACACCGTGAAGTAACACTTAAAACGAAAGCGTATATATTACCCCGATTTTGCGAAAGCAGGATTGGGGTACTTTTGTGTGGAACAATCTATTAGGTTGACGTTCTCCACTCGCTTTTCTCGGGCGGAAGACGTGATGTCTCCAGGAGTCATCATTCAATGGAAAACCCCTGAAACCGTTCCGTATCCTTTTTGTAAGGGGAGGGAGCTGTTTCAGGGGTTTTATATCATCTTTAGATGAATGAATCCACAAAAGGAGTTACGTCAGTTTGCCCACTCGGGTTTACTGAAGCCTTTAAAGAACTTTTCAATGACAGCGTTAAAGTCATCTGATTCGACGACAGCCGTCAAGTCTTTCGCGAGCTGTTTCTTTTCATCTGCTGTTTTGACAGCGACTAAGTTACGGTACTGCTCGTCCATTTTCTCGAGTGCCAACGCATCAAGTAAATCGAATTTCGCAGCAAGGGCAAAGTTTCCAGGGACGGCAGAAATATCAACACTCTCGATGGCGCGTGGTAACTGTGCTGCCTCCAGTGGTTTGATGACAAGTTTTTTTGGATTCTTGACGATGTCTTTTTCAGAAACCGTCAATGGATCAGCGTCCGGCTTCAACTCAATCCAGCCTTGTTCAGCGAGTAAGTTTAGCGCGCGGGCTTGGTTGGTCGGATCGTTTGGTGTTGCGACTTCCGCGCCTGTCTTGACGTCATCAAGTGACTTATAGGATTTACTGTATAAGCCCATCGGTGCCGTTGGAACAGTGATCAGCCCTTTAAGATCGAGATTCTTTTCCTTCGCGAACGTCTTCAGATAGATCGAGTGTTGGAACAAGTTCGCGTCGATGTCGCCGCTGCCGAGCGCGATGTTCGGCTGGATGTAATCGCTGAATTCAACGATTTCGACTTTGTAGCCTTTCTTTTCAAGACCAGGCTGAATCGCTTCTTTGACCATGTCACTGTAAGGACCGCTCGTCGCACCGATCTTAATCGACTTGGTTTCTTCTTTCGCACTGCTGTCGCCACAGCCGGCAAGAATCCCGGCTCCGAGTAATCCTGTTGCTAAAAAGGCATATCGTTTTTTCATAGTCATTCTCTCCCTTAGTGGTCTCTATTTTGGATTTAACGTTTATCAGCACGACGGGCGAGTTGATTGCCGAGTCCTTGAATACTTTGGACGATGACGACGAGTACGATGATTGTCACAATCATGACGACGTTATCATACCGGTAATAACCGAAGCGGATAGCGAGGTCACCGACACCACCGCCGCCGACGATGCCGGCCATGGCAGAAAAGCCGATCAGGCTGATTGTCGTCAACGTCACCGCTTGGATGATCCCGGGAAGGGCTTCTGGTAACAGAGCGCTGATGATGATACGAAACGGTGTTGCGCCGCACGCCTCAGCAGCTTCGATCAAGCCCGGTGGAATCTCACGGAGTGAGGTTTCGACGAGTCGGGCAAGGAACGGAATAGCGGCAACACTTAAGCTGACAGAAGCGGCCGTCGGACCGATCGTATTGTCGAGCAACAATTGTGTCAGTGGAATCAGCGCGACAAGCAAGATGATGAACGGTAACGAACGAACGATATTAACGAAAAAGTCCAAAATACTGCGAACGAAGACGTTTTGGAAAAACAATCCACGGTCGGTGATGAATAAAAGAATTCCCAGCGGAATCCCGACGACGAGGGCAAAACCAAGGGAAATCCCGACCATCAAGGCCGTTTCGCCTAAGGCTTTTGCCAACTCCGGTAACATCGTTTGAATCCGGTCAAGCCACATCCTGAATCACCTCAAGCGTATGGAGTTGCTCCTCAAGCCAAGTGAGGGCTCGGTTGACATGAAGTGTTGGACCGGTCAGGCTGACGATCAACACCCCGAAGGCGACGTTTTGAATATAATCGACCTTGCCGTGCAGGATGCTGACCGAGATATCAAATTGTTTGATTGCTTCTGACAGCGTACTCTCACCGGTCTTTTCTCCCGTGAATTGGAGGCGGATGATCTTTCCGGGTGTCGTCCGAAGTATCCGTTCCGGTAACTCGATTTGGAGTGCTGTATCGACGTAATGTTTTGTGACGTCATGGGTCGGTTGACTGAATATGTCGTAGGTGTTGGCGACTTCGACGACTTCACCGTGAGCCATGACCGCGACGCGGTGACAAATCTGTTTGACGACATCAATCTCGTGAGTGATCAGGATGATTGTCAGACCAAGCCGTTCATTCAAGTCCTTCAGCAATTCCAGAATTTGCAGGGTCGTGACCGGATCGAGCGCTGATGTTGCTTCGTCACATAACAGGACACTCGGATTATTCGCAAGGGCGCGGGCAATCCCGACCCGTTGTTTTTGTCCGCCGCTGAGTTGGCTCGGGAAATTCGTCTCAAATCCTTCAAGTCCGACCAGGGCGACGAGTTCTTTGATCCGGCTTGGGAAATCACTGCGTTTGACGCCGGCTGCTTTTAAGGCGAACGCGATGTTGTCGGAAACGTTCCGCGATTGAATTAATTGGAAATGTTGAAAGATCATTCCGATCTTCAGGCGCAACTCTCTTAGGCTGCCTTTGGATAAATCGGACAGTTTGATACCTGATACTTTGACCGTTCCTTGGGTCGGTGTTTCGAGTCCGTTGATCAAGCGCAGCAGTGTACTTTTTCCGGCACCGGATTCACCGATGATGCCAAAAATTTCTCCTTGCTGAATCGTTAAGTTGACGTCACGCAGGGCGAAAATCGGTGTTCGGTCACGTACAAACCGCTTGGTGATGCCTTTGAATTCAATCATCTGTTGTTTCCTCCCTATACAAAAAAATCGCCTTTTTCCAGTTAAGAGCAACCAGAAAAAAGCGACGAAGTGTAAGATTTCGTAACTTATCTCTCAGAATGAAACATTCTGTAGGATGTGGCACCGTTCCTTAAAGGTGGTTGCCGGACGTCGTTGGGCCTAATCCCTCGGTCGCTCGCGATAAGTAGATATGCTGTTGGGATTTACTTTAACGGAAATCATTCCCATCTGTCAAACGTTTTTTCAGAATTATTCCGCAACGGCTTGCTGAAACAGATTGAGCTGACCAATTCGTTCAGCGGCTTCGACCAATCGTTCGGCGTCGGCAATCAAGCTGATCCGGACGTAGCCTTCGCCATATTCACCGAAGAAATGTCCCGGTGTGACGGCGACATGCGCCTCGTCCAGCAAGTGGTCGGTAAAGCTTTGTGATGTAAAGCCGGACGGGACCGGCAACCAGACGAAGAACGAACCACCAGGGATCGGTCCGTCCCATCCGATGTCTTGTAATTTGCCGAACAAGGCATCGCGACGGGCTTCATACAGCGCACTCAGCTCACGGACACACGTCTGGTCGCTTGAGAGGGCGACGGTCGCTGCGTGCTGGATGGGTGTGAAGGCACTGACGTATAAGTGTTCCTGGTACGTTTCAATACTTGAGATGACGGATGGGTTCCCGATTGCAAAGGCGATGCGGAAGCCGGACATGTTGAAGCGTTTGGATAACGAAAAGAGTTCGATTCCGACGTCTTTCGCTCCTGCGGTCTGGAGGAAACTTCGGGTCGGACCATCAAAACTGATACCGCCGTATGCCAAGTCATGGACGACACAAATATCGTTCGCGTCAGCGAAAGCGACCGTCTGTTCAAAGGCTTCCGCCGTCGCCGTCGCGCCGGTCGGATTGCTCGGGTAGTTGAGGAACAGCATCCGCGCCCGTTCGACATCCGTCGTATCGAGTAACGTGTAGTCAGGTAAAAAAGCATTTTCCGCAAGGAGCGGTAATGTGATCGGGTAAGCACCTGCTAATGCCGCGCCGGACAGGTAGTCAGGGTAACCGGGATCGGGAACAATGACACCTTCACCCGGATTGACGATTGTTTGCGGCAAGGCGACGATACCGGCTTTACTGCCGAGCAAAATGGCGACCTCAGAAGCAGGATCAATCGTCACACCGAATTCGGACTGATAAAAATCGGCTACGGCCTGTTTGAGAAAATCATGTCCGCGAAACGGAGGATATTGCAGATTGGAGGCGTCATTGATGGCCTCTTTTAAGGCGTCCAAAATATGTACAGGCGTGGTTTGGTCCGGCGTTCCTTGACCAAGCGTGATGACATCGTGGCCGGCTGCTTTGACGGCACCAATCCGCTGAGCGAGTTCAGCAAAGACCGGAGCGGGCAGCCGATCAATCGCAATCGATGGGGCGAAATGTTTCATCTGTGTTCCTCCTTGTTAGGTATTGTCGTCAAGGATAGCGAATTTTCAGTCAAAAGAAAAGGGTTTTTTCATAATTGTTGATAATTGGGAAAAACGGCCGCTCTCTTTCATGTTTTTGATACACTGAACAAGAAGACGATTAGTTAACTAAGGAGATGATCGGATGAATCGAACCTGGTGGAAAGAAGCCGTTGTCTATCAAGTGTATTGGCGCAGTTTTAAGGACTCGAACGGAGACGGGATGGGGGATTTACGGGGTGTGATCGAAAAGTTGGATTACATCGCGTCGCTTGGTGTGGATGTCATCTGGTTAAACCCCTGTTATACATCACCCGATGTCGATAACGGATATGATATTTCCGACTATTACACGATCATGGAAAAGGCGGGAACGCTGTCCGATTTGGAGGAATTGATTGCGGCAGCCCATGAGCGGGGCTTAAAATTGATTCTTGATCTCGTTGTCAACCATACGAGTGATCAACACGCTTGGTTCGAGGAGTCGCGACGTGGCAAGACGGGCGAGAAGGCGGACTGGTACATTTGGCAGGATGGGGAAAAAAGAACACCTCCGAATAACTGGCGCTCCTATTTCGCACCGAGCCCGTGGACGTGGGATGAGACACGCGAGCAGTATTATTTCCACTCGTTTGCATCGGAGCAACCGGACTTGAACTGGGAACATCCAGCCGTCCGACAAGCCGTCTATACGATGATGCGATGGTGGGCGGACAAAGGCATCGACGGATTCCGGATGGATGTCATCAATCTGATTAAAAAACGTGCCTCGTTTTCGGATGTTGCCGATCCTTTTGATCTGTCCTATCTCGGGAATCAACCGGGCATCCATTCCTTTTTACAAGAAATGCATGACGAAGTACTTGCGGGGACCGATTTATTTACGGTCGGAGAAATTCCGTTCGTCGGTCCGGAAGACGGTTTGCTGTACGTCGGGGAAGACCGGAATGAATTACGGACGCTGTTTCACTTTGAAGTAGCGGATGACATGGAGACGATGGATTTACCGCGGTTCAAGCAGATTCAAAAACAGTGGTATGACGCATTGTATCCGCGTGGGGTCGCGTCCCAGTTTCTGAACAACCATGATCATACACGTCAGGTGACACGGTTCGGAAGCGAACGGTACCGGGTCGAAAGTGCGAAATTACTTGGTTTGATGTTACACACGTTACCCGGCATACCGTATATCTATCAAGGCGAAGAAATCGGCATGACCGGGATCCGGTTTTCTGACCCGGAGGCCTATCAAGACGTCGCATTCCGGAACCAATACGCGGAACGGGTTGCAGCCGGTGAATCACCGGGGACTGTCCTGTCATCGATGCAGATGCGGGCGCGGGACAATTCCCGGACACCGATGCAATGGAACGCAAACCAACTGGCGGGCTTCACGGAATCTGGTCACTCCTGGATGACGGTCAATCCGAATTATTTAGAGATTAACGTCGAGGCGGCGGAACAAGATCCCCATTCCGTCCTCGCCTTTTACCGGACACTGATTGCCTTCCGGAAAAAACATCCGGTCATGGTATACGGCGTCTACCGCGATTTGGCGATTCAAGATCCGTACTTGTACGTCTACGAGCGGGAACTGGACGGTGTCACATGGCGAATCGTCTTGAATCTTCATGACGAAGCCGTCGCGACGACGCTCGCTTTGCCTGAGAAGCAACTGCTGTTGTCCAATCATGAAACCCATGATCCAAAACGGTTGGCACCGTATGAAGCCCGTTTGTACCACTATTAAACAAAATGATTGGACGAATAAAACACCGCCGTTCCTCTTTGTCGCGATGCGATCGGGAGAAACGGCGGTGTTTTTTAGTATATTCGTTTAGGTATAACCGTTTCGCTTTTTAGCGGATAACAGGTGTTCGAATCGATCGACCGCTTGACGCATATCAAAGCTTGGTGCGACGACAAGCGGACCGTGACCGACCGCTAGCACGTCCGGTGTCAACTCCGTCAACTGATGCGCGGACTGGAGTGCCACGTCCTTATCCCACGTAGCGAGGGACGGGAAGGGGAACTGCCATCGTGTGTCGCCGGATACAGCTAGTCCACCTTGTGTTTGAAACGCGTCTCCGGCAATCAAGGTCCGGCTGCCTTCGTGCCAGAGGGAAATCGAGCCTGGTGTATGACCGGGTGACGCTATGACACTTAAACTGCCGATTTGTTGTCCGCTTTCGAGTAGTCGATCAGGACGGGTCTTGATGTTTTTCGGAATGCCGCCTTTAAGAGGTGTCGTTTCGCCTTCGCGTAGCGATTCGTCACCACTGAGCAGGGCGGCGTCCCGATAACTGATGGACACTTCAGCAAGCGGGAAGGCACTCGCTAAAAAATCAAGGGAACCGACATGATCGGCATGCGCGTGGGTCAAGATGATGGATTGTAACGGTTTATCAAAAGACTTGATGACGGAATAGATGGCTTTGGCATTCAGTGAGATTCCTGTGTCAATCAAGGTAAGGCTGTCTGCTTCTTCAAATAGGTAACAGTTGACCGGAAAAAAGGACGGGGTCGTTTGCAGTTGATGAAGCCGTTCAATCGATGAAATACGCATCCAGGTACACTCCCTCGTCAAAATATTCGCTTCTCTTTCAGTATCGCCTGTTTTAGTACAGGCGTCCACAAAAAAACTCCCTTAAAAGGGAGTCTTAAACATCAATACGTGACTTCGAAAACGGCACCGGCATGTTCGGCGTCGTCGCCGTCCGCGGCCGTCGTAACGAGTAAACGGTCTTCGTACAAAATCGGACAAGTCGGATTCGAGACAGGGAACTCGACATGGGCAAGTTTTTCACCTGTTTCAAGATTCCAACGCGTTAAGCACGACCCGGCATAATGGGCGATGAAGACGTGACCGTCCCGATCTTTTGTCATGCCGTCCGGGAAACCATCCTCGTCTTCTAAATCGATGGCGACACGACGGTTCGTCAACGGTTGATCCGCCGCATAATCAAAGGCATAGACCTTTTTCGTCGGCGTATCGATGTGGTAAAGCGTCTTACCGTCTTCCGACCAAACGAGTCCGTTTGAGTTCGTTAAGTTTTCAAGCAAGACATCGACTGAACCGTCATGACGCAAGCGATACAGCGACGCTGTTTCACCGTCTTCTTCATTGATGCTACCCGCTACATATTGACCGGACGGATCCAGTTTCCCGTCGTTCATCCGATCCGATTCAGGCAGTGTCAACTGGGTTTCCAGTGAGAGGCGTCCTTCTTTTAAGTCGAACGTCCCGAAGCCGTGTGCCGACGTGACGCGCAAGAAGTCCGGTGCGTCCGTCAAGGCGATCGAAGTGATCGCGCTTGGCAACTGATACGGTTTTAATGCTTCTGTCGTTAAATCATATGAAAAAAGAAGCTGACCCGGAATATCGACGAAATAAAATCGTTTTGTTTTGGCATCGTACACCGGTGATTCACCGGTCTTACAAGAAACATCAATAAAAAGTGACACTGTCATATCATTTCCCCCTACAGATACTGTTACGTGAATTGATTAATGATTAAGCGTGAATGAATTCGAGGTGCAATTGGAACTTCACATCACTGCCGACCAAGACGCCACCGGCTTCGAGTGCGACATTCCATGTCAGGTTATAATCTTCGCGTTTGATTTTACCGTCCACTTCAAAACCGGATCGTGTATTGCCCCAAGGATCGACGCCGCTGCCTTCATACTCGACCTTAAACGTTTCCGTCCGCGTGACGTCTTTAATCGTCAGATCACCCGTGACTTCATATTCGTCACCGGAGTGTTTTTTAAACGAAGTCACGCGGTAAGTAATGTTCGGATATTGCTCGACATCAAAAAAGTCAGCAGATTTCAAATGCGTATCGCGGTCATTGCTGCGAGTGTCGATGGTTGAGACTGGAATCGTCACGACAGCGGAGGCATGTTCTAAATCATGCGCTTCCCCGCTGACATCAAACGTAAAATCACGGAATTCCCCTTTTACTTTTGAAATCATCATATGTTTGACTGAGAATGAAATGGAGCTGTGGTCTTGATCGAGCTGATACGTGGTCATGGTCGATTCCTCCTCATATTCAATTCACTTTAGGCATGCCTTTTAATGTTCCTTTTTATCTTGATTGCAAAACATCTAAATGAAGAGAATCAAAAATGCCCTGCTCCGCATTCAGACGGAGTAGGGCAAGTAAACGATCCAAAGGGACGATCAACGACTTTTGACAAGTAAGTTGACCGCTTCCTTGACCAATTCTTCAGTTTGTCCTTCACCGGACTGTTCCGCTTCTTTGACACACTCGATGAGATTCGAGCTGACGACGACACCGATCGTCCGGTCGATCGCGGAACGCGCAGCGGACAATTGGGTGATGACATCACGGCAATCTTGCCCTTCTTCCATCATGCGCAAGATACCACGAAGTTGTCCTTCGATGCGGCTGACCCGATTCTTCATTTTCCGATCGTAATCCATTCATTTTCCTCCATTCTAAGATGCAATCCGTCTATTCGATATCTTTATGCTATGCCCATCATGGTATTGCTGTCAATCCAACCGCTTTTTGAGCTATATTTTTTAGTAGAATAGGGAATATGGATGTGGTGGACAAAAAAATGAAAAAAGATAAAAAACTAAAACGATTTCGCGTCAGCTTGCGTATACTATATGATAAGGCTGACTGATCACAAGGAGGAGAAGGATGCATACTCAATCCGATGAATCGCTTTATCATGAGATGCGCAGTGGAGATGAACTGGCTCTGGAAGCACTTTACGAAAAGTACGAAAGGCTTTTGTTCTCATTCGCTCATCGCTTTACGAATAACGATCGTTTATCAGAAGAAGTCATTCAAGAAGTCTGGATGAAGATATGGAACGGACGCGTTGATTTTAATACCGATAAAGGAAAGTTCTCCTCTTGGATATTAACGATTACCCGCAATGCCGCTCTTGACTGTTTAAGACGTGAAAAACGACAACCGACAATCGAAGTCGAGGAACGGGATGGTGGATTCGATGAACCCGTCGAACGCACTGTCATGGAACGGGAGACCGCTTCGGAGGTCCGGAATGCCGTCAGCGAATTAAAACCGGATCAGCAAGAATTGATTGAACTGGTTTATTTTAAAGGATTGACCCAGCAACAAATCTCAGATCAATTGAATTTACCGCTCGGAACGGTAAAAACGAGAATCAGGAGTGCCATCCAATCACTCCGGAAAATAATAGACGGGAGGGAACGTTGATGGAAGAACGTTGTCATGACTTAATCGACTACTTCAACGGCACATTATCAGCTAGCGATCGCGACGCGTTCGAAGCACACTTGGCAACTTGTGATGACTGTAAGCAGGCGCTTCAAGAGATGCAAGACTTGATGCTCCCCATCGCGGAATCGCTTCCGGTACGACCGGTACCAACAGGCATGAAATCAAGAATTCTCGGGGAGGTCCTCGGATCTGCCCGTCCGACTGAAGAACCACTGGAGTCGACATCGAACGAGCCCGTTCGTCAGGAAACGCCACACGTTTCCGAGTTCGAAACCGCTCAAGCCGAGAAAAAGAAAAAGCGTTCCGTCCCACTCGGATGGTTGATGAGTATTGCGGCCGCCTTAATTCTGTCACTTGGTGCCAACGCGTATTTCCTTTCACAGGACGAAGCTTCGCCGGAGGAAGAGTTCGCGATGGACGAAGTCAAAGGAATGGGCAACTTTGAGAGTACCGCCTCCATCAAGGGATCAAGCATGATCTTCACGAAAGATGATCAGGAATATATGCTCGTTCAACTGAAAGATTTACCGCCTTTAAAAGAAGGGGAGTTGTATCAGCTCTGGACGATTCAAGGGGACACCCCACGCGCGAACGGAGTCATTGAACAAGATGGGGAAGCTGCTGCGGTCTTCCCGCTGAAAGGAGACGGAACGATTGATGCCGTCGCCATCACCGTCGAACCGGAACCGGATTTAGAGAAACCGACCGGTGAAATCGTCGCTTCTGTCGCTTTATAAAAAAATGCTCACACGAGATGCCGGAATTCCGGCATCTTTTTTTTGTCCTTTTTCGAGTTTGTCCGTCCATTTTAGAAAAAGCAGATCGATTCTGATGAAATTTCGGAAGAAGACTGAAGAAATGATGGCAAGTAGACGATACTAATAGGAATGTCAGTCAAAAAGAGAGGCACTTACCATGAATGAATGGATCATCTTAACAAAACACTATGAAGAGACATTGGTCATCCTATCGGTCATCGTTGCCATCGTCGGATCCTATGCTTCTCTTGAATTAAATCGCCGGTTAGCCAAGGCAACCTTTTTGAAAAAACGCGCACTGTTTTTATCTTCATTAACAATGGGATTGTCCATCTGGGGCATGCACTTTGTCGGGATGGGGGCATTTGAGTTGGCAGTCCCGGTCAGCTATGACTGGTTCTTGATGTTTTTGTCGATCGTACCCGCCGTGACGGCCGCATGGATTGCCTTTCATTTATTATATTATTCAGAGCTCACCTGGAAAAAGGTGATGGTTGCCGGGACCTTCATGGGCGTCGGAATTGCGATGATGCATTATCTGGGAATGGTCGCGATGCAGTTCGGCGGCGATGTCCGTTATGACGCAACGTTGTTTATCTTATCGGTCCTGATCGCGATTACGGTCGCCTATGTAGCACTGCTATTGCTCTACGTGACACGTCATGTCAAGAAAAAACG
Source organism: Exiguobacterium sp. s192 (assembly GCF_018618795.1). Lineage (NCBI taxonomy): Bacteria > Bacillati > Bacillota > Bacilli > Caryophanales > Exiguobacterium > Exiguobacterium sp. s192. The sequence continues at coordinate 88,003 of NZ_JACSMS010000008.1, read as the reverse complement.
GATTTTGATTCCCGTCGCGATTGTGATGGGATTTGGTATTTCAACGATGCATTATGTCGGTATGCTCGGAACGACGTTTTGTATTCCGAGTACTTCAAACGTTGAGATCGCAGCAGGTCCGGTGACATCGAATGTCCTGAGTAATGTGGCCGTTCCTGTATTCATCATCATCATTCTGATTGTTGGATTGTATATACATCTCGAGCGTCGGGCCTTGCAGGTGATGGCGTATACCGACCACTTGACGGGTCTTCATAATCGTCGGTGGCTCGATCATCACATGCACAAAGTCGATGCCCAGTACAGCCGGACCAAACAACATATGGCGATGGCCTTACTTGATCTGGATGGCTACAAATGGATCAATGATACGTTTGGTTTTGATCAAGGAGATGCCGTCATTCGTCAATTTGCGGATCGGATTAAAGGTTTACTGCGAGAGGATGAAGCGTGTATCCGGTACAACGGAACCCAGTTTTTCCTGATTCAAAACATTGATCCGCATCAGCTCGAGCCAGCATTCACTGAGGTGTTGGAAGCGATTCGGCAACCGATTTCGCTGGAAGGACAAGAGATTCATCTGACAGCGACGATGGGCATCATCGTCCCGAATCCGGAAGATACGTTGGAGATGCGGATTGGTCAGATGGAAAGTGCTTTACGCGCCGGAAAAAATGAAGGGCGCGACCGTTTCGTCATTTACGATGAAGCTCTCCATTCTGACCGCCGGGAGCAGCAAATCGTCGGTTCGTTACGTCGGGCGATGACGGATTTTAAAGAATTTAATCTGGTCTATCAACCGAAAATCGCATTAGCGACAGGGAAAGTGGAACAGGCGGAAGTCCTGATTCGTTGGAATCATCCGAAGTTTGGATTCATCTCACCGGCAGAATTCATTCCGCTTGCGGAAAAGTACAGTCTGATTCATCGGTTGACGCAGTGGGTGCTCCAAGAAACCGTCAATCAGATGGAAGTGTGGCGGGAAGAAGACCACTTCATCCGGCAAGTCTCAGTCAACCTGTCGGCGATGCATTTCCGTTCCGAATCACACAACTTGATGATCAAGGAAATCGTACATCACTCACTGAAAAATGGCGGAGAGCTGCAACTGCAACTCGAAATCACAGAGACGTCTGTCATGGAGAACTTGGAACGGGCCCTCTTGATGCTAGGTGAATTGAAGCAGTTGAGTTTAACGATTGCGCTTGATGATTTCGGAACAGGCTTATCTTCGTTGACGCACTTGAAGCACCTGCCGATCGATATTCTGAAGATTGATAAATCCTTCATTGATGAAGTACCACACGATGAGCGGGGGACGGCGATCACGGAGATGATCATTCAGCTAGCGAAGAGTCTCGGGATTGAAGTCGTTGCGGAAGGCGTCGAGACGCTCGAACAACATGAATTCCTAAAACGACTGGGTTGTGATTATGGACAAGGGTATTATTACAGCCGCCCGGTTCAGGTCAAGGATTTGGACCAGCAGACGATCGAACGAACGGTTCTGAATGTCGGCTGAAACTGTCAAAAAAGAAATCCGTTTTACTGTTTTATACGTATACTAGATAAGCACGCGGGTACAATGCGTGTGATCATGGGGGACGCAACAGCTTTATGAACAGATTCCGGGCAGGGATTTGTTCGACTCGTGCAAGATGCAGACAGAATCGCAGTACATTTACGATACGACTCGCTCTGTAATCAACCCAGCTCCTGTCTGTCCATCTAACTACAAAGGCAGCTTCCGTAAAGGAAGCTGCCTTTTTTGATTCATCGGTTAGCCGTCAGCTGACAGCCCGTTTGATCCGTGACAAGAACATTCGTATTGAAATATTGACCGTCACTTTTTAAAATCAGTGATTTCTTCTCGGCGTTGTAGTCGAGGGTCATCTCTTGATCGAGAAAGTGGCTCGACCAACGTTTGACGAGAACAGGACCAACGTTTGAGTCGATCGTCATATCTTCGTCTGTTGCGGCAGGGACAAGCCGGATGCTGAAGATACCGGAGTTCCCGCAACCACAACCTTCTGTATCGTAGTAAAGATGCAATTGACCTGTCGTATCGCCACGTAATTGGTCGATGCGACCAAGAGCGGCTTCTGTAAATGTGATGCGCATGACATTCACTCCTTTGATACTAGTATACGCCGAACGGAACGGAAAATAACGTTACTTGCTCACGTGTACTTGGCGGCGCATCCGGACGAGCAAGAAGACATATCCGGCGAGTAAAACGACGACGCTGCCCAAGACGACCGTATCCACCAGTCCGTTATCTGACTGGAAGTTGATCGCGATATAGGCCCAGACGAAAACGAGCGGATAGATCGGATCGCGGTTCGCAAACATGAACAATAAGGCGACGACGACACCGACACCCAGCATGATCATCGTCCAACCGGCATCCCCGATGCCAAGCAAGGAGTTAATGTTTTCTGTATCGAGTGTCAGGAAGATGTTGGCGATGGTTGCGACCGACACCCAACCGAGGTAGAGCGAAAACGGAAGCTTAAAGCGTAATGCTTTTGTCTCGCGATCGATTTTCGAATAAATGACGATCAACGAAAGCAACAGACCAACGATGACGACGACAGACAATGGGAACAATTTGAAGGAGAACGTGACGATCCAAGCAGCATTAAACAGACAGCTGATCAAGAACCACGGACCAATCTTCTTCGCAATCTCATGTTCCTTGAACTTTGGAATCGTCTGTAAAATCAACCAAACGAGTAAAATTGCATAAATCAATCCCCAAATTGAGAACGCGTAACCTGCGGGTTTGAAGAGTGTCGAAATCGTATCCGAAATACGACCTGTTTTTCCACCGTCTAACGCATTGATGGCAATCGTGAAGACAAAACCAAGCCAGTTGAGCCAAATCCATTTGTTTTTCAAAACAAAAACCTCCTTTAATCTCTAAAGGAGGTTTACCCGGATTCCGGAATTTCTAGACATCATCGTCGGCTCGTCGGATTGAGGAAGGACATGCCGATCGCCGGATTACCGGTATGGGAACCGAGGACAGGCGTCAGATTATCGATTCGGACCGTAACGTCAAACCGTTGCTCAAGCGCCGTCTTCCACTCGAGTGCCAAGTCGTAAGCAGTCGCATGAAACAACGAGACATCGGTCACGGTGCCGCTCTCGAGCATCTCGACGAGGTGATCAAAAATCTTGCCATGTGCCTTTTTAAAGGTCCGGACCGTCTGATACGGTACGATTTTTCCGTCTTCAAAGTGGAACAGGGGACGCAGTTGAAGCAAATTACCGACAAACGCCTTTGTCGAAGAAATCCGCCCGCCGGCCTGCAGTTGATCCAAATTGGCGACAGTAAATTCAATATGATGATCGAGTCGACGGTTCAGAATGTATTGTTCGATGTCTTCGACGGCAGCACCTGTTGCTGCCATTTCGATCGCTTCCGCCAACAGTTGACCTGCCGGATAGATCCCGCAACGGGAATCGATGGCAATCAACCGAAAACCGGCAATCTCTGCTCCTTGGACCGAAGCATTGTACGTACCGCTCAGTTCACTGGATAGATGAACCGCAAAGCCGATATCGTACTGTTCTTTTAAGCGTTCATAGTGTTCGGTGAACGTTCCGATCGATGGTTGGCTTGTCGTCACCTTATGCTTGGCACCAATCCATTCATAAACGGTTTCTGCTTGGACGTCGACGCCGTCGACAAAACTCTCGCCATCCTTCATGACGAGAAGCGGGACGACGGTCAGGTCGTCACGGCCGGCGATCGAGTCCGGTAAAATGGTTGTACTGTCTGTAATCCATGCAATTTTCATGCTGTCTCCTCCTTGTTTTAGTACCTGATATTAATTGTAGGTGTAAGCGTTATCGCTGTCAAATGAACCTCGGAAAAATTAAAACATTTTAGTTGATTAATTGACTGAATACGCTATAATCGGTACGTGATTAGTAAACTTAAAGTCGTCTTATACTAAACTAGCGAATCAAAAGGAGGGCGTGGATTGCGTACGATCGGCAATAAAATCAAGAATCTGCGTCTTCAAAAAGGGCTGACACAAGAAGAGCTCGGTGAAAGAACGGATTTGAGTAAAGGATACATCTCGCAGATTGAACGTGAAATCAGTTCACCGTCAATTGAGACCTTATTCAGTCTGCTCGAAGTACTCGGTATCTCCGCAAAAGATTTTTTCGATGATGATACATTAAATCAAAAGGTCGTCTATGCACAAAATGATGTCACGAGTTATGAAGATATAGAGCAAGGGTATCACGTGACGTGGTTGATACCAGAATCAAACGAGAAAGATATGGAACCGGTATTACTTCAATTGGCGCCAGGAGGCGCGTTCAAGACATACGAACCGTCAGGAGCCGAGACGTTTGTCTACGTGTTAGAAGGACGTGTGACACTTCAGCTGGGACGACAATCCTATATCGCAGCCCAAGGCGAGACATTATACTATAAGGCTTCGGAAATTCATCAATTACGAAACGAATCGGATATGAAGACAAAGGTACTGGTCACGGCAACGGATTCGTACCTATAAGGAGGAACAGAACTTGGCAGAGAACACAATCATTCAATTTACAGACGTGACAAAACGGTTTGACGATCAGACCGTCCTCGATCGGGTCAGTTTTGAGATCGAACGCGGAAAATTCTATACCTTGCTCGGACCATCGGGTTGCGGAAAGACCACCGTCTTACGCCTGATTGCCGGATTCACGGAGGCGACGGAAGGCGATATTCTGTTTAACGGGAAACGAATCAATGATGTTCCTGCCAATAAACGACAGGTCAATACGGTTTTTCAGGATTATGCTTTGTTCCCACATTTAAATGTTTTTGAAAACATCGCATTTGGTCTGCGGATCAAGAAGATGAAGGAAGCGGAAATCAAGACACGTGTGCTTGATGCGTTGAAGTTCGTCAATTTGTCCGGATATGAATCGCGGGAAATCACAGAAATGTCGGGTGGACAACGTCAACGGGTAGCGATTGCCCGGGCCATCGTCAATGAGCCGGAAGTCATCTTGCTGGATGAACCGTTATCGGCACTCGATTTAAAACTCCGGACCGAGATGCAATATGAACTACGGGATTTACAACGTCGTCTCGGCATCACATTCATCTTCGTCACACACGACCAAGAGGAAGCACTGGCGATGTCGGATGAAATCTTTGTCCTGAATCACGGTCTGATTCAACAATCGGGAACACCGACGGATATTTACGATGAACCGATCAACCGCTTCGTCGCGGACTTCATCGGCGAATCGAACATCATCCCGGGCCGGATGCTGTCGGATTACCGCGTATCGTTCGCGGAAAACGAATTTGATTGTGTCGACCGGGGGCTTGAGTTGAATGAGCCGGTTGAAATCGTCATCCGTCCGGAAGACCTGGAGATCACGGGTGTTGCGCAAGGGAAGTTACGTGTCACGGTCGATTCCCAGTTATTCCGCGGCGTTCATTATGAGATTGCCTGCATGGACGAGGTCGGAAACGAGTGGCTCGTTCACAGTACGAAAAAAGCGACCGTCGGCGAACAAATCGGTCTGACGTTTGATCCGGAAGCAATCCACGTCATGCGTCTGAATGAGACGGAAGAGGAATTTGATAAACGTCTGGAATCCTACGACGGGGTGCTCTGATGCAAAAAACACGCAACTGGTATCTCATCCCGTATAGTTTTTGGATTGCGCTGTTCGTCATCGCGCCGATCGTCCTTGTCGTCTATTATTCGTTTTTGGATCTTGAAGGGAACTTTTCGCTCATTAACTATCAAAAGTTCTTCAGCTCAACCTATTTGACAATGACGTTAAGTTCATTTTGGTATGCCTTTTTAATCACGGTATTTTCACTCGCTATCGGTTATCCGACGGCGTATCTGCTGACGAAAACGAAACATAAGCAACTCTGGTTATTGTTGATTATCTTACCGACATGGATCAACTTATTGCTTAAAGCGTATGCCTTCATCGGTCTGTTCAGTACGTACGGACTGGCGAACCAGACGCTTGAAGCGATCGGCATCGGTCGGCAACAGATTTTGTTCACGGATTTCAGCTTTGTGTTCGTTTCCGTCTACATCTTCATTCCGTTTATGATTCTGCCGATTTTTAATGCGCTTGAAAAACTCAATCCATCGCTTGTCTTTGCGGCACGGGATCTCGGGGCTTCAAACTTCATGACGTTCCGCCGGGTTGTCTTCCCGTTGACGCTTGACGGCGTCAAATCAGGCTGTCAGCTCGTCTTCATTCCGGCGCTGTCGCTGTTCATGATTACACGTCTGATTGCCGGGAACCGTGTCATCACGCTGGGGACAGCGATTGAGCAACAATTCCTCGTCACGCAGAACTGGGGCATGGGTGCGACGATCGCCGTCTTCTTGATCATCGCAATGGCCATCATTCTTGCTTTGACGAGCACAAAACGGAAGAAAGGGGCGACAACGTGATGAAACGACTGAAACTAGCGAATCTCTATTTAATCGGTGTCTTCATCATCTTGTACGCACCGATTCTTTACCTGGCATTTTACTCGTTCAACAGTGCCGATAACATGACAAATTTCGAGTCCTTCACTTGGGACTGGTACAAAGAAGTTTTCCAGGATTCACGGCTTTTGATCATCGTCTTGAACACCTTGGTCATTGCCCTCTTATCGGCAGCGATTTCCACGATTATCGGTGTATTTGGGGCGATCGGAATTCAGGCGGTCCGACGCAAGCGGATTGAGACGTCGCTGTTGACGCTCAACAGCATCTTAATCGTCAGTCCGGACGTCATCATCGGGGCATCGTTCTTGATTTTCTTTACGATGCTTGGGATTAAACTCGGGTTTACGTCGGTATTGTTATCGCATATTGCGTTTTCCGTCCCGATCGTCGTCATTTTGGTTCTTCCGAAACTGCAGGAGATGAGTCCGACGCTCGTCGATGCGGCGCGTGATTTGGGCGCAAGCCGACTCGATGTCTTGACGAAGGTCATCCTGCCGTACATCACGCCGGGAATCTTTGCCGGATTCTTTACGGCGTTGACGTATTCGCTTGATGATTTTGCCGTGACGTTTTTTGTGACGGGGAACGGATTCACGACCTTGTCCGTTGAAATTTATTCACTCGCCCGACAAGGAATTTCAATGAAAATCAATGCCTTATCGACAGTGATTTTCCTGTTCACGTTCCTGCTTGTCATCGGCTACTACTTCTTAAACCAACGTGCTGCGATGAAGCTGTCCCGACCGGAGGTGAAATAACCGATGAAAAAACTTATTCAATTGTTCGTCGCGATTTTTCTAATATCGGGGATCATTTTATTTGCTTTGAACCGGTTAAACGCGACACAAGGGTATTCGGGTGAAAATGTCTTGAACATCTATAACTGGGGCGATTATATCGATCCTGAACTGATTGACCAGTTTGAAAAAGAGTCGGGTATCAAAGTCGTTTACCAAACGTTTGATTCGAACGAAGCGATGCTGACGAAAGTCGAACAGGGCGGGACAACGTATGACATTGCGGTTCCTTCCGATTATGCCATCGCGAAGATGATCGATGAAGAGTTGGTCCTGCCGATTGATCAGACGAAAATCCCGAATCTCAAAAACATCGATGAACGTTTCTTGGATTTATCGTTTGATCCGGGCAATCGCTACTCGATCCCTTACTTTTGGGGAACGGTAGGTATCGTCTATAACGAGAAATTGATTGACGGGAAACAACCAACGAGTTGGAAAGATCTTTGGGATCCGGCTTTAAAAAATCAAATTCTTCTGGCTGACGGAGCACGCGAAGTGATGGGGATGAGTTTAAACAGCCTCGGTCATTCGTTGAACGAAACGGACGAAACGAAGCTGCAGGCGGCAAAAGCCAACTTGATGGAGTTGACGCCAAACATCAAAGCGATTGTCGGTGATGAAATCAAATTGCTGCTTGCAAACGAAGAAGCCGGAATCGGCGTGGTCTGGTCGGGTGATGCCAATGAAATCATGAGTGAAAATGAAAATTTAAACTATGTGATTCCGAAAGAAGGTTCCAATGTCTGGTTCGATAATATCGTCATTCCGAAAACAGCGAAAAATGTGGACGGGGCGCACCAGTTCATCGACTTCATGCTTGAGCCGGAGAATGCGGCGAAGAATGCCGATTACGTCGGCTACTCGACACCGAACGCAGCGGCTCTGAAATTACTGGATAAAGAAGTGCGGGAAGATGAACGTTTTTATCCGAACAAAGAAGTCACGGATACACTAGAAGTATATGAAAATCTCGGTAAAGAAATGTTGGCTCATTATAATGAGCTATTTTTAGAGTTTAAGATGCATAAGAAATAACAAAGAAAAGTTGTCGCCTTTTAAGGTGACAACTTTTTTTAAAATATTTTTTAAAAAAATGTATTGAAAGTGAATAGTATTTCAAAAATGGGGGAATGAGATATTTATCAAGCAATTCAAGGGGGAGTACATCATGAAACAAATTTTTGGTCTTATCTTAACTGCCGCACTTACCGTGAGCCTTGTCTCAGGTCCTTCATATAACGAATCTGCAGAAGCTGCCAAACCGACGGACGTCGATTGGTTGAAACAAATCAAAACAAGTGCGACACAAGCAAAATCGACCGACAACAAAGTGAAACTCGAACAGACGACTTTAGCTCAGGTACATAACGCGTATAAAGGGGAAAGAAACTCGACGTGGTGCCAAAGCGGGAAAGGCTTAGTCACACCAAACAAAGCCGTTCATTATTGTTCAACATTCGGCGTGCCGGATCGGAAAGCGAAAGTTTCGGCAATCGTCTACAACCCGAAAGCAGTTGATCGAACAGTCTCTGTCAAAGAAGTTCAAAAAGCCTATTCAACGGCCAAGCTCGATAAAACGTTTAATGTCATGACGGTTTCGACGAAACAGGTCAACATTTATCTAAATTTAAATTCTGACCGTACACAAGTCATGTCAATTCTAGTAAAATATAACTAACGAACAAAGGATGACCTTTTAGGCCATCCTTTTTATTTAATCTTTTTATAGATTGGGACGAGTTGTTCGTAGGTATTTCGAATCATCTGGACTAAGTCATCATGTGACATCGCACTGACTTGATCTGCCGAGACATGGCGACCGACTAAAAACTCTGCCTTTTTTACATCCCGGAAGCGGACGAGACCTTGCTCGAGCGTCGTCTCATCAATCGGCTGTGCGTCCTTTTTCATATGGTCATAGGAAATGACGAAGTCAGACGGGAGCGCATGCAGGAGCTGCTGCTGTTCCAACAACTTGGTCGCGTACTGTGATTTGTTCGGAAGCTCGTAAATATAGGCCAACCAGATGAATAAGTGGTCATCGAACAGACCGACTTGAAAATGAGGATGTTTTTTATACCCTCTTTTGTTAGGAGAAAAGGCCATCCACGTATCATTGGGTGGATTTACTTTCCGACGTGCATGCTGTGCGATATGCACATACATATCTTCTGCAAGATGAACGGTTAAATCAGGAGAAACGTCTTGCCCGATCTGTCTGAAGACGGGCTGTATCCGTTCCCGAATCGCCTCCATCCGTTGTTCCAGTCCATCGATTTGAAACGCATTAAATGCTTCTTTTGTAAATTGATTAGTCACTGAATGATCACCTCTATTATCAGTGTAACAAATTAGCGCGTTCAGAATAGACTTCCATGCTCAGGTAAGGAATAATAAAATTGTGTTTTCCATTTATATACAAAAATGTTTTGGGAAGGGGAAGTCAACGTGCGTCGCTTTCAACAATATCTCCTTCGAAGCTGGATTGTCTTTTTTCTTGTGGTCATTGGGATAGACCTACTGGCGAAAACAAGAGATTACAGTCCGAGTATCGATTTTTTTACATTCATGCTGGTTGTGGTCTTGGCTACGATTTTTGTCATTGATCCGGTTCGCAGAAGACATATGAGTTTTACCTTTCATTTTGGATTCGTTCTTTTTACTTTTTTAACATATGGTTTATTATCAGCCGTCTGTGTCGGTCAATTAACGATGTTGATTTATCAATTACGGACTGTTCACACGGCAATCGGACGGAGACGTATGCTACATAATTATCCGTTTAACGTCACGCTCGAATTATTATTGATCTTGCCGGCAGGGCTTGCCTACAATGCGTTAGGCGGCACACACGGGCAAGATTTCACCTTGATTCAGAATCTTGGACCATTGCTCGTCATGGTCGTGATTTTATGGTGTGTCTTATTGTTCCAATACAAACTATCGAATTTTTTACTCGGTGAAAATATTCCGAGCAGTGTCATGTTACCGTTATTACGTTTTGAAGCTGTCGTCATCGGGGCAGAGTTATTGTTTGGTGTTTTCAGTACATTGATGGTGCAAAACAACGGAAACAGTGGTCTGGTCATGACCGCCTTTGCGCTCTTCATCATCAAACGTTCACTCGGCAGTTCCGTTCATGCTAGTGATCGGATGGAACACTGGGAACAAATTGAACGTTTAAAAGAAGCGGCCTGGAAAGACGGCGATGCTCAGTTCATCATCGAGCGGTATCTCCGGCAATTAAATCATTTTGTTCGTCCTGATATCGCCTGGATCAAGTTTGACTTCAGTGATGGTCATTCCGTTTACTATTCGTTGAAGGATGGGCGGAAATTAAAAGCCGATCATGTCCGGGGGATTGTCATCGAAGAAATCATCGAAGAAAAAGAAGAAGTGCTGCTATATGGCATGCAGCAAGAATGGGATATCCGTCTCTATGATTGTGTTCCGGAAGAAACCCAGTCCATTTTATTCATTCAGCCGGAAGCAACGGAAAAAATCAACTGCTCCTTATTCTTGGCATCCGAGGCGAGCGGTGAATTCACAAAAGATTTTGGCTATGAACTGTACCGGGCGTTACGTGTGCTGTCTTGGGCCGTCGAACGGGCGCAGGAGCGGGAACGCCTCTTGACGGACAGCCGGACTGATGCGATGACCAAATTGCCGAACTACCGTGCCTTACAGGAGTGGGGCGATCGACGGATCAGACAACGGGACCTCTATCCGTTCTCGGCCTTAATGATTGATTTGGATCACTTCAAGCAAATCAATGATACGTATGGGCACGAAGTAGGGGACGTCGTGTTGTTCGAAGTCGCCAAACTTTTGATGCAGGCGACACGCATCACGGATCTCGTCGCCCGGTATGGTGGTGAAGAGTTTGTCGTCTTATTGCCGAACACCGATCTTGATTCCGCACAAATCGTCGCCGAACGGATTCGTGAGACGCTTCATGCCAATCCGATTCAAATCGAGGAACATACATTAAACATCACAGCCAGCATCGGAATCGATACATTAAACGAGCTCGGTGATTTAGCGAGCCTGATCCGGAATGCGGACCGCGCGATGTACATTGGTGCGAAGTTCCAAGGACGAGATCGTGTCGCATCGTATCAGGAATGGAAAGAACGTGTCGTTTGATGAAGAGACGCAAGAACCGCTGAATGATCAGCGGTTCTTTTTTTGTCGTTGAGAGGAGAAGGCAGTCGAAAGACGATGGAAATAAAACACGCCTCGTTCTGATGAAAGAACGAGGCGTGTTCGTCGAATCGTTAAAATAAAGAATAAAAGCAAGATTATTGAGCCTGTTGTTTACTGATCCGGATTTCACTTTCGATGGCATGAATCGCAGCCGACCATGAACCATAGCGGTGCAGCAACGCTTTGGTCGAGGGTTTGTTGTTGCGTTTTGCCCATTCGCGGTATGCTTCGAATGAGAGGGAGAAACCGACTTCTTCGATCGCTTGGCGAAGTGAAGCGGCAAGTTCTGCTTTTGAATACGTCACACTGGCTTCTAATCCGGCTGCCGTACAGGCATCATGCCATGACCCGAACATCTTCACGATATGATAATGACTCGGGGCATGATGAACCGATTTTCGCCAGATCTGATACTTCTTTAATGTGATCGTCGAACCGACATCTTGAGCGTAACGATGAAACGATTTTAAGATTTCATCTTTCGTATATTTTGGAGCACGCTCGAGTTCTTCCGGTTGCTGATCGATATGCCATTCGTATCCGGCTGCGGATAAGGCTTCCGGCCAAGAACCGAACTGACGGATGATGGTCTCAGGTTGTGGCCAACCATGTTCGATGGCGTAGCGACGGTAAATCGTCCGGCGGGGACGGTCTTGAATCAGCTCGCCCAATGCTTGGATGGCTTGGATCATTTCCAATTGTTCCTCCGTCCATGCTTGCTGACTCGTAAGTACACGTTGTTTCAAGGGTGAGTCCTCCTTCCTAGTCAATCGTAATAGTTGAGGCAAAAGTCCTCTGTATAGAATATATCGGCGCTTTTCCATTAATTATGAATAATTACCGTGAAATATTGTAAATAAAGTGAAAATCATTCTTCAGCTAAGTATAAATGGAAGTAATTCAAATGAAAACAGAATGTTATCAATTTTTAATGAATGATATAAAAACAGTTCATTTGACTCATATGGAAAAAAAGACCAGACACGCATATGGCGGTCTGGTCTGAAGTCCTGCTTATTTTCCTTCGATGTATGTCCATTTGAACGAAGTATCCGCACCCACTTTGTGGTTAACGATTCCCTTGACGTAAGGCTTACGTAAGAGTGAAGCACCGCGTTGGTACATAACCGAGATCGCTTGATCGTCTTCAAGTAAAACTTTCTCTGCGTCTTTGAGGGACTGCCAACGTTTCTCAGCATCCGTTTCCTTCATTGCCGATTTGATGAGTGAATCATACTGGTCGCTTGAGTAGCCACCGCGGTTGTACGGTCCACCTGTCATCCACATATCGAGGAATGTCATCGGATCCTGATAGTCAGGTCCCCAACCAGCGAATGAAAGTTCGAACTCGCCTTTTGATTCAAGCTCCAGCTTGTTTTTAAACGGCTGTTGTTTGATTGTAACTTCAAGACCCGGAAGGTTTTTCTCCCACTCGCCTTTGAGGTACTCAGAGATTTTCTTCGAGTTGTCGTCATCATACGAGAGAAGTTCAAGTTTGACTGTCTTCTTGCCGACGTCTTTCAGACCTTTCTCGAACGAAGCTTTTGCAGATGAAGCGTCGAATGAGCCGAATCCTTCGTTGCCGTCACGGAAGTCTTTTCCGTCCGGACCTTTTGCGAATTCTTTAGGCACATAGTAGTAGGCAGGGATTGATCCGTTGTTCAAAAGAACTGCTGCCATCTGCTCTTTGTCGTAACCAGAATCGATTGCTTTCCGGATGTCTTTGTTTTTGAGCAGTTCATTTTTGAAGTTCATTTGGATGTAGTACATCGAAGCATCAAGACGTGTGTCGAACTCATCACTGTCTTTATACTGATCAACGAACTCACTTGTCAGACCGACTGTGTCGATGTCACCTTTTTCATAGAGGTTGACGGAAGTCGAAACTTCCTTGACGACTTTGTAGTTCACTTCTTCAAGTTTAACCGTGTCGGCATCCCAGTACTGATCGTTTTTCTTGTAGCTCCAGCCGACTTCTGTTTTCCAGTCCGTGAGTTGGAACGGTCCGTTGTAGAGGAAGTTTTCTGGGTTTGTCGCAAAGTCTTTTCCTTTTTCTTCGACGAATTCTTGTTTGAGCGGCATGAACGAACCGAAGCCCGTCAACGCTTTAAAGTATTCAGCCGGTTGTGTCAGCTTAACTTCAAGTGTTTTGTCGTCCACTGCTTTGACGCCGACATCAGCTGGTTTTCCTTTTCCAGTGTTGTACGCTTCTGCACCGTCGATGATATACATGATGTACGCATATTGCGATCCGCTTTTTGGATCAAGGACACGTTTCCAGGCATACTCGAAGTCTTTCGCCGTGACGTCACTTCCGTCCGACCACTTTGAATCACGTAATTTGAATGTGTATGTAAGACCATCTTCAGAGACGTCTACACTTTCAGCGACACCAGGTGTTGCTTCTTGTTTCTCATCAAGGCGGAACAGACCTTCTTGAACGTTATTGAGGACTGTGAATGAAACGGAGTCCGTTGCAACGGTTGGGCTGAGTGCCGGGATATCTGAACCGCTTGTCAGGTTAAGGACTTGTTTGTCCGATGCTTTTTTCGTATCCGTAGAACCTGATGTCTCTTTTGAGTCGTCCGTAGAACTACAAGCAGCAAGGCTTGATCCAGCGATTGTCAGGGCACCAACGAGTGCGAGTGTCTTTTTCTTCTTCATAATAATAAGTTCCCTCCCAAGAATGAATATATATGATTGAAATATGAGTACCGATTAGAATAGCGATCCGGTGTCCTATAAAAAATAAGAGGGGTCATCGCCTTTTATTTGTTGAAGGAAAGCACCGGATCAACTTGTTACCAATAATAAATACAATATTCAGAAAAATCAATAGCTTATTTTCAGATTATTTCAAAATCATTAAAATTTCATGTGTTATCAACGTTTTTTTTGTAAAAATAATTTTTTAGGGAGGATAATATTGGGAAGGAAATAGGAATTGAAAATGAAAACACGCGAATCGCTTCGCGTGTTTTCGGGTCGATCAATCGAGTTGGTCAAGAAAGGAAAGTGCTTCTGCGACATGGTCTTTGACTTTTACAGAACGCCACTCCTGAATTAGTTCACCTGATTCGTTAATTAAAAACGTCGAGCGAACAATTCCATAATATTCCTTTCCGTAATTCTTTTTAAGTTGCCAGACGCCATACTGTTCACAGACGGTATGCTCGACATCGGACAATAACTCGAATGGAAGTTCGTATTTCGAAATAAAGTTCTGGTGCCGTTTTTGACTGTCAGCCGAAATACCGAGGATGACGGTATTTTTCGCAGCGAAGGCTTCCGTTGCGTCACGGAAATCACAGGCTTCTGTCGTACAGCCCGGTGTAGAATCTTTGGGATAGAAGTAGAGGATGACTTTTTTGCCGCGGTAATCACTTAACGAAATCAAGTCTCCTTGTGCATTAGGCAGTGTGAAATCAAGTTTGTTCATGAATAGTCCTCCTCAGCCGAGTTCCATGTTTAACTGGTCGGCGTATTTTTCGAGCTTCTTTTGCAGGCTTTCTTTTAAAGGGTCAAGAGCAATCAAATATTTTTCGAAATCCGTGCCGGCTTTTGCCGTCTTTAGCAACAAGGCTTGTTCATCACGGTACCAGTCGGCGTAATCTTCATAATAGTCGACCAGTGTCTCCGGATTTCCTTCATTGCCGAGGGCTTGACCGTAAATCATCAAGATGTTGCTGTTCATCTCAAGCGCCATATAGTCTGTCTGGGCATTGACGCGTGTGAAGACTTCGTCTTGTTGATCTTCTTTCGTATTCCCGACGGCTTCCGCGGCTTTCGCGTTGACCCCATATTCGTCGGCATTAAAGGAATCAAACATCGAGGCGAGTGTCGTAAAGACTGCAGGCTCAAATGTCGTCGGGACGATGACGACCTTCCATTCATCTTCCTGCTTCAAAAACAGCTTGGACGCCCGGTTCGGGAGGGGGGAACCGTCTTCATCGTTAAACTCGTGAATGACGTAAGCTACATTCCCTTCTTGAAAGCTTTTGACGACCTTACCCGGTTTGATTTTTAAGTTTTTAGCACCAAGCATGGCAGGGCGGAGTAATTGTTCCTCTCCGGTATATTCGATCCGGGCAAGGGCTTTGGCGTCAGCCGCACCGGACTGCCCGACGGTTTGTTGGTACGTCTTGTAGACAGCGAGAACGTCTTGATCCGCTTGTTTGGTTTGTTTCGTTTCCGTTGACTTCGGGGATTCAGTATCAGTAGACGGAGCAGAATCGTTTCCACATCCGACGAGGATGATACTCGTTGACGCTAATATCGTCAGCAATCGTTTCATTTTTGGTTCCTCCTAATGAAAAACATCAATACTTTGTGTCTTCACCATACAGGAAATTCGCTTTTTTGAGTAGGGAATAGGTACACTAAACTAAAGGAGAGTGGGTTCAAGATGAAAATTCACGTAACAGACGAAGCATTACAATACTTCAAAGAAGAGATGGAAGCAAAAGAAGGCGACACGATCCGATTTTTCGCCAAATACGGCGGATCAACTGATCTGACACAAGGGTTCTCAGTCGGAGTCCACATGGAAGCCGTTGACCGGGCGGCAGTCGAAGAAACCGTCGATGGAATTCATTTCGTCGTTTCCGACCAAGATGACTGGCTGTTCCAGGGACAAGACGTACAAGTATCCGTCAAAAACGAAGAAATCGTCTTTTCACAGGCGAAGCAATAAGCAGGACATGAAGGGGGCCAAATCGGTCTTCTTCATTTTTTTGGCTAGAATAATTGTAAGCGGCGACATGCTTCTGTACAATGGAGAATGTAAGCGATTAAAAGCAAGTATAAAGGGGGAATAGAGATGATTCCGTACAAACACGAACCATTCACGGACTTCTCACAGGAAGCAAACAAGAAAGCGTTCGAAGAGGCGTTAACTCTTGTATCGAAAGAGCTTGGCAAAGATTATCCACTCGTCATCGGGGGAGAACGCGTGACGACAGAGGACAAAATCGTTTCTGTCAATCCGGCAAACAAAGAAGAAATCGTCGGACGCGTTTCGAAAGCGACACAAGCGCATGCTGAAGATGCGATGCAAGCGGCAGTCAAAGCATTTGAGACGTGGAAATTCGTTAATCCGAGTGTTCGTGCGGACGTCTTATTCAAAGCGGCGAACATCATCCGGAAACGGAAACATGAATTCTCAGCTTATCTCGTCAAAGAAGCGGGCAAACCATGGAACGAAGCGGATGCGGATACAGCAGAAGCGATCGATTTCCTTGAGTACTATGCGCGTCAGATGCTTGTCTTAAAAGAAGGTAAAAAAGTCGAGAGCCGTCCGGGTGAATACAACCGGTACGACTACATTCCACTTGGTGTCGGTGTCATCATCTCGCCATGGAACTTCCCACTTGCGATCATGGCAGGGACAGCGGTTGCTGCGATCGTTGCAGGAAACCCGATTCTCTTGAAACCAGCATCAACGACACCGGTCGTCGCTGCAAAATTCGTTGAAGTCATGGAACAGGCAGGTCTTCCGGCGGGCGTCTTGAACTTCATTCCAGGACCGGGCGCAGAAGTCGGTGACTACCTCGTCGATCACCCGAAAACACGTTTCATCAGCTTCACGGGTTCACGTGATGTCGGACTCCGGATCAACGAACGTGCTTCGAAATTGAATGACGGTCAAATCTGGCTTAAACGTGTCATCGCTGAAATGGGCGGAAAAGACACGATGGTCATCGATGAGTCAGCCGATCTCGACTACGCAGCAGATATGATCACAAAAGCCGCATTTGGTTTCTCTGGTCAAAA
The DNA here is from genome assembly GCF_018618795.1 of Exiguobacterium sp. s192. Classification (NCBI taxonomy): domain Bacteria; kingdom Bacillati; phylum Bacillota; class Bacilli; order Caryophanales; genus Exiguobacterium; species Exiguobacterium sp. s192. The sequence goes on along the minus strand of NZ_JACSMS010000008.1, from coordinate 70,731 downwards.
ATGTTCAGCGTGTTCACGTGTCGTTGCGCTCGATTCAGTCTACGACGAGTTGCTCGCGAAAGTCGTCGAGAACACGAATAAACTCAGTATCGGGAACCCGGTTGATGTGACGAACAACGTCGGTCCGGTCATCGATGCAGCTGCTTTCAAAAAAATCACGTCATACTTCGACGTCGCGAAACAAGAAGGCCGGATCGCAGCGGGTGGTACGGCTGACGATTCAACAGGATACTTCGTCTCGCCGACAATCGTCGCGGATGTAAAGCCGACGGATCGTCTGATGCAGGAAGAAATCTTCGGACCGGTCGTGGCGTTCACGAAAGCAAAAGACTTCAAAGAAGCGATCGATATTGCAAACAACACGGAATACGGTTTGACAGGTGCTGTCATCACGCAAGACCGGACGAATCAAGAGTACGCACGTGCGAATTTCCACGTCGGTAACTTGTACTTCAACCGTGGTTGCACAGGTGCAATCGTTGGATACCAACCGTTTGGCGGCTTCAACATGTCAGGAACGGATTCAAAAGCAGGCGGTCCAGATTACTTGACGTTACACCTTCAAGCAAAAACTACTTCTGAAATGTTCTAAAATGATGTTTAATAGATGAAACGGGTATGCGACCTGCATACCCGTTTTCTTTTTACATCATGGAAAAGGGGGAGCAAGGATGAATGGAATGTGGTTTGCGATTCTGCTGTATCTCGGCCTGATGGTCGCGCTTGGTGTGATCGCCTATTATCGGACGAAGAACATGAATGATTATATGCTTGGAGGTCGGACGATTGGTCCCGTCGTCACTGCGCTCTCAGCAGGAGCAAGCGATATGAGTGGGTGGCTGTTGATGGGATTACCGGGGGCGATGTTTGCAACTGGTCTGTCCAGTGGCTGGATTGTCATCGGATTATTGCTCGGTGCGTATGCCAACTGGTTGCTCGTCGCTCCACGCTTACGTGCGTATACGGCACATGCCGGGGATGCAATCACGATTCCGGACTACTTTGAAAAACGATTCCACGATAAAAGTGGGGTTTTGCGTACCGTTTCAGCTGGAGTTATCTTAATATTCTTTATAATGTACGCGTCAAGTGGTTTTGTAGCCGGTGGTCGGTTGTTTGAATCGGTGTTTGGGTTGGAATATACGACCGGTTTATGGATTTTAGCCGGAGTCGTCATCGCCTATGTGTTCCTCGGCGGATTCCTCGCCGTCAGTTGGACGGATGTCGTGCAAGGGATGATCATGGTCATTGCCTTATTAATCGTCCCAGCCGTCACGTTGTCACTCAGCGGCGGGATCAATGAGACGCTTGAGACGATCCGTTCGACGGACGGATCGAAACTGGAATTGTTTAAAGGAACGACGGTTGTTGGAATCGTTTCATTACTCGCGTGGGGACTCGGTTACTTTGGTCAACCCCACATCATCGTCCGTTTTATGGCGATTCGGAACTTACACGAGATGAAAGCAGCACGTCGTGTCGGGATGATCTGGATGACGTTCTCGATTGTCGGCGCGATGGTGACAGGCTTGTTCGGATACGCTTACTTCACGCAACAAGGCGGGACGCTCGAAAATCCGGAGAACGTCTTCATTCAATTGTCGCGTGATCTATTCCCAGGGTTCGTGACCGGTTTGTTACTGGCAGCGTTACTCGCTGCCATCATGTCAACGATTTCGACGCAGTTACTTGTTTCATCAAGTGCCGCAACAAATGATTTTTATCAACGGTTCTTGAAGCGGAATGCGTCGGATAAGGAACTGATGGTCGTCGGTCGTGTGATGGTCCTCGTGGTTGCTGTCCTTGCGATTTTGTTGTCGTTTGGTGCTCAAAAATCAATTTTAACACTCGTCGGATATGCCTGGGCCGGATTTGGTGCTGCGTTTGGACCAGTCGTGCTGTTCAGCTTATTATGGCGCCGAATGAACAAACATGGGGCTCTTGCCTCGATGATTACAGGAACAGTCGTCGTCATCGGATGGATTTTGATGGTTCAAAACGTCAGTGGTCTGCCATCGTATATCGCCGACCTGTATGAAATGATTCCTGCGTTCTTCGCGTCGACGGTTGCGCTCGTTGTCGGTAGTCTGTTGACGAAAGCGCCAAGTCAGGCAATTTATGATGAATTTGATGCCGTCCAAGCTCAGCTTAAAGGAGCGGAACAAGAACGGAAAGTAGTGTAACGATGCACAGAGGAATGGGAGAGGGGAACCTCTCTCATTTTTTTGGTAATGCTGTTTTGAATATTCAGATTTTTTGTTTTGCTTCTCGACAGCTTGGGTAATTCATAACTAGAAGCTTTCTGCCCGGAAGCTTTGCTACCCCTATAAGGACGATGGTGCGGACCTCCCCCCGATGCACCATCGTCTTTTTTGTCTGGACAAAAAGTGCTATGATTAGAAATAGTGTAAAATATATTGAAAAAGTTCCGGAGGTGGAATCAGATGGCAAAGATTAATGAAGAACAAGTCCGCCATGTGGCGCATTTAGCACGTCTCGCCGTAACAGATGAAGAGGTTCAACAATTTACCGTTCAACTCGAGAAGATTCTTGGGTTTGCAGAACAATTAAATGAGCTCGATACGACAGGGGTCGAACCGACGACACACGTCCTCGATCTCAAAAACGTCTTGCGTAAAGACGAAGTACGCCCATCACTTCCGCGTACGGAAGTAGAACGACTCGCACCTGATTGGGAAGACGGACAAGTCCGCGTCCCGGCAGTGTTCGAATAAGGAGGAGACCACCGATATGTCACTTTTTGAACATGGTGTAAAGAACTTACACACACTCGTCAAAGATGGGGAAGTTAAAGTATCTGAACTTGTCCAAGAATCCTTTGACCGGATTGACCGCGTTGATGGAAAAATCGGAGCCTTTTTGTCTCTGAATGAAGATGCTTTCGAACAAGCAAAACGAATGGACGAAATCGCAAAACACGAAGCAAGCCCGTTATTCGGTTTGCCGATTGGTGTCAAAGACAACATCGTCACAAAAGGAATGACGACGACATGTGGTTCGAAGTTCCTTGAAAACTTCGTACCGGCTCACGATGCGACGGTCGTCGAACGGCTGCATGAAGCAGGTGCCGTCACAATCGGGAAGTTGAACATGGATGAATTCGCGATGGGATCATCAAACGAAAACTCGGCGTATAAGCCGGTTCGCAACCCGTGGAACACAAAACACGTACCGGGCGGTTCGTCAGGCGGTTCAGCGGCAGCTGTCGCAGCAGGAGAAGTCTTGTTCAGCCTTGGTTCTGATACGGGCGGTTCGATTCGTCAGCCGGCTGCGTATTGTGGTGTCGTCGGTTTAAAACCGACATACGGTCTTGTCTCGCGTTTCGGTCTCGTCGCCTTCGCGTCGTCACTCGATCAAATCGGACCGGTGACACGGACTGTCGAAGACAATGCGTACTTATTGAGTGCGATTGCCGGACACTGCGACATGGATTCAACGTCGGCTAACGTCAACCCGACCGATTATACTCAAGCATTGACGGGTGACATTAAAGGCTTGAAGATTGCCGTTCCGAAAGAATATTTCGGCGAAGGTGTCAGTGAAGGCGTCAAGGAGAATATCCGGACGGCCATCAAGAAACTTGAGTCGCTTGGTGCGACGGTCGATGAAGTCTCGCTTCCGAACTCGAAATATGCGCTTGCGACATATTACTTACTCGCTTCTTCAGAAGCCTCATCGAACTTGGCACGTTTCGACGGCATCCGTTATGGTGTCCGCGCCGAAGCCGATGCGCTCGAAGATGTCTTCAAGTATTCGCGCGCTCAAGGTTTTGGTGACGAAGTCAAACGCCGGATCATGCTCGGAACGTATGCCCTCAGCTCAGGCTATTACGATGCGTACTATAAAAAAGCACAACAAGCACGGACATTGATCAAACAAGATTTTGACCAAGTCCTTGCGAAATACGATGTCATCATCGGACCAACTGCACCGACTCCAGCCTTTGAACTCGGGGCACAGAACGATGATCCGGTCACGATGTATGCGAACGATATCTTGACGATTCCGATCAATTTGGCAGGTGTACCGGCGATTTCGGTTCCAGCCGGTCTCGTCGACGGATTACCGGTCGGTCTGCAAATCATCGGAAAACACTTTGACGAGGCGACGATTTATCGTGCTGCGCATGCATTTGAGCTTGCGACCGGTGGATTCGCGCTTCCGAAGTTATAAAGGAGAATGCCTTATGAACTTTGAAACAGTCATCGGTATTGAGGTCCATGCCGAATTAAATACGAATACAAAGATGTTTTGTGGCTGTGCCCGGGAATACGGAGCGGAAACGAACACGAAGACGTGCCCGATCTGTCTCGGACATCCCGGCGTCCTGCCGAAAATCAATGAAAAAGCGGTCGAACTGGCCGTTCGTGCGGCAATGGCTTTGAACTGTCACGTTGCCGATCAAACGAAATTCGACCGGAAAAACTATTTTTATCCGGATACGCCAAAAGCCTATCAAATTTCGCAGTTTGATCAGCCAATCGGTTTTGACGGCTACATTGATGCTGAAGTGGACGGCGAAACAAAACGGTTCCGGATCGAACGCGTTCACCTGGAAGAAGATGCCGGGAAGATGAACCACACCGGTGCCAACCATTCGGTCGTCGACTTCAACCGGACAGGCGCACCGTTGATCGAGATCGTCAGTGAAGCGGACATGCGCTCACCAAAAGAAGCGGTCGCGTATCTCGAACGTCTCAAAGAAGTGTTGCAGTATGCTGGCGTCTCGGACGTTAAGATGGAAGAAGGTTCGTTGCGGTGCGACTGTAACATCTCTGTGCGTCCCTACGGGCAAGAGAAGTTCGGGACAAAAACCGAGCTGAAGAACTTAAACTCGTTCGGAAACGTCTTAAAAGGTCTGGAGTTTGAAGAAGACCGCCACCGTAAGCTGTTGTTATCCGGCGGTGTCATGCGCCAGGAGACACTTCGTTTTGACGAAGCGAAAAAACAAACCGTCTTGATGCGGGTCAAAGAAGGCGCGTCTGATTACCGCTACTTCCCGGAACCGGATCTCGTTAAGTTGGTCCTCGATCATGACTGGAAAGAAGCGATTCGTGCCGGTATCCCGGAATTACCGGATGCCCGCCGTGTCCGGTATCAGGAAGCGCTCGGTCTATCGGCGTATGACGCGAAACAACTGACGGTCACACGTGAGATGGCGGAATACTTCGAAGCGACGATTGCAGCCGGTGCGGAACCGAAAGCAGCGGCGAACTGGACGGTCGGTGAAGTCCAAGGTCACTTGAACAAATCGACGGAAACGTTTGACACGATCAAGTTGACACCGGTCCGTCTTGCGGCAATGATCGAATTGATCGCCGGCGGCACGATTTCATCAAAAATCGCGAAACAAGTCTTCACGGCAGTCATCGAACAAGGCGTCGAGCCACGTGATTACGTCGAAGAACAAGGACTGGCTCAAATTTCGGATGAAGGACTGCTTCGCGGACTTGTCGTTGAGATGTTCGAAGCAAATCCAGCGGTTGTTGAAGAACTCGTCAACGGACGCGACCGGAAAAAAGGGTTTGTCATCGGTCAAATCATGAAGAAAACAAAAGGCATGGCGAATCCTGCCTTGCTCGACCAACTCTTCTATGAGGAATTGGAAAAATTAAAATAACCATTCGGAAGCGGCTGTTTCTCGTCTTGCATCAAGGCGGAGAAGCAGGCGTTTCTTTTTTTGCCTTTGTAATGTGCCGGGACTTCATGTAAAATAAAACAGTTATGTATCAAATGGATCGGTTGAGTAAAAAAGGAGAAAATCTTATGAGACCTAGAGCGCGAGTGATTTATAACCCGACTTCCGGGAAAGAGATGGTAAAGCGAAATCTGCCGTATATCTTGGACCGGCTGGAAGCAGCGGGTTATGAGACTTCCGTCTATTCGACGAAAGCGGTCGGTGACGCGACATACGAAGCAGCACGGGCCTGTGAAGCCGAATTTGACCTTGTCGTTGCTGCAGGTGGAGATGGTACGTTAAACGAAGTAATCAGCGGGATGGCGTCTTACCCGGTTCGTCCGAAGTTAGGTGTCTTGCCGGTCGGGACGACCAATGATTTTGGTCGGGCGATGCGGATTCCATTGACGATTGAAGGGGCGATGGATGTCATTTGTACCGGTTATACGATGCCGGTTGATATTGGTAAGATCGAAGGATCGACCGGAACCCATTACTTCATCAACATCGCAGGTGGTGGCATCATGACGGAATTGTCCTACGAAGTCCCGTCAAAGCTGAAGACAGCACTTGGACAGTTGGCGTACTACGTCAAGGGAATGGAAAAACTTCCGCAAATCCGTCCGACGTACGTTGAGCTTGAGCATGAACGCGGGATCTTTAAAGGTGAAGTCATGCTCTTTTTGACATCGAACACCAATTCCGTAGGCGGGTTCGAGAAGCTCTCGCCCAATGCCTCCCTCAATGATGGACGGTTTGATTTATTCATTTTGAAAAAATGTAATCTTGTCGAGTTGATTCGCGTGATGCGTTTGGCTTTAAAAGGCGATCATTTCTCTGATCCATGTGTCGAACACGTGACGACGTCATTCGTCCGGATGAAAAATACATCCGAAATGAGCTTGAACATCGATGGTGAATTCGGCGGAATCTGTGAAGGCGAGATGACGAATCTTCGGTCGCATTTCGACGTCATGACGCCGAAATTCCGGATCGATGAGATGGAAACGATCAATGTACAGTTACGAGCTGAAGAAGAAGAAACAAACCTCGCGTAAAGCGCAGGGTTTTTAGGAGGAAACAAGATGATTCCAGTACAAAAAAATGATGAGCACGTCGTCGAGATCGTCGATTTGACGCACGACGGTTCTGGTGTCGCCCGGATTGACGGCTACACGGTCTTTATTCCCGGTGCATTGCCGACAGAGCAAGTGAAAGTGAAAATCACGAAAACGACGAAATCGTACGGTTTCGGACGGATCATCCGTCAAAAAACGAAGAGTGTCGATCGCGTTGAACCACCTTGCCCGGTCTATAACCAGTGCGGCGGTTGCCAACTGCAACACCTTTCGTATGAAGCCGAACTGAAATTCAAACACAACCGTGTCCGTGACGCGTTTGCCCGTCTTGCCGGTCTTGAAATTCCGGTCCATGAAACAATCGGCATGGAAGACCCATGGGGTTACCGCAACAAGGCACAAGTCCCGGTTGCCTTCCAATCGAACAAACTGATGGCTGGTTTTTATCAAAAACGCAGTCACCGCATCATCGACATGGATTACTGCTTGATCCAAAACAAAGAAAATGATGAAGCAATTCAAGCGGTTCGTAAAGTATTGGCCGACTTGAAGGTTCCAGCTTACGACGAAAAGAAAAACAGCGGTGTCATCCGTCACATCATGGCACGCCACGGATACCATACAAACGAATTGATGATCGTTCTTGTAACGAAGGTCAAACAATTGCGCGGTGTGGATAAAATCGTCGAAGGCATCTTAAAGGCCGTTCCGAACGTCACATCGATCCAGCACAACATCAATCCGGATGAGACAAACGTCATCTTAGGAAAACGTAACATCGTCCTGCACGGACCAGCCGTCATCCGCGATCAAATCGCCGGATTGACATATGAAATTTCACCGCACTCGTTCTTCCAGGTCAATCCGTTACAGACGGAAAAACTGTACGGAAAAGCACTCGAGTACGCACAATTGACAGGCAATGAAATCGTCGTTGATGCCTACTGCGGTATCGGTTCGATTTCGTTATCACTGGCCCAACAGGCGAAACACGTCTACGGCATCGAGATGGTTCCACAAGCGATTGACGATGCACGCCGGAACGCAAAAGCAAACGGCATCGACAACGTATCGTTTGAATACGGAACTGCAGAAACGGTCATGCCGGCACTTGTTAAAGGCGGCATCAAGCCGAACGTCATCGTCGTCGACCCACCACGTAAAGGCTGTGACGAAGAATTCTTGCGTGCTGCGGCTGAAGTTGCACCACAACGGATCGTCTACGTCTCATGTAACGCTTCGACGCAAGCGCGTGATGCGAAGTTGCTTGCTGAGCTTGGCTACAAGCTGATGGAAGTCACACCAGTTGATATGTTCCCGCACACGACGCACGTCGAGAGTGTTGCATTGTTCGTTCGTGAAGAAAACTAAGAATAATTTATCTCAAACTCCTTTTGTTAAACGGTAACCCCGTTACAGCAAAAGGAGTTTTTAGTTGTCCGTAAATCTTCAAGTATTGAGTCAGAATCCCAAAAAACATTTTATTTTAAAAATGTGATAAAATGTAAAAAAACCTTTATTTATTCCATTTTGAAGGGGAGTCTGTTCAAGTATGAATCATCAGAACGTTCAAGCATTTGGTACCTTTATGAAAATCGGTGACCGTATCCATCGGCATGAGACCTACCTGCAATGGGGCGAAGGAACAAATTCACTCGGTGCCTGTCTGTTGTTGAATCCCGGATCTGCGAAGTTAACGAAACAGTTGGATAAAGTACTCCATACGACTGGGCAAGCGACCGGACCTATTCACGCCAATGACCCAACGATGAAACAGCTGATACGTATCGTTGAACGTATTCATACTGACCAAAAACCTTTATCAGGGCGTTTCCATTTGTATAATTTATTTCAGCTTCGCCATGGTAACAATGTGGAATCCATTCGACACTTCGAAGAATTATCCCGACTTGGAATCTATGATTCAAGTGAGTCGTTTGCTTCTGTTGAAGAATTAAAGATGCATCCCTGGTTGCTTCTCGGCTGGGGTGTCGAAAACCGGAGATCATGGCTTTATCTCGAACAAGCAAAACAAGAGTGGATGAAACGTGTCCAAGAATCAGGTGTTCCTTTCTTCGGAAAAGAAAAGCAAGGAACAACAGACTACTATCATCCGTCTCCTCAAAAGGTAGCAGATCGAAATGTTCGATTTGAAGAACTTGTCGAGTTGCATCAAACGAAATTTCGTAAAGATTGAGACAGGAGGAGAAAACGTGGAAACAGTATGGGAAGAAATACTTATATTACGATTTGAAGGTGGACGTGTCACCTTGATGGGACAGAAACAACCGGACGGACAATGGGTGTTCGTAAAAGAAACGAACGAAGCCGCATTTTTTGATGAAGAAGATGAAGATAATCTGAACGCCCTTCTTCAGACTAAGTCATCTGTAATCCATAGTTGGGAAGAAGCAATAGAATCGCTAGGAACAGGTTGGGAGAGAAAAAGCCCTGCTTATGTTCATCCTGAATTTGAAGAATTGGTGCCGAATAAACCACTTCGACGGCGACCGAAAAGATGAATTCAGTCGATTTATAATTGAAATGGTGTAAAAAAACCTGAATGATTTTCTTTTTCTATAGAGAAGAAGAAGCATCATTCAGGTTTTTTTGTTGCTTAAACCGAAAAAACAAGGCAGGAGTAGAAGGGGAGACGCGGACTCCTGCGGGAAAAGTGAAATAGGTGAGACCCCGTAAGACGTGGATGCGTCGCGGAGGCTCACCTTTCGCCCGCGGAAAGAGACGTCTCCCCTGAGAATCATCCTACCGTGAGCGATTACTTCATTTTTTTCGTGCTGTAAACAAAGTATCGATCACCCGCTGACTCGCCTTCCCGTCATCTAAGCCGCAGAATTGCTCTTGAAATACTTTATATTTGTCCGCGTACTGCTTGGATTGTGTTTCAATGTCTTTGATATAGTCGATGACCTGATTACTTTCTTTTAACAAAGGGCCGGGCACAACCGCTTCAAAATCAAAGTAGAATCCGCGTAAGACGGACGCGTATTTCTCCAAATCATACGTAAAGAACAGCATCGGTCGATTCAAATGCGCAAAATCAAAGAATACGGAGGAGTAATCAGTGATCAGAAGATCGCTGATCAGATAAAGCTCGGCGATGTCGCCGTATGACGAGACGTCATACGCAAAACCGGCATACGCATCGAGATCCAAATGTTCAGCAATCAGATAATGCATCCGCAACAACACGATATAGTCTTGACCGAGACGTTCCTGCATCTGTTGTAAATCAAGTTGAAGGTTAAACCGGTATTGACCTTTTGTCACGAACTCGTCATCGCGCCAGGTCGGTGCATATAAAATGACTTTTTTGTTCGGTGGTACGTCCAATTTCCGCTTGATCGTCTCTGCCTGTTGATTCCGGTCAGGAGCGTATAAGAGATCATTTCGCGGATAGCCGCTTTCCAGTAATGTGCCGCTGAAACCGAAAGCACGTTTGAAGATTTCGCTTGAGTAGGTGTTTGGTGAAAGTAGATAGTCCCACTCCTGTGCCTGCTGATAAAAATTCTTTTTGTATTGTTCGGTCGTCGTTCCTGCCATATGGACTTCCTCCATATCAAGACCGAGTCGTTTCAAAGGTGTCCCGTGCCACGTCTGGAGATACGTCGTCGCCCGCCGTTTCTTTAAGCTGAGCGGCTGACGGGTGTTGAAGATCCAGTACTGTGCGCGTGCCATGTAGTAATAATATTTCGGACTGTTCCGTAAAACCCAGTTCGGACAGACCGCTTTGACATCAGCGGTCGGCTCCTTCGCAAAAATCCAGACGAGCGTCAGTTCCGGACGTTGCGTCTTGAGCATTTGATACAGTGCTTTCGGATTGTCAGAGTAGCCGCGTCCTAAAAAACTTTCGAACAACACCAGATTTTTTTGGACCGGCAGTTTTTGGAACAGACGGTAGAGCAGTAATCCTTTATGAATTTTTTTTCGGCGAATCGTCGTAAGTAACTGTGTCATGTGAGGCTCCTTCTAAAAACTAAACTTAAAAATGATGTTGCCTGTAGTGAGTCGGCGTCTCGCCCGTCGTCTGTTTAAAGGCTTGGCTGAAGTGGCTTTGACTCGAAAAATGCAGCTTATTGGAGATGGTCAGTAACGAATCATCCGTCGAGCGGAGCAACCGTTTGGCTTCCCGAATCCGTTCGCGAATCACATAACGGGCGAGCGGAAGGCCGGTCTCTTCTTTAAAGAGGACAGACAAGTAGTTTGATGAGACGTGAATCGCTTGGCTGATCGATGAGACGGACAAGGGATCATACAGATGTTGCTGGATGTAGCGGATGGCGGCTAAAACGTGCGGCGAATGGCGGAGTTCTTGAATCTGTTTAACCGCTTCCGCAAAACTGACGGTGATCCGGACATGACGATTTCTCAGTTCGGAAATACTTGTTGCAGCTTCGATCGACTCAATCATCCGGTCACTGAGCATGAAAGCTTCATCCGGCTCAAGCCCACCTGTGATGGCGGCGCGGGCACTTAACAACACGGTACCGAGCAACAGGTTTTTTTCGGCGCGTAACGGCTGATGACGGGCCAGTGAACCGAATTCTCCGTAGGCGGGCAGGGAATAGGTCGTCGCCAAGCGTTCACTTTGTCCGGAAGCAATCCATTCGATGATTTGTTGTTCCCGCTCCCAGGCTTTAATGTAGGCGGTTGTCGCCGTATGGGGCGGGACATCAGCGACTAACGGAATTTCCGGATCATCGCTTTCGGATTCCGTCCGGATATCACGCGCGACCAACTGTTGACCGGTCAACAACCGGTAAACCAAGTGAGCGCAATCAATCAACCGATTTTCGGTCGTCCGCGTCAATGATTTATAAAATTGATGGAAGGTCTCGTCCTGAATATGTGCGCGAAACAGCGCGGACTGCAGTAAAACAGGACCGATTCGGTATTGTCCTTGATCGAGTACAGGAATGAACAGATAAGCCGTTCCGTCCTTTAACGTATACAACAACGGCGTCGTATCCGGCGTCGGCCATTCCTGTTCAATGGCAAGCTGGCTCGGATGGACCGGCGCAGCAGGGCGAATCGGTAAAGTGTCTCCTGACGACGATTGATACGACACGAAAAAACCAGTCGTTCCGTACAGATTTTCTGCGGTTTGGATTAAATCCTCCTGGTGCAAGGTCGGCACTTCAATCCCTCCTTTCTCTAGAAACGTGTTGCTTCCAGTTTACGTCGTGTCTTGTCGATTGTATAGCAAGAATGAATCGTTAAAGATTAAACAGAAATGAAAACAGACATCAACTACCCGAGAATCGGAGAGGTCGATGTCTGTTCGTTTGAAATCAATTAACGATCGGGTTGATCTTCGTCGGCGCGCGTTTCCTGCTGCACCGTCAAGTCGTCTTCAGAAAAATCAGTTGCGGAGGATACGTCCTCATCGAGTGATGCGGCGGCTGCTTCTTCATAAGTCAGCGCGTCCGGTTCAAGCGATTCTGTGCGTGGTGTGCTGTCATCTGGAACGGTCGTCTCATCCAATTGGAAGTCAATCGTCAAGGAGTGGAGTTCCGTTGCGATCTGTGCCAAATGGGATGCCGCCGTCGTGACGGCTTCAATTGTGGCATTCGTTTCCTGAATGCTCGCGGCACTCGTCTCGATTCCGGCTGCGTTCTCCTCCGTCAACGCGAGGATCGTTCCCATGGCGTCCGACACGTCTTCCGTCGCTGTCGTCAAGGCACGGATATCGCCCGTCAACGACTCCGTCCGTTTCGAGACGTGTTGGACAGAACCGGCAATCTGTTCAAAATCGACTCCCGTCGTCTTGACGGATTCAAGGGACTGTTTTAAGTCGTCCATGACACCATTCATTGCACCCATTGCCGTTTGGGTTTCATGCTGGATGTTATCGAGCAACTGTTTGATTTGTTTGGCTGATTGATCACTTTCTTCCGCAAGTTTCCGGACTTCACTTGCGACGACGGCAAAACCACGTCCTTGTTCACCGACACGGGCAGCTTCGATTGCGGCATTTAATGCCAGCAGATTCGTCTGACTCGAAATGGCCTGTAAGGTTCCGAGGATCTTCCCGATTTCATCCGATCGTTTCCCGAGGAAGTCGGAGGTATTTTGAATTTCTTGTTCCAGTGAATCGGAATGCTGCAACAAGTCCGTGATGGTTTGCTTCGTCAATGAACTGCCGCGTGTCGCAGCATCTGCGACCGTAGCGACCTCGAGTAGTGTTTCGGAAGCCGCGGCCTGCATCGCGATGGATCGTTCTTTAACGCCGTAGACAGCATGAGAAGAACGTTCCGCCTGTTTGGTTTGTGTCTCGCCGGCAGCTGCGATTTCTTCCATCGTTTGTCCGATTTGAACGGATGCATTTTGAACGTGAGTCGCATTCGACGATAACTCCTGCGAAGCATCGCGGACGGTTCCGGCAGATTGTGTCATCGCCGTAATCGTTTGACGCAACTTATGACGCATCGCATCAAAGTTTTCGCCGAGGTCGGATAATTCATCACGAATCAGACGTTTTGGACGGACTGTCGTTCGTAAGTCACCGTTCGCAATGGCCAGTGCTTCGCTGCGAAGACCAGATAATGGACGGTTAATCGACCGACCGATCAACCAGGCGATCAGCGTTGCCAATGCAATCGCAATGACGAAATTAATCAAGGACTGGGTGAGCATCGCATCCTTTGGTGCATATAACGAAGCGTAGTCGAGAACAACGGCTAATTTAAAGCCGGTCTTGGAAGACAGTTGCCAGATGACGACGGATTTTTTGCCGTTGACGTCCATGATGGCAGAACCGGATTCTTGGCTGATCATTTGTTTAGGTGCTTCAAAGTAGGCATTGCCGTTTTCACGCAGTTGATCCACTTTTTTGAAGAAGTAATTTTTATTCGGGTGGGTGACGATTTTGCCGTCCTTCGTGTAACTGAATACGAAACCGTCCTGACCGATCTCGATTCGTTTCATGTCTTCGGACAGCCGATCAACACTTTTATAAACGGATAATACACCTTTGATGTTGGCTTGATCGTCCAGCGTCGCTTTGGAGAAACCGATGACCGATAATTTGGTCGCTTCGTCGTAATACGGTTCGCTCATGGCGACGGTGCTTGAATTTTCGAGTGCTTGTGTGTACCAGATTTCCTTGCGGGGATCATAACCCGATGCCGCGTCTTGTTTCGGCCAGTTCAGATAACCACCGTCAACGTCCGCATATTGAACAAAGGAGTTCTCAATTTTTGACGAACCGTATTTTTCAAGGATGCTGTAGATGTCTTTTGCTTTTTGGGAAGGCAGTTCGGTCGATGTGGGTGCGTCACTTGGTTTTATGTAGTTGGGTAATTGCCCATCGGCACGGTTGAAGGGAAGACCTGCGAGTAAGGTCGTATCTTTTTTCGTGTCATCGATGATACGGGAAAATGATTGTTCCAGTTGTTTTAAGGCCGTCTGCGACGTCGAGTCGACGAGACGTTCGACCGTCTGACTCGTCTGATCATACGAAAACCAGGTCGAGACGCCTAAAGTAAGAGCGGGTAGTAAAATAAGTCCAATAAAGAGCCGACGTGTAATCGGGAGGCGCATATGTAATTCTCCTATCTTTTGAAATAGTCTTTAAAATCTGTCTATTCTGATTATCGGAAGGGTAGTACTAAATATGAAGGAATTGTGGGGAGATTTTCATGATTTGGGAACTGAACGTAACCAGAGTTCATGATAAAATAGAAGAGGTGTCACAGAGTGGCTAGGGAGGAACCAGAAATGAATATCGCTTTTTTCTTATTACCAAAAGACGAAGTCAAATACTTAGATCCGGAGTCAACGGTCAGACAAGCACTGGAAAAGATGAAACATCATCGTTTCACATCGGTCCCACTCGTTGACGATAAAGGAAAATATGCAGGAACCCTGACGGAAGGGGATGTCTTGTGGGCGCTGGAAAAAAATCTGGAACATGCGGATTATGACCATGTCTTGCAGACACGTTTGACGGACATCAAACAACGTGTCCGGTATAAGCCGGTTTCGATTACCGCACAGATGGAAGAGATGATTGAAGTCATCACTGATCAGAATTTCGTCCCGGTGATTGATGACGGCAGACACTTCATCGGAATCATCCGCCGGCGTGATATCATCGATTATTTTGCGAAAAAAGTCGCCCGCGAAAACGTCGAATATTAAAATCTAGTATTAAAAGCACTTATTTTCGCGAAATGTGAGGATGAGTGCTTTTTATTGACCCATTTTGACTTCACGAATCGTTCTTGCAAGACGATATAGAAGCATAATGACAATTAGGGAGGACGATGTGTTGCGACGTTTATCACCAGTCTCCATCGTAGAAGCATTCCGAAAACGCTCCTACTACAAAACGTTCTCATGGATGATTTCAATCATTGGGTTATTAGCGTTATTAATCGCGACGCAACAACTTATGAAAAATCTGGAAGAGGGGTATCAGTTTAAGCGCTCAAGTGAGATGATGAACAATTTTGATCAATTGAATCAAGTTGAACGGGATTTGACGAGTGGTTATTATCAGACGTTAAGTGACGGTAATGATTCAAATCGAGACACTGAAACAAGCAAACCACTTGAGGATGGATTAACGACGCTCAAGCAGCAAATCAAGGCGACCCAGACGGCGGATGCAGCTCAAAAAGATCTTCTTGCAGAAATTAATCAGATTCAAACGGACGGTCCTGAATCGGATCATCAATTTTTTTCAGCAGCCACCCTGTACAAAAGCGAGATTTTGTTTAATCAGCTTTCGTTAAGTGGAGAAACCGGAACTTATTATTCTTTATTCTCTAATCTGATTTTGATGGAAGAGGAATTCGGACGGGCGGGACAGTTTCTTTTAAGTACGGATCAAGACAGCCAGTTGGATTCGATCGAACTGTTGCGGATGCGTCAAATCCGGCAAGATGTCAATTTACGAAACAACACGTTAATTCAATCGTTGTATGCAACGATGCAACCGGAAGATACTGGACGCAGACGGGATATCTCGGTGATGAGCAATCAAATGTATGCCTACTTACGGATGCTCGACGCGACACTCAGCCAACCGGACAATCCGCAGTACGGAACGATTGATAAGATATCAGGACGGTATCAAACGAGTATGTACCGTTTGTTTGATGAAGGGATCCAACGTGTCCAGTCCGAAATGACGGAGAAAGGGAATACCTTGATCCGCAATGCCTGGATCATGTTCAGCGTGACGTGCCTTGTCATTTTGACATTGCTCTTATTGACGTTATCGTTGTTACGTGCTTTTCGAAAAGATTTACATATCCTCCAAGAGGAGGCTGTCTTTTTTGCCGACGGTCCCCGTCAGTCACATTATCAAGTGCCGGACCGCAATGATTTTCGTCCCGTCGTGCAAGCCTTTCGGACGATGACGACCATCATCTCCGGGTTACTGGATTATAACGATAAAAAAACCGTCGAAATCAAACAGAAAAAAGCAGAAATTGAGTCCTTGTTTTCGCAAAATACGGATCCGATCATTGCGTTGTCCGCAGAGTTTGAGCTGTTGAGCGGGAATGACCGCTTTCAACAGCTGGCTCAAACGTCTGAACTGCTGACGATCGAAGAATTGATTCATCCGGCAGATCTCAATCGCTTCCGCCGTGCGCTGAATCGGGCGGTTGAGGGATACAGTCAGACGATTCGTTGCCAGATGATTTTTAAGCAGGACATTCGCAATATGTTCGTCAACATCATTCATGTTCCGACGAAAAGTGACGGCGGTACCGCCCTTTACTTGACGTGTCATGACGAAACAGACCAGTTCAAACGGGAAGAACGGATCACGCAACTGGCTCTGTATGATGTCTTGACCGGATTGTTGAACCGAAATGGATTTGAACAAAAGATGGAAGAAGCACTCGCTGCACCACAACCGGGTGAGCTCGTCACGATCGGTGTGCGCCAATTTAGACGAATCAATGATATTTATGGTCATAGTGCCGGTGATCAGATTTTAAAAGAAGTTTCGAACCGGTTGCGTCGTCACTTCATCGGAACGGGCGCCGCAGCCCGCATCGGAGGAGATGAGTTTGCGGTCTTGATCTTTCAGCAAGAGATCGTTGACTACCGTGACCTCAAAACAATCATCGAACGTCCCTACCACATCGAGGGGGAAAAAATCGACGTCAGCATCAGCATGAGCATGGTCCGTTATCCGGATGATGCCGTCGCGGTGACGTCCTTGCTGTCATCGGTCGATATCGCGATGCAACATGCAAAGCGGGAACAAGCGGGTGAACCGGTATGGTTCGAGTCGTGGATGAGTGAGGAGTACCGGGAATCGGTGGTACTGGAGTCGGAGTTGCGGGAAGCGATTGCCCGAAACGAGCTGCAGTTATTTTATCAGCCGCAAGTCAACTTACAGACGAAAGAAGTGGATGGCTGTGAAGCCTTGTTGCGGTGGTTCCATCCGGAGCGGGGGATGATCAGTCCAGCCGTCTTCATTCCGATTGCCGAACGCTCGATGCTGATTGAAGAGATCGGCATGTGGGTCGTCCAAGAATCCGTCCAGCAAGTCAGACGATGGGAAGGAACACCGCTTGAATCTTTGCGAGTCTCGGCCAACTTGTCCGTTAAGGAACTTGTCTCCGGTCGGATCGTTGAATTTCTGACGGAAGTCAGAAACCGCTATCCCGGGATTGAACAACGAATGGAGCTCGAGATTACAGAATCATTTGGTGTGTTTTCGGATACACGTGTCTTTGATGCGTTACAGACATTACACGGCATCGGCTACCGGTTAGCGATTGATGATTTTGGAACAGGCTATTCATCGTTGTCCTATCTCAGCCGCTTGCCGATCCAACGCTTGAAGATTGACCGGTCCTTTATCAGTGGGGCGGATGCCTGTTCGAACGCCCCGTTAATTGAAACGATTATTCGACTCGCGCATACATTAAAGTATGACGTCGTCGCCGAAGGGATCGAACAAGCGGAACAAGGGGAGAATTTACGAAAACTTGATTGTGAGTATGGGCAAGGGTTCTATTATTCACGCCCGATTCCAGCGGATGAATTCGAAATTTGGTATGACCGGTATCAAGAAAAAATCAAACAATCTGGTTGATGCGTTCGCATTGTTTCGCCAGAAGATGAAAGATGACCGCTT
The DNA here is from genome assembly GCF_018618795.1 of Exiguobacterium sp. s192. Taxonomy (NCBI): domain Bacteria; kingdom Bacillati; phylum Bacillota; class Bacilli; order Caryophanales; genus Exiguobacterium; species Exiguobacterium sp. s192. The sequence continues at coordinate 52,829 of NZ_JACSMS010000008.1, read as the reverse complement.
CCGATTAAATGGAGGAAGCGGTCATCTTTTTTAGTTTCATTGAAAAGCGAACGTCCTTGTCCGTTCCTTTCTGTCTGACCTTTTCTTGATCTGGACAAAAAAACGAAACGATGGATTCCCTTACGAAGGGACCATCGTTTCGTTGTTTGGTTTACTTTAAGCATTCGTGCCTCTAATCCATTCACAGCAACTCTGTGAATTAATTAAACACGGTCGAGTGCGAGATCGTCTGTTTCTGCCAAGTACGCCTTGATCGGAGCAACTGCTTCGTTGACCGTACCAGGAGCGAACGGAGATTTTAATCCGGCACGTTCCACGAGCGTAAGGAAACTTTCCGATCCGCCCGCCTTACAAAGCTCAAGGTAGGACTTCCAAGCCGCTTCCCGGTCTTGCTCCATCCACGCATAGAACTGGAACGCACAGACTTGTGCGAGCGTGTAATCGATGTAGTAGAACGGACTGCCGAAGACGTGTCCTTGCTGATGCCACCAAGCGCCGGAATCGAGATAATCATTTTCTTCGTAGTTGCGGTGTGGCAAATATTTCTGTTCGATGGTACGCCATGCCGCACGACGCTCAGCCGGCGTCAGTTCCGGTTGATTGTAGATGACATGTTGGAACTCATCGATCGCGACGCCGTACGGTAGGAAGGTAACGCCACCCGCAAGGTGACTGAATTTGTATTTGGCCGTCTGATCGCCAAAGAATTCCTCCATCCATGGATACGCAAAGTATTCCATCGACATCGAATGAATCTCACACGCTTCATACGTCGGGAACCCGTATTCCGGCACAGTGAAGTGACGGCTTTCATAGACTTGGAAAGCGTGTCCGACTTCGTGTGTCAAGACGTCGATATCGCCCGCTGTTCCGTTGAAGTTCGAGAAGATGAACGGGAGTTTTTCATCAGCGATATACGTACAGTATCCGCCGCCTGCTTTACCCGGTTTCGCAGTCAGATCAAGCGCACCGCGATCAATCATGTACTCGAAGAACTCATTCGTCTCCGGAGACATGTCCCGGTACATTTTTTTGCCGCCTTCGATGATGAAGGCTTCTTCGCCTTGTGGTGTCGCGTTACCGGACTTAAAGGCGAATCCTTCATCGTAATAATAAAGGGAATCGACACCGATCCGGCGTTGCTGGCGTTCTTTTAATGATGTCGCAATCGGTACGATCGTCTCGAGAATTTGCTCCCGGTAGTTTTCGACCATTGATTGATCATAATCGACACGCAACATCCGGGCATACCCGAGTTCGACGAACGACGGGAAGCCGAGCGTCTTGGCGATATCGGTCCGAACGTGGACCAGTTTGTCGTAAATCGTATCAATCGCGTCCCCGTGTTCCTTCAAATAGCCGTAGCGTGCTTCAGAAGCCGCTTTTCGGACGCTCCGGTCAGATGACTGGAGGTAAGGGCCGAACTGGGATAAGTTCAACGTCTTGCCGTCAAATTCGATTTGAGCAGCCGACATCAACTTTGTATATTCACTCGCCAGTCGGTTTTCTTCCTGAAGTTTTGGGATGATGGCATCCGAGAACGTTTTTAAGCTCGCTTCCGCCAGTAAAAACAATTGTTTGCCCCACGTCGATTCGAGTGAAGCGCGGAGTGGATGAGCCGTCAAGGCATGGTAATAACTTGAGACATAGCCTTGGTAAACAGGACCGGCTTCGTCAAAGAAACCTTGCTCCGTTTCATAAAAACCATCTCGTGTATCGATCGTATGCCGAATCTCAACGAGCTGGCTGGCTGTTTCAAATTGATTTCTGAGGGTATTAATCTCAGTGATGGCATTGTTTGCTGCATCGACGTCTGTTGCTTCACGCAATCGATTAATCGCGGCATGCATAGAAGTTTCAAGGACGTTTAAGTCAGGACGGACATATGTAAGTTCTGAAAATGTTAACATGTAAGCGCCTCCTTGTGATTTCTAACTATTATCACACAAAAATACTTGCAAAACCAGAGTTACAAACGTATGCTTTTTGTGAGAACGTGAGCGAGTTTGCAATTAACTGGCTCCTATAAAAAAATCGAATCTTCTAACAGAAGAAAACGATCGAGAAAGTAGAGGGATAGTATCATGGGATTCTTTAAAAAATTGTTTGGTGGTAATGACGCAGGAAACACAAAAATCGCTTCTGCCCTTACAGGTAAAATCGTCAGCATCGAGAACGTACCCGATCAAGTCTTCTCACAAAAAATGATGGGAGACGGCATTGCAATCGAGCCGACTGAAGGAAAAGTCGTTTCACCGATCAACGCGACGGTCGAAACAATCTTCCCGACGAAACATGCGATTGGTCTCAAAGGCGAAGATGGTCTTGAACTGTTGATCCACGTTGGATTAGACACAGTCAATCTCAAAGGTGAAGGATTCACGGCACACGTTCAATCTGGCGATAAAGTCAAAGCAGGCGATGTCTTGGTAGAGTTCGACCTCGAATTCATCCGTGCAAACGCACCGTCAACGATCACACCAATCATCGTGACGAACCACGATCAATTTACACTTTCTGCTGTACCGGCTGAAGGCACATCTGTTGTCGCAGGTGAAACAGAACTGTTCAAAGCGACACACAAATAATTCGTTCACTCAACCGCTCCCTCGTCCTAGACGAGGGAGCTTTTTTTGTCGTCTCCTCCTCGAGCTTACTGTTTTGTAAGATGCTTGAAAGTCTAACCGATTCTTGCGGAGAGCGTTTGCCCGTTACACTAACAGCAAGATAAAGAATACGGGAGGAAACACATTATGAAATCGATTTTACACGCAGAACAGATTACGAAAGTCTACCAAACCAAAAACGCCCGGCATGAGGCGCTTCGTCCGACGACGTTAACGATTCACCAATCGGAATTCGTCAGCATCATGGGACCGTCAGGAGCAGGAAAGTCGACGTTGCTGAATCTCTTATCGACGATCGATCAGCCGACGGACGGCACGATTCATATCAACGGGGAAGACGTGACCGGGATGCGCGAAAAGCAGTTGGCCCGGTTTCGACGTGAACAGCTCGGCTTCATTTTTCAGGATTTTAATCTGCTCGACACGATGACGATTGAAGAAAACATCGCCTTGCCGCTGGCTTTGCAACAGCTGCCGAAAGCAGACATCTTGGTCCGGGTCGAGCAGGTGGCAGGCGAACTCGGAATTCAGGAGTTATTAAAGAAGCGACCGGCTGAACTGTCGGGTGGTCAAAAACAGCGGACGGCCGCTGCCCGGGCCATCATTCATCAACCGTCGTTGATTTTAGCGGATGAGCCGACCGGCGCCCTCGACTCGAAGTCGGCGACGGGATTGCTTGAAGCCATGGCTCGTCTCAATGAGCAGGGAGCGACGATTTTGATGGTGACGCATGATCCGATGACGGCGTCGTATGCAGAACGCGTCGTGTTCGTCAAAGACGGTGAATTATTCCGGGAGATTCATCAATTTGGATCACGGAAAGAGTTTTTTGAGCAAATCATGGAAGTGCAACGTGAACTCGGAGGTGTCGCGCGTGAACTTGTTTAAGCTGGCTTTTCGTAATTTAAAGAACATTCGTCAAAACATGATGTACCTCGGCGCAGTCACCTTTGCCATTTTGATTTATTACACGTTTTTAGCGATCCGGTCGAACGAAGCGATGTTGCAGGCCAATGAGTTATATGGAAAACTCGGTACCGTCTTCACCGGATCGAGTGTGATTTTAGCGTTGTTCGCAGCCATTTTCATCTGGTATTCAAGCGACTTCTTCTTGCGTCGCCGCAAACAGGAGATCGGGCTGTATGCGTTGCTTGGTCTTGAGCGCCAACAGATCGCTAAATTGCTGTTTCTTGAAACGATGGGATACGGTCTCATCGGTCTCTTGATTGGCGTGTTGCTCGGAACGATTGCTTCGAAGTATTTTGTCATGCTGCTTGCGTACGTGATGGGGATGTCGATTGAAGCAGACTTTTCGATTAATGCCGGCGCAATCGGTCAGACGGTTGCTGTCTTCTTAACGATCTTTTTATTGATTGCCATCCGCTCGGCACGGACGATTTACCGTTTTACGTTGATTGAACTGTTTAAAGCAAAACAACAGGTCGAGACAGTTCCGAAAGTGCATCCGATTCTTGCCTTGTTATCCGTGATGTTGATTGGCATCGGCTACTACTTGACCGGAAAACCGTTACTGGAACACTTCACGATTGTTGCTCCAATCTTAATGTTGTGTGTCATCATCGGGACGTTCGGAACGATGAGTTACTTCACGATTTTCTTGTTGCGCCTGCTCAGTAACCGGGTGCGGCATTACCAAGGAACGAACTTGATTTTACACGGACAGTTGTTGTCGCGCGTCAAATCCAACGCCGTCATGTTGTCGACGATCACCGTCATCACGGCCGTGACGTTGACGACGGTCGGAACCGCAACCTCAATTTACTATTACATCGACCGGACGGTGGAAGAACAGATGCCGTACAGTTTGTCGATTTCGAGCAAACGCGAAGAAGCGGAAGCATTAATCCGTCAGTCGAATCAGAAAATCGAGTCGCGGACGATGGTCAACGTCAAAAACGTTGATCATACGCTCGAGGAGCTGCCGAACCCGCTGTCGTTTACGACGTCGTACCAGACATATGCGTTTGACGGAGAACCCGGACAGTTCAGTTACATCAGCTATTCCGACTATGAAAAGTTGGCGAAGAGCAGCGGGAAAACCGTTTTACCGGAGCCAGGTACAGGCGAAGCGATTGTCCTTGAGACCTTCAAAGGAAATGATCTGTTAAAAGAAACCGTTCAGTCACCAATTGGGGTTTCCGTCAAAGATACGCATTCGTCCTTTCGGATTACCGGTGCAACGAATTTACCACTCACTCAACTGTATGCGAAAAAACGTCTGGCCTTTGCTGTTTCCGATGATGCCTTCGCGATGATGCCGGAAAAAGCAGCGATGCTGACGAACTATCAGTTTTCGGATGAACGGTCGGACGATGGACTGATCAACCAGCTGGAACAATTGTATGGCAAAAAAGCAGAGACGGACATGGCGGCCTATTATCCCGTCTATGCCATGACGACGGCGACGACAGGATTGCTCGCCTTTGCCGCTGGCTTCCTCGGACTCGTCTTCTTGCTGGCGACGGGGTCGATCATCTACTTTAAGATGCTTGCTGAAGCGGAGGAATCGAAACAACGTTTTGCAATCATCCAAAAGATCGGGGTGGATCAACAGGAGCAGACGGGAATCATTCGCCGGTTGGTCGGCTTTATGTTCTCGTTGCCGTATCTCCTTGGACTTGTCCACAGTCTGTTTGCGATGCAAGTCCTGCAAAAATTGCTGGACTATAATCTGATCTTGCCGATGTCGATCGCCATCGGTTGTTACACGCTGGTATATCTGCTGTATTATCTCGTCACAGTGCGTGCGTATCGCCGGATTGTCATGTAATTCAAATGGGCGGGAAACGAATAATCGTTTCCAGTCCATTTTTTGTTCGGTATCATGGAGAAAGAAGGAGTTGAATCTGCAAATGGAAACGATTTTATTAGTAGAGGACGATCAACAGATTGCGCTGTTGTTAAAAGAGTTGTTGGAACGGTATGACTTTAACGTCATTCATGAAGACGGGTTCGGGGATGTCGTCGCTCGATTCGAGGAAACCCAACCGGATGTCATCTTACTCGACGTCAACTTACCGAAGTTTGACGGATTTTACTGGTGCCGCCAACTGCGGATGAAAACACGTGCACCGATTTTGTTCATCTCAGCGCGTGTCGGAGAAATGGATCAAGTGATGGCACTCGAATATGGAGCGGATGATTATATCGTCAAGCCGTTCCAAGGTGCCGTCGTCATCGCCAAGATCAAAAGTCAGATTCGACGCGCCTACGGAACGTTATCCAATGAAAGTGACGAACGGACGGTCAACAAAGCGGGTATTACCTTATACTTGGATCGGTATATCGTCGAACACGGGGACCGGTCGATCGAGCTGTCGAAAAAAGAAGGATTGATTTTAGAGATGTTGCTGACAGCGAGTCCGCGAATCGTCAGCCGGGGGGACTTACTGGAACGTATTTGGGATGATGAAGCATTTGTCGATGAAAACACACTGAACGTCAACATCACGCGTGTCCGAAAACGATTGACGGAGATTGGCGTGGACGGACTGGAAACGGTCCGGGGCGTCGGTTACAAACTGGTGCTCGACCGATGAAGTTGTTTCTCAGGCATACGATTCCCGGCATCCTGTTTTTCAGCGGTCAGATGATTGCCTTGTTCATCATCTTGTGGTTGTACGATTTGTATCGACCGGCCGCCTTTTTTTACATTGCGCTCCTGAATGGAATTGCCTTGGTCATCTATCTGAGTTACCGCTTTTTCAGCATGCTGCCGTTACTCAAACGGCTTCAGACGCCGGTGCAGTCGGTTGCAGAACCGATTCGGAGAGATAGTGACGAACCGCTTGCCGCTGCGGTCGAACAGTTTCTGGAGCGGCAACAAACGTTGTTCCGCAACAGTCTGTTCGCCGAACGGCGAAAGGAAAAGGAACGGCACCGGTATGTCGATCAATGGATCCACCAGATGAAGACGCCCTTGTCGGTCATCGAACTGATTTTGGAACATCCCGGGGAACAGTTCCAGACCGATTTACGGCATGAGGTCGACCGGATGCGGATTGGTCTGGACCAAATGTTGTACTCGTCGCGGCTCGAAGCCATCGAGACGGATTTGAAGGCGGAACAGTTGAATTTACGGACGTTGGTCACAGGGATCATCAATCAGGAAAAACGGTTGTTCGTTAAAAATAAAGTGTATCCGAAGCTCGAACTTTCAAGTCAGCTCTATGTGTATACGGACGCCAAATGGTTCCGCTTTTTACTGCTTCAACTGATCACGAATGCCGTCAAGTATACGTCAGGTCATGGTCGGGAAGTGGTCATCCGCGCTGTCGAACAGGCGGGACAAGTCACGGTCACGATTGAAGATGATGGTGTCGGGATTCCGAAACGCGATTTGCCGCGTGTCTTTAATGCCTTTTTTACGGGAGAGAACGGACGGCGTTACGGGGAATCGACCGGGATGGGTCTCTATTTTGTCAGTCAAGTCTGTCAAAAGCTCGGGCATACGATTGAACTCGACAGTACGGAAGGGGTGGGGACGATGTGTCGTCTGACACTGGTAGGAGGGAAACAGGATGATTGAAGTCAAACAGGTCGGAAAAGTTTATCCGGGAAAAGTGATTGAACAGCCGTTGACCGACATCAACTTTCGGGTCGAAGAAGGGGAGATGGTCGCGGTCATGGGACCTTCCGGAAGTGGTAAGTCGACCTTGATCAATTTACTGGCGACGCTCGATCAACCGAGTTGGGGATCGATTTTGATTCAAGGCATCGACACGGCGACATTCAAGCGGAAAGAAACGACCCGGTTTCGGCGGGAGACACTCGGGATCATCTTTCAGGAATTCAATTTGCTCGACTCTTTGACGGTCGCGGAAAACATGCTTGTCCCCCTGATGCTGGGCGGTAAAAAGACGAAAACGGCACGGGAGGAGATGCATCATCTCGCGAAGCGACTCCAGATTGACGAGTTGCTCGATAAACAGGTCGACGAAGTGTCAGGTGGACAACGGCAACGGACAGCAATTGGCCGGGCTTTGATCCACGCGCCCCGCTTGATGCTTGCGGACGAGCCGACCGGTGCCCTTGATTTTCAAGCGACGAAACACGTCATGGAATTGTTGGCTGAATTAAATGAAGCCGGCATGACGATGGTCATCGTCACCCACGATCCGACGGTCGCGTCCTATTGTAATCATGTATTGTTCTTAAAAGACGGCAGTATTCAGACCGAACTGTTCCGGGATGAGCCGCGGCGTGTCTTTTTCCAACGTGTCATCGAATCGCTCTCGTTATTAGGAGGGGATGAACATCACTTATCTGCAATACGCCCTACGTAACATCAAACGGTACCAGCGTCTGTACTATGGGTATGCCCTGACGATTATCGTCGCGATGACAATTGCCACCAGCTACTGGAATCTTGTTGTCAGTGAATCGTTTCAGAATATCGCTAAAGTGTTGAGTCAGTTGAATCAAGTCATCGAAATGACGATGATTTTCGTGTTCATCGCCGAAGTCATCATCTTGTTTTTCAGTATTTTATTCATCTATTCGACGACGTATACGATGCTTGAGCACCGTAAAAATGACCTGCGGATCATGCGGACGCTCGGGAGCGGTTTTTCGCACTTTTTGAAATATTTTTTGATTGAAATTCTGATTGTCGGTGGTCTCGCAATCATGGCGGGCATCACACTGGGGATCGTGCTGACGAAGTTGATGTTGCTGTCAATTGAAAAGGTCATGTTTTTACCAAAACTGTCGACTGAAATCTCTGTTCTTTCATCGTTGGTGTTGATTGCAGGTGCCTTGTTGGTCTTACTGATAGCGACTGTTCTTGCCATCTATCGCTTTCGTCCCGATCGTCCCGTCCGGACCCGGTCCCGTTTTCGGGTCCGGTTGAGTCTGGCCGTTCAGGGATTGGGGATACTCACGCTGTTTTACGGTTATTATTTGGCAATCACAAGACAAGGAAACTTTTTGCTTGTCTTTCCGTTGGTCATTTTCATCGGTTCCTTTTTTTTCTGTCGGCATGTCATTCCGACACTCTTGAAACTGTACCGTCCCCGGCGTTTGTCGTTACGTAAATTAATCATTTCCGAGATTGCAGTCCAATTACGGACAAACAGTACGTTGGTTGCGCTCGGGACGATTTTGACATCATGCGCCTTGACGGCGGTCGGGCTTGTTTTTGTGTTTCAACTGATTGGTTTTGATGTCTCGTCGAAAAACCAGTTTGGTCTCGTTTATTATGAGGAGTCGACACAACCGTCGAAGCGGTTGGTCACCATCCGACAGATGATGACGGAGACCTTTCCGGATAAGTATCAACAGGAGGTCCGTTTAAAATCGTTTGACACGCGTTATGTGCTGCCGTTATCGGACTACAACCAATTGATGCAGCATCTCGGCTATGAGCCGCGCGCCTTAACGAGCGGAGAAGCCTTTATGATTCCGGCGCGGCCGGTCCAAATCAAGGAAGTCACACCGACGATGAAACGGGCACAAGCAGAGATGAAAGAAGCGGGTTACGGTTTAGAGGAAGCTTCGGACCACGGACTGTTGTTCGGATACAATGATCGGATCGAGACCTTGTTCGTCGTCACGGACAGCGAATTTGCACAACTCAAGCGTCCACTTGCGACGATCCGTGTGTTTGATACCCCGTCGTACACGGACTATGGAACAAAATCTTGGGAGGATTGGATGTCGATCGTTCGCAACATCCAATCCAAATCGAATATGGCCGAAAAGGAAAAAGCACCTTATCAATTGATCAATGAAACGGAAGATGAACTGGACGGCATCCGGATTGTTCGTCTCGTCTCATTCGTCGTCATCTTGCTGACGATCTGGTTGTTCGTCATCAATGCAAGTTTCCTGCATGTCTGGATGCAGATGACGGCCGAGAAGGAACAGAAACGCTTGAAGACGCTGTTTGCCCTTGGTTTCAGTAAGCGCAGCATCCGAACCTTTTTGCTCGTCAAGTATGGAGCGGTCTTGATGGTCCCGTATCTGATCTCGATTTTTCACGCCTGGTTACTTTTTCAGGTCATCTTGTCGGAAGGTGGTCTGAAGCTTGGACCGTATCTCCCTCTCTCCTTGATTTGGATTGGAATCGTCACCTTCTTCTACTTGATCAGCATCTTACCGCTTTGGATTCGTTATCCGCGTCACCTGCTTAAAAAATCGTGCGAAAGTTCGATGTATCCAATGGCGGATTCAAGGGTATGATAAAAGCATAGCGAGGAGGGATAACATGCTGGATCATTCACCTTACCGGGGATACGGGGACCGGATCCGAATCCTGCGAGAACGGGCCGGAATCTCGATTGAGGAGTTGGCAAAACATCTTGGTGTCGCACCGTATTTCATTCGCCGGACGGAACTGAGCGAAGTCTACCCGACGAAAGCCTACATCGAATCGTTGGCCGAAGCATTACAGATTGATCCGAGTTACTTGGCGCGGCATATTTGGACCGGGGAGTCATTAAAATTCGTCATGCAGGAAAAAACACCGCTCGAAGAAATGCGGCTCGCCTACGAGCAGACGATGGGGCAGGATGAGTCGTTGATTGAGCAACAACTCGAGGAACGGATGCGGTTGTTTGATTTGATGTATGACGAAGATGTCAAACGGATTGAACAAACGATGGATGCGACGGAACAACGGATTTTTCATGAACTGGTCGAAGCGGTCATGGAAGCCGGGGAACTGAATCGACAAGAAGCGAATGAAACGTTTGAATTGTTTTCCGATAAATTACCGACGATGCTTCAGTTGGATGAATACCTCAACCGTCTGACGGAAGAGGCGGAAGTTTCGGAAACGACCTGTTATTCAAAGTATAGTCAACAGATCAACCGCTCGCGGTATCACCGGAAATAACACGAAAAAACGCCGTCTCTTTGACAGAGACGGCGTTTTTGAATTCATTAACGTTGTGGAGCCGGACGAGGCGCACGGCGTCCTTTTTGACGGGTACGTCCAATCAGGAAACCGATGATCGCGTTTGCGATGACGAGCACCCAACCGACATAACCGAAGTTTAAGGTCAGGCTGCCGAGCATTGCCTGCCATTTGAAGATCATCATGAAGTCTCCCCGAAGTAAAAAGCGGGCGACACAGACAAGCAATACAGTCGTTCCGCCGATAAAAACACCGATCCAACTGCCGTACAAACGAGAAGATTGAATCCGGACGGCAACGAAGGACCAATAAAACAGACTGACGATGAATGTCGTCCCTCCGTAGGCGAGGACAAGTTTCCATGTCTCACTTGCTTGTGGGAATTTCGTAAACATGACAAGGGACGAGACAATGGCGACAGCAGTAAATAAAATCGCTGCCCAAAAACGAGACCGCATAACGTAGTTCCTCCTAAAGGCTTTTTCTCACCTAACGATAGCGGAAACGATTCATCTTGTAAACCACTACTGCCGTCCACCTAAGATCCGGCGTAATTGTTTTAACGGATTGGAGCCGTAGAACAGGACACCGCCCCGGTAAAATTTTGTTCCGACAAACAGGGCAAGAGCGATGCTGAGACCCATCAGGATCAGGGATAAGGCAACTTGCCAGACCGGTACTTCCGTCAACATGACACGGAGGAACATCAGCATCGGCGTAAAGAAAGGTACAAACGATAAGACGACGACCGCTTGATTCGTCGGGGCATTCAAGCTGAAGATCGAGACGGTGAACGCTGCGACGATCAACATGATGACCGGCAACGTCACTTGCTGGGCATCTTCAACACGGCTGACGAGTGAGCCGAGGGCGGCGAGTAACGTCGCATAGAGCAGATAACCGAGCAGGAAAAAGACAAACAGGTAAACAATCGTCTTGACGCTCAGTGAATCGAGTGACAATTGATCAAACAGGCTGCTGCTTTGCGCACTATAGTATCCGACACCGACGAGTAACGACAGCTGAATGAGACTGACGGTCGCGATCGAAGTGATTTTAGCGAGCATATGCTGAATCGGACTGGCTGCAGAAATCAACAGTTCCATGACACGTGATGATTTTTCGTTGGCGATTTCCGTGACGATCATTCCGCCGTAAATCGCAATCGTGAAGTACATCAAAAAGAGCAGGACATAAACGAGAGCCGAAGCGGCGAACAGTTCATCTTCACTTTTTCCGCCGGTCGACGTCAATTCCTGTTTCACATCAATCGGATTAGCGAGAGAGGCGAGCAGAGCGGGATCGACCTCTGCTTCCGTAATGATGTTCTGATCGCGGACTTGTTTCAGAGCCGTTGACAACTGTGTCTGCAACTCCTGCTCCGGACTCGCACTGATCAATGTGACCCGGTATGGATCATCGGACAATAAGGCGACGGCATCATACGTACCTTTGTCGACGACTTGTCGCGCCTGTTTCAGCGTGTAGTCTTTTTGGGTAATATCTGTTTTGATTCCGACCTCTTTTAAGACAGGAAGAATGTCGGTATCAAGTGAAGTGACGACGGCGATTTTCGGATCGTCGCCCGAGAACCAATCGATGATCCGCTCGATGTTACTGAACCCGACGAGGAAAACAATCATTAACACCGTCGAAATCAAAAAACTTTTGGCCCGCAGTTTTTGCAGGAGACTGAAACGATACAAGGTAAAGAATTTACGGTTCATAACGTTTTCCGACCTCCTCGATGAAGATATCTTGAAGCGACAGCTGGTCCCAGACGAATCGTTCGACATGGAAACCTTCCGTGATCAAATGACGTAACAATGCATCGGCTGCTTCCTTGGATTCGACTTGCAAGTTATGACCGGTCCCGTCTGATTCGACCTGGAGGATACCGGGAAGCGCGTCCCACAACAGAGGCGGGGCATCTGTCGTCAACAAGACGCGTGTCTTTCCGTAACCTGCCTTGATATCAGGCAGATATCCGGCAACGACCGGTTTTCCGTGGTCGAGGATTGCGACATGTTCACACAATTCTTCGACATGGTCCATCCGGTGGCTCGAGAAAACGATTGTCGTTCCGTCTGCGGTCAATTTACGGACGGCCTTTTTCAACTGTTCGACGTTGACCGGATCCAGTCCGCTGAACGGTTCATCTAAAATCAATAAATCCGGTTTATGTAAGACGGCGGAAATCAGTTGGATTTTTTGTTGATTTCCTTTTGATAATTGTTCGACCCGCATCTTCTCATACTGCGGAATCTGGAAATAGTTCAGCCACTCCTGCAAAGATTGTTTTGCATCTTTTCGTTTCATCTCACGTAGTTCCGCTAAGAAGATCAACTGTTCATCGACGCGGATTTTCGGATACAATCCCCGTTCTTCCGGGAGATAACCGATCTTTGAGAGCGGAATCGGTTGTCCTTTCCACGTGATGGATCCTTCGGTCGGTTGCAATAAACCGAGCAGCATCCGGAAGGTCGTCGTCTTGCCGGCCCCATTCGCCCCGAGCAAACCGAAAATTTGTCCTTCCGGTACATGAAAGGACAGTTCGTCGACCGCTGTGAATGTTCCAAACTGTTTTGTGATGTTTTTGATTTCCAGCATGAATCGATCCTCCTTTTTCTGAATCAATAAGTGACTAGATAGACTGTATTCATTCTACACCTACGGAAAAAATGGTTAAAGGTTCCAGAAAAGAAACAAATCAAGCATATGTGTTTACTTTTAGTAAATTAGTTACTAATATTGTGTTAAAGAGAACGAACAAGGGGGAAATCATGCGTATGCAAACAAAAGGAATTCACCATATTACCGCAATGGTCGGTAATCCACAGGAAAATCTTGATTTTTACGGAACGGTGCTCGGGTTACGTTTTGTTAAAAAAACCGTCAATTTTGACGATCCGGGGACGTATCATTTTTATTTCGGCAATGAATCCGGTGCACCGGGAACAATCATCACTTTTTTCCCGTTTGAAGGGATTCAGCAAGGCAAAGTCGGTGCCGGACAAGTCGGAACGACCGCTTATGCCATTCCAGCCGGTGCCTACGATTTTTGGAAAAACCGCTTGACCGCAAAAGATGTCATGTTCGAAGAAGCGGAACGGTTCGGCGAAAAGCAGTTGGTCTTCAAGGATCCGCATGGCTTACAAATCGAACTGGTCGAACGAACCGAGGGACCAAACAGCCGTTTTGAAATCGACGGAATTTCTACCGACGTCGCCATCAAAGGGTTTGCCGGAGCGACGTTGCTGTCGCACGATCCAACGGATACGGCACGTCTTTTGACGGAAGCATTCGGATTGACGCTTGCGAAACGGTCAGAAACGATGGACCGATACGCAGCGGCCGGTGAATTTGGAAACACGGTTGACGTCCTGCATGCGAATGTCCCTGTCGGACGACCGGGAGCAGGAACCGTTCACCATATCGCGTGGCGCTCGAACGATCAGGCTGATCAACTCGATTGGATGAAACAAATCAATGCCTTTGGTCTGATGACGACAGAGGTCAAAGACCGCAATTACTTCACATCGATTTACTTCCATGACCGGGGTCGGATTTTGCATGAAATCGCAACCGATATCCCTGGTTTTGCCGTCGATGAAGCGTTTGAAGCATTGGGTGAAGAGTTAAAGTTACCGGAGCAATTTGAAGCACACCGGGCGACGATTGAAGGACATGTCGCACCAATCACACTATCAAAGGGGAGACTTGTATGATCCATCTATTTGAACCGGCGAAACAACCAGACGCACCGATTTTTCTTTTGTTACACGGAACAGGCGGGACGGAGCAGGATTTGATTGGGCTCGTGTCACTGTTACATCCGGAAGCCGGCTATCTGTCGGTCCGGGGCGAGGTAACGGAAAACGGAATGCCGCGCTTCTTTAAACGATTGGCGGAAGGTGTATTTGACGAAGCAGACCTTGCGCTCCGGACAGAGCGGTTGATCACCTTCTTGGAAGAAATGAGCGAAACACACGGTTTCGCTGTTGATCAACTCATACCGGTCGGCTATTCGAACGGAGCCAACATCGCAGCGAACATGATGTTTGAAAAACGTTTGTTTGAACAGGCGATCCTGCTTCATCCGATGGTTCCGCGACGCGGTCTGACGTTGCCCGATTCCTCACAGGTCCGGGTTTTCATCGGGGCAGGGACCAATGATCCGATTTGTCCGGCTTCAGAAACCGAGGAGCTGTCGCAACTGTTTGAACAGGCCGGCGCAGACGTCGACGTGACTTGGTCTCACCATGGTCACCAACTCGTCATGCCGACGATCGAAGCGGCGGCACAATGGTTGGCAGTTAAAAAATAACAGACAAAAAGCATGGAATCCAGGGAGCTGTTGTCCCGGTATTCCATGCTTTTTGTTTAAGCCGGATGATCGCTCTTAGGACGTGAATAGACGATGAGGACGCCGCGTTCGACGAGTTGCGTGGCGAGTGTTTCAATCGATTCTTGGGATGCTTTCGTTTGCGTGATGTGTTTGTAGAGGTGACGGAGTTCGCGGCGCATCGGTTTGCGGATCAACCACATGCTGTCGATGATGGGGCACCAGCTCAGAACGGTTTCATGACCGATGTAAAACTGGGTTTGGCGGTCGAGATACCGGATCCACCATTCATCGCGTGCCATCTTTAACAGGACGCCTGTCAGGAAGACGACGGTTAGGGCAAGTGGAATGCTTTCATAGAAAGGAAGGTTTACGAGTACTTCACGGAGCCCCGTGACAAAGCTGAGCATTGTCCATCCAATGAGACCGATGACGAGCCAATAGCCAAAGTTGACTGTACTTCGTTGCTGCATCATAACTCTTGGTTTAAGGATTGGGGTAGCCATCAGAATCACCTCCTTGTTAAATAATCGAATTTTCTGACAATTTATAGTTGTCCTTTTACTATAGTTACTTTTTCCCGAAACGTCCAGTCCTTAGACATAGAAAATGTGTTTCTTTCTTGACGAATTTCGTGTACGCTAAAAAAAGAAAGTGAACGGTTACATATAAGGGGGAGAAAAGATGGATCAAGTCGTGTGGATCGCAGTTGGCGTCGTCGCAATCGCTGTGTTCTCAGCATCAAGCATCGCCGCATACATGGGTGTCAAAAACCAAGAAGACTAAGCAAAGAGCGGTTCATTTTTAAGATGGACCTTAAAAAAGGGAGGTTCCGGTTTGCGGAATCTCCCTTTTGTCATGCCTGAATTTGATCAAAAAATCGAATCGGTGTTTAACGATCGGCTAACGATTTATTTATTGGTTTTCAGTAATCTGGATTTTCTCAGCAAAAGGTTTCAACGCATCACTCCAGCGTAAATAACCGCCGCCGACCAGATGGAGACCATCGTAGGTCATCCGGTTTTGAAGGTATCCTTGTTGATTCGTCAATCCTGGGCGTAAGTCGATGAACTCGGCGTCGAGGGATTGAGCCAGCTGTTCCAAGTTCCGGTTTAACGCTTCGACATCCCGGTTGACTCGAACGGAGTCCGAATATTTAGGCGCAACGGGTAACGTTGACTGGATGACAACATCGATGTTATTTTTTCGAAGAGTCGTCACAATCGTCGTCATGTTTTCCGTAATCGTCGGAATCGGCGTGAAATGCCGGATATCGTTGATGCCGCCCATTAAAAAGACACGTTTTGGTTTCATCTCCACGATGAGATCCAGTCGGGTCAAAAATCCTTCCGTCGTATCCCCCGGAATGCCGAAGTTGACGATTGTCGGATCATTCAACAAGATCCGCCAATCTGCAAAATTCGTCATTGAATCACCCAACATGACAGCATTCGGCGATTTTGGGTATTGATAAGTATGGAAGAGACTATTCAAGCGAACATAGTTCGGATTTTTGGTGTACTGGAATGTCGTCACTGGTTGCGTACTCGTTGCAGGAAAGGCACTTTCAAATAACTCGAGTGGTTTCCGTCCTAACAGAAGGGCAAGGAGGACGATGTTTACGACAACAGAGAGAATGAGTAGAGCTTTTTTCATAAAACAATCGTTCCTTTCGAGGGAGTATAAGGGGTAGTGTAACATGAATCGAAATCCATGGTTCGACAATATCAAAGGATTTCTCGTCATTTTCGTCGTCATCGGTCACATGCTGACCGATTTACGGTTTGACTATGACGGGAAACTGCTTGAAACGGTGTATCTGATCATTTATTCGTTCCACATGCCATTATTCATCATCTTAAGTGGCTACTTCTTCCGGGAAAATAAATATCTCCGTGTCATCCAACTGTTTGCCGTTTACTGTGTCTGGCAAATCCTGATTGGATCATGGGCGACGTTTGGAGAAGGGTTGCCGCTGTTATCAGGCGAGAATATCGGAACGCATCTGTTACGACCGTACTGGGCCCTTTGGTATCTCTTCGTCATGGTCGTCTGGTATATCGTCACACCGTATGTCGTCCATCTGCGTGGGTATGTCTGGTTCGGACTGGCCTTTGCCTTGTTATACGGCTTTGAACTCGAAAATACAGGGTTTTTAGCCCTACGAAAATTGATCATGTTTTATCCCTACTTCCTTCTCGGAAACTACTTGTCCGAGCATGAATTCATTCGGATTTTTGAAATGCCGAAAAACTTTAAGCGGCGGATGAATGTGCGGTTGATCGGCGGGCTGGCGTTTGCAAGTGTCGTCGGCTTCCTACTATATGAAGCATGGCGGGATACACCACAGGAAATCGTCGCGCTCGCCAATGCCTTTAAGCACCGCTTCCCGTATGTCGTCCAGTATGACAGTGATGCCTGGATCGGTGTCTTGAAGCACGGCGTGATCTATTTCCTCTCGATTACGGCGTCGCTTGGATTCATGATGCTTGTCCCGATGCGCCGTCTGCCGCTCGTGACACGCGCCGGCGAACTCAGTTTATACGTCTATCTGCTCCACGTCTTCTTCGTCATGGCATGGCGGCAATACGTGACGGAAGCGTTCGTGCCGCAACCGTGGCTCGCGCTGCTGATCGTCACCGGTGTCGGGTTACTGATTGTTGGGGTCATCATTCACCCGCTCGTCGTGCGGATCTTACGACCATTGATTGAAATTGATATTCGCCCAATTGTCGAAGAACGACAAGACCTTTCAAAAAAAGGTTAAATGCTATACAATTTAAGGTAGAGCGATTAATTGATGAAGGGCGTGGAAAGTATGTCGTATAACTTAAACAATGCGGATGGTGTCGTAAACGTTTCGCAACAAGTCATTGAAGTCATTGCCGGGGTAGCAGTTCAGGAAACAGAAGGTATTGCCTTTACGCAGGACGATTCAAAATTACAGGAAAAACAGATGGTGAAACTGGTGAAGGTCGAAGATGTCGACGGTTCGATCACGGTCAGCCTGTCCGTGCATATCAAATACGGGATGTCGATCATCAAAACAGCCGGCAAGGTCCAGGAGCGCATCGCCCAAGACATGGAAAACATGTTGGCATTCCAGCCAAAAGCGATCAACGTCCGCGTCATCGGTTTATTAAAAGGATAATCAAAAATGGACTTTTCGTCACTGACGAGAAGTCCATTTTTTTAATCTTTAAGGAAGATACCGTAACGCAAGGGAATCCGCCGCCGGAGCCATGTAGTCAAAGACGAGTCGGATGGCCGTCTCACTCGTAGCAGAGACGTGGACGGACCCGTGCCCGGCAGTCGATACAGTCTGCTCGCCCGAAACGAGCTCAAACGTAAGGGAATCAAGCTCAAGCGACTGTTCGTTTGGATTGCGGACTAGGACGATGGCTTCGACAGTGTGCTCCCGCTTGAAAATCGAGACAGGCAACAGCGACCAACCATCTGTTGGTGGAGTTGGATGCGAAAAAGCAACTTGTCGAATCAATCGTTGTTCCGACAAAGTAAACGTGTCATCAATCACGAGATCAGATAAATGCTCATTCGAGAACACGAGTTCAAGAGGAGCATCGAGCGTTTCCAAGTCGACTAATCGTTCTTCCTCTGAAAATTCGAGCCAGAGTGGTAACGTCGCCATCGGCAGCAGGACGGGGACTTCTTCGATCGTGAAAGTTTTTCGGGCGACGAGTTGGTCACCGGACAGGACCAGAACAACTAAATCATTGAGCTGGAACTGTTGGTCGAGTGTATTTTGAAACAGGGCGATGACATGAAGTGGATCTGTTTGTAACACCTGAAACAGATGAATCGCCAGTTGACCCGGTCCCAGTTTCGGCAACTGATTCACCGCATAACGAAATACATACTCATCTTCTTTGACAATCGGCATATCCTCGGTAAAGTACAGCGCAGGTTGAATCCAGACAGAATCAGTCGACGGTTGCATGAATGAGTCCTCCTTGCATCGGTGTCTCTTCGAAACGGCAAAAGCCTGAGACGACTTGTTTTTCAAAGCTGAAGATGGCATAACGGAAATAATCCATGCCTTCCCGTTCAAAAATCCGGACCGGTTGTTCCTGGCCGTAACTCCGGAGGTGAATCCCTTCTTTCAGCGAGTTCATGGCAGTCAGGTGACTGGTCCACTGTTCGTCAAGCGCCAGCAGCATGAAGCGGCGTGCCGTCTCCTCGTGTTCAGAGAGGTGCCGCGCCATCAATTGCTCAATCGATTCCACAAGGGGTTCGATCTCTTGTTTGACGGTGTCGACCGAATCCGCCGGCACTAATGTGACCGGTTGGTGGAGCAATTGTTCGAGTTCTGTTTTCAATAAATCGATCGGCCATTCCTCCGGCACGAGATCATCCGTTAAATACTGCTCGATATAGGAATAAATCGTTTGTCGGGCGAAGGGGTGCACAAATTGATCGAGCGTCGCCGAGTCGACGATTTGATTTCGCAAACGATAGATGGCAAGTCGCTGTTCACTGATGACTTCCTCGAGTTGCACGAGATCGTCCCGAACACTTCGGTTGACGGACTCACAAGTCTCCTGCGCATATGCCATCAGCTGTTGGGCTTCTTTCGCCGCGATCGGACCGCTGACGGAACCGAGTTTCTTTTTGACACGTACCAGCCGATCGCGGGCAAAACGGCGGGGTAACTCATCTTCAAGCGAGAGATAAAAACGTGTCAGACCGGGATCCCCCTGACGACCGGCGCGACCGCGCAACTGGTTGTCGATCCGGACGGATTCGTGGCGCTCTGTTCCGATGACGAACAAACCACCCTGTTCTTTTGCGGTGTCGTCAAGCAGGATATCGGTGCCGCGACCCGCCATGTTCGTCGCAATCGTCACCCGGCCGGATTGACCTGCCGAGGCGATGATCCGGATTTCTTGATCGACCGTCTTGGCATTCAAAATTTCATAGGGAATGTTTTTGTCGTCTAAGACTTGTGCGACTTTCAACGATTGTTCGATCGAAGTCGTTCCGATCAGAACCGGTTGACCGGTTGCGTGGGTCGCCGCAGTCGCTTCCGCGATCGCCAGATACTTTTCCCGGCTCGTCAAAAACAGGACGTCTGTGTCGTCATGGCGAATCTTCGGTCGGTTCGGCGGAATTGAGACGACGTCCATCCGGTAAGTCTTCAGGAATTCATCCCGGGAAGTCGCAGCGGTTCCCGTCATGCCGCAGACATGCCGGTACAACCGAAAGTAATGTTGAATCGTAATTTGCGCCGTCGTTCGATTTTCTTCCGTCACACTGACCTGTTCTTTTGCTTCCAGCGCTTGATGGAGACCGTCCGACAAGCTGCGTCCTTCCATCAAACGTCCCGTGAAAAGATCAACAAGAGCAATCTTGTCGTCCTTGACGATATAATCAACGTCGCGTTGCAAAACGACGTGCGCGCGCAGCGCTTGGATGACGTAATGGAACAAGACGGCATGTTCAGCAGCAAACAATTGATCGATGCCGAAGACCCGTTCAATCGTCTCGATCCCTTGATCGGTCAAGGCAACGGCTTTGATTTCTTCATCAAATGTATAATCCGTTTCATTCGTAAAATCCTGCACGACGTGACGGATCAGCTGTTGTAATCCTTCGTGGACGGTATCACGTTCCGCCATGATGAGCGGGGTTTTCGCCTCGTCAATCAATACGCTGTCGACTTCATCAATCAAGGCGAAACGAAGTGGACGCTGCAGACGCTCCTCAGGTCGCATGATGAGGTGGTCCCGCAAGTAATCAAAGCCAAATTCGGTTCCGACGCCATATGTAATGTCAGAAGCGTAAGCCTGTTGTTTTTCCTCAAACGACAGTTCCGCTGAATTAATGCCGACCGTCAAGCCGAGGAAACGGTGAATTTGACCAATCTGTTCCGCATCACGTCGGGCGAGATACTCGTTGACCGTGATGACGTGGACACCGTGACCATGTAAGGCCTGGGTGAAGCTTGCAAGGGAAGCGACTAAGGTTTTTCCTTCACCGGTCGCCATTTCGGCAATATGACCCGAAAGCAACGAAAGCCCGCCTAACAACTGCACATCGTAATGACGTAACCCGAGTGTCCGTTTGCTTGCCTCGCGCACGAGTGCAAAGGCGGTGACCGTGACCGCTTCGATTTTTTCACCGGCTTGCAGACGGTCTTTTAAGGATTGGGTCAGTTGTCGCAATTCGTCATCGGTTTTTTGTTCCATTTCTGCTTCTAAGCTGTTAATTAATAAAACGGTTTTTTCATAACGCCGCATTCTGCGACTCTGTTCATCTATTAATTGTTTAACACGCTGAAACATAGTTGGTCACTCCTTCAGTTCGACTATCAGACTGGCTTCATTATAACAGTTAAAAATTGTAAAACGAATAGTAAAGAACGAAATAAGTAAAACATTCCCTTGAAATTGAAAACGTTTTCTTTTTAAAGGAATAATTGTTTTTCTTTTGTTTTTTGATAACGCTTGCAAAGAAGTGAACGAACAGGTAAAATAATTCTTGAGGCAAGTGCAATCGTTTGCGCAAATCATTCGATTTCTTGTCTTTCATGTACGATGGATGAAAGGATGGATGTCGGATGGCACCAACGATCGAAGCCGTTATTTTTGATTTAGACGGCGTAATTACCGATACAGCCGAGTATCATTATCTGGCTTGGAAACAACTGGGTGAGGAGTTGAATATTCCGTTCGACCGGGATTTCAATGAAACACTAAAAGGCGTCAGTCGGACCGATTCGCTCGAGCGGATTTTAACCCTTGGCGGAAAGCAAGCTGCTTTCACGGAACAAGAAAAAACTGCGCTCGCGACGAAAAAGAATGACCATTACGTCACGTTGATCCAACATATCTCAGAACAGGACCTTCTACCGGGAATCATTGCGTTCCTTGATGAAATCCGTGCTGCTGGACTGAAAATCGGAATGGCGTCGGCTTCTAAAAATGCGTTGAGCGTCGTTGAGGCACTTGGAGTTCGGCACTATTTTGATGATATCGTCGATGCCGCGACCGTAGCCCAGTCGAAACCACACCCTGAAGTGTTTTTACGGGCAGCGGAGGCGCTTGGCGTCGAACCGGCACGTTGTATCGGTGTAGAAGATGCAGCAGCAGGTATCACGGCGATTCACGCAGCAGGTATGTATGCTGTCGGAGTCGGACCGGAAACGACGTTACATGAGGCAGACTATCGTGTCGATTCGACGGATTTGCTTTCCCTTGAGCAAATTCTAGCTAGTCGCTAATGACTTTTAACCATTCCCTGATGGTTGACAGTTTCATCTGATTGATCTCTTTTCATGTGAGTACAAAAGGACCGCTTCCCTGAGCGGTCCTTTTGTCATTCCTTATAAGCGAGACGAGGGCGGCAGAATGATCATCTGCCGCCCTCGTCAGTGTAGAGATTGATTTTTGGGTCAAATCTTTTTTTATTAAGTGGACGGAATTAAAGCGTCACCAGAATACCGTCTGCAATCGCTTGGGCATAACGGGCCTGATAGGTCGGACTCGCTAATTTCGCACGATCGGTGCTGTTGGACAAGAAACCGAGTTCGGCGAGGACTGCCGGTGCTTGTGTGCCACGGATGACAGCATAGTTGGCAAAATGAATATTTCGGTTCCGCATGCCGGCATAACTTGTCAAACGTTGTTGGATCGCTTGAGCCAATTGGACCGAAGTCGATCCTTTGTAATAAAAGCTTTCCGCTCCTGACGCGCTGAGAGCAGTCGAGGCATTGATGTGGATACTGACGAACCGGGACGTCGAGTGTGCATTTGACATCGCACTCCGGTCACCGAGTGTCGGATAATAATCGTTCGTGTAGCGGGTGAGGGTCAAATCGACTTTTCCTTCAAGCAAACTCGCAACTTGGCGGGCGACGGACAAGACGATATCGCGTTCTGCGAGACCGGACCGGACAGCACCCGGATCGTGCCCACCGTGCCCAGGATCGATGACGATCAGCGGACGGTTGGACGGGCTTGGTTGGAACAGTGTCAAATACGTCGCTTCGATGTATCCGCGGCGACCGTCTGCGGTTTGGACGGCGACGAAACCACGTGTCTTATGCAGACTGTTCGTGACGATGACCGGTGTTCCGCGCCCGACGCGAGCAATCTGTCCGCTCAAGACGGATGCCGCAGAACGCAAGGCAACCGTACTGCCGGAGTCAGTCAGGACAAACATTTTGGCACCGCTGTAATCCGCTTTTCCGGCAGGTGTGGAAGCCGGTGAAGCCGTTCCCTTTTTTAAGTAGGTTCCCATGACATACCCTGTTTTTCCACCGTACGTGACTTTATGCCAGTTCGAACTGATGGATAACGACTGCACGACTTGACTCGTTGGAATCGTCATCAGCAAAGCACCTGATGTTGTTGGTGCACTTCGCAAGTTCAACCGTTCTGTTGTCGTGTAAGCCGTCGAAGAAGACGTCGTGACTTTCTTTAAGTAAGAGCCGGAGACGAAACCGGTTTTTTTGTTATACGTGACCTGATACCAATTGCCGTTTCGGAAACTCGATGTGAGTTTGGTTTTCGTCGGGATCGTCAGCAGACGTGTCGACGAGGTCGAAGCCGCTTGACGTAACGACAGGGCATCTGTCGTTTGATAGGTCGTTTTGGTAAAGGATGTACCGGTGACGAATTTCGTCAAATATTGCCCGATGACATAACCGGTCTTTCCGTTATAGGTGACTTTGTACCAATCGCCCAACCGGTAACTGGAAGTGAGCGATGTGTTCTTCGGAATCGTCGTCAATCGGTTGGATGAAACCGAGGTGGAAGAGCGGAGATTCAACAAATCGGTTGTTTTATATGTCGTTTTCGTAAACGTTGTCCCGGTTGCAGCCGATACTAATGAGGACGGAAAAGCGATGGTGATCAGAAGCAAAAGTACTAGGGCCGCTGCTAAGATTTTAGTTAATTTGTCCATTAATTTTCCAGTCTCCTTTTAAGTAAGATGAATAGGTACAAAAGCTTATATAGTCAATTAAATACTTTTAAAATAGTTTAATTTATAATTTATATGTTCCGTTCCATCTCCTTTCTGGTAATATGAAGTGTAGCTGAAACATCGACAATGAGATAAAAATATTACAGAATAATTAAATATATAATTAAATTATATATTAAAGAGGCAAAAAGTAGTGCTTTATATTTCAAAAAACATACAATTGAAACATAATTGAAATATTTATGTTTAATTTAGGAAAGTAGGTCAACGAATGGGAACGAGTGAACATATCTACCGAGAACTGATGGAAATTGAAGAAGAATACCGTCGTCTGCAACGGCGTGCCGAGTATTTAATCGCGGAGCTGAGCCGGGGAACAGGGGATTCGGCAAAGGAAATCGCCGTCACACAAGAACGTCCGTTAAAACAACGCCGCGTGAATCAACGTTATCCACTGGAGGTCTATGTGCATCAAATCAGTGATCTGATGCGTGAACGCGAGTCGATGTCAGCACGCGACATTCAGATGGAACTTGAATTACGGTACCGGCATCAAATCAGCAACATCTATCAATTGATGGCAAAAGTCGAACAAGCGAATCCTGCAATCAAAAAGGTAGGACGCGGTATCTATACATATGATCCATCTGCAGAAGTTCCAATCTTCATGTGAGCCGCTCGTCGGCTCTTTTTTTTTATGATATAATTCGCGCAGGAGCGTGATGTTATTATGTTATGGACGGCGTCCATTGTCTGTTTTATCGCGGCCTTACTGATCACACCCGTCGTAAAACGCTTTGCGATTGCAGTCGGTGCCGTTGACAGTCCGGACGCGCGAAAAGTACACGTGCGGATCATGCCGCGTTTAGGGGGACTGGCGATTTATATCGCCTTCATGATCGGCTACTTTATTTTGCAACCTTCGAGTCCATATGCGACTCATATTTTAGTCGGTGGTTTTGTCGTGATTTTGACAGGAGCACTCGATGACCGTTTCCAATTAAATGCCCGTTTGAAATTGATGGGGCAGATCGTCGCGGCCGTCGTCGTCTTAAACGGCGGCATCCGGATCGAATTCATCAACTTACCGTTTGACCAACAACTGTTTCTCGGTTGGTGGAGTGTTCCGTTGACGTTTTTATGGGTCATCGGGATCACGAATGCTGTCAACTTGATTGACGGACTCGACGGTCTTGCAGCCGGTGTCTCAAGTATCGTCCTGCTGACGCTGATCAGTCTGGCCGTCATTCAAGGAAACGTCTACGTGACGATTGTCGCGATTCTGCTCTTGATGAGTACGTTCGGATTCTTATTCCACAACTTTTATCCGGCGAAGATTTTCATGGGCGATACCGGTGCCTTGTTCCTCGGTTACATGCTTGGTGTCTTGTCCTTGTTAGGGTTTAAGAACGTCACCTTGTTCTCGCTGGCGGTTCCTGTCATCTTGCTCGGAATTCCGATTTCGGACACGCTGTTTGCGATCGTCCGCCGGGTCTTGCAAGGGAAACCGCCGTTTGCACCGGATAAAGCGCATTTGCATCACCGGTTGCTCGATCTTGGATTTACGATGCGTCAAGCTGTGCTCGTCATCTATGGACTTTGTGCGATTTTCGGTATGACGGCGATTCTGTTTTCCCAGACGAATTCGCTTGGTGCGCTTGTGTCCTTACTGATGCTCCTGCTTGTCCTCGATATCCTCGTCGAATCACTCGGATTGCTCGGAGAACGATATCGTCCCTTGTTGAATTTGTTGGAACGCATTACATCAAAATGACCAATCAGCCGCTCAAACGATTTGAGCGGCTGATTGGCGGTTAAGGAGTGTTTCGTGTGAATCTGATCGAACGAACAAATCGTATTGTGTACTTGGATGTGTTACGCGGTTTTGCATTATGCGGCATTTTATTCGTCAATATGCCGAGTTTTCTCGGGGAACGGACGACAAGTGAGATGGGACAGGTCGATCAACTGCTTCGACTCCTGTTTGACCTCTTCATCCAGACGAAATTCTATACCTTATTCAGTGTCTTGTTTGGAGCCGGTTTTATTTTGTTTATCGATCGCCTTCGCGTGAAAGGCAAATCC
The DNA here is from genome assembly GCF_018618795.1 of Exiguobacterium sp. s192. Lineage (NCBI taxonomy): Bacteria > Bacillati > Bacillota > Bacilli > Caryophanales > Exiguobacterium > Exiguobacterium sp. s192. Next base: position 26,947 of record NZ_JACSMS010000008.1, on the reverse strand, counting down.
CTTTGGATCTTCGTCCGCCGGCTGACGATTTTGTTGGCATTCGGACTGATCCACCTCTTGTTTTGGAAAGGGGATATACTTCAGACCTATGCGTTAAGCGGCTTCTTTTTATTGTTGTTCGTCAAAACGCGGCCGACGACGAAGCTGTTCGTCGGGATTGCCTTGCAGGTATATACGTTTTTCCTCTACTTATCGATTTATCTGTACGCCCGCTCGGAAGGAGATCAATCGATCGTCGAACCGGACGGAACAGTGCAGGAATTGATCGCGTCTCGTCAAGTCCTGGACTACATAGCACATCATGCCACGATCGAAATCCCGATGGCGTTGACGAACACGCTGACGATTTTCCCGGAAATCCTGTCTTTGTTCTTGATCGGTGCCTATTTGATGGAACGGTTTACGGTCCGACCGCCGACGACCCGAACGCTCGTCGTGCTGCTCACGGTGAGTCTGCTGTTGTCGCTGCCGGCACTTTATCAGATCGTGATGATTCATCAAGGCGAAGTACCGGACGGTTTGGCCAACTTCTTTTTCGTCTGGTTATCCGGACGGACACTTGCTGTAACTTATGCGGCGGCGATCGCCTTGCTGATCCGATCCGGGCGTTCCTTAAATGGATTTCAGGTGCTTGGTCGGATGGCATTGACGAACTATCTGTCGCATACGCTCGTCTTTACAGTGTTGATTTTCTTGACCGGCGCCTACGGGACGATCCCGCTTTGGCAAGGCACGGTAGCGGTCATCGTACTCTTAATGATACAAGTTGTCTTTTCCCGTTGGTATTTAAGACGACATGCCCAAGGTCCGGTTGAAGCCGTCTGGCGTGCCGGCACTTATGGACGTCGCAAATAACCAGACCAGAATGTGCGGGCTGTCACAAAAAATTTACAAACTTTTCGTATAATCAGTGGTGGAGGTGGTTATATGAACAGATGGATCGAAATTTTTATCTTGTCCTTGAAGCTTGGGTTGACGTCCTTTGGCGGACCTGTCGCCCATTTAGGATACTTTTACGAGGAATATGTCAAACGAAGGAAATGGGTGGATGAGAAGGCTTATGCCGATCTCGTCGCCCTCTGCCAATTCCTCCCGGGACCGGCGTCAAGTCAGGTCGGGATGGGAATCGGTCTTGTTCGAGGCGGCGTCGTCGGTGCAATCGTCTCATTCATCGGCTTTACGTTACCATCGAGTGTTCTTTTGGTCGTGTTTGCCGTGCTTGCGACGGAATATGATTTGGCGGAAGCCGGCTTCATTCATGGGTTAAAACTTGTTGCCGTCGCCATCGTCGCGGATGCCGTCCTTGGTATGGGGACGAAACTTGCGGTCGGTCCGAAGCGTCTGTTTTTGATGTTGCTCGCTCTGGCCGGAGTGTTGCTCCTCGCACATCCATTGGCGCAAGTCGGTGTGCTCGTGCTCGCGGCATTGCTTGGTTTGGTTCTGTTTGACGACGAACCGAAAAGCGGCGGACAACTCAACATCCGTGTGCCGCGGCTTCTCAGCATCAGCGCGTTAGTGCTGTTTGCCGTCCTGCTCGCTGCGACACCGATTTTAGCGAACGTCGCGACTGGGAACATTCAATTGACAAGCATCATGTACAGTGCCGGAGCGTTAGTGTTCGGCGGCGGACATGTCGTCTTGCCGTTTCTGCAGCAGTCACTCGTCCCCGACTTTTTGACGGGCGACAGTTTTCTGGCGGGATATGCGGCAGCACAAGCCGTTCCGGGACCACTCTTTACTTTTGCGACCTACTTAGGAACGGTCATCCATGGTGTGACCGGTGGAATTCTTGCGACGCTCGCGATTTTCCTGCCCGGTTTCCTGCTCGTCATCGGGGTGCTCCCGTTTTGGGACCGCGTCCGCGGCAACAAACAAGTCAGCCGCATGTTGATTGGTGTCAACGCAGCCGTCGTCGGCATTCTGCTTGCTGCCTTGTATGATCCAATCTTTACGTCAAGTGTCAAAACCGGGTTCGACTTTTTCGTCGCCTTCGGACTGTTTTGTTTACTTCGCTTCTACAACCAGTCACCACTGCGCATCGTCCTCATCGGTGCGGTGATCGGAACGATCATGAGTTGGATTTGAAGCCGGTTCAACCGAATTGTAAACGGCACGTAAAAAACGAACGCTTTTTCTGTTTAAAACAGGAAAGCGTTCGTTTTTTTGATTAGAATGAATTGTTGAAGCAGTAACCCGGTGAGTTGGCCGTCACTCCCGTTTAAGCGTCACGAGGGCAATCGTATCACGGCTGACCTGATCAATCTGTCGAAATCCGAATTGCTGATACAACGCGATTGCCGGAAGATTGGCCGCGGCAGTCGAGACAAAGTGGAGCCGGTGTTTCGCCAAGGCATGGCGAAGCATGTGTTTGGCAATCCCTTGACGAAAATAATCCGGTGCGACGACTAAGCATGTAATCGTCTCCTGTTCGATCGTCAAAGCACCGACGATTTGTTCATCCAGACAATAGACGTAACCGCTTGGCTGCTCGTGTACGAGTTGTGCGGGCGTTTGCTGCAGCGGCGGGAAGTCGGAAACACCGATCAGATCCGCCTCGACTTGATAAGCCCGCTGTTGGAGCCGGTGAAGTGCCGGATAATCAGTTGCTTCCAGTCGTCGAATCATCCGTGACCTCCGGTGTGGACGTTAAGTCATCGGTTGTTTCCGGCAAGTTCAGTTGTTCTTTTAGCGTGGCTTTGGCGTCCGATAATGAAGCCGGATCCAGTTGATAATAGTAGGCCCCGTTGATTTTCGTATCGGTTCCTTTTAAATCGATGCGGTTCACGGCATTCAGTGACTTCGCGAACGGTTGCAGCTGGAATGCTTCCGTCAGCGACATGTTGGTCGTGAAGTTGTCGCCCGTCGCATCCATCAATTTATTGAGTTTCGTAATGGATCCAAAGGACGTCGACTGATCGATGATCGCCTGAACGACCTGCTGTTGACGTTTTGTTCGTCCGATGTCTCCTTCAGGATCCTGATAACGCATGCGGGCATAGGCAAGTGCTTCCTCTCCGTTGAGCTGTTGGAGACCTGGCTCCAACTTCACACCGTTTTTTTGATCCGAGGAATCGAGTGTATCGATCGGTAACTTGACATCGACCTCAATGCCGCCGACGGCATCGACGATCGCGACGACACCATTAAAGTTGATGGAGCCGTAATAATCGATCGGGATATCAAGCAGCGTCTCGACGGTTTCAATCGTCGAATCAATCCCGCCAAACGCATAGGAATGGTTGATTTTATCTTCATACCCGACAGAAGGGATCATGACGAGGGAATCACGGGGGATGCTGAGCAGATTGACTTTTTTATCGGTCTTGTTGAAGGTTGCGACAATCATCGTATCGGCCCGCGAAGACGTATCACCGGGACGTTCATCCGTCCCGACGAGCAGGACCGAGAAATGATCCTTTGTTAAATCGACGGCTGCTGCGCGTTTGTCTGATTTGTCGCCACGCGACAATTCAACCTCGGATTGTTTGGCGGCTTGGAACGTCTTGTTCGCGACATACGCGAACGCGGCGCCGCCTGTAATGAAGATCACCAGGAATCCGATGACGAACATTTTAAACCAGGGACGCTTTCGTTTTGGTTTTGCAGAACGGGATCGTTTGGAATCATCCACTGTTCATTACTCCTTACTTTACTGAATTATTAAAAAACTTTTAAATCTTTATAATTAGTATAGCAGGTCAGGGTTGAATGTCACGTTCGACGTAGCGGGAATGGGTTTTCTCAAGAACGGCCTGACCGTTCGTCAAGTTGGTCATCCAGTCGAGGAAAAGGGGCACGGCGCTCTTTTCCACCCAAACGTCAATCTTGACCTGATCCAGATAATGAATCTGATCGATGATGTGCGGGGTTGCCCGCAGTTCATTCTCAAGCTTCCCGAGCCACGTATAATCGACGGTGATTTCGACCAGATCGTGCGCGACACGTTCGACGATTCCGACAGCATTCAACGCTTCCGAGACACTGGAGCCGTAAGCCCGGATCAATCCGCCGCCACCGAGCTTGATGCCGCCGAAATAACGGGTCACGACGACGACGGTGTTGCGGAGATTCCGCTTTTTCAGGACTTCGAGCATCGGAACACCTGCCGTCCCGCTCGGTTCACCGTCGTCATTGGCTTTTTGGATTTCGTTTCGTTCGCCGATGACGTAAGCAGAACAGTTATGATTGGCGTCGTGATGTTTTTTCTTGAGGTCCGCGATGAAGCTCTGTGCCTCCTGTTCTGAGGTGGCGCGCGCCAAATATGTAATAAATCGTGACTTTTGGATAATGATTTCATGGAAACCGTTTTCTTTTACTGTATAATAATTAAATAATGTCATAATCAAAAATGTCCTCCTCGTTAACTAGTTCTTTCTAGCATAACGACGATTAGAGAGAGAGACAACCGTGGGGACTGGCAAGGAACGGAGGGAGTAGTATGACGAATGAGATGGGGGAGCGACTGTCCTTGAATGATATCGTACAGAACATCATTGGTGTCGTAGAAGAAAGTCGGGAAGAAATCGTCCGCATCACGGAAAGTTCGCGGGAACAGTATGCTGAAATTCAGCAGGAGTTACGGGAATTGAAGACACGTGTCCACGACTACATTAAAGAAGCCGAGCGGCTAGAACGACACATTAAGGACTCGAAAGCGCGACTCGTCATCGTGAGCAAAAACTTCGACAACTACTCGGAACAAGATATTCGTTCTGCTTATGAGACGGCGAACTCGCTTCAGCTCGAGTCATTCATCAATCAACGGGATGAGATGAACTGCCGCAAACGGCGGGACGAGCTCGAACGCCGTCTGATCCAGCTGGATGAAACAATCGAGCGGGCCGACATGTTGATCAGCCGGGTTTCGGTTGTCTTGAACTTCTTGACGGACGACATGCAGGTGATGAATGAGAAGTATGAGAAGGCGATGCAAAAACAGGAGATGGGATTAAAGGTCTTCCAATCGGCAGAAAACGAACGCCGGCGTCTGTCCCGTGATATGCATGACGGTCCTGCACAAACGCTTGCTCATGTCCTGATCCGCGCCGACTTGATTGAAAAAATTCACCAACATAACGGTGCGGAAGCCGCTTTTGAAGAGATTCACCGCTTGCGGACCTTGATCCGTGACGGTCTGGCCGACATACGCCGCATCATTTATGATTTACGACCGATGACGCTGGATGATCTCGGGTTCGTCCCGACACTCGAGCGGTATCTGCGTCATATGCAGGAAATTTCGAATATTCCCATTCACTTCAACTATCTGGGGGGAGGGGAACGGATCGAGTCGACGTATGAAGTCGCCGTCTTCCGGATTGTCCAGGAAGCGGTCCAAAATGCAGTTAAGCATTCCAAAGCAGGGGACATTCGTATTATCATAGAACAGTATCAACATTCCGTCCGAATCCATGTCAAAGATAATGGGATTGGATTTGATTTTAATTCGATCGTCGAATCGTGTGATGAGTCATTTGGACTGATCGGAATGCGGGAACGGATCGAATTGATTGATGGAGAGTTTGAGATTGAGACGCAGCCAGGTAAAGGGACAGTCATCAAGGTAAGGATTCCAGTTGAGGAATCCGGAGCGAGAGGGGAAACACTGTGAATAACGAGCAAGTAAAAGTAGTCATCATCGACGATCATCAGCTATTCCGTGAAGGCGTCAAACGGATTCTCGATTTCGAAGAAGAATTCATCGTCGTCGCGGAGGGTGAAAGCGGAGCGGATGTCATTCCACTCGTCGAAGCCCACCAACCTGATATCGTCTTAATGGATATAAATATGCCGAAAGTCAACGGTGTCGAGGCAACAAAACGCTTGATGGAAGTGCACCCGGAAGTCCGGGTCATCATCTTATCGATTCACGATGACGAGACATACGTCATGCACGCGCTGGGTGCCGGTGCAGTCGGTTACCTCTTGAAAGAGATGGCGACGGATGAGCTCGTCAATGCCATTCGTTCCGTCTACCGGGAAGGCGGTTACGTCCACCCGAAAGTCACACCGAACTTGCTGCAGGAATACCGCCGTTTGATGAAGATGAAACAAACGATGTCTTCGCAGCCGATTGAAAAACGGGTCGCGGAAGCACCGCTTCACGTGCTGACACGTCGTGAATGTGAAGTGTTACAGTTGCTCGCAGACGGTTTTTCGAACCGGGCGATCAGCGATACGTTGTTCATCAGCGAAAAAACCGTCAAGAACCATGTCTCATCCATTTTACGTAAGATGAACGTACCCGACCGGACAGGTGCCGTCGTCGAAGCCATTCGACGGGGCTGGGTCGTCGTCGTATAAGAACAGGACGGAAGCCGATTCGGGCTCCGTCTTTCTTTTTTTTAGACACCAACATATGGTATGATAAAAAGCGATTGTGACCTGTCAGAATACCTTATGTCACGACGGAACTCTTAAAAGCGAGGAAATTCACGAATGAGCCAGATTGTGATTTTAACGGATAGTACTGCCTATCTGCCAACTACCTATTGTGAAGAAAACAATGTCCATGTCGCACCGCTTAGTGTCATCTTCGACGAAGAGGCGTATCGTGAAGGAATTGATATTTCCGTACCGGACTTTTATGAACGGATTCAGACGGGAAGCCTGCCGACGACGTCACAGCCGAACATCGGCGATCTCGTCGATGCCTTTGAACGCCTTCCTGCAGGGACGGACATCATCGGCATCACACTCTCAAGCGGAATAAGTGGAACGTACCAGGCACTACATACGATCAACATGATGGTCGAACACGTCCAGGTACATCCGATTGATTCCCGGATTTCCTGTATGCCGCAAGCCTTTTTGGTCAAGGAAGCGGTTCGGATGCGCGATGCGGGTGCAACGGCCGCTGAAATCGTCACCCGTCTCGAGGAACTAAAAGAAGTCATCCGTGCCTATTTTGTTGTAGACGACTTGGAACATCTGCAACGCGGCGGACGTCTCAGCATGACGCAAGCGGTCGTCGGTTCGTTCTTGAAGATCAAACCGGTCCTTCACTTCGTCGAAGGAAAGATTGTACCGTTTGAGAAAATCCGGACGTTTAAACGGGCCGTCAAACGGATTGAAGAAATGATGGAAGAGACGATTCGTGGAAACGGTGCCGGTTATGTCATCGGTGTCATTCACGCAGAAGACTCGGCTAAAGCAGAAGCAGAAATCGCCGTCTTACAGGAACGATTCTCGGAAGCACGGATTGAGATGAGCTTGTTCGGACCGGTCATCGGGACCCATCTCGGACCGGGTGCGATCGGCATCACCTGGTATCAAGAAAACTAATCCTGCGACAACGGTAGGACATATACGAAGAATACGGCGTGCCTGCAACAGTAGGCATGTCTTTTTCGTGCCGTTATCACGGACTAGCCGCGTATTAGCAACTGGCGCAGGAGGCGCATCTGTTTTGCCGAACTGAATCCTTACATTAGTTCAGGGAGAGTGAAGCAGATGGATTTACGAAAACGATGGATCCCGGATTACCAGTTGGATGTTTCTTTTGAACATCCGGTTGAGACCCGACCGGCCGTGACATGGCGTTGCCAGCGGTGCGGCAAGTTACCGACACGTGGTCCGTGTACGTGTGGCCGACGCTGTTATTATTGCCGGCATTGTTTGATGTTTGGCAAACTCAGGACGTGTGACCACCTTGTCACGGATCCGCGCCCGCTTGATCCCGTGCGGCCCGACCGACATAGCGAACTGCATTTGACGGTCGATCAGCAACGGATTGCGGACGCCATCACGCAGACGATTGAGCAGCGAAAACGTCTGCTCGTCCATGCTGTCTGCGGGGCGGGAAAAACACCGATGCTGTTTCCCGGCATCGAACGGGCCCTCTGTTCAAACAAACGGGTCTTGATCACGACACCGCGTGCCGATGTCGTCCGAGAATTGACCGGGCATCTCAAACGTGCCTTCCAGCAGGCGGACATCGTGTCGTTGTTCGGGGGCTCACCGGATCGCTTGAAACTCGGTGAGATTACAATCAGTACGACCCATCAATTGGTTCATTACCGGACCTGTTTTGACGTCGTCTTCATTGATGAAGTCGATGCCTTCCCGTACCAAGCCGATCGGACGTTGCATCGGTATGTCCGTCAAGCGATGTCTCCGGACGCGGCACTGATCTTGCTCAGCGCGACCCCGTCTGTTCGGAACCGGCTCCTGCCGACCGTCCGGCTGATGCGCCGTTATCACGGCTTTCCGTTACCCGTCCCGGAGCTCCGCATCCCCTATACGACAAACGATGTCCTGCACTGGCTTCAGCAACATCCGGCGAAGCCCCGGCTTGTCTTCGTACCAAGAGTCGAAGCGCTCAAGACATGGCAGGGGGTATTGGAGCAACATGGACTTGCGAGTGAAACCGTCCATGCGGCCGATCCGGACCGCGTTCAAAAAGTCGACCAGTTTCGCCGGACGACGGGGATCCTGCTGACGACGACGATTCTTGAGCGGGGTGTGACATTGCCGGACGTGCAAGTCGCAGTCCTTGATGCCGACCAATCGTTCAGTGTCGCGGCGTTGATTCAAATCAGCGGACGTGTCGGACGAAGTGCTGATTTTCCGGAAGGTGAGATCCTCTTTTTTGCGAACGACCGGTCGAATGCGATGTACCAAGCGGTTCATCAAATCAAGCGTACAAATCGGGAGGGATTTCAATGAAGTGTTTGTTATGCGATCAGGACTTTTTACCCAGTTGGGCATTATCGAATGTATGGACTAGGCAAACCCTGTGTCCGACCTGTAAAATAGAATTTGTAAAAAGAGGGGAATGCACGGATTGCGGCAAGCCGGGTCAACCGCTTTGTCTCGATTGCCACAATTGGCGTCAACAAGGACAGCTGCTCGTGACCCATCCGCTCTTTCTGTATCATCCGCCGGCGAAAGCGTTCATGAGGCGGTATAAGTTTCTCGGGGACACGGCATTGCTCGACGTGTTTCAAACCGAGCTGAAGAAGGTAAAAGTCAAACAGGATTGGATTGTTCCGATTCCGCTGAGTCCGGAACGGTTGCGGGACCGTCGGTTTAATCAGGCGGAACTGATCGGGCGGATGATGCGGGGGCGCATCCGCCTTGTGCTCGAGCGGACAGATGGTCTGGCGTTAAGCCATCTATCGAGGCAACAACGGCTCGACCGGGACAATCCGTTTCACGTGACGGGTCCCGTTTCCGGAAAAACAATCTTGCTGGTCGATGATGTTTATACGACGGGAATCACCTTACGCCAAGCCGCTTCTCGACTGCGGGAAGCCGGGGCGAAAGAAATTTCTGCCGTAACTTTATTTCGAAGTGTTTAAAAAATCTTCATTCCTGCCGATATTCAATATGAGGTGAAGGAAATGGATGTATTAAACTGCAAATCTTGCGGGAAGTTATTTGTTCGTCAATCTTCGGATCTGTGTGTGGATTGTATCAAGAAAGATCATACTGATTTTGAGAAGGTGCGTGAGTTCCTGCGAGAACGGCGAAAAGTCCGAACCTCACCTAAAGATGTTGAGATGGCTATCGGAGTGAAGAGAGAAACAGTCTTCCGTTACATTAAAGAAGGGCGATTGTTGATCTCTGAGATTTCTCAGATGGAGATCATGTGTGAGAGTTGCGGGAAGCCCTCCCGTGATGGCACGATTTGTGCCGAATGTCGTGAAAAGTTGCGACGTGACCTCGCCCAAGCGATGCTAGATTCTTCTGCCCCTTCGAAACCGAAAACGTATCGAACTTGAATTAAGAATCTTGTAGTCTAGAAAGCAGGTGTTCACATGCGAATTGATTCTACGAAATGGGTTAACATGCCTAAGACGTACGAAAGAAATCAAAAAGTAGAAGGAACAGAACCAACACGTACGAATCGACCGGACGAGGTGACGATCTCAAGCGAAGCGCGGATGCGTTTCAGTGAGACAAGCTCATCCCGGACCGAGAAGATTGAATCCCTTCGTCAAGCTATTCAGGATGGAACCTATAAACCGGATGCGAAAAAAATCGCGGAACGTTTCTTGAACTTGTAAGAAGGTTAACTCAGACAGTAGAGGCGACTCGGGGCACGGATGCGCGGGTCGCTTTTTATATGAACACATACTATGGAAGAGGAGGAACTAGCGGTGGAACTCATCAATCAGCTCACGGCAACGCATATGGATCTGTTGGAACTGGCACACGAAAAGAAACATGTTCTGATTCAAAACGATATGCCACGCCTGTCGCAAATCGTCAAGGAAGAACTGGTTTATCTGAAACGGATGGAGCAGTTGGAACAGCAACGGATCGAACATATGGGAGCGGTGACGATGACGGAGTGGCTTCAAGCCCATCCGGAAGATGTCGAGGCCATGCGCCAGTTACTTCAGGCAATCGGCAAGCTCAAGATCATCAACGAATTGAACGCCGATTTGCTCGAGCAATCGTTACAATACCTCAACTGGCATCTTGAATTGTTGATACCAGAAGCAGATGATTTTACATATGGTCAATCAGCGCTTGACCGCGCCCACTTCAATCGAAACGCCTAAGGAGGGAAATACATGGGATCGACGTTCATGGGACTTGAGACCGGACGACGTGCACTGACGACGAATCAGTGGGCGCTCCAGTCGACAGGAAACAACATCGCCAATGCAGGGACTGTTGGCTTTTCACGCCAACGGTTGGTCATGGCAGCAACAGAACAATTGACATCCGCCATCGGAACGGGACGGATGGCTCAGATCGGAACCGGTGTCCGCGGAGAAATCCTCGAACGGGTCCGCGATGTCATGCTCGACAAACAATACCGCGACGAAGCGACGAAAACGGCTTATTACGGCACGAAAGAAGCCGCCTTCGGACGGATGGAAGATATCATCAACGAACCGTCGGATACGGGACTTGCCAAAGCGTTTGACGGTTTTTGGGAATCACTGCAGACGTTGTCGACGAATCCACAAGATTCCGGTGCCCGCAGTGTCGTCCGGCAAAAAGCCGAGACGTTGACGCAAACCTTTAACTATATGTCGAAATCACTCAGTCAGGTCAAAGAAGACTTGAAGAGTGAAATCGACGTTTCGACCAAAAAAGTGAATGATTTATTTACGAAAATCTACAACATCAATGCGGAAATCCATACGGTCGAACCGTTAGGTGTCTTGCCGAACGCATTGTATGACGAGCGGGATCGCTACATGGACGAACTGGCACAGTATGTCGACTTTGAGAAGGTATCGGTCGATGCCGACGCCATCATCCAAGGCAACATGGGAAATGCATCAAAAAGTGCCGAAGGACGGATCGATATCCTCGTCAAGTTACCGAACGGCGACAAGTTGCGTGCTGTCGATTCCGACTTGCCGCAGGCAGGTACGTTGGCGTTTACGACAAACGAAGACGGTCTGTACACAGGATTCAAAACGAACAGCCAGACGATCAGCTTTGATGACGCCGGCGGCTTCGCGAACGGACGGATCATCGGTTTGATTGAGATGTACGGACATATGAAAAACGGTGAGCCTGCCGGCGAGTTCGTCAAGATGCAGAGCAATCTGGACGAGATGGCGGTGACGTTCGCGACAGCCTTCAACGAGGCGCATGCCGCTAACATCAAAAAAGATAAGACGAACGGCACCAATCAATTTTTCGTCTCGACGAACGGTCCGGTGACGGCAGGAACGATTGCAGTCGGTCAAGAAATCAAGGCGAGTCTCGATAACATCGCGACGTCGACGGACGGCAACATTGGTGATAGTGCCGGTGCACTGAAGTTGGCCAACATTAAGACAACGAGCATCTTATTCGCAGCGTCTGCGACGACGACGACAATCGGCTCGTTTTACCAAAACGTCATCGGCGACATGGGAGTTGCGACGGATCAGGTCGGGCGACTCGGTCAAAGTTCTGCCGTCTTGATGGACAGTGCCGATCAACGGCGTATGTCCGTTTCAGCTGTCTCGATTGATGAAGAAATGACGATGATGATTCAGTATCAACATGCATACAACGCGGCAGCGCGTAATATCACGACGGTTGATGAGATGCTCGATAAAATCATCAACGGTATGGGAATCGTAGGACGGTGATGACTAAATGCGCGTAACACAGACGATGTTGACAAAAACAAATATCGGTTATTTATCGGCCAGTTATCAAAAGCTGAGCTCGATGCAGGAACAGTTGATCAGCGGGAAGAAAATCCAACGGCCGTCTGAAGATCCGGTCGTCGCGATGCAAGGCATCCGTTACCGGACGGAAGTCCGGGAAGTCGAACAATTCAAGAAAAACGTCAACGAAGCGACGGGCTGGATGGATTTAACGGATTCAGCGCTCGACGAAGTGACGTCGGCGATGAGCCGCGTTCGAGAATTGACGACGCAAGCTGCGACCGACACGTATGATGCGACGCAGCGAAAAGCGATTCAAAGCGAAGTCGGGCAATTGATTGAGCATATCGGGACGCTCGCCAATACGAAATACAATGAAAAAGGCATCTTCAACGGAACGAAGACGGATCAACCCTTCGTGTCGATTGAAGGATTACGCAACTATTTGTCGAGTTCGGATCAAGCGGTCGATACCGTCTTCACGGATGGGGATCCGGCAACAAAAGACAGTGAAATCATCCAGTATGAAATCTCGTCCGGCATTCAAGTTCAGGTCAACGTGTCGCCGACGGACATCTTTAGTCCGGAGACCTTCACGACGTTAAAAAAATTGTATGATGCCCTCGGCGGCGTTTCGGAAACCGGTGCTGCGACCGACAGTTCCAATAACGGAGCCCAGTTATCGGCGATGTTAAAAGACTTGGATTTGATGGTCAATCAGACGGTGGAAACACGGGCTGATCTCGGGGCACGTGTCAATCGGCTTGAACTGAATGCCTCACGCCTCGAAGATCAAGAAATCATCGTCAAGACAGTCATGTCGGACAATGAAGACATCGAAGCGGAAAAAGTCATCATGGAACTGAAATCGTACGAGACGTTACATCGTGCGGCACTCAGTGCAGGGGCACGGATCATTCAACCGACATTGCTTGATTTCTTACGTTAAGGGAGTGACGGGCGATGAATCTGCCACATCTTGAGATGCGTCAAACGTCTGCAAAAATCGGCATCAATACGACACGGGCGACGCTTGAGCAACGCCAAGCACCGGCGACGTTATCGATCGAACAGCCGAAGGGGAATCTGTCGATGGAGACGGTCGCGGCCCGACTTGAAATTGATTCGACCCAGGCGATGATTGAAGCGGGACGGATTCCGGCGCTCGAATCCGTCGAACGGTATGCAGCATTTGGACGGCAAATGGGACAACAGGCAACCGGTCAAGCTGCAGCCGAAGGGGATCAACTGATGCGGATCGAACAGGGCGGCAATGCGGTCGCCCGCGTCGCCAAATCACGTGATACACCTCCTGCCGAAGTAACGACACTCGGTTTTATACCGCGTAGTCTTGATCGTGTCAAAATCAATTACACACCGGCAGAAGTCCGGATCAACTATACGGCGGAGAAACCACGAATTGAGGTTCAAATCAACCGACCGGAGTTGAACGTCACGGAAGGTACGGTCGAAATTTATCTACGGGAACAAAATCAACTGGATATGTGGCCGGTCGGCGGCATATTCGATGGGGAAGGATAATCATATGCAAATCAACACGGATTTTTTTGGCACCGTTCAAGTAGACGAAAGTGAAATCATCACCTTCGCTTCGGAAGTACCGGGTTTTCCGGATGCACGACGTTTTATTCTGTTACCGTTCGGAGAAGGGATTCCGTTCTGGTCGTTCCAATCGATTGACCAGACCGAGTGTGCCTTTGTCGTGACGAATCCGTTTTGGATCGACCCGGAATATGTCTTTGAGTTGCCGGAGTCGGCGAAGGAGCAGCTTGGGATTCAGGAAACGGCACAAGTCGCGGTCTATACGACCGTCACGTTGCGGGAACCATTCCAGGAATCGACGACGAACCTGCGGGCACCGTTCGTCATGGAGACGAAACGCCGTCAAGCGAAACAGATCATTCTCGATGAAACGTATGCGAACCGACGGATGATCGGCAGTTTGACTGAAGTAGGTGGACGCTGATGCTCGTCTTAAAACGAAAAACCGGTGAGGCGATTCAAATCGGTGACGACATCGAATTGACGATTCTCGCAATCGAGGGCGACCAAGTCAAATTGGGGATCCATGCCCCGCGGCAGATTGATATTCACCGGAAGGAAATCTATCTGGCGATTCAAGACGAGAACGCCGAAGCTTCCCAAAGTACAGGTTTGATGAGTCAGTTGTTGAAGCAACGGACCGATACGGAAACTTGACCGACACTTCTTTTACTAGTTCGCTAGTAGAAGAAGTTTTTTTCATTCACAACGAAAAAAATGCTCATTTCTTTTGAATCGTGTATAGTAATGTAGAGAAAAGAAACCTTTTTGACTAAAGAGGGAGTGTAGTGGGATGAATGAGACGAAGCAGCTGAAGAAAGATGCGAATCGTGTATTAAAAGCGACGAGCCGGACCTTTTATATACCGATCAGCCGTCTGTCACAGGAATTGCAGGAGGCGGTAGGAGCCGCCTACTTATGTATGCGTGCGATCGACGAGATCGAGGATCACGAAGAACTGCCGACGGACGTCAAGACTACGCTATTGCGGGAAACGGCATTATTGATGCGGGGAACGTTCTCGGACGAGACGTATCGGGCGTTGATTGCACCGTACGCCGACCAGTTGCCGGAAGTGACGCTTCGTCTTTCAGAATGGATTGCTTATTGTCCGGAAGGAATCCGGTCGAAAGTGCTGGAATCGACAGCTGAGATGGCGGAAGGCATGGCAGTCTGGGCGGAGCGTGACTGGACGGTCAAGACAGCTGCGGACCTTGACGAATACACGTACTACGTTGCGGGACTCGTCGGTGTCATGTTGTCCGATATCTGGTACTGGAAAGCCGGCATCGTCACGGATAAACAACAGGCCATCGGTTTCGGTCGGGGCTTGCAAGCCGTCAACATCCTACGGAACCAACAGGAAGACGCCGAACGGGGTGTCGGTTATTTCCCACCGGGTTGGACGACGGAAACAATGTTTGACTATGCGCGTGACAACTTGGCAGAAGCGGATGCCTATCTCGCGTCGATTCCGAAACAGACGACAATCTACGAGTTTTGTAAAATTCCCCTGGCACTTGCGCACGGAACGCTCGATGCGCTTGCCCGCGGAAAAGAAAAACTCAGTCGTCCGGAAGTCTTGAAAATTGTTGGAAGTGCCGTCTTAAAACGCTAAATGCATCAAAAAGGAGACCTCGTTCACGCGGAACCGGGGTCTCCCTTTTTGTCGTTATCGAATATCTTCGAGGTAGGACAGGACTTTTTCTTCGTATGCTTGACGGTCATGTTTATAGGATTGGACATGTCCATCGTTTTCCGTGACATAGAGTTCCGACCGGGGCGCTGCTTTTTGCAACCGCATGCTTTCCGTGACCGGAATCGCGTCATCGTCTTTCCCGTGAATCATCAAAATCGGGTACTCGATGCGACGGATCGCTTCAACCGGTTGGACCCGTTCCGGATTGAGCCCGGTCAAAGGCGGGGTGACTTGTAAGATGACCGGCGTGAACGGGAAGTTCGGCAATCCGCTCCAGACCGGCAGATTCGTTTCGAGATAGTTTTTGAGGTCGCTGAACGGACTGTCGGCGATGACACCGGCGACTTCCGCTTTTGGTGCCGTGACGAGTGAGGTCGCAGCCCCCATCGAGATACCATAAAGGACAACCGGTTCCGAGGCGCGTGACTTCGCATAGTTCACAGCGGTCAACAAATCATCCTGTTCCTTGGCACCAACCGTGACCCGTTTTCCGTCCGATTCACCGGATCCCCGAAAATCGAATGTCAGCACGTTGTAGCCGGCTTGATTAAATTTCTTAAATAACGGGAGCACCGGCAAATCGTTTTGTTCCCGGTTTTTCCCGTAACCATGGGCAAACACGATGGTCAGCTTGGCGTCTTCGCTGGGAATCCACCACCCGGACAAACGTGTCCGGTCCTTAACGGAACGGAATGATACATTTTCATAAGCAAGTCCTTCTGCTTTTTTCGGATTGGTCGTCAACGGTTCCTTTGCCGGCTCCGTCAGTGACGAACCGACATAGGCCGAGATGCCGACGATGGCGATGAGGACTAAAACAATTAAGACAATCAGTCCGGCAATCAGTTTCTTACGGTGTTTCTTCAACAACGACACGACAATCCTCCCTTTCTTCGACAGCGGTAGGTTAGTGGATATCTTTTTTCTTGAAGCGTCCGCCGTGGACATCGTGGATGTTCCCGATGGCGATGAAGGCTCCTTCATCAAAGTCGCGGACGATTTCTTTTAACTTCGTTTCTTCCAAGCGACTGATGACACAAAAGATGATCTTTTTGTCATCTCCGGAAAAGGCGCCTTCCCCGTTTAAATACGTCATCGTCCGACCGAGCCGGTCCATGATGGCAAGTCCAATCTCTTCATGATTTTCCGAGATGATCCAGACACTTTTCGATTGGTCGAGTCCGTCAATGACGACATCAATCGTCTTGAAGGCGATGAAGTAAGTAATCAAGGAATACATCGCCCGGTCCCAACCAAAGACGAAACCGGCGGCTCCTAAAATGAAAACGTTAAAGAACATGACGATTTCACCGACGGAGAAGGGGGTCGATCGGCTGAACGAGACGGCTAAGATTTCCGTCCCGTCGAGCGACCCGCTCGCCCGGATGACGATGCCGACACCGATTCCGAGAATCAGTCCCCCGAACACCGTCGCAAGCAAATCGACCCGTGTCATCGGACCGATGTCTTCGAGTAATTTGGTCGCGACCGCCATGATTGTGATGGCATACAGTGTGGATAAAGCAAAGGTTTTTCCGATTTGTTTATAACCAAAAAAGATGAACGGAATATTGAGGAAAAACAGCCAGAGGGCAAGTGTCGAATCCGTCAGCTTGGAGCCGATGATCGAGATCCCGACGATGCCGCCGTCGATGATGCTGTTTGGGACAAGAAACCCTTTTAATCCAATCGCAAAAATGACCGCTCCAATCGTCAATAACAACAGGCGGCGTACCAGTTGCCATTTCGTTGACCGGCGGTGTCGTTTGGCCTGTTCAGTCGCAGGCATCGAATCCCTCCCTTTTTCAGCACTTTTCATTACTATAACAAAAAAGCACTAAGGCGCGCGAGAACGACCTTAGTGCGATGCTTATTCTTTGTAGCGTAATGACTGGAAAAACCGTAAGACAAGTTCTGCTTCCTGTGTCGTCGTGTATTCGCCGACGTACTGCCCCTGTTCGATCGCTGTGACCGTCAAGGTGCAGGAGACAAGTTGAATCCCTTCAAACAGACGCACTTCAAACGTCGCGCTTTGCAACGGGAGTGGCGTATCCGTTGTGAAGTACAGAAACCGGGTGCTGGTGCGATGAGCCTTGATGTCCGAAAAGCCTAAATCAAGTGCTTGATTTTGGTGTTTCAGCATCTTGATTTTTCCTTGAACCGAGAAGCTCGGCACACTGTCTTCCGCAAGCGAACAGGCTTCGATCGGATACAAGACTTCCCGCAGCAAATAACTTTCCATCACGTTGGCTGAGACCGGTTTACTAAACAGGTAGCCTTGGATGTTCGGACAATTGAGCGCCCGGAACGTCTCGAGTTGGCGCAGTGTCTCGATGCCTTCTGCAACGACGGATAAATTGAATTCCATTGCCATGTAGAGAATACTTTTGACGATCGCCTGCGCCTTGGCATCGTCTGCGATATGCGTCGCGAACTGGCGGTCAATCTTGACGACATTGATCGGATACCGTTGCAGATACACCATCGATGAATAGCCTTTACCGAAATCATCGAGGGCAATCCGGACACCGATCTGACTGACGTATTCGAGCGTCCGACTGATGTTCGGATCGTCCATAATCAAGGCGGCTTCCGTGATTTCAAGCTCCAGCAAGTGGGGCGACAAGTTATATTTGGTCAGGACTTGTTCGATTTGATGTTCAAATCCGGGAATCAAAAAGCGTTTCGGTGAGACGTTGACCGAAATCGGAATCGCCGGTGCCCCGGCACGTGCCCACTGCTTCATCGTTTTACAGGCGGTGTCGACGACCCAGTCACCGATGGCGACATGGAGCGCACTTTCTTCCGCAAGCGGGATAAAATCATTTGGCGGAATACGCCCCCATTCCGGGTGTTGCCAGCGGATCAAGGCTTCGAGACCGATGATTTTTCCAGTCCAACTGTCGACCTTCGGTTGATACTCGAGAAACAGCTCTTCCCGTTCGATGGCATAATGTAAATCCTGTTCCAGCCGGTAACGGCGGTAATAGTCGATGTCGAGATTCGAGGCGTAATGATGCAAGGCGCTGTGATTTTCACGCCGTGAACGCCGCAGTGCCGTATAGGAATGTTTCATCAGCTCAATCGGGTCATCACTGTCGTCAGGGAAGCGGCTGACGCCGATCGAGACGCGGGCAAACAAGGCATACGGTTCGATTAAAATCGGTTCGGCGGATAACCCCAGTAACATGTCAGCACATGAGGTGACATCTTCCTTGTAGCTTGACGGAATCAGCATCGCGTACTCGTCCCCGCCGAGATGACCAAAAAAGATTTCTTTTGGTTTCGATGAATAAAGCAGGCTGCTGGTCGCTTGAATCCATTGATCGCCGGTCGCATGACCAAACGCGTTGTTGATATCCGTGATCCGGTTGAACGAGATCGAGAGAATCGAAAAGTTAATGCCTTGTTGCATCCAGTCTCGAATCGTATCCGTCAACGACAGCCGATTCGGCAAACCGGTGATCGAGTCATGCATCGCGAGTTGCTGCAACCGTTCCTCGTACTCTTTTTGCAAGGTGATATCGTGCATGATGCTGTTCGTATAGGCAATCGTTCCATCGAGTTGGAAGACGGGAATCTGTTGATCCTCGATCCATTTGCGACGTCCATCCGGAAACAGCAGTCGATACTGGATTGTGCCGGATTTCCCGGACGTCAGTCGTTTGATGAATCGTTTCATCGCCGCTCTGTCACGCGGATCCAGTCGCTCAAACAGCCAGTCTTGACTGAGAATCAAGTCTTTTGGCAACTCCTCGAAAATCTGGAAGAAGCCTTTGGAATGAAACAGCAGCCGTCCGTTCGATAAATCGATTTGCGAGATCGCTGCCTCGAGCGCCTCATAAATTTCTTTTGTTTGTTCACGTTCCATTTTCAGTTGACGCCGGACGTCATCGACTTCCGACAAATCGTACAGAATCACGGAAATCGGACCGTTCAAACCGTCGCGTCGTAACGCTTTTAAACGTAAGAGTTGGTACTCTTGATTGGCGTTCAGCACCGACACCTCTTGTTCAAAGGTCTCGATTTCGCCGTCCAGCAACCGGATCATCTGGAAACGGAGCGGATCGAAGTCACGCGGGTGAATCCGTTGGTGCACCTGTTCATTTGACAGGTGTTTGGGGTTCGCCGGATCGAGACCTAAGTAGTTAATCAAGGACGGGGAATACTCGATGGTCCGCGTCGATGAATCATATGTGAAAACGACCAGTTCCGGAATCTGTTCCGTCAGTTCAAGCTGGGAACGGATTTGCGCGACATCATCCTCAAGTTGTTTTTCGCGGGTGATATCGCGGGCAACCCCATAGACCCCGACAATCTGACCGTCTTGTTCAATCGGCATGTTGGTGATCTTCAATGTCAGCCGATGTTGATCGACGTGCAGTCCTTGCGCCGTATAATGGACGGTTTCCCCGGCAAGGGCACGGTTGAAGAAGGCAGTCACGGCCTCAATTTGTTCCGGTGGATTGAAGACGGCAAAGTGCTCATACAAAGTATCTTCCGAATAACCGAGCATCAGTGGAAGATATTCGTTAAAGTAAATAATTTCACCGAGGTGATTGAAGAAAAAGACAGCATCCGTCGTCTGTTGAAAAAACGGCTCCACACGTTCCGGATGTGACAGTTCTAATCCACCGATCAACAAGGGGGATGTGGACGAACGACTGAGTCGTTGCATCGCATTGAAAAAAGTCATGGCTGAATCTCCTCACTCGAATTTTTGGCTCTCTTTCTAGTATCGGAGTATCGGTCCCTGAATTGCAATCAAAGTTCGGCAGATAGACTTATTTTTCAAAAAAAGTGAATCATTTTCTGGGGAATGAGCAAAAAGGGAGAGCGGGGCGACTGTGTCCACGTTCTTTCGCTCGCTTTTCTCGGGCGGAACGGAAGCCGCGGTCGTCTTGACAGTCGACCGGGTCTCCCTTGTTCCTGACGGAAGCAAAGCTTCCTTTTCCCGTAGAAGTCGAGCTTCGAACGTGGACACAACCGTCTTATGTGATTCGCGGATTGAAAGGCAAAGAGAAAAAAATAAAAATAAAAGACGATAAGAGAAGATAAGGTCATAAATCGTAAAGAACATAAATAAAGACAAAAAGACAAAAAGACAAAAAGACAAAAAGACAAAAAGACAAAAAGACAAAAAGACAAAAAGACAAAAAGACAAAAAGACAAACCTGATCACGCTCCACTTGGTGTGAAGGCGGACTTGGTTTGTCATGATTTTTAAGGTGTAATCAGATGGCTAAGTCGACAGACGTGTCGCTGGCATTTGGATCGGCTTGTTCAGATCGGTCGGACTCGTTCATTCCGTGATGACGTCCCGGACCGTGTCCGCCGCGGGGACCTTGCTGTAAGTCGTCATAGCTTGAGACTTCATCGGCACGTCCTTGCATTCGTTCTTTAATGGCTGCTGCTTGTTTTTTCGTAATGGCACCACTTTTGACTTTTGCCTCAATCGCTTTTGTCTGTTCCGCAAGCACGGCCTGTTCGAATTTTGCGAACGAGACGTTATTTGCTTCCGCAAATTCCGGTAACGATTGATCGGCTGCTTTGAACTTGGTTTCATCGAGGTTCAGTCGTTTGAGGATGGCAGAGGTCGTATCGCCAAACACGTCGTGACCGCGTCCGCCGTGTTCACCCGGTCCGTGCTGTCCGCGTTCCGGCAGGTCGTCGTAACTGTTGGCATCGGAAAATTCCTCCGTCAGCCGTTCTTTGATGTCCGTTGCCTGTTTTTTCGTCATCTTTCCGTCCTTGACGAATTGATCGAGTTGCGTCGTCTGAGCGGCAAGCAAAGCTTTTTTGTAGTCGGCGAACTTGATTGCTTGAGCCTTCGCGTAAGCGGCGAGTGATTGGTTCGCGGCGTCAAATTTATCCTGGCTCAGACCAAGTGCTTTTAAGACGTCAGCAATCAACGATTCATTGAAGAAACCGCCTTTGTCACCGTGATGTCCTTTTGGCATCTGCTCTTTCAGCTCGGCGTAACTTGAGACACCACTGAATCGTTCCGTATGGTGTTTTAACATATCGGCTGCCTGCGATTTCGTTAAGTCACCCGATGTGACGAGCGAAGCGAGTTGTTCTTTGGCGGCGGCGAGCTCCGCTTTTTTATAGTCCGTAAACGAGATGCCTTTTTGTTTGGCAAGATCAGCAATCGATTGCCCTTTTTCCCGGGCTGTCTCGACCTGTTGTTCGGTCAGATTGAGTTTTTTGAGTAATAACGTCAAGTCGAGTCGTTTCATCCCTTCAAAATGCGGACGTTCGGATTTTGTAGCCGTATCGCTGTCGTTTGTCGCAGCATACGCCGAAGCTCCTCCTACGGTTAAAGCGCTGATGGTCAGTGCGGTGATCCATTGTTTTTTGAATTTCATGGGTGATCACTCCTTTCACCTTTTATGTTAGCGGGCGAGAGAATCAAAGTTGTGAGGAAGTTGCAAAGAAATCGCGAAGAAAGACCAAGCGCTTAAAAAAGACGGTACACTACAAATGGAGGGATGAAGATGAAGATTTTAGTGATTGAAGATGAACTGAAACTGGCGCAAGTCACGGAACGTTTTTTACGGCATCATGGTTATGTCGTCACGATCGCGGGATCACTGGCGGAAGCAAAAACGAGCTTAAGTTCGAATCAGTTTGACGCCGTGCTCGTCGATGTCCGCCTGCCGGACGGGGACGGTTGGTCACTTGTTCCGTCAATCAAAACCAGGCAACCGGCACCGGTCGTCTTTATGTTGACGTCACGCGGGGAAGCGGACGACCGGGTATTTGGGCTGGAACTCGGCGCCGACGACTATCTCGTCAAACCGGTTGTTCTAAAGGAGTTGATCATTCGACTGGAGCGGGCGTTGAAGCAACGTGTGCCAGCCGGACGACAGTTAGGGGACGTGACGATTGACGAAAAAGCACGTCAGGTCAAAAGTGGCGCGGAGACAATCAGTCTCGCGAAGATGGAATTTGAATTGCTCGTCTACTTTATGGAGCATCTCGGTGAGGCACTGAGCCGAGATCAAATTCTCGATGACGTCTGGGGTTACACGTTTGGCGGCGATACGCGGACGGTTGATACCCATGTCAAACAGTTACGAGATAAGCTGCCGACCGTCAAACAACAGTTGAAGACGGTGCATCGGGTCGGGTACCGGTTGGAGGCGATCGAATGAGTAAATTGATGCGGAAGTTTTTACTCGCCGTCATCGCTCCGTTATTGATCATGGGGGTGCTCAGTTTTGGTCTGACAGCGTTTCTCGTCAACCGGTTTGCCGAAGACGAACGCTACAGTCAACTGGCGCGGGAAGCGAATATCATCGAAGAAGCGCTGACAGAAAATCGACCGGTCCCGCGTGAGATTCAAGGCTTCATCACGACAGACGGCGTGACGGAACGGATTGGCGGGCGTGGTCGGCAAGTCGTCGACTTACCGATTTTAGAGGACTTGCAACAAGAGGACGTGATCGAAGTTCAAGGCAATCGTCTGTTGACCTATCAGGTGACAAACGGGGAAACGGTCATCACGACGATTCGGGAAGCACCGCTTGCGAGCAGTGCGCTCGACGGCGTCTATGTGGCGATTGGCGTCGCCTTTCTCGTGACGCTGTTGCTCGCGGCAGGACTTGCCTACTATATGGGACGGCAGTTCATTCGCCCGATCATTGACTTACGAGCCGTTGCCCAGCAGATCGGCGACGGACAAAAAGACGTTGTGTTACCGGATCGACCAAACGATGAAGTCGGCGAATTGATCAGTGCCGTGGACGAGATGCAGGAACAATTGATACAAAAAGAGGTCTTACAGAAATCGTTTATCGCCGGTATTACGCATGATTTACGGACGCCGCTTGCCATCATCCGCAACGAAACAGAAGCTCTTGCGGCAGGAGTGATTCCGGTCGAAGAGTTGCCGGAGGTGACCGACAGTATCATCGAGGAGACGGATCGATTAGGTCTCTTGATTGACGAGACACTGGTCTACTCGAAACTGGCCGGCGGAATGATGCCGCTTGACCGAACGGAAGTACAGCTTGATCGGCTGGTGCAGGAAACGGTCGAACGCCTGCAGTCGATGTTCCAAAAAGACGGTCTCCGTTTGACGGTTGTAACGGAACCGGTTCAAGAATTCCTTGACCGCCGGATGTTCGAGCGGGTCCTCGTCAATTTCCTGATGAATGCGCACGTCGCTGCCCCAAGTGGGAGTGAAGTCCGGGTCCGGCTGATGTCAAACGAGCTGACGGTTGAAGATGCCGGAAGTGGTGTCGCAGAGGCGGATCGGGCGACGATTTGGGATCTTTACGTCAAACAAGCCGGTGGTTCCGGACATGGACTGGGTCTTGCGATCAGCCGGTTGATTCTCGATAGTCACGGCTTGACGTATGGCGTTCAAGACAGTGAACTCGGCGGCGCCTGCTTTTATGTCCGGTTCGAAGAATAAAAAATGTCCCACTCCTCATACGTGATGAAGGGCGGGACGTGTAGTTCATTCAGAATCGTTTGCTTGGACGAGGCTTGGTTTGACGAGTGTATAAAATTCATCACTCATCCCGACGCGGCTGCCCATCTGGCAAGCCAGTTCAAGTGTTTCTTGGTAGAATTTCGCGACCAGGTTATGGTTTTTGATGTGCATGTCCTTCATCGCTTTTTCGACACCGAGGACAACTTTCGCGATTTGATCATCGGCATCATTCCGGACAGGAACGACGTTTTCCGGAAGATCAACTTCTTTGTCGTGTCCGTTAAAACGGAACGACGCTCCGAATCCAAGGTGTTCGAGGAAGAAATGCGGTAACAATTTACCGGCGAAGAACTGGTGCCACTCTGATTCTTTCATCGTGTCCATGTCACGTTTGAATGATGTCGTCGCGAGTGCGTAGCGGTCATGTGTATCTTTCATGAACTTCTCGAGGATTGGTACCTGCATCGCAAACGAATTCTTCAGCAGATTATCGAGCTGTTCTTGCGTTAATTGTTCTTGTTCAGCCATCAGTTTAACCCCATTTCGTTTCGTTAGTTCTATCGTAAGAAATTTAGACAATTCCGTCAAATCTTTTTCAAGAATAGAGTTTACCTATTTCACAAAAGGGAATTCTTCTACTATCGAAGAGTCAAGGGGGAGTTAGCATGAAACGAGTAGCAATGACAGGGGTATTAATCGGGGCATGTCTAATTCCAGTGACAGCTTTCGGTGCCAGTAACGTGACGTACAAAACAGGAACGATTCAAAATAAAGAGTTCGGTTATTCCGTCAAGGCGACGACGGCGTTGCAAACGGCCATCAAGCAGGATAAAGTCGAGCTCGTCAAAAACAAAACCGTGAAGTCGAAATACGGCACCGTGACACGTAGCGGAACGTTTTCGCTTTATTATAAGGTAAAGGGGAAAGATCAGTTGCTCGTCAACTTGAACTTTGAACCGAAGAAATTGTCAAAAAAACAATTTGAGAAACAAGTCGGATTCGGCACGTATCTCGGCACAAAAGGCAACAAAACGTATTATTACGTCCAGCCGACCGAAGCCGTCAAAGGGGCAGTCGGCAAAGCGAAAATCGCCAACTTGATCACAAGTGACGTTCCGGCGATGATGAAGACATTTAAATTAAAATGAGAAAACTGCAAGGAGCACCAGCTTTTGCTAGTGCTTTTTTTGATGGTTCGATATAGTAAAGGTTGAGGTGAAGTGAAATGGAATGGACAGTATCAGAAGTCAAACAAACAACAGAAGTTCTACAACTTGAGAAATGTGTGAATGATCACGATGGCATTGAATTAAAAGTCGCGGCAGATTGGGTCGGACAAAACGATTTTGCTGTTTATGACGATACGAAATTGATTGGTTATCTGCAAGCATTTGCTTACTTACCGACGGAATGGGAAATCAATGTCTTCGTCGATCCGGATTACCGGAAGCAGGGTGTCTTCAAGACACTTGTCGAAGCGGCGAAAGAAGCAGCCCGTCCGCAAGGCGTCGAAGCGTTTACGTTCGTCATTGATGATGCGAGTAAATCAGGTCAGGCTGTCCTTGGTCAGCTCGGTGCGGAGTACCGGATGACGGAATACAACATGGTCTTGAAAAAAGCTCAGTTGTTCTTAAAAGCGGATCCGGATTTCGAACTGCGGGAAGCAACAAAGGACGATCGTCCGTTCATCGTCGAGACACTCGGTTCATCGTTCGGGAACACAGCCGATGAAGCGGAATCGATCTATCAGGCGATTGAGTCGGAGGATCGCATCACGTTCATCGGTGTCGCAAACGGCAAGCCGGTTGGTGTCATTCGGGCGTACTTGGCTTCTGAGACACAAGCGAGCATCCATGCGTTTGCCGTTCGTCCGGAAGCGCAAGGCAACGGCTATGGCAAAAAGATGTTGAAGCTGATGGTCCAGGCAATGTTCCGCACAGGTCGGACGCAGCTTGAACTGGATGTCGAGACGGATAACGCGCGGGCGCTGGATCTCTATAAAGAGGCTGGATTCGTGGTTGGGCGTGGTTATCAGTTCCACGTGCTCGGATTATAAGAAGATTGAAGGAAAGTCCACGACAGTGGACTTTTCAGATCGTAGACAAACCCTCATTTCAACGTTGAAATGAGGGTTTGTCTTATGTAGTCGTATAAAGTGATGTGAAAAATAAGGATTCCCACCGGAATCCCATGACCAGTTCGCTAATTTTTTGAGGTTCAGGGCACTAAAAGTAAGCATCGCTTGTAGCGTTGTTTTTTTCAGACCACGATATCGGGCCCAACGCATGCCATGCTTTTCTTTTGCATCTGCGAAGACGCGTTCGATTGTCTCCTGTCGTTTTCGATACAATGAACGATTCACGGAAGTATGCCGTAAATGCTCCACCTCATCCATTGCTTCCTGCCAGACATGACGCAGGATCATTTTTTTATTCTCTTGGCTCTTCGTGCATCTTGAAAGAAAAGAGCACGACGCACAGATTGTGGGGGCAGAGACGTATTCCTGATAGCCCTCTCGATTGGTCGTCCGATAACGAAGAACTTGATTCTTAGGACACAAATAACAGTCATAGTATTCGTCGTAATAGAAGTCTTTCGTTTTGAACATTCCTTTCACCCCTCTGGGGCGGTTATAAGGAAAAACTGGTAAGATGTTTCGTTGAAGGAGATGACGTGCGAGTTGGACGGTCTTGTAGGCAGAGTCAGCTACGACAGCGAATGGCTGACCAAAACGATGACTGACGGACTCAAGAAGAGGTTCAAGCATTTTACTGTCATGTACATTGCCAGGTGTGAGGATCAGTCCAAGTACGAAGCCATTTCGATCACAGGCTGTATGGCAAGAATAAGCGAATAGTCGTTCACGTTCCCCCTTCACGTAATAACCACTCTCGGAATCTGTCGTACTTTCCTTGATTTCCCTTGTTTCAAGACGGCTCTCCTTGGGGGGGAAGGGCTTTTTTCCATGAAGTACCCGATCCTCGTTGATTTCCAGGTCGAGTTCTTCTTTATACTGTTGGATAGCGCGACGGACAATCTTTTTTTTCTTGAACTTCCGTTTGTTCGCGTTCGCCTTGATGTGTGTGGAATCCATGAATAGGACCGAAGGGTCCACGAACCCAGCATCGACAGCTTGTGAGAGGATACGATAAAAGATGGTTTCGAACACAT
>NZ_JACSMS010000007.1:0-149865 GCF_018618795.1 Exiguobacterium sp. s192 | reverse complement strand
TTGGATGGCATCTAGTTTTTCACTAGCGGAACGCTTGAATTTGGACATAGAAAAAAGCTCCTTTCAAAAATAAACAGTTTTTCTTATTTCAACTGTCTACTTTTTGGGGAGCATATCAGACAGCGCAAAAATGCGCTTTTTCCTGTAGAAGTTGCGTGTAACGAGTAATTCTTTTTTTTAACAAGATAAGGGTGGCAGAGTATCATTCTGCCACCCTTATCTTTGTAGAGACTTATTTTTGAGTCAGCCCCTTGAGCTTTTTATACGTTTTTTCGTGTTCCCGACCTCAATCAGCTGGTTACCGGTTCTTTCGCGGGTGTTCCGACAATCGACCGTTCGAGCAGTTCGACGACGTCATAGGTCGCAACCTGTTCGTCGACTTCCTTCGCTTTTGTCCCGTCGCTGAGCATCGTCAGGCAGTACGGACAAGCCGATCCGATGACGGATGGTTGGACCGTCAATAACTGTTCGGTCCGGGCGACGTTGACACGTGCCCCGACTTTCTCTTCCTGCCACATCATGCCGCCTCCGGCTCCGCAACACATGCCTTTTTCCCGGTTACGTTCCGTTTCGACAAGCGTGATCCCCGGAATCTTCTCTAAGATATAGCGCGGTGCATCATAAATATCATTGTAACGACCAAGGTAACACGAATCGTGATAGACAACCCGTTCACTGACCTCATGGATCGGTTTGATCCGTTGGTCGTCAATCAACCGGGCGAGCAATTCCGTATGGTGATACACTTCGACGTCCGGACTGAGACCAAAGTCCGGGTACTCATTTTTAAACGTATTGTACGCATGCGGATCAATCGTGACGATTTTTTTGACGCCGTATTTCTCAAACGACTTGATGTTCGCTTCCGCCAGTTCCTGGAACAGAACCTCATTCCCGATGCGGCGTGGTGTATCGCCGGAGTTTTTCTCATCGTTGCCGAGAATCGCAAACGAGATGTCCGCTTCATTTAAGATTCGCGCAAACGCCATCGCGATTTTTTGACTGCGGCTGTCATACGAGCCCATTGCTCCGACCCAGAAGAGGTATTCGAACTCTTCGCCGGCTTTTTTCTTTTCTTTTGCAGTCGGCACGACCAACTCTTCGCGCGTTTTGCGCCAGTTTTCGCGTTCTTTCCGGTTCATTCCCCACGGATTCCCTTGACGTTCGATGTTCGCCATCGTCCGTTGCATCTCGGGATCCATTTTTCCTTCCATCATCACAAGGTGACGACGGAGGTCGATGATTTTATCGACATGTTCGTTCATGACCGGACATTGATCTTCACAGTTCCGGCATGTCGTACACGCCCAAATTTCTTCTTCTGTGATGACGTTGCCGATCAATGAATCCGGTACAACATCCATTTGACCTGCCGCAGCAAGCGATGCGATTTGGTTTCCTTGCGATCCTTCAAAGGCAAACGCCGGTGCCCACGGAGATTTTTGGGTGATCGCTGCCGTCTTCATATTCAGGTGATCACGCAGTTTAACGATCAAATCCATCGGTGACAACATCTTCCCGGTTCCGCTCGCCGGACACATGTTTGTACAGCGTCCGCATTCGACACAGGCATACAGATCAACGAGTTGCTTTTGATTAAAATCTTCAATCCGGTTAACACCAAAACTGAATTCCGCTTCGTCGTCTTCCGCTTCTTCCATAACCGATAAATCGATCGGTGTAATCCGTCCGACTTTTGATGTCCGTCCAAGCCAAACGTTGGCGGTTCCGGCAATCAAGTGCGCATGTTTTCCTTGTGGAATGTAGACCATGAAGCTCAGCAGGAACAAGAGATGGACCCACCAGAAGAACACAAACAGACCAAACGCCACTTGTTCCGGTACCCAGCTGAATAAAAACGCAATCGCTGAAGCCACCGGTTCCCCGAACGTCGAATGATTTTCATAGACCAGGAAAAATCCGTTTCCGAACAGAACGGCGACCATTAATCCGCCGATGAAAATCAACGCCAGTCCGGCCATGAAGTTCCGTTTCAGACGAACCAGTTTTTCAACATAGCGGCGGTAGAATCCCCAAACGACAGCCACTAAGATGACGAGCATGACGATTTCTTGGAAAAATGTAAAGATCGGATAAAGTGGTCCGAGCGGGACGTGTGGAAAACGTTGTCCGACCGCGAGTCCTTTCCAGATAAAATCGATCGCTCCAAATTGAACGAGTAAAAATCCATAAAACATCATGACGTGAATCGTGCCGCTTTTCTTATCCTTCAACAGTTTCTTTTGACCGAATACGTTGACGAGAACCGCATTGAGCCGTTCTTTGTTCGTCAGCGTCCATTCCGCCTTTTTCCCCCTGCGAATCGCCTCATACCGACTTTTAACAAGCGTGACGAACAAGTAACCTGCATAACCTGCGACGAGCAGGAAGGCAATCCAGTTAATCAGTAAAAACGTCCCCATGAAACAAGCCCCTTTCCCCCTAAAGCCATTATTTGATATGAGTATAGCATATAATGAATGGCTATTCATTCATTATTTTGATGTTTATTCTCTTTAATAAATTATTGACTTGAACTTACAAAAAATAATTTAAATTGAAAAATAAGTAGGTTAAAATTAAAAAGTTCTAATATATGTATATTTTGTAGGAGGTAATTGGTTTTGAACGGAATTTTACAACACTCAAGTGGATTAATTAAAGAGGTAAAAGCAGGATTTTCATGGACAACGTTCTTTTTTGGATTCTTTCCAGCATTTTTCCGTGGTGATATCAAATGGGGATCGATTCAATTGATTGTCGGTATTGTCGTTACACTTTTGACTGCCGGTTTTGGAGGATGGATTGTAAATATTGCTTTCGCTTTCTTATATAATAAAATCTACATTAATGACTTAATCGAAAAAGGTTATCGTCCAATTGATCATTCGTTTCAGCAAGCATTAAAACAACGGGGAATTCATGTAAAATTATTATCTGAAACAGCCCAGTCACAGCCAGCAGTTTAAAGCTCTTTAGTAGAATAAAACTTAAAAAATACAGCCTCGATAAAAATCGAGGCTGTATTTTTTAAGTGATATAAATATTTGTAAAGAAAAATATGAAATAAGAAACTTGCTTCTTTTAATCCACATTTGGTATCAATACGATTTTCCCAAGCTTGCCTGTCTCTTTAAAATACGTCTGGGCTGCCGCTGCCTCTTCAAGCGAAAATGTCCGGTCGATGACCGGTTCCAGTTTTCCGGCAGCAATCGCGTCAAGCATCCGTTCAAATTCAGCACGTGTTCCGAGAACAGAGCCGTAAAACGTCAAGTGCTTTAAATACATCGTCCGGAAATCCAAGTTGGTCTGCTGACCACCGGCAGAACCGGAAATGCAGAACTTCCCGCCATTTTTCAAGACAGTCAGTGCCGTCTTGAACAACGGATCCCCGACCACGTCAAGAACAGCGTCAATCGGTCCGCCGTTAACGGCGATGATCTCGTCCGCCAATTGTTCCGAGCGGTACGACAAGACATGTGTGGCGCCAAGACGTTTGAGTGCCTCTTCCGTCTTCAAGTCTCCGACCACGGCAATGACGGTCGCCCCAAACACGCGGGCGGCAATCTGGACATTCAAGGAGCCGACGCCGCCGTTTGCGCCTGTGACGAGGACGGTTTGCCCCGGTTGCAGTTGCACTTGTTCGTTCATATGCCACGCCGTTAATCCACTGACGGAGAAAACAGCACTTTTCGTATAATCGGCAAGCGGCATCGCATAACACAGTTCTGCCGGCCAAACGACATACTCGGCATATCCTCCGTCATATTCTGATCCGATGAACGACATGTCTTCACTGATATGTTCCGTTCCCGGCTGACCGCCTGAAGTGAACGGAAACAAGACGACGTCTTGACCGTTGCGTGCCTCGTCGACCCCGCTTCCGACTTGCACGATCCGTCCACTGATGTCAGAACCCGGGACACGTGGAAACTGAACGCCTTCCGGTTTCCAGCCTGATTGGGCATCCGTTCCGTAGGCGCCTTCCCGCATCCAGATTTCCGTGTTGTTGATGCCGCATGCTTTCACTTCGATCAGAACTTCTCCGGCACGCGGTTTCGGTACTGGACGTTCGACGACTTCGAGTTGCTCGACACCGCCGTATCCATTGACTTGAACGACTTTCATATGATTTCCTT
This sequence comes from Exiguobacterium sp. s192, assembly GCF_018618795.1. NCBI lineage: Bacteria > Bacillati > Bacillota > Bacilli > Caryophanales > Exiguobacterium > Exiguobacterium sp. s192. Next base: position 145,726 of record NZ_JACSMS010000007.1, on the reverse strand, counting down.
CCTCTCTAAAACAGTTGCTCTTTATTCCTTGCCCGCTTTTTAAAAGCTTTAGACTTTATTCTGCGAAATTACCAGACCATCTTTCCGTACAGATAATAGGATTTGGATGTCTCAGTTAAATAATCCTGCAACGGCTCAAGTACGTCACGATTCAGAAGATAGTCCCCCAACTGTTCAATCGGCACCCATCGGCAGGCGACGACTTCACCATCGGGATCGTTCAACATCAGACTTCCCGTGACCGTACACTCAAAATAGGTAACGAGACTGTGGGCATCAAACTGTTCGATGAAGTTTTCTGTCACGTATGCCAGTTGGAACGTCTCGACGGACAGTCCGGTTTCTTCTGCCATCTCCCGTTTTAAAGCGTCCGCCAGCGTTTCGCCGGCTTCAATCACACCACCTGGCAGACTCCACACCGCGCCCTCCCCATCCGCCTGATTTTTGACCACCAGCAACTGATCCCCCTGTCTGACAATCCCGACGACAATCCGGTATAACGTTCTCATGCTGATTCCCCCTTTGTCATGAACATCAAAAAAAGCAGCCCGTTCAAATATCCTTTGAATGGAACTGCTCCGGCACATACTTATTCTAATCCAAGCGATTGCGGTAATTTCACTGCACGCGCATACGCTGTTTTGTAATCTTTTTTCGACACGGCCTGTTCGACTTCCCGAATTGCCGGATGATTTTCTTCTGAAAAGGCACCTAAGATCGTCAAATAACGTTCGTAGACCGAATCATCTTCTTTTCGTGAATGAAGTAACGCCGTATACAGCATGACCGTATCTTCACCGTACAAGACCGGTAAGTCTTCGTTAATTAATAATAAGGAATCAATCGCGTCCGAATCGACTTTCGAATTGTATTCCGTCATGACCTGCTCTGCAAGCGCCTCAAGTTGATCGCGCCATTCGTTGTATTTCGGCTCATCATTTTCCAACCACTCGAACCAATCTTCTTCGAGCATCTGTTCCATCTCTTTTACCGTTTGTTCAAATGCCATCTGTCTCACTCCGTTCCCAAGTTAGTTCAATCGTATACGTGCCGACCGGCTGATGATTCATCATCAGGTCGTACTGGAATTGCATGCGTTGTTCTGTCATTTCGATTGTTGCGGTTTCCGTCTCCATGACCATCTGACCAAACTGGCTCTCATAACCACTTTTCGTCTTTTGTCCCAGTATGAAGACATGGTGCATCGAGACCGGACCTTTTCGGTTCAACGCCACCTGATCGAGTGACCATTTGATGGTCGTATCAATCGGTTGATCGTCCTCTTGAATGAACTTCAGGGCAAACCCATCCTTCGTTTCAAACAATGTGCCGTCGGTTTCAAGCTCGACAGATTCTCGCATCGCTTCATCTTGAATCGATGTGACTTGTCGCAACCGCACCGGATAACGTGTTGGTTTCACTTTTTATCACCTCACCGTCTAGCGTACACGATTTTCTGATGTCCTGCATCTTCTGCTTCCCGCGCGCCAAAACAAAAAAGACCAGATTCAGCATCTGCCAAATCCAGTCTTTTCCTCATCGTACGCGGTACAGACGTGCTTCGAACGGCTGAAGCGTCAATTCTGTTCCTTCGTGATACGTCGTCTCGTAGTTCGCGAGCATGACGTTATCCGAATGAAGAATGATGTCGGTATCGACTTCCGCCACTTCATCTTTTAGATTCGTCACGATCAGGAATTGTTCATTTCCGAGTGTTCGTGTGTAAGCATACACTTTTGTATCCTCAGGAAGGATTAAGTCGTATTCTCCGTAAATCAACGTTTCTTCCATCTTCCGAATCTGAATCATCCGTTTGTAGAAGTTCAGGATCGAGTCTTCATCTGCTTGCTGGGACGCGACGTTAATATCCGCAAAGTTTGGATTGACGCCGAACCATGGCGACTGTTCCGAGAACCCGCCGTTTTGTTCATTCGTCCACTGCATCGGTGTCCGGGAGTTATCACGGGACGAGTTCCAGATGACTTCCATGATTTCTTCATGTGTTTTCCCTGATGCCAGTTGCATGTTGTACATGTTTTTCGTCGCGACATCATCGTAGTCGGAGATGTCCGGGAACTGAACGTTTGTCATCCCGATTTCTTGCCCTTGGTAGATGAACGGTGTCCCTTGCATGAAGAAATACATCATCGCAAGTGACTTCGCGCTTTGTTTCCAGTATTGTCCTTCATCACCCCAAAGCGAGACCGAGCGGACCTTATCGTGGTTTTCAAGATACAGTGCGTTCCAGCCTGTTTCTTCAAGTCCTTTTTGCCATTTCGTCAAAACTTGTTTCAGTTTAACAACGTCGACGCCTTTTTCGGCGTCGGCCCGCCACAGATCCATGTGTTCAAATTGGAAGACCATGTTCATCTTGCCGTTTTCTTCTCCGACCCAAAGATCTGCTTCTTCCGGTGTTACACCGTTCGCTTCACCGACTGTCATGATGTCGTATTTAGAGAACGTCTCGTTTTTTAATTCTTCGAGATATTCGTGAATCCCTTCGACATTCATATGCATCTCAAATGAAGGGACGTGCGGCATACCGAGTGGATTTGGCAAGTCGGCATACGATTGATCCTTGTTGATGTGGCTGATGGCATCGATCCGGAAACCGTCGACCCCTTTATCAAGCCACCAGTTGATCATCGTGTAGACCGCTTGACGCATGTCTTTATTCCGCCAGTTCAAGTCGGGTTGACGACGTGAGAAGACGTGCAGGAAATACTGCTCGGTCTTTTCATCGTATTCCCATGCTGAACCGCCGAAGATGCTTTCCCAGTTGTTCGGCTCACCGCCGTTGACTGCATCCTTCCAGATGTACCAGTCACGTTTATCGTTGTCTTTTGACGAACGGGATTCGAGGAACCACGGGTGTTCGTCCGACGTATGATTGACGACTAAATCCAGCAGTACTTTAATATCGCGTTTATGTGCTTCTTCCATTAATAAATCAAAATCGGCCATCGTTCCAAATTCGTCCATGATGTCTTCATAATCACTGATGTCGTATCCGTTGTCATCGTTTGGTGATTTGAACATCGGGCAAATCCATAACACATCGACTCCGAGATCTTTCAGATAATCCAATTTTGCGATGATACCCGGGATATCGCCGATTCCATCGTTGTTTGCATCATAAAAGCTGCGTGGATAAATTTGATAAGCAACTGCTTCTTTCCACCAAGCTCGCGTGAGTGTTTTTTGTGCCGTTTCCGGACGCGGTATCATTTGTGTCATTATGGATAAATCCTCTCGTATTTCAGTCTTTGTTGTCCGTTTTTTTATACAAATTCTCGACGTTTTATACTATTCATCGGTTTAGTTTTTTATAGCGCAACCGATTGCGCAAATACCCTATCTTTATCTTATCAAACCCAGTTGGAATGTCAACGATTCAAGGTTGATTCCGTTACTTTACACAATTGCCGAATTTGATTTTTAAACAAAATTTTTCTAACAGAAATACATTACATTTACTGAATTATCCTACACTGTTTATCGGTCAATTTCTAGCCTTTTGCACAACCTTTTCCCGGAAAAATGAATCTTTTTTTCAATCTTCGGGTATATCCTTAACAATGCGAATAAAAAAGGGGGATTTTGTAAGATGGACGGACAGTTTTTGATTAATGGACAATGGCTCAATCATGAGCGGGAACGAACCGATGTCAAAAATCCGGCGACCGGGGAAGTCGTCGGCAGTGTACCGAATGGAACAAAGTCAGATGTCAACGATGCCGTCGAAGCCGCCCGGAAAGCTTTTCCGGAATGGTCGAAACGGAGCGTTTATGAACGCGCCGCCTTACTTGAAAAATTGTATGCGAAGATGCTTGAGAAAAAGGATGAATTGGCACGGCTGATGACACTCGAGATGGGAAAACCCCTCGCTGAGTCGGAAGGCGAAGTCGAGTATGCGGCGAACTTCGTCAAATGGTTTGCGGAAGAAGGAAAACGCGCCTACGGTCGGATCATTCCGTCACATGATACAAACAAACGACTGCACGTCATCAAACAGCCGGTCGGTGTCGTCGCTGCGATTACACCATGGAACTTCCCGGCGGCAATGATTACGCGGAAGTTGGCACCTGCACTCGTCGCCGGCTGTACGTTTGTCTTAAAACCACCAACGGCCACTCCGTTGACCGCACTCCGTCTGCTTGAGCTTTGTCAGGAAGTCGGCATTCCGGACGGCGTCGTCAATGCCGTGACGGGCAGCGGTAAAGACTTGGGGGAATCGCTTGCAACCCATCCCCACGTCGATAAGATCACCTTCACCGGTTCAACCGAAGTCGGCCGGACATTGATGGCTCAAGGTGCCGAGACGATCAAGGCGATGTCCCTCGAACTTGGCGGACATGCTCCGATCCTTGTATTTGATGACTGCGATTTGGATCTTGCTGTCGCTGAAACGATCAAATCGAAGTTCCGGAACGGCGGACAAACATGTGTCTGCGGGAACCGCATTTATGTCTCCGATTCGATTTACGACGCTTTCGTCGAAAAACTGGGTCAGGAAACAGCTAAACTGAAAACCGGCAACGGACTCGACAGCGACACGAAAATCGGTCCGATGATCAACAAGTCCGGCTACGACAAAGTCAAAAAACATGTCGATGACGCCACATCAGCCGGTGCACGGATCGTAACCGGTGGAACAGGACAAGCCGACGAGGATCAGGATGTCTACTATTATGAAGCAACGGTTCTTGCTGACGTCACTCCACAGATGCTGATCATGAACGAAGAAACGTTTGGTCCGGTCGCCCCCGTCCAACGGGTCAGTTCGGATGAAGAAGCCGTTCATTATGCCAATCAGACGCCGTTTGGTCTGGCGTCTTACGTCTTCACGAACAACTATGCCCGGGCATTCCGGGCCATCGAAAATCTCGATTATGGAATCGTCGGGTGGAATGACGGTGTTCCTTCGGCGGCTCAAGCGCCGTTCGGCGGCATGAAACAGTCCGGTGTCGGACGTGAAGGCGGTTCTGAAGGGCTTGAAGCTTACCTTGAAACGAAGTATGTCTCCATCGGCGGTCTTGACCAATGAACGCCGCTGAACGGTTCGTCGACTGTCTCGAAGCAGAAGGTGTGACACACATTTTCGGTGTGCCGGGGGAAGAAAACATTACGTTACTCGAAGCGATCAGTAAATCAGACATCACCTTCGTGACGACACGTCATGAAACAAACGCGGCATTCATGGCCTCGATGTTCGGCCGATTGAGCGGACGCCCCGGCGTCTGCCTCTCGACGCTTGGACCCGGTGCAACGAATATGATGACCGGCATCGCCAGTGCGACGATGGATCATTCTCCGGTCGTCGCGATTACCGGGCAAGGGGCAACGTGGCGGCAGCATAAAGCCTCGCATCAGATGTTCGATCTGGTTGAGATGTACCAGCCGATCACAAAATCCAGTACATCGATCTCTTCCGGTGAAGTCATTTCAGAAGTCGTCCGCCAGGCGTTTGCTCAAGCTGCTTCCGAAAAACCGGGCGCGACACATATTTCCTTCCCGGAAGACATTGCCAAAGCTGACGTCGATGCCAAAACTCCTTTGCTTGTGGATAGTGCTCCAACGTATCTGCATCCGACCTCGGTCAAGGACAGTGCTGTCTTGCAACAGATCGAGCACGCGGAAAAACCTGTTGTCATCGCAGGATTTGGCATCAACCGGAGCGGAGCGACGGATGCCTTTCGTCACTTCGTCGAACGTTTAGGTGTCCCCGTCGTCGAGACGATGATGGGAAAAGGAACGATTGCGTCCGACCACGAGCTCGCTGCTCACACGATCGGCCTGCCAAACGCTGATTATAATCAACGCATCATCGACCAAAGCGATCTAATCATCGCAATTGGTTATGACATTACGGAACTGCCGCCGTCGAAATGGAACCCGAACCGGACACCGGTTCTCCATATCGACACGAATCAACATGAGGTGGACCAGTATTATCCGGTCGTCGCCAATTTGATTGGTTCGTTGCCGGATACGTTACGGTTACTTGCCGAAGACGTGCCGAATCGTGCCTGGTCCGGTTGGCAACAAGACCGTGATCGATTACGCAAGGAAATTCAGGCACCCTACTCGATGGCACTGCCGCTTCATCCGCAAAGTATCGTCCGGGAATTGGAACAGGCGATCGGTTCGGACGGGATGGTCTTTTCCGATGTCGGCGCGCATAAAGTTTGGCTCGGACGGCATTTTCAAACGACACGCCCGAATCAACTGTTCATTTCGAACGGCTTTTCTTCGATGGGGTACGGGTTATCAAGTGCCATCGCCGCGAAACTGCTTTATCCGGACCGGCGTGTCCTCTGTGCGTCAGGTGACGGTGCCTTTTTAATGAATGGTCAGGATCTTGAGACGGCTGTTCGGCTGAAATTGCCGATCGTCGTCATCATCTGGCGTGACGGGACGTATGGACTGATCGAATGGAAACAACAGCAAGCGTACGGACGGGCCCCTTATATCGAATTCGACAATCCGGACCTCGTACAACTCGCTGTCGCCTTTGGCGCACTTGGTCTGCGTGTCGGAGAACACGGCACACTGGCTGCTTGTCTCGAGCAAGCTTTCTTGAGTGACGGACCCGTTTTAATTGACTGTCCGGTCGATTACAGGGAGAATCTGAAGTTAAGTGACCGTTTACGAACTTATGGAGGATGATAGAATGACACAGCTTAGAAAATTACAATCGCTTTCCGATTTTGATCAATTTGTTTCAGAACATACGACATTCGTCATCTGTAAACACAGTACAACCTGCCCGATCAGTTCGGCTGGTTTTTCCGAGTACACGAAGTATGCTGATACGACATCCGTTCCGACTGCTTACTTGTTGGTCCAGGAAGCACGGACCTTGTCGAATCACATCGCAGAACATTACAATGTCCGGCATGAGTCGCCGCAAGTGCTGTTTATTCAGGACGGACGCGCCGTTTGGACGACATCGCATTACGACATTACGATGGATGCCCTGAAGACACACGTCGGATAATAACGTCTATTTTATTAAAGCGTCACTCCTTTTGTTTTCGACAAAGCAAAAGGAGTGACGCTTTTTTTATATGAGACGATCCCTCTTATCGATTCATCTTGTTTACAAAAAATAAAATTATCTTTCTTAGCTATTAATATTTGTAATTCAAGTTAAATCAGATTAAGATAGACAACAGATAGAACGACCGTATAGAAATGTGTACTGCCAGTTCATTAAGGAGGAAACCCATGCAACACGAAAAATCTGCTTCCGCTCGTCCCCCCTATGGCATCATTGCCGTACTGATGATCGGTGCCTTTATTGCTTTTTTAAACAACACGTTACTTAACATCGCCCTTCCTTCCATCATGAAGGATTTGAACATTGAAACCTCGACCGTTCAATGGTTGTCGACGGGTTTCATGCTCGTTAACGGGATTTTAATCCCAACTTCCGCTTTCCTGATTCAAAAATTCTCGGTCCGCCGCCTGTTTCTGCTGGCGATGACCTTGTTCTCGCTCGGGACGATTCTTGCCGGCTTTGCGGATGCCTTCCCGGTCCTGCTCGCCGGTCGGATGATTCAGGCTTCTGGATCTGCCATCATGATGCCTCTGTTGATGAACGTCATGCTCGTCAGTTTTCCGATTGAAAAACGCGGCACCGCGATGGGCTTCTTCGGTCTCATCATGATGGGTGCACCGGCCATCGGTCCGACACTATCCGGCTGGATCATCGAGCATTACGATTGGCGGATGTTGTTCCATTTCATCACGCCGATCGCCTTGATCGTTCTAGTGACCGGATTCGTCTTACTCCGTGACGTCAAAGAACGGTCCAATGCCAAGCTCGACTTTACGTCGGTCATCTTGTCTTCCTTTGGATTCGGAGGTCTGTTGTACGGCTTCAGTTCTGCCGGTTCTAAAGGATGGGACAGTCTCCATGTCATCTTGGCCTTGATCATCGGAGTTGTCGCCCTCGTCACGTTCATCCTGCGTCAATTGAAGATGGAACGTCCGATGCTCAACTTTAAAATTTACCGGTATCCGATGTTCGCCCTGTCGTCAGTCATCTCGATGGTCGTGACGATCGCGATGTTCTCCGGGATGTTGCTCTTACCGATCTACGTTCAGACGATTCGCGGTATCTCTCCCCTCGATGCCGGTTTGATGTTACTGCCGGGAGCCATCTTGATGGCTGTCATGTCGCCGATCAACGGAAAACTGTTTGATAAGATTGGTGGACGTCCGCTTGCGATTACCGGATTGTTCATCACGGTCGTCACGAGTTACTACTTCAGTCAGCTTGAGATGGATACGACGTATACGCATTTGATCATCCTGTATTCTCTCCGGATGTTCGGAATGTCGATGGTCATGATGCCGGTTTCGACGAACGGACTGAACCAGTTGCCTACCCGTTACTACCCGCACGGGACAGCGATGAACAATACGTTACAGCAAGTCTCCGGTGCAATCGGAACAGCTCTGCTCGTCACGATCATGTCGACCCATGCGAAGACACGCGGGACGGAACTCGCGCAGGAAGCGGCGAAAAACATGACGAGTCAACCGACTGCCGAGGCTGCTGCTGCCATGAAACAGCAAATCGTCATGCAGGCGACGCTCGACGGCATCAACTATGCCTTCTTCATCTCGACGTTTATCGCCGGTCTTGCGTTTGTGCTCTCGTTCTTCATCAAACGAGCGACACAAGCCGAAGATATCATCAGCAACCGGTCGTTGAATGAACAAATCGTCAAACCGCAAGTCTCAAATCAGTAAATCAATTAGTTCTTACGACCGCTTTGTTCTTTTAGATGAAGCGGTTTTTTTATTTCCAATCTTTATACTGGTACCCCCCATACCTATATGATATAGTCTAACTAGACAAAGAAACCAAAAGGAGGTACCCTCTCATGGCGCATGATCACCCGATTGTTCCCCGCTCATCCGAGGAACAAGATGCCTTAACGAAACGCTTAAAACGGATTGAAGGTCAAGTCCGCGGCATTGCCAAAATGGTCGCGGAAGACCGCTACTGCATTGATATCTTGACCCAGACCGCATCGATTCAGGCCGCACTCCGGCAAGTCGAGCTGCAGATCATCGAACGTCACGTCAAGATGTGTATGCACGATGCTGCAACCGGTAACGAGGACACGGATGTGTATGTCGATGAACTGATGGCCGTCATCGCGCGTCTCAAGAAGTAAGGAGGGATCCAGATGTCGAAAACGATTGAACTCAACATCGAAGGCATGACCTGTGCTGCCTGCTCCGCACGGATTGAAAAGGTCTTAAATCGGATGGACGGTGTCGAAGCGACGGTCAACCTGCCGCTTGAGACTGCTCGAATTGCTGTTCCGGACGACATGGAAGAGCAGACGATCCTCGATAAGATAAAAAAAGTCGGCTACAGCGCCACGCTTAAGACGACTCCGCACGAACAGGTTCAAAACCGCCGGATGCTCTACCGCTTTTGGATCGCCGCCTTGTTGTCTTTGCCGTTGTTGCTCAGCATGGTGTCACACATCCCGAATAGTCTGGTCCATTTGCCATTCCTGATGAATCCGTGGCTCCAGTTCACGCTGGCGACACCGGTCCAGTTCATCATCGGTGCTCCGTTCTATATCGGAGCCTATAAGAGCCTGCGCAGCGGAAGCGCCAATATGGATGTCCTCGTCGCCCTCGGGACATCGGCTGCCTACTTTTATTCGGTCGCGGAAATGCTGATCCATCCGGCGATGCCGAATCTCTATTTTGAGACCAGCGCCGTGTTGATCACACTTGTCCTTCTTGGAAAAGTCCTCGAGGACCGTGCCAAACAACAAACGACGGGTGCCATTAAAAGTCTTCTTTCCTTACAGGCGACCGATGCGGTTGTCCTGGAACAAGGCATCGAACGGACCGTCCCGATGGATCAGATCCAAACCGGAATGCAGCTCGTCGTAAAACCGGGACAAAAAATCCCGGTGGACGGAATGATTGTATCCGGTGATGCCTATCTCGACGAATCGATGTTGACCGGTGAACCGCTTCCGGTCCATAAAACGAACAACGACGCCGTCATCGGAGGCACATTAAACACGAACGGACATCTCGTGATTGAAGCGACAAAAGTTGGTCAGGAGACGATGCTTGCGAACATCATCCGTGTCGTCGAACAAGCGCAGACGGAAAAAGCGCCGATTCAGCGGCAGGCCGACCGGATTTCCGGTGTCTTCGTTCCGATCGTCGTCGCCATCGCCTTGCTGACGTTAGCGGTCTGGTGGTGGACGACCGGTTCGTTCGCGGAAGCGATTCGTCCGGCAATCGCCGTGCTTGTCATCGCCTGTCCGTGTGCCCTTGGACTTGCGACACCGACTTCCATCATGGTCGGAACGGGCAAAGGAGCCGAACATGGTGTGTTATTTAAAGGTGGCGCCCAACTCGAGTCGTTACAGCATGTCGACGCCGTTGTCTTTGATAAGACGGGAACGTTGACAGTTGGCCGGCCTGTCGTCGTCAAGACGTTTGGTCAGGAGGAAGCCCTTGATTTTGCGGCAGCACTTGAGAAAAAATCGGAACACCCGCTTGCGCATGCGATTACGGAGGAAAGGGATGTCGTCTTTGACATCGACCGCTTCACCGTTGATGCCGGACGAGGTGTCAGCGGAGTGATTTTAGGGCGTGACGTGATCGTCGGATCGGCACGCATGATGCGGGAACGTAATCTTGCTCTCCCTGACTGGTCGGCTGCCGGCGCTACATTCGTGTATGTCGCAGTTGATCAGGAAATCAAAGCCGGATACGCCATCCGGGATGAACTGAAACCTACCACCAAGCAGGTCATTCAAGAACTGCAACAAACAAAAGCAGTCTACCTGTTGACCGGTGACCGGCGGGAAGTCGCGGACCAGCTGGCAGTCGAACTTGGTATTCCGCAAGATCACGTCTTCGCTGATGTGTTACCGGTTGAAAAAGCTGACCACGTCAAAGCATTGCAGGCAACGGGACGGCGGGTCGCCATGGTCGGGGACGGCATCAATGACGCGCCGGCACTGGCGACGGCCGATGTCGGGATTGCGCTTGGCAGCGGGACAGACGTCGCACTCGAAGCGGCAGACGTCACATTACTTGGACACGACCTGCAGCAAGTCGTCACCGCCGTTCGGCTCAGTGAACAGACGATGAAAAACATTCGGCAAAATCTGGTCTTCGCCCTCGGATACAACACAATCGGGATTCCGATTGCCTGCCTCGGCCTCCTCGCCCCTTGGGTCGCAGGTGCCGCCATGGCATTCAGCTCTGTTTCCGTCGTCACAAATGCGTTACGCTTAAAACGTATTCCATTATCTAAAGGAGGACATCTATCATGAAAGAAACAACCATCCCTGTTATCGGTATGACATGTAATCACTGTAAAGCGAGTGTCGAATCGGCACTAAATGAGTTGGACGGTGTAACCAACGCAACGGTTTCACTTGCGGACAACACGGTCACGGTGACACACGAAGACGTCACGACAGAACGTCTTGTCGACGCCATTGAAGAAATCGGATACGACGTTCCATCCGCTTAAATATTTTGCGCCAAACTGTCTGAAACACGCAGTTCGGCTTTTTTTTTTTGAAAAAAACGGGAATGGTTCTACAAGGAGGGGTTCGTATGGTACCGAAAATCGAATTCGTAGAACACTTCGATGACAACAAAGGAAAACGATTTAAAATCGAACTTTGGAATCTCGGAACCTTCACATTCAGCGCTGAGTCAGCCAAAGGACCTGTCACCCGCTTTACGTCGATCGACATTCAGTTCGTTCAAGGTTGTGTCAGCCGGATGCGGACAATCGTCGACGCCAAAAAAGCCTTTCAAGAGGATCAACCTGTCTAATTATTGTTTGACACATATAGCACGTACCCTTCATTTCAGAAGAGGTCATTTCACTCATGGTCCAAGACCGTGAGTTTTTTTGTTTCAGGTCAATGTTTTATCAGCCAGAACTAAATTTTATAGAAAACGATTATCGGATTTCCAGAAACAGCCGATAACAAACAAGACACTAAAAATCTTAATTCCAAGAAAATCGGGGGCAAATCGTGCGCAATCCATTTAAAACTAAATCATCGACGTCGACCTATCAGGCGATAATCGGATTTCCAGACAAACGACTCATTACGAAAACAAGTGATCCGAGCTTAACAGGACGCTTAGAATACATGGGCTACACGGAAGAACACCTGCAAACCTTAAAAGCGATGGCACCTGTCGTCAACAGCATCTTGGATGAAGTCCTCGAGCAAGTACTCGATCATTTGCTTCTGCATCCAGAGATGGTCCAGATTGCTCAAAACTCATCGACACGGGAACGGCTGAAAAAAGTGTTTGCTGACTACTTCGGCAGTTTATTGACCGGTAACATGGATGATAAGTTCTTGGCGATGCGGACCCGAATGGGGAAAACGCATAACCGCAACTTCGTTCCGGTGACCTGGTTCATCGCTTCTTACGCAGCGTTTAATACATTGTTGATTCCGAAAATCGTTGAGCATTTCCAACACGATCCGGCTCAGTTGTCGAATGTCATTTTAGCGCTCAACCACGCGATGAATCTCGATGCGCAAATCGTGACGAGTCAATATGTGGATGCCCGTTTACATGAAGTCAGTGCAGCAAACGAATCACGGAGCCGTCTGTTACAAGACGTCGTGCGTGTCAGCCAGGAAGTCGCAAGCACTGTCGAACAGACGGAAGGTGCGATCTCGGAAACGAGTCGTCGCGCGACACAAATCTTATCTGAAACCGATCAAACGGAAAAGACAAGCCGCAATCTGGTCGGATTGACATCAGAAAATGAAACGCAGATGGAAAAAATGGAGCAACAATTCGTCCAATCGACGGAACAAGTCAGCACATCGTTGACAAGCATTCAGCAACTGAAAACGACGTCGGATGAAATCGTCAAGATGACACAAGGAATTGAAGACATCGCGAATCAGACGAACCTGCTTGCCTTGAATGCGTCGATTGAAGCCGCCCGGGCCGGTGAACACGGGAAAGGTTTCTCCGTCGTTGCGATTGAAGTCCGCAACTTGGCGGAAAACGCGAAGTTACTCAGCAGCAGCATCAATACATTAATTCAAAAAAACAACGGAAACATCAACGAGTTGGTGTCACAGATGGAGGACATCACCCGTTCGAACTCCGCTTCCCGCAATGAGTTGCAACAAGTGAAAGTCGGGATCCACACCGTTAAAAAAGAGATGGAAAACTATTTGGACATGTTCGGACGTAATAAAAACGATTTAAGTCAAATCGTCCAAACGATCCAAGGCATCAGTCAAACGACACAAGGGTTGTCTGCTTTAACAACGGATCTCGTCGCGGCTTCTGAAGTCAACGCGTAATTCCGCCGGCAATCGTTTTTCCAATCCGTTTTGACTAAACAAAAGGACCAATCCGTTATGGATTGGTCCTTTTGTTATTTCTCCTGTTCCGCCGTCACGACCAATCGTTCATCGTACCCTTTCGATTGGGTGAACGTTCCGATACAAGTAATCAAGGTTAAACGTTGTGCAAGTGTCGCACCAAAAATCGATCCGACAGGTGCTTGATCAACGGGATAAGACTTCACGTTTGTCACCACGTATGAGACTTTCTCACCCGTTTTTGAACTTACTTCAATCCGCTGCCCCTGCTTGACCTTCGCTAAATCATAAAAAACTGCCGGTCCATCCGTATCATCTAAATGACCCGCCAAAATGACATTGCCGGTCTGGTTGGCTTTCGCCCCATACTGGTACCATCCGACTTGATCCGTCTGTTTTGGTACGTCCATTCGCCCTTTCGTATCCTTCCCGACGACTTCTACTTTTGTATCCACGTCGATGGTCGGAATACGTAAACGTGCCGGAACAAATGGTTCCGTCTGTTTCTCAGTTGATTTCGGCTTTGGTTGCTCGGCGACAGGTGATGCCGGTTCCTCTGACTGTGGAACGGACGGAGCAGCCGGTTTCTCTGCTCCTCCACACCCAGCGAGCATCACGGTACAGAATAAAAGGAGATTACGCGTTTTCTTTACGACGGACGACATAGGCTGTCCCAACAAGTGCTGCTCCAGCAAGTGCTACGAGTGCCCAAGTTGTTGCCATTGAAGAGTTTTCCGTTGTTCCGCCGAGACCAGTGTCCGGCATTGCTGCCATTTCACCGCCATCTGGAATCAAGAGGACGTCGAAGGCTGGTTCTCCTTCAAGTAAACCAATTGCAAGTGCTGTATAGTTTTTGCCACTGTCGAGCTTGATACCATCCAGTGCTTTGACGACATCTGTCGCACCGGCTGGGCGTACTTCAAGATCATACGTGCCGGCATCCAGTGTACCGTAATCTGAGACTTTCGAGAATTCAAGGTCGCTGAAGAGTGGATCTCCACCTTTTGGAGCGACGTCAACTGCTGGTGCATCCGGTGCAAAGTGAGCGACACGGACCATTGATTTGCCGTCTTCCCCTTTGCCGTTATCTTCCATAACAGCAAGTTTGATGTCTGCTAATTTACCGATTGCCGCAACAGAATAGAATTTTCCCGCTTCGATGTTGAGTGTTTGAGAAAGTACAGGATCTTTTGTTGTACCTGCTGCGAAGACTTCTACTTTATGTTCTCCTTCTGGGAGAGTGAGATAATCTGTGACTGCTTTAAACTCTGCTCCTGAAACTGCTTTTTTGCCATCGACAGCGATGTCAACTGCTGGAGCATCCGGCGAAGCATGAATTACACGTACCATTGCCTGATGGTCCGCTGCGCCTACTGGGAGCACAAAAAGTGCGAATAGCAGAGCAGCTGTAACGAAAGATAAAATCTTTTTCATCTTTTTTTCCACCTCTCATGTCATAATGTATTCCGCTCTCAAACCAACATTTCGTTTTACACTTAGAACATTTCCCTTGTGGTGACATCTTAAACTTAAAGTAAATCACAACCTCTGTAAATGTTTGAGTGTGCTTTTTTTTCAAAAATTGCATATTGCGATTTTATTTTAAATGAAATAAATTATAATTAAAAACAATAGAAAAGAAGGTTTTTAATTATGAATTCATTGGATATGAAGATAATTAAGTTACTTATGCAAGATGCCCGAATGAAGTGGTCGACTCTTGCAAAGCACATCGGCTTATCGGCTCCCGCAACAGCTGACCGCGTCAACCGTTTACAAGAACAAGGGATGATTCGTCGGTTCGAGACTGTTCTCGATCCTGCGCGGCTTGGCTACGATCTTGGCGCATTCGTTGCCGTTTCCCTGGAACGCCCCGAACACCGTGATCCTTTTTTACAACGGATTCAGGAGTTGCCGCATGTTCTTGAATGCCATCATGTCGCAGGAGAAGATGATTATCTGCTGAAAATCCGGTGCCGCAATACCGAAGAATTAGACGATATCATCACGAACCAGATCAAAATCCTGCACGGCATCTCCCGGACGAAAACGACGATTATCATGCGGACATTAAAAGAATCGACGGCTTTACCGCTGCTTCCGGAGGATTGATTCATGGTAATGAACGGTTTCTGATCGGCTTCGCCATCGCAGCTCCAGTTGGACCAATCGGGTTACTCTGTATCCAACGGACA
This sequence comes from Exiguobacterium sp. s192, assembly GCF_018618795.1. Classification (NCBI taxonomy): domain Bacteria; kingdom Bacillati; phylum Bacillota; class Bacilli; order Caryophanales; genus Exiguobacterium; species Exiguobacterium sp. s192. The sequence goes on along the minus strand of NZ_JACSMS010000007.1, from coordinate 130,143 downwards.
CTTCAGTCCGGTAGACGTTTCGGATTCGTGTCCGGTTTAGGGGCCGCCACAGCGGATTTAATTTATGGACTGATCGCTTTATCCGGCTTATCACTGATCCAGCTGTTTGTGACACATACCGTTCCGCTTCAATTCGTCGGCAGTCTGTTTCTCTGTTATTTCGGCGTGAAAACACTTAAGCAGACACATGCGGTTCCGTTATCCAGACCAACTACCTCATTAGCAGTAGCATATGGATCGACCTTATTGCTCACGTTGATGAATCCGATGACGATTCTTGCTTTTTTAGCTATTCTCGCCCGTTTTCAGGAGACAGCCGCATCGCCACTCAGCTTACTGCTTGGTATTTTTATTGGTTCAGCCAGTTGGTGGCTGTTTTTAAGCCAACTGATGCACCTCGTCAAAAAACAAATTTCCCCTGTTCTCTCCCGTTCCATTCAATATTTGTCAGCATTCTTGTTGCTGGGTTTTGGTGGATACGGATTGTATGAACTTCTGATATGACGAAAAGAAAAAAAGGTCAGATTCCGCAAAACGGATCTGACCCTTTCCTTTTTTACTTGATAAACCCAATCATCATTTCACGTAAGACTTTGGCAGCCGCGATTGCCGTCATGTCAGACTGATCATACGCCGGACAGACCTCAACCAAATCGGCTCCAATGACGTCAACATCCGCACGTGCAATCATATGAACGACTTCAAGTAATTCTTTTGTCGTCACACCGCCGATTTCCTGCGTCCCGGTTCCGGGTGCCGCCGAAGGATCGAGCACATCGATATCGATCGTCACGTAGACCTTTTTACCGGCAAGCTTCGGCAAAACGGCTTTTAGCGGTTCGACGATTTCATATTTAAACAAGTTGTAACCGGACGTCTTCGCCCATTCAAACTCTTCTTTCATCCCTGAACGAATGCCGAACGAATAACAGTTTTCCGGTCCAATCAAGTTTGCGATTTTTTTAAGTGGTGTCGAGTGCGACAACGGCTCTCCTTCATACGAATCGCGTAAGTCCGTATGTGCATCAAAGTGCAGCACAACAAAGTCATCATAATGTTTGTCAAAGGCTTTGACGACCGGCCATGTGACGAGGTGTTCGCCCCCCATACCAAGCGGAAACTTTCCTGCCGTCAGCAACGAATCGACGTATTCTTCGATCATGTCGAGTGACTTTTGGGCATTGCCGAACGGCAACGGGATATCGCCGGCATCAAACAATTTCGCATCCGCAATGTCACCATCGAGATACGGACTGTATTCTTCGAGTCCGAGTGACACTTCACGGATCCGGGCTGGACCAAATCGTGAGCCGGGACGGAAACTGACCGTCCAGTCCATCGGCATACCGTACAATACACCTTTTGCATCTTCGTGAGTCGGTTGACTCGCGATAAACACTTTACCTGAGTAAGCTTCATCAAAACGCATCATTATTCCTCCAGTCATAGAAAGGAGTGCCCCTAAAAACGGAACACTCCTGACGTACAATTAAATCGTTAAATCTTTGACGAACTTCGGTAGCGCGAATGCTGCTGTGTGAAGTTCCGGTGTATAGTACTTCGTTTCGATCTCGTGGAAACGCTCTGGTGCGACAGCGAGAGGATCATGTTTTTTCGATCCAATCGTGAATGTCCACAGACCGCTCGGGTAAGTCGGAACGTTGGCAATGTAGAGTTTCGTGATTGGGAAGATTTCTTTGACATCGCGTTGGACGTCACGGATTAAGTCTGGTGTGAACCATGGGTTATCCGACTGTGCGACGAAGATGCCGTCTTCTTTTAATGCTTTTGAGATTCCTGAGTAGAAACCTTTTGTAAACAGGTTAACGGCAGGACCAACAGGTTCTGTCGAATCAACCATGATGACATCATATTCATTGACTGCTTCTGCGATATGCATGAAGCCGTCTCCCACGATGACTTCAACACGTGCGTCGTCGAGACCACCTGCGATGTTTGGTAGATATTTCTTCGAGTATTCGATGACTTTTCCGTCGATTTCGACAAGAACAGCCTTTTCGACTGATGGGTGTTTTAACACTTCGCGGATGACGCCACCGTCTCCTCCACCAACAACCAGAACCGATTTTGGATTCGGGTGTGTGAACAGTGGAACGTGTGCGACCATTTCGTGATATACAAACTCATCTCGATCTGTCGTCATGACCATTCCGTCAAGTAACAACATCGTACCGAACTCGTCCGTCTCAACCATCTCTAGGCGTTGAAACTCCGTTTGTTCGCTCTCATAAACGTGGTTGACACGGAATGTGATACCGTAATCTTCCGTTTGGTGTTCCGTGAACCATAACTTTAATTTTTGTTCCATTTGCGATAGAACCCCTTTCTTTCATCAAGACAAAAGTTGTTCGTATGCGAGTGGCGTTTACGGCGCTTCTTAATCATACAAATGCGAGTATACCGGACTTTGAAAGAAACTTCTATATAATTCGAAAATTTTCAACTGTTTTTTAGTCGACGAATGTGACGATTTCATCCAGGCACCGCCGTTGTTTTTCACGTTTTGGCTCATCCGACCGATAACCGAAGGCGACCATGACAGGGACGGTAAAAACAGATTGATCCAGTAAATCATGTTGTTCCAAAAGGTGTTCGACCGCCTGCTGATCAAATCCTTCGATTGGGCAGGAATCAATCCCGATTTGTGCTGCCGTCGACATCATGTTTCCGAGCGCAATGTAAGCCTGTTTTGCTGACCAATCTGCCATCGCTTTTTCATTGCGACCAATCTGAAAGTCTTCTTCGAGGAACAAGCCATATCGTTTCGTCCGACCGGCTTTCGCTTCGTCTGATAAACCGAGCACATCCATCATATGTTGCACATGTGCCCCATCCGGTTGCATCTGTTCCCCTGTCCGGGCGAGGAAGATGACATAATGGCTCGCGGTCGGCAGTTGACCTTGCGCCCCCCACGAGACGTTCCGGATTTCGTTGCGGAGCGCTTCGTTTTGAATGACAAGCAGATTCCACGGCTCATAGCCAAATGAGCTTGGTGAAAGACGTGCCGTCTCCAAAATAAATGAAAAATCTTCTGATGTTATTTTTTTCGTTGGATCAAAGGATTTAGTTGCATGACGGAACTGAAATGCTTCTAAAATCTGTTGTTTCGTTTGCTCGTGATGCATGGTTGATTCCTCCTAATGATGTGATGACTACTTGATACGATATCAAACCCTTTTCGGCACGTCTGTTATTTTGCTTCGTTGATGTGTGTTACAAAAAAGCAGAAGCGGGAAATAATAAATATTCCTGTTATTTTCGCCCTTAACAACAGGAAGCCTGAACCGCGCCATCAAGGGATTCCCACTGAAAATACTCCATGTCATTGAAGCCCTTCCACTTTTAGTCATTACCCATTGTGATTTGCCAGTTACCTCCAAAGTTTGTTACGGTAAGAACTTGCGTGATAAGGTTTTGTTTTTAAAGAACGCGGGAATTATTAATGTCGTTGTCTAAAAAGAACACAAAACTCACATGTAAAATTCGAAAGAAGGTGTTGAACACGATGGAAAATAAACGAAAAAGTAAGATCACGAACGTCTTTATTGTATCCGTCATTTTCTGTGTGCTCTTTACCATATGGGGAATCTTGCCTGAATCACTCATTGGTGCCGCAAATCTTGGCAATGTTACTGGAATCGCTCAAAACTTTGTCTCAAACGGCTTCGGCTGGCTTTATCTCATTGGGATGAGTGCCTTTTTATTAATTGCTATCTTCTTAATTTTTTCACGTTTCGGTTCGATCCGACTCGGTAAAGACTCAGACCGTCCGGAGTACGGACTCATTTCCTGGTTCGCGATGTTATTCAGTGCCGGTATGGGGATTGGTCTTGTGTTCTGGGGTGTTTCGGAACCACTAACTCACTTCCATACGCCACCGGTCGCGACAAGCGATCCAACGGAAGCTGCTCCGCTCGCCATGCGCTACTCGTTCTTCCACTGGGGTCTTCATCCGTGGGCGCTTTATGCGATCGTTGGTCTTGCCATCGCCTACTCGACGTTCCGTAAAGGACGTCCGGCAACAATCGGTGACACAGTCGCCTCGCTGATGAAACCGAAGTACGAAGCAGCAGGTAAAGGAACGGTTGAAGTACTCGCCATCGTTGCCACTGCGTTTGGTGTCGCGACATCACTTGGTCTTGGTGCTCAACAAATTTCCGGGGGGCTTCATTTCCTCGTCGATAGTATTCCGAACTCATTCTTGACGCAATTGATCATCATCTTAGTCGTATCGGTCCTCTATATGATGAGTGCTGCTTCCGGTCTCGATAAAGGAATCGTTCGTTTAAGTAACGCCAACATCGTCCTCGCGACACTCTTGATGGTCGGAGTTCTGTTCCTCGGACCCTTCAGTTTCATCATGGATTTGTTTGTCCAAACGACAGGCGCCTACTTGCAAAACCTGCCTGTCATGAGTTTCCGGGCATCTGCCTTTAATCCGGATGAACGCGGCTGGATTAATGCGTGGACAATCTTCTACTGGGCGTGGTGGATTTCTTGGTCACCATTCGTCGGAACATTTATCGCCCGTGTTTCAAAGGGACGGACGATCCGTGAGTTCGTTCTTGGTATTATGCTCGTACCAACGATTTTCGGTTTGCTTTGGTTCTCCGTCTTCGGTGGATCTGCCATCTGGAATGAATTGTTCAACAACGTTGATCTCATTTCAACGGTCAACGACAAAGGCGTCGAAACCGGCATGTTTGCCTTGTTCGAGACGTTTGGTGGTCTCGGAACGTTCCTCAGCATCATTGCCGTCTTCTTGATTACGACATTCTTCATCACGTCTGCCGACTCGGCGACTTACGTCCTCGGGATGTTGTCTTCCGGTGGTAGTCTGCTTCCAAGTCTGCGCATCAAGTTGACATGGGGAATCATCCAGTCGTCCATCGCTGCCGTTCTTCTGTATGCCGGCGGGCTCAGTGCCTTGCAGGCAGCCGCTGTTCTCGCAGCCTTCCCGTTCATCTTTGTCGTCGGGATGATGGTGATTGCCCTGTTCATGGATCTTTCCAATGAACCGGATGCTGCCAAAGCAACAGACGATTTGAAAAAAGAAGCGTAACTGTAGTCAGACCCTGTCTCCCTCATGCGGAAGACAGGGTCTTTTTGGTATGCTGAAGATAAGAAAAGAGGTGGGGACTTGCGTCTCAAAAAAAAATGGTTCATTCCACTCGGGATTCTTGCTCTCAGTAGTTGGTTTTTGTACCGGGAAAACAATCAAATCGACACGACGGCAGTAACCGTTCAATCGGATAAACTGCCTGCCGCGTTTGACGACTATAAAATCTTGCAGATTGCCGATTTGCACGGGAAATCGTTTGGTTCTCGTCAGAAGCATCTTTTGAAAAAAATCGACAAGCTTCAGCCCGATCTCATTTTAATGACGGGTGACTTGATCGACTCCCGACGTGACGGTGAGGCAGACGCTCTTCTGCTGATGCAAAAACTAACAGCAGACTACCCTGTCTACTTTGTCACCGGCAATCACGAAGTCCGGCGTAATTTCACGATTTTGCCGAAGCTTGAAAAGCTCGGCGTAACGGTTCTGCGAAATACATCCGTTCCGCTTGAGCGGGAAGGACAGTTCATTGAGTTGCTCGGAATCGACGATCCGACGACGACCCGCTGGAGTGAAGGATTGCAAGAGCCGGACGGAATCCGTCAAAGTCTCGATCAAGCTCAGTCAGCAGTCGACACCAGCGCCTTCCAACTGTTGATGGCGCACCGGCCGGAATACTTGCCGCTGTATGCCGAACGCAACATGGATCTTGTCCTGTCCGGACATGCTCACGGCGGACAAATCCGCCTTCCGTTAACTGACGGGATGTATGCACCGGGTCAAGGATTTTTCCCGGAGCTGACAGCGGGACAGCATACCATCGACCAGACAAAGATGATCATCAGCCGCGGACTTGGCAACAGTCTGTTCCCGTTCCGGATTTTTAATCACCCCGAGCTGATTGTCGTGACATTACGCACGTGATCGATCAAAAGGGGCTGACTCAAAAAAGAATCACTCGTCTCTCCACGCCCTTTCCTCAGGCGAGACACAAGCCCGTTTTCCTGCCTCATTCAGGCAGGAAAGCGGGTCTTATTTGTCTGATAGCGCAAAAATGCGCTTTTTCCTGTAGGAGTTGCGTGTAACGAGTGATTCTTTTTTAACAAGACAAGGGTGGCAGAGTATCATTCTGCCACCCTTGTCTTTGGAGAGACTTACTTTTGAGTCAGCCCCTTGTTTTAAGCCAATGCTTCATGTAATTCCGGTTCTGCATTTTCCCACATCTCCGGTTTATGTGTTTGCAGGAATTCACGCAACAATTGTTTTGATGTCTCATCCATATGACTGACGACGATCCGTCCTTTTAACGATTTGTCCATCTTGTTGACGTGATCCGCCAAAATCTTAAAGCCGCGTCTCGCTTCGACATCAACTAACAGATCACACGCTGCGACGCCGCCGTAATAAAAGCCTTCCGGTTTCCGACCGACCGTCACCCAGACGATCCAGTACGGTTTCCCGTTTGGTGTATCCGCTTTGTCCGTCGTGAACTTAATCCGTTTTTCGATTGCCGCCTTGGCATGCATGGCGCCCATATCGATGTAGGCTTCACCATCTTCCGGTGAGATGATGACTGGTGACATGCTGTTTAGGCTCAACGTTCCGACACCAAATCCACCGTGTCCGTCTGTTGAGTTATCTGAAATGATATTAAAGTTAATTTTCTTTTCCATCGTTTACTCGTCCCCTTTTACCGCTGTTGCTTCTATCATACCGCATCCAACAGTCGGCGCAAGTCTTCGTTTATCGTCTCAGCGTCTCCAGCTGGTCACGTGTGACACGACGAATGGTCGGTAAGCGATGACACTCAAGAGACGTCAGCTCTTCGTGGGCGGGAGGATTCAGCTCTTCTAACTGCACTAAGGCTTGATCATACAGCGTTTGCGCACCGCGTCCAAACAAGATGACCCGCTCGAGTGACGAACATCTTGAACGAATGGCCCGCAATTGTTTAGCCAGCTCCCGAACACGCTCCGAAATTTCTTCTTCAATTTCCGGCGTTGGTTTCCGATTTTGAAAAATCGGCTTAAAACGGATATCATCACGTAACAATGTCAACATCCCGTATCGTTTAGCTTCCTCGTTGCCGACCAGTTCAGCCAGTTCCTTGTCCGTCACGAGGCGTCCAAACGGAATGTTTTGTCCGAACAACACTTCCGCCACCTCGAGACCTTTTGCCCCTGACAGGGGGTACGTATCATCTTCTGGTAAAGCGCGGTCAAAAATCAGTAGCGTATGGATTTTTTTTCGAATCACCGGTTCCATCTCCATGCCTTCACCTCATCCTCATCATTTGTTAATATAAGTACTTCTTGCTTACGACAGGCTACTCCTGTCTTATACCCTTCTTTTTCAATTTCCATGTGCGGTTTGACGCAACCCGGGTGACGTACGGTATACTGATGGCGTGTTGAACTTATGCCAGAAGGAGGAATAGAAATGCCTTACGTTACAGTCAAGATGTTAGCCGGACGTACCGTTGAACAAAAACGTGCTTTGATCGAAAAAGTCACAGCAGCTGTGTCTGAGTCAGTTGATGCACCAAAAGAAAACGTCACTGTCTTCATCGAAGAGATGGAGAAAACCGATTATGGTCAAGCTGGCGTGATGTTCGCTGACAAATAAACACTTCTCAGGAGGAACGATTCTACCGTATCGTTCCTCCTGTTTCATATACTTACCGGAGAAAGGATGAATTATCATGGCAACATTCAGCTTACTCGGCGCAACCGGGAGAACGGGACGACCATTACTCGACTTACTGCTGCAAGAAGGACACGAGGTGCACGCACTCGTTCGTTCTGAGCAACACGGTTTGCCTGATCATCCCCATCTGACAGTCATCCAGGGTGACGCCACCGACGTGGATGATCTCGAACGCGTCGTTCAAGGGACTTCGGCTGTCTTCAGCTGTCTCGGAACCGATCAAAAACAAATTCTTTCGGTAGCGATTCCCCACCTCGTCACAAAGATGAAAGAACAACAGATCGACCGCATCATCTTTGTCGGCACGGCCGGCATTCTGGATGCTTCGGATGAACCCGGCAAGTACCGATTCCAATCGAGCGAATCCCGTCGTCGTTCGACTGTCGCGGCCGAAGATCATCTCAAAGCCTATCTGACGCTGAAAGATGCCGACGTCGATTACACCGTCATCTGCCCGACACAACTCGTCGAAGAAGAAGCAATCGAGGATGTGTTGATTGAATCCAATCGTTTTACGCAAGACACCGGTCCGATTCCACGGATCAATGTCGCCCGCTTTGCGTATGAAGTCTATACGGAAGATCTTTTCCACCGGGAACGGGTCGGGATTGCTTCGCGCGGTTAAAGCAATGAATATGAACAACAAAAAAAGAAGGACCTGATTTTTAAAATCAGGTCCTTCTTTGATTGAGCGACCGGATCGTCACCCCAATTTAAATTACAGTAACACGCTGACGACGATTGCCGTCAAGACGCTGACCAGTGTTGCTCCGTAAAGTAACTTCAGACCAAAGCTTGCTGCGACACTACCTTGACGATCGTCAAGTCCTTTGACCGCACCAGCAATGATTCCGATTGAAGAGAAGTTCGCGAACGAAATCAAGAAGACGGAAACGATTCCGAGTGTCCGCTCTGAGAATTCTTTTGCGTATTCAGGCAAGCTGAGCATCGCGACGAATTCGTTTGTGATCAATTTCGTTGCCATGATACTACCTGCACTGACCGCTTCTGCCCATGGAATCCCCATGATGAAAGCGAACGGTGCGAAGATGTAACCAAGGATGTCTTGGAATGAGATGCCGAGTACCATCAAGAAGATGTCATTGACCATTCCGATCAAGGCGTTGTATCCAATCAACATCGCTCCGACGATGATCGCAACTTTGAATCCGTCCATGATGTATTCGCCGAGCATTTCGAAGAACGTTTGTTTTTCTTCAACGATTTCCAAAATATCTTCTTTTGGATCAACCGTATACGGATTGATGATCGAAACGATCATGAATCCACCAAACAAGTTCAAGACGATGGCTGTGACGACATATTTCGGTTCAACCATTGTCATGTATGCTCCGACGATTGACATCGACACCGTCGACATCGCAGACGCACATAACGTATACAGACGGTTGGGCGGTAATTTACCGATTTGCTTTTTAACCGTGATGAAAACTTCTGACTGACCGATTGCAGCTGACGCTACGGCATTATATGACTCAAGTTGTCCCATGCCGTTGATTTTCGAAAGGACTAAGCCGATCCCGCGCATGAGAAGCGGTAAAATTTTTGTGAACTGTAAAATCCCGATCAAAGCCGAGATGAAAACGATTGGTAACAGGACGTTGATGAAGAATGGTTGTGACCCTTCGTTCGCTAATCCGCCGAAGACGAAGTTGATACCGATTGCTGCATAACTGAGCAATTTATCAAAGACTTGGGCGATCCCTTTAATGATGATAAAACCGAACGACGTATTCAACAGGATGAATCCAAGAACAAGCTGAAGCACTAGCATGACCGCAAGCGGTTTCAATTTGATGCCTTTACGGTTGCTACTGACAAGGAATGCCAAGCCGAACACGACGACAAGTCCAAGTATTGCGATTAAATATTTCACGAGCTATCCCTCAATCCATAGTGTATTTTATCAGTTGTACATAAGTACGAGGTCTGACGTTCAATCTCTTTCCCAAGTACTAGAATAATCAACATTCGGAAGAACTGCAAGGGGTAAAGTTCATTTAGTAACCGCTTTCGTCATTTTCATAAACTTTCAATACAATGTTTTCCATCCGTTCCCGAACATTGGCCCGACTGATGTTCGCCTTCCCATATGCTTTCCAACCGGGATACACATCGATTGTCTCAGGTTCAAAATCAAAAACAGCCGTTAAATCCCACTTTCGGTCATACGAAAATCCGCTCAACTCGATATATTCAGCTAAAAATTGCTCTGCTGCGTCGAGCGATTCGAGCAGCGCCAGATTTAACCGGCAATGGGCGACGTCGACTTCGACCGGGCCTACACAGGCATTGATCCAGTCCACTACGTTATACTTTTCAGCTGATTCGTATAACACATTGACCGGATGGAAATCACGGTGGATGAACCGGATGTGCCGACTCTCTGCCGGCGGTTCTGCTACAGCTCGTTGCCATACTTCAGTTTGTTTCGCCCAAGACGGAACCATTCGTTGCGTCGCATACGGAGCATACTGATACCGGCGTTCCGGGACCGGCAGTTGATGAATACTCACTAACGTCTTGGCCAGTTGTCTGAGATAGGACCGATCAATCGGTTCGAGTCGAACGGTTCCCGGCAGGTGCGTCATTTGAATCCATGGCGGAATGGCACCCTCCTGCGTCAATTGATAATTCTCAACATCCGGTCCAAGATGACCTGCCGCCTGTAACGCAAAAACCTCGTGCGCGACGAGGTCCGGTTCCTGCTTGAGCCATGCAGCGTTTGTATGAATCCGAAAGACACTCTCCCCCGCTCGAAACACATGCGAGGAAGTGGCGCCTTTTAACGGTTCAATCGATTCTTGCTCCAACCCGACACGCCGTAAAATGGTCGCGATGATGTCGTTCATGACTCTTCTCCAAGTAACAATTGATCGATTTGCATCTTCTCATTCGCAAATTCCCGTAAGTCGTGCAGGATTTCTTGGGGATAAAACAGCTTCTCGTCCGTCTGACGCGAATTGGCAATCGCTTGAACGAGGGGCGAGACTTGGGAGATTTCTTTCATCTGACCGCTTTTCATCTGGAGCATGATCGGTTGTTTGCTGATCTCTCCATTGTCCCCGTACAAGTCATACGGCAGGCGGCTGAGCTTGTCTTCGAGCAGATAATAGGTTGGATCAAGACCAATCTGTTCAAATAAGGAACAGAGTTTTTTATGAACACGCGCCCGTTTATCAGCCGGATAATCGACATATTTAAATAATTTCCGGTCGACGAACCGACGTGCCAGATCGCTTAATACCACGTCCTTCTCCTCTGCCCACTGTTGGAAGTAGAAGTAGACAATTGTCTCGTCGAGTGCCAAATAGTTTTTTAAGGACATCTGTTGTGTAAAGAGTGGACTTAAATGAATCGGATCAATCGCAAATTCGTAATCGCCCGTATACAGTTCTTTGGCCCGTTCAAGGATTGCTTTTAATAAATAATCACTCGATCGCGTGACGGGATGGAGATAGACTTGCCAGTACATCTGATAACGCCGCATGATGTAATCTTCGATCGAGTGCATGCCGGACTGCTTGACGACCATCTGATTCGGTGCCGGACGCAGGACACGCAGCATCCGTTCGAGGTCAAACTTCCCGTAACTGACACCGGCGAAGTGCGCATCCCGCAACAGGTAGTCCATCCGGTCGACATCAAGCTGGGAACTGATCATCGTCACGAGCAATTGGTTTGGGTGGGTTTTATTGATGATTGATGCGACTTCTTCCGCAAATCCTTCGCCGACTTGATCCAGGACCTGCTTGATTTCTGTATCCCCCAAAATGATCCGTTCCGTCCATTCCTCATGATCGACGCCAAAGACGTTCTCAAAGGCATGGGAAAAGGGTCCGTGTCCGACGTCGTGCAGCAGCGCCGCGACAAGCGTCAATTCACGGTACTGATCGTCCCAGTCGGCACGACCGTTAAAGACGTCAATCAACTGCCGCGTAATCTCATATACGCCGAGCGAATGGTGGAAACGGGTGTGCTCGGCTCCATGGAACGTCAAAAACGATGTTCCGAGTTGTTTGATCCGGCGCAAGCGCTGAAATTCCTTTGTTCCGATCAATTGCCAGATCAATTGGTCACTGACGTAGATGTAACGATGAACGGGATCCTTAAATACCTTTGTTTCTTTTAATTGCCCCAGTGACTGATACATACACTCTCTCCTTTAATGGTTCGTTCTCTATCGTTTTATTTCGGTCTGAAACGGTTTGTTCCTGTTCCTTCACTTGCTTCTTACAGAAAGTTTACATCGCCTTATGCTATAATGATGTCGCAAATCCAGAAAAAAAGGAACGAGCCTATGGGAATCGAACTCTTAAAACAAGAACATTATCGTATTTTTGATCAAACGTCACTCGGAAACGCCTTTCATGCGACACAATCGTTTGCGATGGACGATACATTATGCGCCTCCGTCGCTACAGAAGGTGCGGCCATCCGCTCGTGGGTCCACCACGAAACCGTCGTCCTCGGAATCCAGGATGCACGTCTTCCTTATCTCGATCAAGGAATCGACGTTTTGCATGCCCATGGTTTTCAACCGGTCATCCGGAATTCCGGCGGCCTTGCCGTCGTTCTCGATGCCGGCGTCCTCAACGTCTCGCTTGTTCTTCCGGAACGCGGCGGGATTGATATCGACAGCGGATATGAAGCGATGCTCGCTCTTGTCCGCCGTATGTTCGCCGAAGAAACCGATGCGATCGTCGCCGGAGAGGTCGTTGGTTCGTATTGTCCCGGATCGTATGATTTATCGATTGCCGGTAAAAAGTTTGCCGGCATCTCACAACGACGTGTCCGCGGAGGCGTCGCTGTCCAAATTTATCTCTGCGTGAACGGCAGTGGCAGTGCCCGAGCGCAACTTGTCCGTGATTTTTACGCTGCCGCCTTACAAGGAGAAACAACTAAATTCGTGTATCCGACCGTCGTCCCGGAAACGATGGCTTCCCTTGAAGAGTTACTGCAGCTTCCGTTAACGGTCGAATCATGTCTCTTGCGTGTCTATCGCTCCTTGATGGAACTCGGCGCGACACTCACACCGTCCGTCTTGAGCGAAATCGAGAACGAACGCTTCGGTGTAAACCTGGGTCGGATGTTGGATCGAAATGAAAAAGTCCTAGGTGAATAAAGGAGAGAACGAACATGATACGTTTTATTACAGACAGTGGTGCCGATGCACCAAAAGAATTACTGAATGCCTATGACTTTACCGTCATGCCGTTTGGCGTATTGATTGGAGAAGATACGTTTTTTGACGGGGAATCCATTTCGCCGCTCGAACTCTACGCCAAAATGCGGGAAGGTGCCGCACCTAAAACGTTCCAAGTCGAGGTGTCACGGATGGTCGAGGTCTTTACGGCGCACTTTAAACAAGGTGACCCGTTTATCTATCTGGCGTTTTCCAGCGAACTGTCCGGTACTTACCAAACCGCGACGATGCTTGCAGCAGAACTCGCTGAAACCTATCCCGATGTCCCGTATGCGATCATCGACACAAAAACCGCTTCGACCGGTCAAGGACTGTTCGTCTTAGACGTCGCTGAATATGCAAAGACGCATTCATTTGAGGAAACGAAGACCTATACGGAACAAAAAATCAGTACCGTCCGACACTTATTTACGGTCGAATCGCTCGAATACTTGATGCGCGGCGGGCGTGTCTCGCGGGCAAGTGCCTTCATCGGCGGTTTGTTGTCGATTCTTCCGCTGTTGACGGTCGAAGACGGGAAACTGATCCCAAAAGAAAAGATCCGTGGTCAGAAAAAGGTCATGAACCGGATCGTCGAATGGATGGAAGAAGCACGTCCTGCCATCGACGGACACCGGATCATCATCGGTCACGGCGACTCGCTCGAACGGGCAGAACAATTAAAACAATTGATCGAAGCCCAGTTCTCTCCAAGTGAAGTCTTGATTACGATTGCCGGAGCGGCCATCGGTTCGCACACCGGACCGGGACTGCTTGTCATCGGCTATGATTTGCCGGCCTGACAGCCGCTTGATTTTATTCACATTAAAAAAATCCGAATGATCCTCCCTCTTCTTGATCAGGAAAGGTTGGATCATCCGGATTTTTTGTTTTTTAATCTGTTATTTCGCGGTTTTATCGCCTCGATGCATACGGTGTCCGCTCTGTTCCCGGTTCAAAAAGCCCGAGTACCAAAAAGCGGAACAACACATATACAAACAAGAGCAACGTCACCAGTTCAAAGAACAAATAGCCGACGTCTTGCAAGGACAGTCCTGTCCGGATTCCGTTCCACAAGTAGGGAAGATCTATCGTCAACAGACCGATCAGACCGGCAGCCAGCGCTTCCGCCCGCGTCAGCGGATGGCGAAGCGAATAGGAAACCCGCTTGACGTTAAAGATGTTCTGGATTCCGTCCTCTGATGTATAGCCTTTGTACAGCCCGAACGCCGCAGCGATTGCTACGAGGACAAGGAGCGACAGCGGGGCAACGAGATTTACGATGACCAGCAGGAACAGCACCGTCAAGACAACGTTCGGTTTCATTCAGACTTCGTGCCCGACGCGACCGGTTCCCCTTGGTTCAAGTTGACCGTCAACGGTTTTGTCGTGCCTTTACCCGAGAAGTTTTCGATCAAGTCTTTCACATCGATGCCGGATGACGCTTTAAGTGTTTCCTGCAACGATGCCATCAAGTCAGTGGCGTATCCGGTCACTCGGTTTGCTCCGCCACCTTCGCCGCTTCCCGTATCGACGACTGTAATCTTGTCGATGTTGCTGAGCGGTGTCGCCACTTGTTTCGCATATTCCGGCATCATCCGGACGACCATATCGAGAATCGCCGCTTGTCCAAACTGTTCGAACGCTTGAGCGATTTTTTCTTTCGCTTCGGCTTCTGCAAGACCTTTCAGACGGATGATATCGGCTTCCGTTTCCCCTTGTGCCCGCTCCGCTTCCGCTTTGGCCAGACCATCAAGACGAATCCGTTCAGCATCGGCTTTCGCGGACGCTTCAATCCGGTATTTCGTCGCATCGGCTTCCGCATATTGTTTCGCGCGGTCGGCTTGTGCCGCCTGCTCGATCGAGTACCGGTCGGCGTCCGCCCGTTTTTTGACTTCCGCATCGTATTGTTTCTCGCGGCGGAGAATCTCACGTTCTTCCAGTTCGATTTGTTTCTGACGTTCGATGATTTTGATCTGCATTTGTTGTTCCGTGACTTCCTGCTGGGCACGCGCATTTTCGAGATCATACGCTTGGTCGGCTTTCGCTTTCGCGATGTCCTGCTCGCGGCGGTAATCAGCCATCTTCAGCTGGTTTTCTTTTTCCGCTTCCGCAATTTCCGTCGCCCGTTCGAGTTCTGCTTTTTTGGCATCTTTTGAGGCTTCCGCCCGTTTGATCCGTGTTTCTTTTTCCGCATCAGCCGTCGCGATGTCTGCATCACGGCGAACTTGGGCAATCCGCGGTTTCCCGAGTGACTCCAAATAGCCGTTTTTATCCCGGACATCTTTGATCGTAAACGATACGATGACCAGTCCCATCTTCGCTAAATCCTGAGACGCGACACGTTGGACTTCTTGCGAGAATTTATCGCGGTTCTTATAGATTTCTTCGACCGTCATCGAACCGAGGATCGAACGTAAGTGACCTTCGAGGACTTCACGGGCCTCACCTTCACGGTCTTCCTTTGATTTACCGAGAAATTGTTCGGCTGCCGTCGCGATTTCAGAAATCGAGCTGCCGATCTTAATAATGGCTGTCCCGTCCGCCATGACCGGAACCCCTTGCTCCGTGTAGACTTCCGGCGTCGTCACTTCTAATTTGCTCGACAGTAAACTGAGTGGTGATGCTTGTTGAAAGACCGGTAAGATGAATGCTCCGCCGCCGCGAATGATCTTGACCCGGTTGCCGGATTCATCGGTGTTGACGGTCGGACTATTTCCGAGGTAACTCCCGGATACGATTAAGGCTTCTTCCGGTCCGACTGTCCGGTATTTCGTTACGAATAAAGCAATCAGCGCCAAAATCAGAGCGCCGGCAATGATGGCTACGATAATAATCGGATTCATGAAAACATCTCCTCTTTCCACTGGATGGGATAGGTCATGACATGCGCCACGCCTTGTTTAATTTCAATGATGATGACTTTTGTTCCTTGTTCTAAAGCAGGACCCTCAAAAAGAACCGCTGATTTGGCAATTCGCCCTGATACATCATCGACGAGAATTTCTCCGTACCCCGCTTCCGGAATCGGGACGATGACGATCGCACTGCGTCCTTCTAATGTCTGTTCTGAAAAACTGATCGATTGCTCCGCCTTTGCCAAGGGAACAAAAATAAATAGATGCAATAAGGACGTAACGACGAGGCTGATGCCGGCACTGATCAGCAAAATGACGAGTGAACCAAGTGCTGTCAGATGCTCCAAAGCAAAGCCGAAAGCTGACGTCACAATCACAAAGGACAAAATCAACGTCGGATGAAAGATTTGATCGATGCCCGGAATCAAATCGGAAAAAACAACGGACAATAAGACGCCGCAAGCAGCGGCTGCCAGTGCGTAAAGATACAGTGTACTAACGTCCATCTTCGGTCACCTCGACGAACGGACTCGATCCGTAGAGTTGGCGGTAAGCTTGAAGATAGGCATACCGGTTTTCTTCATATAACAATCCGGCCAGTTCCCGTTCCCGAGGACTGTCCGCTTCGCGGTGCCGCCTGTCATACTTTTTTTGTGCCGCATAATGCCGTGCCAGCAGACTTTCAAGTGTCCGTTGATCACGAAGTTCAGGTACCGGCCGTGTACCTGACAAGTGTCGCTTTTTCATCCGCCTGCTCCTTTCCTGCGTGCTGAGCTCACTTTTATTTACGGTCTCTTTTTGGAAATAGTTTCAAAATCCATGGAATCCTTTTTGACTTTTTTCTGTAATCTGAGTGTATCCGCAACAAAAAAGCCGATTCAAAAGGAATCGGCTTCGTTGTCATGATCTGCTTATCCTTTTTTTCGAACGATCAGCAACATGTAGACGAGCAATGCCAAACAATCAAGCGTCATGATGATCAATCCCATCGGAAAGGCTGAATCTTCGCCCATCACCCCTACAAGTGGAGAGACGAGTGAACCGACAAGCATCGGCAATAAACCGAGCAACGCCGAAGCGCTTCCTGCTGTCGATCCATAATTTTGCATGGCCAAGGTGAAACCAAGCGTCGAAATCATCCCGACACTCGAGACGACAAAGAATAATGGAATCATGACCAGAATCAAGGAACTCGACAAGGTCAAGGCAAGGAAAAGACCGATACCCGCAAGCGCAACGACCGTTAACGCAATCCGCATCATCTTCTCACTGTCGACCCGTCCGGCCAGTCGTCCCGCGGTTTGCGCCGCGATGATGATTCCGATTCCGTTGATCCCAAACAAAAAGCTGAACTGTTGTGGACTGGCACCATAAATATTTTGTAAGACAAACGGCGAGCCGGAAATATAGGCGAACATCGCTCCCATGACAAACGCTTGGGCGAACGCGTACCCGAGGAATGTCCGGTCCGATAACAACCGTCCGAATGTCTGGAACGTCGTTTTTAAGTTCCCTTCCACCCGATGATGAACCGGGAGTGTTTCCGGTAACCGGAAGGCGACGGCAATCAGCATCAGTGTACTGAGAATGGCAAGAAGGTAAAAGACAACCCGCCAGTCTCCGAACCGTAAGATCTGCCCACCGATGATTGGTGCCAAAATCGGTGCCGTTCCGTTGACAAGCGACAACGCCGCAAAAAATTTCGTCAGTTCGGGTCCTTCAAACAGATCACGGACAATTGCTCGGGAAATGACGATCCCCGATGCACCTGCCGCCCCTTGAACAAACCGCAAGGCAATCAAGACTTCAATCGTCGGCGCAAAGGCACAGGCGAGTGAGGCGAGCAAGTAGGCGAACAACGCCATCAATAACGGTCTTTTCCGTCCGCGTACGTCACTGAGCGGTCCAACGATAATCTGCCCGAGTGCCATCCCGAGCATACAGGCCGTTAAGCTCAGTTGAATCGACGAGGCACTGGCGCCAAACGAGCGCGACATGTCGGGAAACGCCGGTAAATACATATCAATCGACAGCGGTCCAAGTGCCGCCAGTGATCCTAAAATTAAAATGAGCGTCAATCGTTTCGTTTGAATCGGTGAGGCGTTTGTCATCGTCTTCCTCCTTTTAGGATGTCACGTAATCCAAGTCATGTAAGACATAGGCAAGGAAAAAGACTACCGATGGATTCTCATAGGCCGTTTGGACTTTCTTTAATTGTGCCCGGTAACCCGTCTCGTATTCGACGCCGTTCAGTTTCCGCTCCATGTTCATCTTAATCAACGCATCGAGTTTGTCGACGACATCGACCATCTGTCCTTCATACGTTTCATCTTTGGCTTCGACGACAAACCGGTGAAACTCACGCTGCATCGATGCCGGAAGCAGATGAATCAACGCTTCCCCTTCCGTCCGCTCGTACGCTTCAAAAGCCGCTGCCGTGACGGGCGTGGCATGTTTGACGGGACCGAGGACATCGCCTGTCGTTCCTTCGACCAAATCATGACAAAGCAGACGCGACACGACTTCCGCCGTATCGATCTCCACGCCGTACTTCTTCGATTCAATCAAACCGTTGAATAGCCCAAGCGATGCAGCACGGAACGCATGCGTCGCATCGTTATCGTCAATCGTATTAAAACGACCTTTCCAGCGCCGGATCGTATCCATCATCAGGACATTGTCGATGAAACGCGACATGGCATCTTCCGCAAAAACGGAATGGGTCAACGTCCGGATCGCATGTATAGGATGATCTAAAAGCACTGTCTGCAATTCCGCCGTTTTGGCTTTAAAGAAAGTCGACCCGGTCATGTCGGCTTCCCGTTTCGCAAACAACATCGCATCAAACGTATCCACCGCCTCGACCATCTGTCCTTCCGGCGAATCATCTTCCGCAAAGACAAGATAGTTCGTAAAATCCGGTTGCAACGATTTGGACAGCAGCGCGACGAGTTTTTCACTCGCTTGTTGTTCCATCGCCTGAATATGCGCATGCAGCGTCGGTTCTTTTTTCGTCCGGTGTTTGATCGGTCCCGTGATGACTTCGTTCATGTCGTGAAACAAAGCTTTTCCGAGTAACGACAGACGATCCAACTTGACGCCGGTCGCCTCCTCTTCGATATAACTCGCCATCAAGCTGAATAACGCGACCCGAAAGCTGTGACTCGCCGCATTATCCGGAAAACGCGGAGCGTACTCATCCCAGCGCGGAACATTTTGCATCCGTGTCAACATCCGAATGAAATTACCGTTTTGCATCGTCATCTCTCCTCATTCAAAAACGGACAGGGGAATGATGACCCTGCCCGCTCTTCTTTATTATTTTTCTGTTTTCGTACCACTTCTAAACCAACCTAACACCAAAATCAGTGCGAGGACAACCCAGAAAATAGTTTGCCAGAGTGTACTCTCCGGAAATTCATGTGGTAACACGTCAATCGATGGATGAGCAAGCGTCATGACGACTAACTTCACCCCAACCCAGGCGACGAGCCAAAAGGCAGCTTCTTCAATACCCGGTCGTTTCTGTAACAAGACGACGAACCAGCTGGCGAAGTAACGCATGATGACCAGTCCGATGATTCCGCTAAAGAAGACGACCCAAAATTGTCCGGTGTTCAATCCACCAATCGTTCCGCCAATCATCGGTAACGTCGTGGCCATGGCAACCGCTGCCAGCGTCGAATCGACGGCAAATGCTAAATCCGAAAACTCGACTTTGACGACCGTCCACCAAAAATTAGGGGACGCTTTTTGTGATGCCATCGCGTCCGGCACTTGATGTTTGTTCGATCGTGCTTCCACAATCCCTTTGAAGGCGACATAAAACAGATAAATCGCCCCAAGTGCCTGCAATTCCCAAACCGTCGCCAAGTACGAGGCGAAGAAGATGGCGACGAAACGTAAGACGAGGGCTCCGATCAGTCCATAAAACAAAGCTTTTTTCCGTTGCTCATCCGGTAACGGACGAACGAGGACAGCCATGACCATCGCGTTGTCCGCAGACAACAGCCCTTGCAAGATGATCAAGACGAGTCCAACGGTCGCATACTGCGTAATTAATCCAATATCCATAAAACGAATCCCCTTTTTGTTCAGTAAGTTTATTATAATGCGGCTTACCTAAAAGAAAAAGACTGAAGGCTTGAGGATGATTGTTCTTTTTACCCGGTCCGGAGGATTTTCAGACAAAAAAAGACTCTCCATTTCAGGAGAGCCTCAGCTTTCTTATAACTCTTTTTCGACTTTCTTTTCTGCATCTGGATTTGATTTTGTTTTTGGAGATGAGAACCAACCCCAAAGTGCAAGACTGACCATCACTGTCCAGAAGAAGATTTGCCATGGTGTACTGTGAGCAAAACCTTCCGGAAGTTTCATCGCTTCAAAAATCGTTCCTTCGATTGATGCATGGTAGTTCGGGTGTTCGAGTGCGAGGACAGCGAGTTTTACCCCGACCCAAGCAACGATGGCGAACGCGGCTGTTTCAAGACCAGGACGCTCGGCCAGCAATTTAACGAAGACACGTGCTGCGAACCGCATCAAGACGACTCCCATCAGTCCACCCGTTAAGATGACGACGAAGTGACCCGTGTTTAAGCCACCGATTTCTCCAGTTCCCCAGTTCGGAAGCGCAACAGCCAGTGCGACGGCTGCCAAAATCGAATCGACGGCAAACGCAAGGTCGGCGAATTCGATTTTTGCGACGGTTCTCCAAAACTCGGCTTTCGAGACCGGTTCTTCTGATTTCGGCTCTTGGTCTAACTCATTTTCAGCGCCATGATTTTCACCAATTCGCCGGGCCTTGACGGTTTTGTAGATATGCCGCAGTCCCATGATCAAGAGGTAGGCGGCACCAAGTGCTTGAATCTGCCAAATGTCGACGAGGAATGAAATTGCGAATAATGCCGCGAATCGAAGCACAAATGCTCCTGCCAATCCATAAAATAAAGCCTTTTTCTGTTGCTCGCCCGGCAAATGTTTTACCATTACTGCCAAAACAAGCGCGTTATCTGCCGAAAGAAGTCCCTCTAAAGCGATTAAAACAAGGACGACCCAGGCATATTGAAGTACTAACTGCCAATCCATCTACTTCATTCCTTCCTATACAATATAAGCTAAATTAAGAATTCACACGACACGATAGTTTACACGTTCACATGAACACATACTATATGATAGTATACCCGATTGCAAGCAAGTTATTCCATCAAATCAGCAAACTGTTTCTTTCGAGACTTGCGAGTTTCGTTTTGGGTCGTGTTCGTGATAAAATTCATAGCAACGATATGTCGCGAAACACATTCACGGAATCATCAGACTTGCTCGTCTCTAGCATTCCTGTCATGTTATTACTACTTGCACTACTACAAAAGGACAAAGGGGCCGATCTGAATGTCTACCTACCCGATTACACTGCCAACCAAAGAAGAGCGTCACAAGCTTTTTGGTTCTGTTCCCCCTATTAAAGGAACAAAACCAACTGAAAAAGATAAAATGGTCGATCTGCAAAATACACCAAAGAATTTCTTATTTGCACTGGATGCAGTAGGCATCTCGAACGTGAAACATCCGGTTGTCATTCAAGATGGCGAGACGACACAAGCAACCATCGCGACGTTCGAACTGTCGACTTCGCTTGTACAAGACCGTAAAGGGATCAACATGAGTCGTTTGACAGAACAACTCGACCAGTACCATAACGAAGGCTGGGTCGTCACAAATGAATCACTCATTCAATTCGCTCGCGATCTCGCTGAGCGGATGGAGCAAACAGAAGGACAATTGACAATCCGTTACCCATGGTTCTTCACACGTAAAGCGCCGGCAACGGGACTCAGTGGCTTGATGAATGCCGAAGTATGGCAAACCGTCAGTGTCAACACCGAAACAAACGAAGCCACATTGTCGGTCGGTTTGACGATCAATGTGACGACACTTTGCCCATGTTCAAAAGAAATCAGTGAATACAGTGCCCATAACCAACGTGGTTACGTCACGATGGAAGCTTCTTTACGCGACGAAGCGGATGACTTTAACTGGAAACAAGAGCTCCTCGACGCAGCAGAATCAAATGCTTCAGCACCGCTTCACCCGGTCCTCAAACGTCCGGATGAAAAACGTGTCACAGAAATGGCATACGAAAACCCACGTTTCGTCGAAGACATGGTGCGCTTAATTGCTGCCGATCTTTACGAAATGGATCCAATCGCGTCCTTCTTCGTTGAATGCCGCAATGAAGAAACCATCCACCAACATGATGCGATTGCTCGGATCACGTTCGACAAAGACGCACAATAATCAAGAACATCAAAGAGCTGGCTTCAAAGTCGCGCTCTGCATAGAAAAGGATGACGGACTTTAAAATCTGTCATCCTTTTTTTCGTTGTCCTCTTTTTCGGTAGCGTTTACACTTAAAGCGAATGGAGGGATGTCATGCTGGAACTCATCCCCTTTTTGCTGGAGCGTTTGGGGATCATGATCATTTTAGCGTTCATCCTCGCCCAGTGGGGACCAACACGTCGGGTGCTGAAACAACCGGAAGCCGGTTGGCAATTCGGTTTGCTGATTTTATTTTTCGCCACATACGGTATACTCAGCAACTACACCGGTGTCAAAGTCGATTTGGCCAAGTTTTTACCGCATACCTGGCTTGATGAAGTGAACGGAACGTCTGCCATTGCGAATACACGGACGATGATTGTCGTCATCAGCGGCTTGCTTGCCGGTCCTGTCGGCGGCACGATTACGGGACTGCTCGTCGGAATCCACCGGTATACACTTGGTGGTTTCACCGCCTTCGCCTGTGCCCTCGCGACCGTTATCGCGGGTGGTGTCAGCGGATGCTTACGCGCTTATTGGCGTGATCGCTTGGGCAGCCAAGCGCTGCTCCCGATTTGTTTGACCGGATTTTTAATGATTTTTGAAATGTCACTGATTCTTCTGTTGTCTAATCCCTTTCCGGCTGCGATCGAACTCGTCCAGTTCATCTTCATCCCGATGACGATTGTCAATGTGCTTGGCGTCTGGCTGTTCCTGTCGATCATTCGATTGGCGGCGCGGGAGGAAGAACATGTCCGGGCACGGGAAGCGGAGCGCTCGCTTCATATCGCCGACTTGACATTACCGTACTTAACACGCGGCTTGAATATCCAAACGGCCGAAGCCGTCGCGGACATCCTGTTGCAACAAACGCGTGCCGACGCGGTCTCCTTGACCGATCAATCCGTCATTCTGGCGCATCTTGGCGTCGGCAGCGACCATCATCAAGCGGGTGGTCAATGGACGACACGTCCGACCGAACATGTCTTGATGGACGGACAACTCCGACTCGTCACCGACCGCGATGATATCGGCTGTCCCAAATCGGATTGTCCGCTTCAAGCCGGGATCATTGCTCCGTTGACAATCAGCGGAACAACCGTCGGAACACTGAAAGTCTATTATCCGCACCCTGATGTACTCGACGCGGTCGAAGTCGAACTGATTGAAGGTTTAGCGAAATTATTTTCGACACAACTCGCACTCGGTAATGCGGAACGGCAAGCGGGTTTACTGAAGGATGCGGAAATCCGCGCCCTCGAAGCACAAATCCATCCGCACTTCTTGTTTAATGCCATCAATACAATTTATGCTTCTTGCCGGACGGATGTCGAACAAGCACGGAGCTTGTTACTGGAACTGTCGACCTTCTTCCGCAGTAATCTGCAGGGCGCCCGTTCGACGAAAATTCCTTTACAAAAAGAACTGGAACATATCGAAGCCTATATTTCCCTCGAAGCAGCCCGCTTTCCCAATCGCCCCTTCGTCGATATTGATCTCGCGGACGGGACCGAACAATTGCTTGTTCCACCATTCATCCTCCAACCGCTCATCGAAAACGCGTTCCAGCACGCCTTCTCTCCCGGACAGACCGGCTACGTGGGAGTGACCGCTTGGACAACGGCCGATCAATTGGTCTTGGAAGTCGTCGACAACGGATGCGGCATCGCACCGGAACGACTCGCCCGCCTGGGTCGTGAAGTCGTCGCGTCAAACGGAACCGGAACCGCGATCTTTAATACAGCAGAACGAATCAAAAGTCTTTATGCGGAAAAAGGGGCCTTCCGATTGACCAGTCAGCCCGGGGAAGGAACGACCATCACCATCCATCTTCCGCTCGAAACAGGAAAGGAGATGCTTCATGCGCACGATTCTAATTGAAGATGAACCGCTTGCCCGCGACGAACTCCGCTATCACGTCGTCCGGGCCGGACTCGATGTCGTCGCCGAGACCGGACATGTCCTGGAAGCGGAGCAACTCGTGCGAACGCTCCAACCGGACCTCGTTTTTCTCGACATCGAATTGATTGACGGGAGTGGTCTCGACATCGCCAAACGGTTGCAGTCGATGCCCCACCCTCCGGCCATCTTGTTCGTAACCGCTTATGATGCCCACGCACTCGAAGCTTTCGAACTGAATGCGTATGACTACATCTTAAAACCGTACGATCCGTCACGGATTGTCCGGGCCATTGAAAAAGTCATGCGAAAACCACTCGCCAAAGCGCCGCGTGTCGAACGGTTGGCGGTCGAGTCGGGAGATCAGTTGAAGCTGCTCTCCCCGCGAGAGGTCGATTACATCGTCGCCGAAAACGGTAAAACCAAAATCGTCACCCGCTCGGACGCCTATCCATCGAATGATACGTTACAAGAACTCGAAAAAAAATTAGCCGACCACCGTTTCTTGCGTGTCCACCGGTCTTATCTCGTCAATTTAGCCGCCATCGAAGCGATCGAACCATGGTTCAACGGTGCCTATACGATCAAAATCCAACAAATTGATGTTCCGGTCAGTCGGACGTATGTCAAAATTTTAAAGGAAGCACTCGGGATCTGAGTGTTTCCTTTTTTCCGTTCATCGCCCCTTTCCAACGTGTCATCCTTCAAAAACAACCACTTGTCCCCAAAATAAAAGAAAGCGTTTTCATTTAGCGTACACTTTCCTTATACCAATTTACGAGGAGGTCTAATGAATGAGCGCTACCCCGATTGTCATTGCTGTCATTTGTATTTTATTAATCGTCTATCGTCTTTACGGCACGTTCATGGCCGTTAAGGTCCTAAAAATCAAAGAGGACCGGGAAACACCGGCCCATAAATTCGCCGATGGAAAAGACTATGTCCCGACGAACAAGTGGGTTTCGTTTGGTCACCACTTCGCCGCCATCGCGGCTGCCGGACCGCTTGTCGGTCCTGTACTCGCCGCTCAGTTCGGTTACTTACCCGGTCTGCTTTGGCTCCTGATTGGAGCCGTCATCGGCGGTGCCGTCCACGATATGGTCGTCCTGTTCGCTTCGATGCGCCAAGACGGTCAATCGTTATCGGAAGTCGCCAAAAAAGAGCTCGGACCGGTCGCTGGTTTTTGTGCCGGTCTTGCGATGCTCTTCATCATCACAATCACGATGGCCGGCTTGTCGATGGTCGTTTTGCATGCCCTTGAACATAACCCATGGGGAACGTTTGCTGTCTTCTCGACGATTCCGATCGCGATGGCAGTCGGTATTTACTTACGTAAAGGCGGAAATCTCGTGTTCGCATCAATCGTCGGCTTTTTACTGATTCTTGCAGCAATCGGTTTTGGTCCTCAGCTGACAGATACGTTCATCGGCAGTTGGTTTGATTTATCTTCCCGCCAACTGGCAATTGCTTTACCGATCTACGCCTTCTTTGCTGCTGCTTTACCGGTTTGGCTGTTGCTCGCTCCACGGGATTACTTATCGAGTTTTATGAAGATCGGGGTTTTCCTTGCCTTGATCATCGGGGTCTTCATCATCAATCCGGAAATCCGCTTCCCCGCCTTCACGAAATTCGTGGATGGTGGTGGTCCGATCATCGCCGGTCCCGTTTGGCCGTTCATCTCGATCACGATCGCGTGTGGTGCGATTTCCGGTTTCCATGCTTTTGTCGGTTCCGGTACGACACCCAAGATGATCAATCGTTGGAGCGACATCAAACCGGTTGCCTTTGGCGCCATGCTCGTCGAGTGTCTCGTCGCCGTCATGGCCTTGATTGCCGCGACGTCACTCGAAGTCGGTGACTACTTCGCGATCAACTCGACACCTGAAGTGTTCGCGACACTTGGTATGAGTACGGTCTATCTTGACGAAATGTCGCGGGAAATCGGGCTTGATCTCGCCGGACGGACCGGCGGAGCAGTTTCCCTGGCCGTCGGGATGACGTTCATCTTCCGGGCGATTCCATGGTTCCGGGAAATTGCCGGCTTCTTCTTCCAATTCGTGATTCTTTTTGAAGCCGTCTTCATCTTAACGGCAATCGACGCCGGGACACGGGTTGCCCGTTACCTGATTCAGGACTTCTTCGGGGAATTCTACAAACCGTTAAAACGGGTCGACTGGATTCCCGGTGCGATTTTTGCCAGTGCACTCGGTACGTTCTTCTGGGGCTATCTGCTGTTCTCCGGTGACATCGGATCGATTTGGGCATTGTTCGGCGTCTCGAATCAATTGATGGCATCCATCGGATTGATTATCGGAACGACGATCATCCTGAAGATTGCCGACAAAAAGGTGTATGCCTTAACGACATTCATTCCGCTCGTCTACTTGCTCGTGACGGTGACGTTCGCCGACATCTGGATGGTGGCAAACGTCTATGCCAATCCGGCATCTGCCGGCTTCAGCATCCTCAATACGGTGCTTTCCGTCACGATGGGGATACTCGCGATTGTCATCACAATCTCTGCTGTCCGCAAATGGATTGAGTTGCTCAATTCACCACGTTGGGAAAAAGTAAAAAAATCAGCGTAACATGTGACTTCATTCTCCATGTTTCATTAGCTGTATTTAAAAGAAACGTCCTCAATTTTCATTGAGGACGTTTCTTTTATTTCGTCTGCTGTTTAGATGAATGGATTATAAAAACGACTTCCGTCATAAAACGTGATGAGATAAGAAATGACGACTAATAGAAAAACAAACGTAATCGCCATGCCATCGGCTTTTGTCATCGGACGCCAGTTGTACCACGTCCGTTTTTTTCCTGCACCGAACCCGCGTAAGTCCATGGCATTACTGACAACTTCAATTCGCTCCAAGCTTGTAAAAATTAAAGGCAACAAGATATTCAAGCTGTTGCGGATCCGTTGGCGTAAAGGTGCATCTGATAAAGCGATCCCTCTCGCTTCTTGCGCATCCTTAATGATTCGAAAATCTCGTTGGATATCTGGAATATAACGTAACGCAAGTGATACTGCGAACGCTACTTTGTAAGGAATGCCAATTCGGTTCAACGAGGCGGCAAATTCAGTCGGATGAGTCGTCACTAGAAACAAGACAGCAATTGGGACAATCGCGCTGTACTTCAAAATCAAGTTCAGTAAGTAAAAAAGTTGTTCCGCCGTCACAGTAAAACGACCGATTCCTTCAACGAGGACATGGCGCGTTCCATAAATCGCGACACCCTGCTCAGGTGCAAATAGGTAGACCGCAATCGTATTCAACAAGATAAAGGTCAACGTGAACAGGAGAACGAAACGGACTTCCTTGAATGAAATATGCGATAAATAAAATAATCCGAGACTAGCAAATAAAAGCAGTGCAAGGACACGTGTATCATAGGTGACGATTGTCGCAATCGTCCAAAGCAGGAAACAAATTAATTTAGTCGCTCCTGTCAAACGATGGATAGGAGACCGTTTTTCGATATAGCCTAACATTTCTACAGCCATCCTACTCGCTCCTTCCGTTCTTCCTCAACCATGTATCCCAGTAATCGTTCCGGATCGAGTCCGTGTTGCTCAGCCACTGTGAACAGTGACGTTTGCTTCAAATGAGCGTGATTCAACAATTCTTTTTGTAGTAACAGAGAAAGTGGAGTTCCTTCAAAGTGAATTTGACCTTTTTGAAGCAGACAAACTTGATCACTGTACTCCAGAACAAGATGCATGTCATGTGTGATGACAATCAAGGTCATCCCATCCTTCTTTAATCGCTCCAAAAAATCCATGATATCAGAATAATGGCGATAATCTTGACCTGCCGTAGGTTCGTCCAAAATAAGAACATCCGGTTGCCGAACTAAAATCGAGGCAATGGTCACCCGTTTTTTCTGACCAAAACTCAGCGCATGAATGGGCCAGTTCCGAAATGGATACATTCCACAACGACGAAGCGTCTCTTCGAGCCGTCGATCTTGCTCCGCTTCACTCAGTTCAAGTGCCTGCATGCCATATCGCACTTCATCTTGTACAATTTGTTTGGAAATCATGTGATTTGGATTTTGTAAAACAAATCCAATCTGGCGTGCACGTTGTCCAATCGATTGGTTCGTCACATCTTGTCCTGCTAAATGGATTGTTCCGTTGTCTGCTTTGCGATATCCGCTTAATATTTTGGCTAACGTCGATTTCCCTGCACCATTTTGTCCAACGATACTCGTCAACGTTCCTTTTCTAAACGAAGTCGATACTTGGTTTAGAATTAATTGATTTGCATCATATCGAAAGTTAAGTCGACTGACTTCAAGCATTTCCTCCCCACGTTCACTCGCTTTAACCGAGCGATCTTGCAACATGTCATGTAGCGGTTGACGATCAAGCTGCGTGATGAATGGTACAATCCGACTCGGTTGCATATGCGGATGAATGGAGATACCTGCCAAACGAGCGATACTCAAGTAAAGTGGTTCTCGTAGGGCAGCCTGAATGAGGTGACCTTGGCTCAGGATCTCATCCGGACTAGCATCTGCAACGATTTTTCCTTCGTTCATCACGATGATTCGGTCAAACGGAATCAAAAGCACATCCTCAATTCGATGTTCAATGACGATGAGCGTCTGCTGTGTCTGTTGTTGTAGTCGATCGAGCAATTCCATTGCTTCGATTCCCGCTACCGGGTCTAGATTGGCTAACGGCTCATCAAACAGAAGCAAATCAGCATCTTCTACCAAGACACCAGCCAAGGCCACACGTTGCCGTTGACCTCCCGACAATGCATCTAACCGGTAGTCTAACAGTGATTCTACATCAACCAAACGGGCTGTTTGTTCTACGATACGTTTCATCTCCAACTGTTCAACCTGTTTATTTTCTAATGCAAACGCAATATCTTCCGCTACAGATAATCCCACAAACTGTGTATCCGGATCCTGCATGACAGTTCCCACGATGCGAGAACGGTCATAGAGCGATAATGTCCGCGCATCATTTCCCGCTACTTCCACCGTGCCTTCCCACGTCCCCGGGTAGGAAAACGGTACTAAACCATTAATACATTGAGCAAGTGTACTCTTTCCTGAACCTGATGGACCAACAATCAGAACACGTTCCCCCTTTGAAATCGTCAGGTTGATGTTGTGTAAGGTCGGTTCCGATTGACTTCGATAGGTAAAGGAAAATTCCTCGAACCGTACATTTTCTTGTGCCATGCTAATCCCCCCAAGTAAAAAGACCGCCCCTTCTCGGGACAGTCTTTGTTCATGCTTCTCGCTTTAGACTGCCTGCTTTACTTCGTGTTTTGGCATATGCCACTAATAGGATACTACCGATGATTCCAACCGTTATGATGTTTGAAGCTGCTGCTACAGCGCCTTGGACGAATACTTTATTGGCAGGTTCTGCATAAATTAAAATATCTAAAACCGGTGCTAGGACGACCCAGCCGATCACTTGGACAAGTGCCTGTGTTCCATTAAAAAGAATCAATTTTTTTGTCGTCAAGTCCCCGTCTTCGATGCGAATACGACGTGCAATCAATCCAATGGAAAATCCGACGAATCCGGAAACGATGACCCAACTCCACCAGGGAGCTCCATAAAAAATTGCATCTTTTAG
The DNA here is from genome assembly GCF_018618795.1 of Exiguobacterium sp. s192. Taxonomy (NCBI): domain Bacteria; kingdom Bacillati; phylum Bacillota; class Bacilli; order Caryophanales; genus Exiguobacterium; species Exiguobacterium sp. s192. The sequence continues at coordinate 100,465 of NZ_JACSMS010000007.1, read as the reverse complement.
TGCATGACCAATCAATCCGATTAAACCGGCTGTGATCGGTCCAAACAAAATTGCCATGAATGCCAAGAAAGCATACGCTGTCTCAATAGATGTGTTTGGAATCCCTGTCGGTAAAGCGGCAAAACGACCTAAAATGACGAAGACGGCTGCTCCGACACCTGTTGCTACAATTTGTTTTGTACTTAATCCGTTCATCTCAATGTCACTCCTCTACTTTTTGAATACGAACCTGCCATTCATTTCCGATTCCGACCTGATAACGATCTGCAAACGAAGATTGATTTAACGCGATTGCAAGCTGATCAAGTGAATTGATATATACAAGCCCAACACCTAACTCAACATCCGCAAATGAATGCCCAAATGTCAACGTTTCTGAAAAAATCAACTGCTTGTTATACATCACTTCTACCCCTAACCGGCAGCCGATGTTTAACCCAATCAGACGAGTAAATGCTGCCGGAATATTTGTCCAAACGTTACCGAAACGGACATCTAAAATTTCAATGATTCCATGTAACACCTCCCCTTGCTGAGCTGCTACTTGACGCTCCAGTAACACAAGCGACTCCAACGGAATCAAGGGACCAACTTCCTCATAGGAAATCACTTGGCTCGATAACCGAGCTCCCGTGTACGCATAAATATCCCGACCATGAAACGTATACGATTCGCCCATGACAGGTAAACGATGAATGGTGTCGTCCAAAATACGTGCATCTGCCAATAAGCCGGACTGCACGAGATGGGTTAAGGTTCCATTGTCCGGTGTCAGGATGAATTGATTCGCATGAGTACGTGCGACGATACTCTTCCGATTCGAACCGACGCCCGGATCAACGACAGAAACGAAGACAGTTTCTTTCCTCCAATAAGGTACCGTTTGAACCAGACGATAGGAAGCTTCCCATATATGAAATGGCGGAATGTCGTGAGTCAAATCAAAAATCCGTATTTTAGGATCGATGCTATGAGCCACACCATACATCGCACTGACTGCCCCATCGCTGATTCCAAAGTCCGATTGTAAAACTAAAGCTTGTGTCATTTCTTTTTCTCCCTCCCTGTCATCACCAAAAAAAGACATCCCGCCCTTATTGCATAAGGACGTGATGTCTCACGTGGTACCACCTTTGTTTATCACTCGACTCGCATCAAGTGACCTCAAGGAGTCAGGGACTCCGCAGAATGCTAACGGTATCTGTTTATACCGGTCGACTCTACTTACGAAAATCGTGTTCTATCGACAGCTCAAGGACCATGTTCAGATGTACCGTTTCGCTTCATTTCCACCAACAGAAGCTCTCTATTGAAACAGTGACACCTTACTCTTCCCTTCGACGCTTTATTATTGAATTAGTCTGAAAATTTAAACTTATCTTACCTTCATTTTTTTGTTTCTGCAAGCCTTTTATTTTCGAACCAATAATTCAGTCGCCCGGACTGTTCCCCAAGGCGAAACATCGGCTTTAACTTCCAATTTTTTTGCATCTTCGTATCCTTTACCGGTGCCTTGTTCGACATAGTACTGGGTCAGCTGGGGAATCGTCACGTACTGATCGTAATAGTCACCGGCAACAGACCCGAAAAAACGTTCATTGGAGATCCGGTCGATCTTCGCATAACCATCCGTATCTGTCGTAAACGTGACGTAGACCAACCCTTTCTTGACGGAGTCCTCCGGTTTTAAGTCCGGATATTGCAACATGACATATTCTCCGTACACAGGACTAAACGGATCAAAGGGTTCCGCCCGGAAACGATAGCTGTCACCCAACCAGGAAATCGAATAAAAGCTCAGAATCACACCTAAGACGACGATGATTTGCAGAACCGGAAACAGATACCGTTTCATGACGTCACTCCTCCCTCACGACGTTTTCGGATCCACCACAAGATACCGGCAATCAGGAATACGAGCACTGCTCCGACCAAGAAAAACAGCGACATATCAAGCCGGTTCCAGGCATAGATGAAGTAGATCGTCAGCTGGACGGCGATGAAATAGAGGAATGGGATCGTCAATCGGCTGCCTTGGCGTTCCCGTTCAATCAAATAGACAAAGGCAAGGATTTCAACAAGCGCCGCGATTAAAATCGCCTGTTCATCAAACCATAACAATCCGAACAGACCGAGCGGCAAAATCCAAAGCAACGGTTGAAACTTCCGGTAGACGAGGTAACCGATTCCGATCGTGAACACCACAAGGGCAATCGCTTCCCCCCAAGGAATCGAGGAATCCGTCGTCTCGGCACGGACCGTCAGATAAATCAAGGAGTTGATCGCGGCGACGACCAGGTAGAGATGGTATAACACCTGACGATGCGCCTCTTCTTTAACGACGAGTAACAGCGGAACGAGCACAAATAACGTCCAAATCGGCCACAGGACACCGTCATAGGAGACAAGGGCAAACAGTTCGAGACCCACCAGATAAAGAAACAACCAACTGAGGATCAAGGACGGGAAAGACTGGCTGAAATAAAACCAAGCGAGCGAGACGAGGGCGAGAAAAACGATTGATGTCCAGTCTAGAAACGTCGCCTGTTCGCTTCCGAATCCCCCGACGCCGGTAAAGATGTTCAGACCGGCGATGAAAGCAAGAATCGCGTATGCCGGATGACGCCAAGTGAAGAAATGACCGAGCGCCGCCAAAAATACGGCCCACCCGATGAAGGATCCTTGCATCGACATGTGAAAACTTTGGACGGTGACAATGAGGGCTCCCGCAAACGCGATGATACCGAGAACACGAAAGGCAACAGGATTCCAGATCGTCCGTCGCTCCGACAAATCGGCGAGGACGTAACAGCTGACCATGAGGACCAGGACTAACCCAATTTTAATGAGTGCGGGAATCGCTTGCCAATTTGCTGCTAAAAAACTGAGTAGGGCCAGACCCACGAATGTCAGGCCGACGATCAACAAAAGCGGGACACGTTTCTTTTTTTGCCGGTGTGTTTCGTAGTCTTTGATCCGGTTGATGGTCTCCGCATCAATCAGACCCGCTTGTTGCCACTCCATCAATTTTGTCAGTCGTGCCATCGTCAACACCTCCCGATTATGAATGACCAGGCTATAGTTGTATTTTCCCGTTTCAGGGAACGTTCAAGCAAAAAACACCGGAAATCCCGTCGGAAACAAGACCATTTTTAGAGACAAAAAACGACCGTCACCCGCAGGGACGATCGTTTGAGAGATTAGACTTTAAAACGTGAAACAAGGACTTGCAGTTCTTCTGCCATATCGGACAATGTTTTGGCCGACTGCGAAATATCTTCCATCGAACCAAGCTGTTCTTCTGTTGTCGCAGCGACACGTTCTGCCGCTGAAGAGTTCTCATCGGCGATATGCGCAATTTCCGTCGCAGAGGCTGATACTTCCTGGACGTTCGCGGCAATTTCTTCGACCGTTGCCGTGACGTCTTCAATGCGCGGTGTCATCTCTTGTGTCCGCAACATGATTTGTTCGAAACGGACTGCCGAATCTTCTGTCGTTTCCAGTCCCGCCTTCGTATGATGCGATACTTCTTTCATCAGGAAGACAGATCGTTCCGTTTCTTGTTTAATGTTTTGAATCAAGTCAGAGATTTGTTTCGTCGAGTCCTGCGATTGTTCTGCGAGTTTCCGGACTTCACTTGCGACGACCGCAAATCCTTTCCCGTTTTCGCCTGCTCGTGCCGCTTCGATGGCAGCATTGAGCGCAAGTAAATTCGTTTGCGTCGCAATACCGTTGATGACATCGACAATTTTTCCGATTTCATTTGAACGGTGTGCAAGCGACTGGATGACTTCCCCGAAGTTTTCGACCGAGGTGTCGATTGCCTTCATCTGTTCGACGTTTTTCGCAACGGCTGCTGTTCCGTCTTCCGCTTCCGTTGCCGTCGCTCGTGACAGCTCGGACACGTTGGTCGAACTTTCAGCAATTCGCATGACGCCGGAAGTAATCGCTTGTAAGGAGACGGCATTCCCGTCCAGTTGACGTTTCGATTGACCGGCACCTGCCGCCATCTCTTGGATCGAGCCGGCGATTTGTTCAGACGCTGCCGTCGTTTGTGTGGCATTTGCCATCAACTCTTCCGAAGAAGCGGCAACTTGACCGATCGATTGATCGAGATTCGTGATGATTGACCGGAGCGATCCAATCATGACGTTAAAGCTTTCCGCCACTTGCCCGATTTCATCGTTGGATTCGACGACGACCTGCTCCGTCAAATCACCTTCTTGAATCCGTTCCGCACTCTTCGTCAAACGGTTCAGCGGACTGATGATCGACCTTAAGATAAAGAACAAGAGCACTGCCGCCAAGACGAATGTCGCGGCGATGACGCCGAGTGTCGTCCAAAGGATACTCGATGATTCATCCGTGATTTCATGGTCGTACAGCGTGCCGGCAACCTTCCAGCCCGTCAGACTGTTCGTCATGAAGTCCATTTGTTTTTCTTCATTTTCAAACAGGTAGGAAAATTGTCCCGCTTTGCCGGCGTAGATTGAATCGACCCAGTCCCCTGAGGCTGTTTCACCGGGTTTTAATGTCGGGTGACTGACAAATTTTTTATCGGAATCCAAAATCGTCACGTAACCTTCTTTACCGATTTTGATTTTCTTGGCGATTTCCGCGATTCGGTCGACATCGACGTCCACCGCGATGACACCACGTCCGTTGCCTCCGGTTTGAGACAAGGTAACCATCATTTTTCCGGAAGCTGCATCGACATAAGGATCGGTGATGACGACTTTACCGCTCGCATCTTCTGCTGCCTGATACCACGGACGGTCCCGTGGATCATAGTCTTCCGGCATCGACTGTTCCGGATAAATCGTCATCTCTCCCGTTGTCGTCGCATAATAAATGTTGGCGGCTTGCGGGTGTGTATCTAAGTATTCGGTCATTTTTTCTTTTAAGTCGAGGTTCTGCTTGCCCGATTCATATAACGTGCCATCGATGCGATCCGCAAAAAACGCGACATCCCGTCGCATCGGATCAACGATGTTCATGATTTCGTCATTCATCCGGTCGACACCGGCATGGGCCGACTGAAGAATCTGGTCCGTGATTTTTTGTTTGGCTTGACTGTATGAGACAAAGCCGATTAAAAGTGACGGAATCAATAATAAGAGCATAGAAGTCAAAATCAGTTTTTGTTTGATGCTTAACGTGCGTTTTTTCTTTTCTTTCATCTCTCTCTCCCATTCTCGAGTACGATGACTCGTTGTTCTATTCTTTTTATCGGCTAGAATGTGTATTTTTTCACAGCAAATAAAAAAAGAAGAAAATTCCTTTTTGTAAGGAACCTCCTTCTTTTCACTGATTTCAGTTAAGCTTCTTGATCGCCCTTCCAGTTCATCATGCCGCCTTCGACATTAATGATGTCGTAACCGTACTGTTCGAGGAAACGTCCGACGTTCTCACTCCGGGCCCCTGCTTTACAGATCAGATAATACGTTTCGCCTTCTTGCAGTTCGGTATAGCGTTCCCCGATTTCCGACATCGGCAGGAAACGGACGTTTGGAATATGACCGGCGTCGTACTCGTCTTGTTCCCGGACATCAACGACGTGTAACGCTTCGCCCGCTTCAAGCTTTTCTTGCAATTCATCGACATGGATCGTCTTCATAGTAGTTCCTCCTCTAATTTCATCTCTGTTCAGTGTAGCAAAACTGACGTCGAAACAGAACAAAAGAGACCAGCCGAAGCTGATCTCTTCTGTTATTCTCCTGATGCCTGATCAAGCGATTGACGTTTTTCCTTATGCATGCCCCGTGCATAATAAACGGCAATCAAAATCACGTACCAGAGCGGACCGACAATTAATGCGATCCGTGTACCGGCATCAAACGCCATCAAGACGATGACACCTGCGAGTGCGGCTAACGCAAGATAGTTCGCAATCGGGAAAAACGGAACGGCGAATTCAGCCGTACCATGCACTTTTCGTGCCCGCATTTGAGCAATCAAGATCATCGCCCATGTCCAGACGGCTCCGAATGTCGCGATACTCGTGACGATCGCAAACACATCTTCCGGCAAGAAGTAGTTCAAAGCCACACCGACTAACAACGCGACGCCCGAAAGAATCGTTGCCAGTGCCGGGACACCATTTTTTGAAATCTTCGCGAATCGTTTTGGCGCTTCCTGGTTTTGCGACAAGTTCATCATCATCCGTGCCGTCGAGAAAATCCCTGAGTTACATGACGACAACGCGGCCGTCAAGACGACAAAGTTTATGATACCGGCCGCTGCCGGAATACCAAGTGAATCAAACAATAATACAAACGGACTACTGTTATTCTGACCGACTTGATCCCATGGATAAATCGACAGAATGACGAACAACGCTCCGATATAGAACACGAGAATCCGCAAGAAGACGTTATTGACCGCCTTACGGATCGTTTTCTTCGGATTTTTTGCTTCCCCTGCTGTGACCCCAATCACTTCAATCCCTAAGAAGGCAAACATGACCATCTGCATCGCAAGCAAGACACCACCAAAGCCGTTTGGCAAGAATCCACCATTCGACCAAAGGTTTGAAATCCCGACCGGCGTACCGCCATTTCCGAAACCGATGAAGATGGTCAGCATACCAAGAATGATCATTGCGACGATGGCGATGATTTTAATCAACGCAAACCAAAATTCAAATTCACCGTAAAATTTAACGGCAATGAAGTTGATGCTCGTCATTAAGATGAGTGCACCAAGTGCCCACATCCAGGTCGGTGAATTCGGGAACCATTCTTGCATGTAGATCCCGACTGCCGTGATTTCCGCCATACATGTAAAGATCCAGAGCAACCAATAATTCCAGCCTGTCAGGAATCCGGCTAACGGACTGACATACTTTCGTGCATACTCGGCAAAACTGCCGGATACCGGCTCCCGAACAGCGAGCTCCCCAAGTGCCCGCATGATGATGAAGATGATGATACCTCCGATTAAGTAGCCGATCAATATACCTGGTCCTGCCAGTTGAATCGCTTTCGCTGATCCCAAGAACAGTCCGACACCGATTGCCGCCCCCAGCGACATCAGCGTAATGTGACGTTCTTCCAGCCCACGATTCAGTTCTGTCTGTTGTTTCATCTGTACGACGTCCTTCCCGTCTCTGTTTGTTTCCTAGCAGTTCCCCTAACCGCTACGTTGTCAGTATAATGAAATTGTGTCCGTTTTGTAAACGTTTTCAAGTGATATTTTTGTTCAAGAACACATACTCGAAATATTCTGATATATGTAACGCAACGAGAAAGGAGCAACCGTCTATACAAACTAGTATAGCGGACTGCTCCCCTCTGAGAAGTTACAAATCTTATTCAACTTTGGCGAGACGCGATTTCTCCGTGTACGGTCTCTTTTCGGTCAACCGGAATAAACCGTTTAACAGGAGGGCGGTCAACGATCCGGCGACGATCGGACTGTCCGTCAAAACGCGGACTTGTTCCGGCAGTGACGCGACAATCGCCGGATTCATGCTGATGCCAAGCCCGACACCAAGCGCTAAGGCAACGGTAATCACATTATCATTTTTGGCAAAATTGACACGGGATAAAATCCGAATCCCGCTCGCTGCAACCGTCCCGAACATGACAAGCATTGCTCCACCGAGGACAGGTTTTGGAATCAAAGTCGTGAACGTTGCGACTTTTGGTAAAAAACCAAGCAGAATCAAAAAGAATCCTGCAAACACGATGACTTTCCGTGTTTTGACTCCCGTCAGCTGAACCAGACCGACATTTTGGCTGTACGTCGTATACGGGAAACTGTTAAAAATCCCGCCGATGATCGTCGCTGCCCCTTCCGCGCGGTAACCGCGCGCCAAGTCTTTGTCCGTCAACTTTTTATCGGTGATTTCTCCAAGCGTCAAGAAGACACCGGTCGACTCGACCATCGAAACAAGTCCAACCAACGTCATTGTCAAAATCGCTGTTGCATTGAACGTCGGCACACCAAAGTAAAATGGTGTCACCATCTGGAACCACGATGCCTCGGCAACCGGACTAAAATCAATCATCCCCATGCCGAATGCGACCAATGTGCCGATCAAAACAGCAATCAACACCGCCGCGGCTTTTGAAAAAACGGTCCCGTATCGGTTAAAGATTAGAATCAAAACAATCGTCAACGCAGCGAGTCCTAAGTAGCGTAAATCACCAAAATCTTTTGCGCCTTGTCCCCCACCAATATCATTGATGGCAGCCGGAATCAGCGAAATACCGATGATCGTGACGACTGATCCAAGAACAACCGGAGGAAACAAGACGGCGATCCGGCTGAACACACCGGAAATCACTAGGATGATCAGTCCACTGGCAATCAAGGCACCGTAAATCGCTGTAATGCCTTGCAGACTCCCGATCGCAATCATCGGCCCGACTGCCGTAAACGTACATCCGAGGACGACCGGTAAGCCGACCCCTGTATATTTCGTCACGAAGACCTGCAGCAAAGTCGCCACACCACACATGAATAAATCAATCGCTACGAGATAAGCCAGTTCTTCACCGGATAAACCAATTGCACTACCGACAATCAAAGGAACAATCGCAGCTCCGGTATACATCGCCAACACATGTTGCAAACCAAGGCTTGCTGCCTTGACGTTCGATAATGTCTTCATACGTTCACCCGGTCAACAAACGTTGCTTGTCCGGCTTCCAGTTTTTTAATCCGTGCCAACGATTCGACGCGGAACCCGGCATCCAGTAATTTTTGACGGCCCGGTTGGAATGATTTTTCAATGACGATTCCGAAGCCTGCCACTTCAGCTCCCGCCTGTTCAACAAGTTTCGCCAGACCAAAGGCGGCTTCGCCGTTCGCCAGGAAATCATCGATGATCAACACCCGTTCGCCTGCCTGCAGATACTTTTCAGCGACGGTGATCGTGCTTGTCTGTTGTTTCGTAAAGGAGTAGACTTCCGCTGAAATCGTCCCTTCGTTCAGCGTCAACGACTTGGTTTTCCGGGCATAGACCATCGGGACGCCAAGACGTAAGGCTGTCATCATGGCGGGGGCAATCCCGCCTGCTTCAATCGTCAAAATCCGGGTGATTCCGGCATCTTTAAACCGGTCCATGAATTCATACGCGATTTCCCACATCAAAGTCGGATCGACCTGATGGTTTAAAAAGGAATCGACTTTTAAGACTTGGTCCGATAAGACCAGTCCTTCTTGTGTAATCATATCTTCCAAACGTTTCATAACTGATTTCTCCTTTTTTGACGAAAAAAACGTACAGCCGCTACCCGGGGGCAGCCACTGTACGCTAAAAAGAGAGCAGTAACTCACCACCCGTAGTCGGACCGTTACGGCGATCCGGTAGAGACTCGTGGGCCAATTCCCACTATTATACGAGCGTTGCTATACGTTTATTCGTTGATGCGTGATGTGTTCCATTTTACGGAGTTCACTGAAAAAGTAAAGCCTTTTTCGAAAATGGCTTATCCTTGGCGTTCTTCAACTGCTTGAGCAGCTGTGATGATCGCCAATTTGTAGACGTCCTCTTCGTTACAACCACGTGAAAGGTCGTTGACCGGTTTGTTGAGACCTTGGAGAATCGGACCAATCGCTTCGAAACCACCGAGACGCTGGGCGATTTTGTAGCCGATGTTTCCAGACTCAAGGCTTGGGAAGATGAAGACGTTCGCTTGACCCGCAACATCTGATTCCGGTGCTTTTGATTTCGCGACACTTGGAACGAAGGCTGCGTCGAATTGTAATTCGCCGTCGATTGCAAGTTCCGGTGCCCGTTCTTTCGCAAGACGTGTCGCTTCAACGACGCGTTCTGTTTCCGGTGATTTCGCCGAACCTTTTGTTGAGAAGCTGAGTAACGCAACTTTCGGCTCGATGCCGAATGTTTTCGCTGTTTTGGCAGAAGCGATGGCATTTTCAGCTAAATCGTTAGCGTCAGGTGCAATGTTGATTGCGCAATCGGCGAACACGTACTGCTCGTCGTCACGGACCATGATGAAGACACCTGATGTCTTTTTGTACCCTTCTTGCATCTTGATGATTTGAAGTGCCGGGCGTACCGTATCGCCTGTTGCGTGCATCGCACCAGAAACAAGACCTTCTGCTTTTCCTGTGTGAACGAGCATCGTACCGAACGTGTTGACATCTTTGAGAATGACTTCACGCGCCTGCTCGGCTGTCGCTTTTCCTTTACGGCGCTCGACGAATGACGCAACCAGTTCTTCAATTCCATCATATGAAGCCGGATCGATGGTTTCGAGATCCGTGACATCGATTTGGTTCGCAGCCGCTGTCTCTTCGATTTTAACGCGTGGTCCGATGACGATCGGTGTCACAAGACCATCTTTTTTCAAACGGACAGCTGCACCAAGAACACGTGCGTCGATTCCTTCAGGGAAAACGATCGTTGGTTGGTGGGCTTTTACTTTTGTCTCAAGCATTTCGAATAATTGCATGATATTAGCTCCTTTTATGGCGAATAAGTGTCGGTTTTTGTTGTACGTTCATTCCATTGTTCATTATACACAGTTCTGTTTCGTTGTTAAAACAATTTGCAAAAAAGTGTGTTTTTCATTCCTATGACTGACTTTTCGAATACTATTACAGTATTTTTTTCCTATAGTACAGTTCCGGACATTCTGAAAATCTCACACCCTTTAAGAGCATACCCTGTTCCTTCAGGATATATGTCCGATCCGCTTGTGAAATGAACCGTTTTCTTACGGGCAATTTGAAAAGATATGGTAAGATTGAACATGGATCAACCCGTTTACCATTCCAGATTCAGGAGGTTTTCTTATGCAACATCAATCATCAGAACCAACCGTTACGCAACAAGCCGCCGAAACACTCGACGGCTGGTATACATTCCATGATTTTCGCCGGATTGACTGGAGCCGTCTCAAGCAAGTCGAAGCTACGGTCCGGACAAAGATGGTTCATGAATTCCAAGCTTTCTTGAGTGAACTCGCACAAGTCGAAGAACAAAAAGAAGGAAGTCATGCTCTCTATACGATCATCGGTCAAAAAGCCGACCTCGTCTTGATGGTGCTTCGTCCGACGATGGAAGACATTCAAGCCGTCGAAGTCAAAATGCAGAAACTTGATCTCTACGATTATCTGATCCCCACCTATTCGTATGTGTCTGTGGTCGAACTGGGGACATACCGTGGTTCAGGAGAAGGCAATCCGTATGAAAATCCATACGTCCGTGACCGCTTGTATCCAATTCTGCCAAAATCGAAGCACATCTGTTTCTATCCAATGAGTAAATCACGCCGCGACGGCGATAACTGGTATACCCTGTCGATGGAGAAACGGAAAGAGCTGATGTACCGTCACGGGATGATCGGTCGGAGTTATGCCGGCAAGATTCAACAAATCATCGGCGGATCAACTGGATTTGACGATTGGGAATGGGGCGTCACGCTCTTCGCCAACGATATTCTCCAGTTCAAGAAAATCGTCTATGAAATGCGCTTTGACGAAGTCAGCGCGAAATACGGCGAATTCGGTGAGTTCTTCATCGGGAATCGTCTGGAGTCTACCGATCTCGAAGCACATTTCGCACTTTAATCTGCTAAATCACGTTTCATAGAAAAACCCTACGGGAATATACTCTTTGCGGTCACAAAAACTGTCAGATTTGTACCTGAAGGAGGAATTACCATGGGGAATGCTATGAACCGATCAACGCGATCGCGTGAATTGCAATTCGCTGTGCTTTCAAAAGAGCTAAAGCCAGTCGCGGAACGTGTACTGGATCGCTATGAGCAAGCATTATCGAAGCTAAATAAAACACAACCTGCAAAGCGCTGAGGCATCTGCTTCCATCGCTCTATATCGTACCGGTGAACAGACGATGTTCTGTTTGCCGGTTTTTTTGCGTTCATCAGAAAAGGATCTACCCGCTTCACGTTGCTCTGTTCGAGTCACGTGAAGCAAGTAGATCCTTACTGTTACAATCCTTTATACGCTCCGATGGCGACAAAAATCCAAGCCGCGATGAACAGGACACCACCAATTGGTGTAATCGCTCCCAGCTTCGTCACTCCTGTCAATGCCATCACGTACAGGCTGCCGGAGAAGAAGACGATTCCGGCGAGCATCAACCAGCCGGCCAGTGAAAATTGTGAAATCGACACTTTTAATAGCATGCCGCCCAGTGCCAAAATGCCAAGCGAGTGAACCATCTGATAGAGGACACCGGTTTGCCAGTTCGCGAGCATCCGCTCGGACAACATATCTTTTAACGCATGGGCACCAAACGCCCCGAGTGCCACTGCCATCATCATCGACAGTGCCCCAATCATGATTAAGATTTTCATTCTTTTTCTCCCCCTAAACGTCGTGCTGGTAAATTCCATTCATAATAATAGGATAGCATACGTAAAATCGTGATCAGCCCCAGTAATGTGAACAAATGGAGAGGATTAGTCAGTTCAAACCGATCGATGACGAGTGCCGCCATGACGGCCCACATCGCGTAGATTTCTTTATGCAGGACCAGTGGTTTGCGACCGGCGAGCAGATCGCGGATCACCCCGCCGCCGACTCCCGTCAAGACAGCTGCGGAAATCGTTGCCGATAACGGCAATCCTTTGGCGGAAGCCATCAGCGCACCTTGAATCGCAAACGCTGATAAACCGAGTGCATCAGCGAGCACTCCCCACCGTGTCCAGTGCGGTAAAAATAATTGCGGTAAAACGAAGATCAGCAAAGCGACTAAAATTGCGATTAAAAACAGACCGCCTTGCGACCAGAGCGCGGAGACCGGGACCCCAATCAGCAGGTTTCGGATGGCGCCGCCGCCAAATGCCGTGATCAACGCGAGTAACCACACGCCAAACAAATCATATTTTTCTTCCATCGCGACAATCGCGCCACTCATCGCAAACGCAACCGTTCCAATGATATTTAATAAGTCCCAGGACATACGCACATTTCACCTTTCCCATTAGAAATTCCAATACTTACTATACGCTCTTTTTTGATTCCGGCAAGCTTATTTTTTCTGTCACCGATTCAACCGTTTGTAAGTGACGTTTTTAGGTAAAGTAACCTATACTGAAACAAACTGTACAGGAAGCTAGGTGACCGTATGAAACGTTGGGCGCTTTATCGGATTTTCATCATCGTAACGATGTTCGCTCGTTACATTTGGACGATTTATCGATTCACCCGGAAGAACCGACCCGGTACGAATAACGAAGAATTCGAGCGGATCATGATTACGATCGCCCGTGATTATAAGAAAAAAGCCCTTCGTCTCGAAGGACTCCTCATTAAACTCGGACAGTTCCTGTCGATCCGGGCAGACTTGTTTCCTCCGTCTGTTTTAATGGAACTGACGGAACTCGTTGATAAAGTCCCGTCCAGCAAGCTTGGCGAATCCCGAAAAATCATCGAGGAGGACTGGGGAACGACAATCGAAGACATTGTCGACGATATCTCTCCTCGACCGATTGCCTCTGCTTCAATCGGTGAAGTCTACAGCGCGACCCTCAAATCAAACGGTCGCAAAGTCGCGATTAAAGTTCAACGACCGAACATCGAACAAATCATCAAAACCGATTTCCGGGCGATGCGCCTCGTCATCGCCATGCTCCGCCGGACATCACTCAACAAATCAACCGATTTACAGAGCCTCTACCGTCAGATGGTCTTCGTCATCGGAGATGAGCTGAACTACCGGACAGAATTGAAAAACGGTCTGTACTTCAAAAAGATGTACGAAACGAATCCCGTCATCTATATTCCGGATTACTTTGAAGAACATTGTACGAACCGTGTACTTGTCATGGAGTGGATCGAAGGTACCCGGATCACGGATCTCGAGTATTTAGAAAAACATAATATTGACCGGGACGAATTAGCCCGTAATCTGTTTTTAAATGCCGGTGAACAGCTGTTGTTCGGTGGAAAATTCCACGCCGATCCCCATCCGGGTAACGTCCTCGTCCAAAGTGACGGACGCATCGTCCTGCTGGATTTCGGAATGATCGGGGCGACGACCGCTGATGATATGCGGGCCATTCAACGCATCCTCCAGTCGTTCGTTACGCTCGATTACGATGCGATCGTCGACGGGCTCGAAGATTTACGGTTTTTGTTGCCAAACGCCAATAAACAAAACATCCGACAAGCGATTGAAAAAGCGGTCACCTTCTATCTTGAAAGTGACATGGAGAACGTCGATACGAAGTTGATTGAAAAAGTATTATCCGATATTGAATTACTTGTTCGAAATGAACCGATTCAACTCCCGGCCGAGTTTGCGTTTTTCGGTCGGGCCGCCTCGACGATTCTTGGCATCCTGCAAATTTTATCGCCACAGATTAATTTACTGGACCTTGCGAAACCGATGGTCCGAAGATGGTTGGATGAAGAAGGCAAAAACCAAAATCGTTACTTACAAATCGCCGGTTCCTACGCAGCACGACTGCTTGCTTTCCCGCGCCTCGTCAACGATGCGCTCAGTGAGCCGACCCGCTGGCGTCTGTTTGAACAACAGAAGTTTTCCCGGGTCGCCAACATGGAATCGCTGAAGATCCGCCAGTGGACCAGTTCCCTCGTCGGGATCGTCAGTTTACCCGTCAGTTATGCCGGCTACTTCTTGGCACAGTATGATTTAATGGGCGCATCGCTTACCATTGCCATCATTGCTTTATGGAATGCCCGGCGCATCGGACGTCAGATTGTCCGGATTGCCGATGAACCGTTTAAATAACCGCCACAACGTCCTTTTAACAGGACGTTTTTTTATATTGAAATAACACTTTTCCGTTTTGGTATGTTTTTCGAATCTGTTCCCGGGGTACATCTTCAAGTAGATAGATACAAAACCAGAAGAGGTGAAACACTTGATTGATATCTTAATTGCGCTCGTACCAGCCTTGATGTGGGGGACACTTCCGTTAGTCGTCTCTAAAATCGGTGGTTCGACGGAGCAACAAATTATCGGAACGACACTTGGTGCATTGATTTTTGCCATCATCACCTTCTTTTTTGTCAGTCCTGAACTTTCAACAACGGCTTGGGTTGCCGGCTTCTTCTCAGGTGCTTTTTGGGCGCTTGGTCAGATGAACCAGTTTGCAGCCTTCAAACAGATGGGTGTCTCGAAGACGATGCCGATTTCAACCGGGATGCAACTTGTCGGGACTTCTTTGTTTGGTGTCCTCGCCTTTGGTGAATGGTCGAATCGGACCGCTTTAATTCTCGGCATCAGTGCGCTCGTCCTGATCGTCGCCGGAGCTGCTTTTACTTCCTATAAAGAAGACAAGAGCAAACAGGATGAGAACATCGGAAAAGGGCTGCTCCTGCTGTTGATCTCGACGGTCGGGTATGTCGGGTATGTCGTCATCGCCCGTTGGTTCAACATCAATGGTTGGGAAGCGGTATTGCCGCAAGCAATCGGAATGGTCATCAGTGCGATTCTGCTGTCACTTCGTAAAGGGAACTTGTTCACGAAGAAAACAGCCGGTAATACGATTGGTGGTCTCATGTGGGCCGTCGGGAACATCGCTTTACTGTTCGCTACAGCCAAAGTCGGTGTGGCAACCAGCTTCTCATTATCACAAACCGGAGTCGTCATCTCGACGATCGGTGGTGTCGTGCTCTTAAAAGAAGCCAAGACGAAAAAGGAAATGACGTTTGTCATCATCGGCTGTATCTTGGTCGTCGTTGGCGGAATCATGATTGGATTCACGAAACAATAATAAGGAGGAATTGATTTTATGTATAACAGTCTAAAAGGAAAAGTCGCCATCGTCACAGGCGGATCAATGGGAATCGGTGAAGCCATCGTCCGCCGTTATGCGGAAGAAGGCATGCGTGTCGTCATCAACTACCGGAGCCATCCGGAAGAAGCGACTAAAATCGCAGACGCCATCAAGCAAGCCGGTGGTGAAGCCATTACCGTTCAAGGTGATGTGTCAAAAGAAGACGATATGATCAATCTCGTCAAACAGGCGGTCGAGCATTTCGGACAACTCGACGTCTTCGTCAACAATGCTGGTGTCGAAATGCCGTCCCCGTCTCACGAAATGTCACTCGAAGATTGGCAAAAGGTCATCGACGTCAACTTGACCGGTGCTTTCCTCGGAGCACGTGAAGCACTCAAATACTTCGTCGAACACAACGTCAAAGGAAACATCATCAACATGTCGAGTGTTCATGAAATCATCCCTTGGCCGACATTCGTTCATTACGCTGCCAGTAAAGGCGGCGTCAAACTGATGACCCAGACACTGGCGATGGAGTATGCTCCAAAAGGGATTCGCATCAATGCGATTGGTCCCGGTGCCATCAATACACCAATCAACGCCGAAAAATTCGAAGACCCGAAACAACGGGCAGATGTCGAAAGTATGATTCCCATGGGAAACATCGGCAAACCGGAAGAAATTTCAGCGGTCGCCGCATGGCTTGCCTCTGACGAAGCGAGTTATGTCACAGGCATCACGCTGTTCGCAGACGGCGGCATGACACTTTATCCATCATTCCAAGCTGGACGCGGGTAACCCCCGCGTTTCTGCTCTATCAAGGGAGGAACCCCTCATGTCGAATTTTTTTACGCTGTTAAGGCGCGGAAATAAATCCGCCCTCGCTGCCGCCCTCGTCAACACCATTATTGCCATTATAAAATTCGTCGCTTACATCTTAACCGGGAACATCGCCATGTTTGCGGAAATGATGCATACGATCGGTGACGCAGCCAACCAGTTTTTCGTGTACATCGGATCAGCTTTAAGTAAAAAAGCACCGACCAAACGGTTTCCGAACGGCTTCGGTCGCCTCGTCAACCTTGTCTTGCTCGCAGCGATTCTCGTCGTCGCAATCCTTGCCTATGAAACCATCCGCGAAGGGATTTTGCATATTCTGCATGCCCCGGGAGATAAGACAAGTGGTCTGTGGATCATTTTGACTGCCCTCGGAATCGGTGTCGTCCTTGAAGTGGGTGTCTTCTATAAAGCGATGATTGAAGTCGGTCATGAAACCGGTCTGAAATCACGTGGTCTGACATTAGTCGGTCAAAGTTTTGCGAACTTGTCGCAAGCAAAACCTGCGACCCGTCTCGTCTTTATGGAAGATTTAGTAGCGACGCTTGGCGGTATCATCGCCATCATCGCGGTCTTGATTTCCCATTATACGTCGTTTTATCAAGCGGAGGGTATTGCTTCGATTCTCATCGGTCTGATGATGTTTTATGTCGTCTATAACGTCTTTATCCAAAATGCGGCCGGTGCCCTTGGCGAGATTGATGAAGTCTTGACGGCAAAAATCGGCGAAATCCTGATGCGCGATCCAGATGTGCGGGATATCGAAAAGCTGGAAGTCATCAAAGAAGGCGATCACTTCCATGTTGAAATCGAACTCGAAGTCGATCCGGGACTGACGATTGCTCAAGCAGACGATATTAAAGACCGTCTCGAGTTGCAAATCCGTATTCTCAAAGGCATCACCGATGTGACGATTGCCTTTGATGAAGATGATAAGATTCAACAGTATCAACCCCCGACGCAACCTTGATCACAACAGTAGCGTACATGTCAAAGAGGTACCTCCGATTTTTTCGGCAGGTACCTCTTTTGTGATGAACGTTTAATTGGCAGCCCGGATAAATCCTGCTTCTTTTGCTTCCTGTTCGCTGCAAAATATCTCTTCCGGATTCACTTCCTCGTATGAGCGTCCCCCTTCGACGTGATAGATTTTTTTCCCTTGACGGTTGATGTTGCCTTTGATGTTTTGACAGTCATCCGTTTGCTTCACCGGCTTCTCGGTCAGGACGGAAGCATCAAATCCACGCTCAGTCGCATAACCGGTCGTCTCCCAAACGCCGATCTTCTTCTTTTTTGCTTCTGCTTCAATCTCTTGAAACGTCTCGACGTAACGCGTATCCGGTTCATAGATATAGGCGACACGCGCCATCCCCTGTCGAAGCAATTCCTGGTTGATCATCTTTCCGTCTGCCCAGACATACGCGAGCAGCCGTCCGTATCGATCTGTTTTCGATTGATCCCGTTCAATCAGGACATCACTGCCGGCAGGCAAGGCGTCTTTCGTAAAACGTGAAGCTTCCGGTCCATACGGTTGAACCGGTTTTTCCGGATTAACCGTTTCTGGTGTATCAACCAACAGCAGGCGGACATCTTCTGTCTGACCATTTTCCAGTCGGACTTTGACCGTATCGCCATCGATGACACGTTCGACGGTCGCTTGTGTCACCTTCTCCTCATCCGGCTGTTGAATCCCGGTCTGTGCATCCGGTTCCGGGTCAAGTGCACAGCCGGTTATGAACATAACGCCGATTATGAATAACATATAACTAATCCATCTTTTCATCTGAAAGTTCCTCTCCTATCCGATGACGAATCATGAAAAAAACGCCGACATGAGACACGTCGACGCTTTATTTCCTCAATTGATCCGGCAATCCGTCGTACAGCTGACGGGAATGACCCGATTTTTAGCGACGCGGTCATAGATTACTGCACCGACTCCGAGACGAATCGATAACGAGACAAACGGATACGCCGGTCGTAGAAACGGCAACGTCTTTGTCAGTAAACGAATACCATGAATCCCGGCATACCGGACACCTTGTTCGGTTTCGACATGCATCCGCTCGAGTAAAGCCGGCTGTTCAAACGTCCGGACTTGCCGTGCATCGATGAACGTCAACTGATCAAACCGATCCAGCTGTTCCAAGAACCGCTTGGATTTCTGACAAAGCGGACACCAGCCGTCAAAATAAACCGTCAACGTTCTCATTCGGCAGCCAGCACTTTTTCCACGTCCGTTTTGTTCGTATACAACGTATAGAAGGCTTCAGCCACGTTCTTCGGATCAAGCGCCGTTCCGCGTTTGACTTCACCCGCAATTGTGACCGTACCAACGTAGACGTTGTCATCTTTTAACGTGTCATGCAGCATATGCGTCAACTGACGCACGCCGGCTTTCCCGATTGAGAGGCCCGGCAGTGATTTGATGGCGTGAAGAGCGGCACCACCACCTGTGATGAGGATTGCTCCTTCTTTACGCGCAACCATATCCGGTGCAACGATTTGTGCGGCATGTAACGCCCCGAGCACATCGATTTCGAATTCTTTTGTAATCTGTTCTGCCGACACCTCAAGGACCGATGCCTGATGTAAAATCGAAGCGTTGTAGACGAGGACATCGATTTGCCCGTACTGATCTTTTGTCCATTCGACAAGCGATTCCAGATCCGTCCGGCGTGACGCATCACATTCGACGCCAACGGCTTCAATGCCTTGTTCCTTCAATTCCGTGATGACGGCAGCCAGTGTTTCTTGCGTGCGCGCAGCACAGACAACTTGAAAGCCTTCTTTTCCGAATCGTTTACTGATTTCGGCTCCGTTTCCTGGACCTGCTCCGATGACGATGACTGTTTTCATAATCTGTTCCCCCTTGTTTTTTGCTTCTACTCTATTCCCGGAATCAATTTGATTTACTCAAAAATCGAGTAAAGACGGTCCTTTTTCCTCTTTTTCCTGAGCCACTCCCATGAATCGGGCCAGCATCGGGTCAACTTCCGGCGTTGCCGGCTGGGATGTCGGCATCATGACAGATGCAGTCGTTTGGTCTGTCTGCGGTTGCTCCAATAACAATTCACAGTAGGCTTTCATGGCCGCAATGTGTCCCGTTTGATCGGTGCCGCTTGTCTGTTCAATCTTCGTCATCGTCTGTCGCATTTTTTCGATGACATGCTGTTCTGTAATCATCTTTCTCACCTCGTATGATAAATTGAATGTATTAACCGAAAAGGAAGTGTCCTTATGATCCGTACTGCTTTAGTTGGTTTTGGGCTTGCCGGCGAACATCTGCATGCTCCGTACATCACTGCTCCTGATTATCAGCTCGTTGCCGTCCAATCCAGTCGTCCGGAAGCCGTTGCCGGAAGTTATCCGGATGTGCCGGTTTATTCGTCACTCGAACAGTTATTGGCGTCGGAAACGATTGATCTTGTCGTCATCGCCACACCAAACGCCGAACATTATCCTCTCGCCAACACGGCACTTTTGGCAGGGTGTCACGTCTTGGTCGAAAAGCCCTTTACCGTCACCTTGGCTGAAGCCGAACAGTTGACGGATCTTGCACAAAAACAACAGCGTGTACTGACAGTTTACCATAACCGTCGTTACACAAAAGACTTCCGGACCTTACTCCAACTGGTCGAAGACGGCGAACTCGGACGGGTTCAGACGCTGGAAGCGCATTACGACCGGTATCGTCCGACTGTTCGGGCACGCTGGCGGGAACAAGACGTTCCCGGAGCCGGTCTCCTTTACGATTTGGGGTCACATTTGATCGATCAAGCACTGATGTTGTTTGGCGAGCAGCCCGACCGTGTCTTTTGTGATCAGACGATCCAACGTCCTGATGGTCCGGTCGAAGATTACACGCATCTGATCCTGACCTTCGGAACCCGCCGTGCCATCCTGCACATCGGATCGCTTGTGCCGGCTCCCGGTCCTTCGCTTGCCGTTCACGGAACAAAAGCCAGTTATTTCGTCGATCATGTCGATACGAAACAAGAGACATATACATGGGGCAGACCGGAACAACAGCTCGAAGCCCGTCCCTTCCTTGAATCCGGCTTTAAGAACTATTATCTTGATCTCGCAGCCGCGCTTCGAAACGAGGCACCACTGGCTGTTACGACAGAGCAAGCCCTGCTTGTCATGAAAATCATCGATTGTGCTCAAAAAAGCGTAAAAGAGGGTAAATGGATAGAAGTAGAATAAATTAATCCATTTCAGACGAACAGGGGGAAATATGCATGTTTTCAAGTACGGAACGAACAGCATGGCTAGAAGAGATGGGACAGGAACTGCTCGATGTATTGGTCATTGGCGGCGGAATCACCGGGGCCGGGATTTTACTGGACGCTCAAAGCCGGGGCATGCGGACCGGGTTGATTGAGATGCAGGATTTCGCAGAGGGAACATCAAGCCGTTCGACGAAACTCGTCCACGGCGGCTTACGTTACCTGAAACAATTTGAAATCAAGTTGGTCGCAGAAGTCGGAAAAGAACGGGCAATCGTGTATGAGAACGCCCCGCACGTCACGACACCCGAGTGGATGATGTTGCCACTTGTCGAAGGCGGCACGTTCGGCAGTTTTTCAACGTCAATCGGTTTACGTGTCTATGATCAACTGGCAGGAGTCCGGCGACATGAACGACGGACGATGTTGTCAAAAGAAGAGACGCTTCGTTATGAACCTCTTCTCCGATCGGAACACCTCGTCGGCGGCGGACGTTACGTCGAGTATAAAACGGATGATGCCCGACTGACCGTCGAAGTCTTAAAGGCGGCTGTCGGATACGGTGGACGCGCCGTTAACTACACGAAAGCGGAGTCACTCGTCTACCATAACGGAAAAGTCGTCGGGGTCGAAGTCCAAGACGTCTTAAGCGGTAAGACGTACACGATTCGTGCGAAAAAAATCATCAATGCAACAGGTCCATGGGTGGATGAGTTGCGCGAAAAAGACGGTTCAAAAGCCGGGAAATCACTTCACCTGACAAAAGGGATTCACCTCGTCATCGATCAGGCCCACTTCCCGTTGCAGCAAGCGGTCTACTTTGACGTCGCCGATGGACGCATGATTTTTGCGATTCCACGCGAAGGCAAAACGTACGTCGGAACGACCGACACGAATTACCAAGGGGATATTTTGGAACCCGGTGTCACGGAAGAGGACCGCGACTATATCCTCGACGCGACGAACCAGATGTTTAATGTCGAACTTCGTCCGGAACATGTGGAATCGACCTGGTCCGGATTACGTCCGTTGATTCATGAAGACGGAAAAGACCCGAGCGAATTATCACGGAAAGACGAAATCTTCGTCTCAAAATCCGGATTGATGTCTATCGCCGGCGGTAAATTGACCGGTTACCGGAAGATGGCCGAGCGGATCATCGACATGGTCGCTGATCAGTTCAAAGAGGAAGAAAATCGGATTTATCTGGCATCGCGGACCCACGATATCTTACTCGGTGGTGGCCATCCCGACGGCAGTAAAGGATTTGCCCGTTATTTAAAAGAACAGCAGCCAAAAGGCGAAGCCCTTGGACTGTCGCCGAAAGAAGCAACGTGGTTGATTCAACGCTACGGCACCGACGTCGAACGCGTCTTTGAATTGATTCGTTCGCGCGGCAGCGAAGCCGAACGGTACCAGTTGCCGTTACACTGGTTCGGCGGACTCTTGTACGGACTTGAAGCGGAACTCGTCATGCAACCGGGCGACTTCTTGAACCGCCGCGCTTCTGCCGTCTTCTTTGATTTCCCGAATGCCGAAAAACATGCTGACGGTGTACTCGCCTTGATGCGGAGTGAACTTGGTTGGTCAGCGGAAGAAGAAGCCAAAGCCAATGAAAGTATCAAGCGGGAATTTGATGCTGTTCGAATTAAAAGCTCGATTCCAGCACTCTGATCCACCATTGATGGAATTCTTCTTTGGTTGAAGTCATCACAGAAAAAATGCGACCCCTCTCGGGATCGCATTTTTTTATTTGTCATCCGAAGCTGCAAATTCAGCTGCCGGCATATTTTCTGGAGACAGTTTTGAATTCTTTCGAGCAAACGCGAAGTACAGGACAAGTCCAATCGCAAGCCAGATGAAGAAAGCAATCCACGTCTCAAGTTTCAAGTTGAACATTAAGAAGAGACAAGAAGCAATCGCTGCAATCGGCACGTACGGCATACCTGGACATTTGAATGCCCGTGGGAGATCCGGTTGTGTTTTACGAAGAATCAAGACAGCGACTGAGATCAAGACGAACGCTGCAAGAGTTCCCATGTTAACGAGGTTTGCGATGACATCAAGCGGGACGAATCCTGCAACTGTCGCGCTGCCGAGACCAATCATCCATGTTGCTTTGAACGGTGTTTGGTATTTCGGGTGTACTTCTGAGAAAACTTTCGGGAACATTCCGTCACGTGAGATAGCGAATGCCAAGCGAACCATTCCGTATGTCATAACGATGATGACGGTTGTGATACCGAGGATTGCACCTAAATCGATGAATCCCGCAACCCAGTTTTGACCTGCCATTTGAATCGCGAGTGACACGGGGTGATCGACACCAGCAAACTGTTGGTAAGGAACGATCCCTGTCATGATGGCAGCGACGATGACGTACAGTACTGTACAAACTGCCAACGATCCGATGATCCCACGTGGTAAGTTCTTCTGTGGGTCACGTACTTCCTCTGCCGCTGACGTGACGGCATCAAAGCCGATGTAAGCGAAGAAGACGATGGCTGCTCCTGAGAAGACGCCACCCCAACCAAATGGTGTGAACGGTGCCCAGTTTGTCGGTTCAACATAGCCAACACCAACAACGATGAACAAGACGACGACGGCGAGTTTAATGATAACCATGACATTGTTGACACGTTTTGTTTCCTTTATTCCCATCGATAACAATCCTGTGATTGCAAGTAAGATCAGGAAGGCCGGTAAGTTAAAGAACGTCTTTGCTCCCTCGATCGCACCAGGTGCTGCTGAAATGGCTGTCGGAAGATGAATTCCGAATCCGCCGAGTAAGGATTGGAAGTAACCGGACCACCCTGCCGCAACGGCACTGGAGGCGAGTCCATACTCAAGTATCAAGTTCCAGCCGATGATCCAGGCAAAGATTTCACCCATCGTTGCATACGTATACGTATACACGGATCCACTCACGGGAATCGTCGAAGCGAACTCCGCATAAGCAAGTGCTGCTAACCCACAGGCAATGGCAGATAAAATGAAAGAAACAATAAGACCAGGTCCTGCTGTCAATGCCCCTGTTCCGGTTAGGACGAAAATTCCCGTTCCGATGATGGCGCCAATTCCTAAAAACGTTAAATCCATTGCGCCAAGATTTCGAGCAAGTCCACTGTTACGTTGACTCGCAGCAATCATAGCGGAAACATCTTTTTTCCGCGTCAAACTCATGATGATACTCCCCCTGTTGTGTGTTTAGTTCGTATTACAAAAAATGTTTTGCAATTACTTAAACCAAAATTTACGAATTTTTCAGATAAATTGATATAGGTCATTAGACCCATTTGTAAAATGATGTCCGCTTACATAATTTCCGGTCACTAAAAAAAATTCTTTCCACAGCCTTTTAAACAGGTCTCCAGAAAGAATTTTTTAGATGAAACAATCTTCAAATACAGATATCAAATATAGGCATCACCGATTAGCTAACCAAGTTAAAAACACTTGAAAATCAAGGGTTGTTCGTGCCGCATAGGCACTTGACCAGCGTTGTATTTGCCGGGTGAATTCTGCGTCTGATACCCCAATCGATTCGATGATGACGACGTCCGCATGATGCTTTAAAATATCGACATCAATTCCGGCATCCATGTCTGCCCGCGCATGGATTTTGGCGGTGATTTGACCTTGAATAGAAAGGACGTTTTCGAGGTCTTCTTGGCTTTTGATATGCTTCGCTTTTAATTTCTTTTTGTAAGGTGAACGTTCGCGGAGATAATATTCTTTTCCATTCATCGTCACATATCCAAGATAAGGATCTTCATGCGCCTGCATGGCTTTTTGCGACGTCACGACACGGCGTCCTTGATGGACCGCTTCGACGTCTTCCAAATAGACGGGCAAGAAGAGAGCGGGTACTGGCGATTGCGCTTGTTTCATCTCTAAAATCAAATCCTCATGTTCGCCGCCCTTTCCTTCCACGAGGATGTAATACCGTTCGAGACCAATTGATGCCGTGCCGCTATCCAGTTTATAGACGATATCTTTAATCTCGTAAAATGCATCTTTCTGCCTGTCTTCTTCATCAATTGAAGCGATATAATCCGGCCAAATCGATTCAATGGCGGCATACGTCGCTGCATCGACTTGCTTCATGTCCGGTAAATCGGCAAATTTTCGTTGTCCTTCGACAACAGTGGTCCGTTCCCCTAACAAGTCCGCCTTCTTTTTTTCTGCCTTTTTGATCAGTTTACGAATCGGCCCTTTTGTATTATCGATCGTAAAACACACTTTGCTTGGATTTTTACCTTTGGCATATTGCCGTAAGTCATCTAAGTAATGTTGGACATAGGCGGCGATTGCTGGTTCCGGATCGTATCCCGCTTCCTTCGCAAACAATTGGACGGAGACGGCCATCCGGATCACATCGTACAAATAAGAACCGAGGTACCCTTCATCAAAATCATTGACGTCATAAATGATTTCACCTTTAGCATTCCCATGGACTCCGAAATTTTCAAAATGTAAATCGCCTTGAATCCAAGTCGGCGTCTCACTTGGTGTATCAAATCCCAATGGAATTCGAGTCAAATCGTAATAAAAGAGATGAGAGCTGCCACGGAAAAAAAGAAACGGGCTGGTACTCATCTTTTGATACTTCACTTGTCGTGCTGTTTCATCCAGTCCCCGAATTTCGTGATCGTAAAAATCGAGCACCTTTGCAATCGTTAACTGTCGAATTTCTTCATATACACGTGTGAACATGGAAAACCCTCCTTTTAAAAGTTAGTAAAAAGACAGCAAAACGAATCCGCTTTGCTGTCTACCTGTCTTACTCATTCGAAGTGTTTTTTATATTCCCCATATCCCGCAGTATCAAGCTCTTCTAACGGAATAAAGCGCAGGGCTGCTGAATTGATGCAGTAGCGTAAGCCACCCAACTCTTTTGGACCGTCATCAAAAATATGACCAAGATGACTGTCTGCATTAGCGGAACGGACTTCTGTCCGCGTCATGCCGTGCGTCGTATCGAGTTCGACTTCCATTTTGTCCTCAGAAATCGGTTTTGCGAAACTCGGCCATCCGCAGTTCGAGTTAAACTTATCTTTTGACGTAAAGAGTGGTGTTCCATCGACGATATCGACATAAAGACCTGGTCGTTCCTCATCCCAGTATTCATTGCGGAAAGCGGGCTCTGTACCGTTTTCCTGTGTGACTTTATACTGGATCGGCGTCAAACGTTGTTTTAATTCCTGTTCCTTGCCTTGATCCTTCCACGCTTCTTTGACGAACTTCGCCCGACCGGAGCCGACACTATACATCTGATAGCGGAACGGATTTTTTTTGTAATAATCTTGATGGTACTCTTCAGCCGGCCAGAATGGTTTCGCCGGACGAATGTCGACAGCTACTGGTCGTGAGAAACGACCGGATGCGTCAAGCGCCGCTTTTGAACGTTCAGCTGCTTGTTTTTGTTCTTCATCAACATAAAAAATGGCTGGTTCGTACGATTGACCACGGTCGTTAAACTGCCCGCCACCATCAGTCGGATCGATTTGGCGCCAAAAAATTTCAAGTAATTCCTCATACGTGATGACAGCCGGATCATACGTAACTTCTACGGCTTCTAAATGTCCTGTTGTTTCTGAACAGACCTCTTTATAAGTCGGGTTTTCTGTATGACCACCTGTATAACCGGAAATGACTTGTTCGACACCATCATATTTATGAAATGGCTTGACCATGCACCAAAAACAGCCACCTGCGAATATTGCTTTTGCCATCTAGCTTCCCCTCCTCTGTATATGCCTATTTTAACGCGTTCCGTCCCACTCCCCTACTATCTTGCTCAGTCAATCTTCGGGATTCGCTTTTAAGCGCCGCATGACAAAATAAATCGCGGCAAACACTAAGATCAATCCGCCAAACGAATACCAGATGTTGTTCATGCGATAGAGCATCTGATAGATCGCCAGAGTTACAAGCAAGATGGCAATCGGGATGAATGCCCGTTTAAAGTGATACCAATAATTCACTGTAGTCGCCTCCGTTTTCTTTTATCTTAATCGATTTCTTACTCCTTGATTATGTTTTTCAACATTTTTCTAACAACAATACGACAAAAAAGCCGATCCCGCTCACACATGGGATCGACAATTTGATCATGGACGCGGATGTTCCGGGAACTCCATTTCTGCATAAGGAACAACCGATGTCCGGTTTTTAAATTTATGACCTAACCAGAAGGCAAGGAACAACGGAATACCGACATACGTCGCAGCGATTCCGACCCAATCAATTTGATCCGCGAGGAACGCGGCATAGTTTTGACCAACGATGACTAGGAAACAAAGTCCAAAGGCAAACAGTGGTCCAAACGGGAATGCCGGCGCAACGTACGGCAAGTCGCTTAACGAATGTCCTTGAGCAAGGAATCCTTTACGGAACCGGTAGTGACTGATTGCGATTCCAAGCCACGCGATGAAACCGGTCATACCTGAGGCATTCAACAGCCAGAGGTAGACTTGACCGCCAAACATCGATGTCAGGAAGCAGAGTGCGCCGATGGCTCCGGTTGCGAGCAAGGCATTACGTGGTACACCGTTTTTGGAGACTTTAGCAAACATTTTTGGTGCATCGCCTTGACGTGCCAGTGTGTACAGCATGCGTGTCGAGGCATACATCCCCGAGTTCCCGGCTGATAAGACGGACGTCAAGATGACGGCGTTCATTAAGGCTGCTGAGAACGCGAGTCCGGCTTTTTCAAAGACGAGTGTAAACGGGCTGACGGCTACATCCGTAATATCATTCGACACTAAGTTCGGACTCGTATACGGAATCAACATCCCGATGACAAAAATCGCAAAGACGTAAAACAACAGGATCCGCCAGAAAACTTGTTTGACAGCTTTCGGAACGTTCTTTTTCGGATCTTCCGATTCTCCCGCGGCGATTCCGACGAGTTCGGTTCCTTGGAAGCTGAACCCGGCGACGAGGATAATTCCGATAACGGCAGGAATACCACCGACGAACGGTGCATCACCTAACGCAAAGTTTTTAAAGCCGACCGGCGCTTCCGATGTGAAGACACCAAAAATCATTGCAACACCGACAATCAAGAAAATGATGACGGTAACGACTTTGATCATCGCAAACCAATATTCTGCTTCTCCGAAACCTTTAACGGAGAAGAAATTTAAACCAATCATCAACAATAAGAAAATAGCACTGAAATAGAAACCAGGTACATCCGGGAACCAGTACGTCATGACGATTTGTGCCGCAACGAGTTCAACCGCAATCGTAACCGCCCAGTTGTACCAGTAGTTCCATCCTAAGGCAAAACCGAACGATGGATCGACGAATTTCGCACCATACGTCGAGAACGAACCAGCGACCGGCATGTAAGCTGCCATCTCGCCCAAGCTTGTCATCAGGAAGTACACCATCAGTCCGACGACGGCGTACGATAACAACGCACCGCCCGGACCCGCAGCGGCAACAGATGCACCGGATGCGATGAAGAGTCCGGTTCCGATGGCACCGCCAATCGCAATCATCGACATATGACGGGCTTGCAGGCCACGTTTTAAGCCTTCTTCAGTTGAATCGAGTTTTCTTTGGGGTTGTAGAGTATTCATGTTATTCGCTTCTCTCTTTTTAGATTTTTTGAGAGGACACTTTTTGAAAAAACAAAAAGCGCCCTCATCTTCCAGAAGGAAGATGAGAACGCAACATAGTAAAAGGATGCGCCTCATTCTACCGTCGTGAAAGATAGCTCCCCACAAGTCATGGTTGACCTGTGACAGTATTAGACCTGTTTGATCTAATCCCAATCGATCATCTTCAAAGCGATGATTGATTTCGGCAATTCTTCCTTTTCAGTCACCTCATCTGCCGCTTGACGACATCCGTAACTGTACTCATAAGAACCGCAACCTCCATCCCACTGGTTGAGTGAGAACTAATTAAGTTAGTGATTAATTTCTTGATTACCTCGTCATGTTACACAAATCGTCTTTAAATTGTCAATTCTTTTTTTGAATTGACGGCTCTTCATGGTAAAATTCCGTAATTTTTAGTACACTAAACAATAGAAGTTAACCGAGAGAAAGGATGTTGCTTGAATGCCACAAGAACGTGATCAACTGACTTACCGATTAGAGGAACAAATGCGTGTCATTCTCCGGACATTACGTCGTGAACTGAACCGACTGTTTGAAGGAACCGCGACGCGAAGTGAATTTTTCATCTTACGCAGCTTGTCCGAAAATGGTCCCCAACGTCCGACTCTACTCGCAGAACAGTTTGAGCTTGCGACAAGTCAGGTAACGGCTTTAACCGATCGCCTGTATAAAGCAGGCTTCGTCACTCGGACCCGTTCAACAGATGACCGGAGATCGATTGTCCTTGCTTTGACGGATGAAGGAGAAACGGCGTTTCGTGAACTCGAAGTTGTCCGCCGGAAATACCTGCAGGAACGGTTCGGCACATTGACGGAAGAGGAACTGAATGTCATGGTTCGTGTCTTCGATAAGATTCTTTTGACGATGGATGAAGAAGCCGTTTCTTCCTAAAAATTGTGTGTAAAAAATATTCAACTTATTTTTCAGACAAAGTTCACTTGACTGTGTACTTTGTCTTTTTTGTCGACTTTTCCTGTTTCACTTCACATTTTTCCATTTCTTGCCGTTAGTAAAATGAGTATACTGGAAGTATGTTACGGAAATGCGTTTACGAGGAGCTGGGAGGATTTGTTGTCCATCATGAATAATTTCATCATCAATTTTTGTCTACTGTTCACAACGATCACTCTTTTGTTTCTACCCTTTCGAAACCAACCGAGGATCACCCCTAAAACAAATGTAAAAACGCGACTCATTCTGGGAGGAGTCGCCGGACTCATCGCCGTTCTCTTGATGTTCAATAGCATCCAAATTGATGTTGCACGAATTGATTTGCGGATTATCCCGGTCGCCATTGCGATGATGTTCGGTGGATTACCAAGCGCCATCGTAACCGGTCTGATGATTATCGGAACTCGTTTTGCGATTACACCGTTTGAACAAATGGAAGGGGTCATCGTTTCATCTATCGTTATCGGATTATTTATCGGAACGATTGGCATAATCAGACGCTACGTCCGTATGACATTTTGGAATTTTGAGTTGATGATCGGCGTCGGAATCTTGTATTCCTTACCCGCCATCTATCTGTTGACCCATAGTTGGTCGACATTCTTTAAAGTATCGGCAGCGTATATCTTCTTTAATCTGATTGCTGGTTTCGTAACCTATCAGTTATTGACGGAACTCCGTCGCCACTTTGAGAACATTCAGTACCAACAAAAACTCGCGATGACGGATGCCTTGACCGGTCTCGCCAACCGGCGTCGACTGGATGATTCCTTATCTCTTGTCGGTTCTGCGGAAGACGGTTATTCCCTCGTCTTGATCGATATCGACTTCTTTAAACACGTCAACGATACATATGGTCATGATGCCGGCGATGATGTCTTGCGTCAACTCGGTACGACCCTTGCTTCCCTCGCCCGTCCGGACGATTTAGTCGGTCGATACGGCGGTGAAGAGTTTTTAATCATCTTGCCGGACACGTCCGCTGCTGAAGCGAAAAAAATCTCCGAGCTCGCCCGGATGACGGTTGCCCGGAATCTGTTCCCGACGACGAGTGTCCCTGATCTGCAAATCACGATTTCACTCGGGATCGCACATTCAAGTGATTCGCATACGTCACTTGAAGCGTTGCAACAAGCAGATAAGGCGTTGTATCATTCTAAAAAATCAGGACGTAATCGCAGTACGATCTATACGAAAGCACTTGAACTCGAGCAGGCCTGACCCCAACTGGTGCTGATTCAAAAATTAATCTCTATAAGACAAGGGTGGCAGAGGATAATTCTGCCACCCTTGTCTCGTGCCCAACGACTGATTTGCTTCAGGCGACTTCTGTCTTCTATAAAAAAAGTGCAGGCAAAGACAAACAAAACCCGATTCTTAAACTGGATCTTGCGCACGATTCGGAAAACCGATACTCTCGACTGTTCCAAACACAATCATCCGACTGAGTTGGTCGGCCATGTAGGTTGCCGAGTAAGGACGGTCATTGCGTAACCAAGAAATCAATAACCCCAATTGTCCCCCGATCACGTAGTTTAACAACAGATCCTGATCCACCCGTCTCGTTTCACTGACGGTATGCGCTTTAAATACGAGGCGGTAGTTTTCCTTTAACGTGTCCAGGAAACGGGAAATAAAGGTCTTGATCGGTCCTTGCAACAACATCGTCCGGTAAAACTGTTCGTGTTGTTCGATGTGGATAAACAGCCGTTCAAAATAACGGCTGACCTTTTCAACGGAGGGAGACTCGGGTGGCACCACACCGTGAATCCGAATCGCGTCGACGAGTAACCGCATGTGATCCTCGACAATCTGATCCATCAAATCGTATTTATCCGTAAAGTGGGCGTAAAACGTTGAGCGATTTACGCTTGCCCCGTCCGCCAGCATTTTTACGGTGATTGCTGAAAACGGATGGTGTTCAAGTAAATGAAACAATTCTTTTGTAATACGGTCACGTGAACGTTTTGGTCGCGGATCCGATGCCGGATTCATCTGCTCTTCCCCCTTTTTTTTAATAGTGTATCCGTTCTCATCGACTTTTCCAACACTTTGTCGGAAATTGTCGGTTGTATGTTGGTTCCACGACCATATAATTAACTATATTAACTACTCCTCCCCCCAGAGGAGTCTTTTTTATGGCTGATGGGGACAGTGGAGTAGACGGAAGAAAGGATGCATCTCATATCATGAACATGAAAAAAGTATTGCTGATTAACATTTTGACGTTGGTCGTGTTGATTGGTGGCGGCGCGATCGGCTACTACTATTACGACCAAGCGACGAGCTACGTCAAAACAGAAAACGCGAAAATCGACGGAAAGATGATTACGATTGCCAGCCCGGGTGCCGGTAAGCTGACCGATTGGACCGCTAAAACGGGTCAAACACTGGACAGCGACGCGACGTTAGGTCACGTCATGATGGCGCAAGCCGGTCAAAAACCTGTCACCACATCAATCGTCATGCCAACTAAAGCAACAGTCGTTCAGTCGATGGCGACAGAAAACGGGGTTGTCGGTGCGGGGACACCACTGGCTTACGGTTTTAACTTAAATAACCTCTGGGTCACGGCTAACATCGAAGAAACGGACATTGACGAAGTCAAAGTCGGACAAACCGTTGATGTCTACGTCGACAGTTATCCGGATACGACGTTATCCGGCGAAGTCGAACAAATCGGGATGACGACGGCCGGAACGTTTTCAATGATGCCGTCTTCGAACGGCAATGCGAATTATACGAAAGTCGCTCAAGTCATTCCGGTGAAGGTTTCCCTTTCACAAGAAAAATCACTCGACATTCGACCTGGTATGAATGTGACCGTCCGCATTCATAAGGATTAAGGAGGGACTTGTATGTCTATGACCTTCCTGTTCGGATACATGGCGTTTATGGTTGTCGTCCTCATCGGTGTCAATCTGATCGCCCGGCGCTCCCGTCCGTCCCGTCTTGCCGGAGCAGCCGACGGATCGCTTGAAGTGGCTCTTGAAGAATCGGAGACGTTGCGTCCAGCGGTTCAAGAACGGACACCACTCGCGACAGCGGACATCAGCATTCCGAAAGTCTTGACTGTGCTGTTGATCGGGATGTTTATCGCCATCTTGAACCAGACGTTGATCAACGTCGCTTTACCGGTCTTGATCAACGATTTTAACGTCTCGACATCGACGGCACAATGGTTGACGACAGGCTTCATGCTCGTCAACGGTATCTTGATTCCAATCAGTGCGTTTTTAATGCGGAGTTATACGTTTCGTCAATTGTTCCTCGTTTCAATGACGCTGTTCTTTTTTGGTTCCGTCATCTGTTCGATGGCAATGAACTTCCCTGTCATGATGCTTGGACGTGTTATCCAGGCGGCCGGTGCCGGTATCTTGATGCCGCTTGGCTCCAACGTCTTCATGACCCTCTTTCCGCCGCACAAACGTGGTGCCGCCATGGGGATGCTTGGGATTGCAATGATTCTTGCCCCTGCGGTCGGTCCAACGGTGACAGGTTATGTCATTCAGAACTACGATTGGCACGTTCTGTTTTATGGCATGTCCTTCTTTGGACTAGTGACGCTTTTCCTTGGACTGGCATGGTTTAAGCTTGTTCAACCGTTGTCGAAACCAACATTTGATGCACTCGGTGTCATCTTCAGTACGATCGGCTTCGGGAGTTTGCTGTATGGATTCAGCGAGGCCGGAAATGACGGATGGGACAGTCCCGTCGTCATCAGTACGATTGTAATCGGCATCTTGGGCATTGCAGCCTTTGCGTTGCGTGAACTCTCCATGGATGATCCGATGTTGAATATCCGTGTGCTCAAAGTCCCTGAGTTTTCGTTTACCTTATTTATCAATGTCATCGTCACGATGGCCTTATTTGGCGGAATGTTATTGCTTCCGATTTACTTGCAGAGCATTCGGGGTTTCTCACCCGTCGATTCCGGTCTGTTGTTGTTACCCGGATCACTGATCATGGGAATTACCGGTCCGATTGCCGGTCGTCTGTTTGACCGCTTCGGCATCCGCCCTCTGGCGATTTTCGGGCTGACCTTGATGACGTACGGGACCTGGGAACTGACTCAACTCGATATGGATACGTCATATCATTCCATCATGGGCATCTATATGCTCCGGTCGTTCGGAATGGCTTTCATCATGATGCCGATCATGACGGCCGGGATGAACGCCTTGCCGATGAAGATGATTCCGCACGGAAATGCGACGCAAAATACGTTGCGTCAAGTGGCCGGTTCAATCGGAACGGCAATCCTCGTCACGGTGATGACACGCCAGACAACAGCCCACCTTGCAGACGATGCCAACCAGTTCACGACACTTGATCCTGCGCTTTCGCAACATATAGGGAATCTTGGTCAACAATTAGGAAGCTCGCAAGCGGCTTCGCTCAGCTGGTTCTCCCAGTTGACGAAACAAGCGACGATCACCGGCATCACAGATGCCTTTTGGGTCGCCACCGTCTTGTCTGCCCTTGCCTTAGTCTTGTCCTTCTTCCTGCACGGGAAAAAAGAACCGAATCTTGATTAATGTTTGACTGCTCCCGTTGACGGCACATCGTCAACGGGTTTTTGAATCGTTCGCCTTTGCACTTCTTTTATAAAATCGCTACACTAAGGTCATTGAGTTCCATATCCAAAAGGAGTTGCTTTATGGTTGCCTTTCTACAGTTCTATGCGTTCATTTTTGCTTGTTGTTTTGCGTGGCAAGTCGGACGCCCTTCGTCTTGGTCCCAAAAAGTCACCCGTGCCTTTTTAACGAGTATCAACAGCTTGTTCATCTTTTTCCGGGCTTCGGTATCGATCTTCCTATTGATTGGACCGCTTCTGCTCGTCTCTTATGTCCTGTTCCCGAACTTGATTCAATTCGCAGGTCCCTTGTCAATCATCATCAGTGTTCTTGTCATCGGTCTCCTTGATCGGCTCGTCAGTTTAGTCGTCCTGCCGATTGCACGGTCGTTCTTCCTGAAAAAAAATCGGATGATGCCGCAGTTACTGGAAGCGGCGCTTTACACCCTTTCGATGGCATTGTTGCTTTACCTCAATTTGACGGTTGTTCCTGGTGTTCAGCTTAGCAGTGCGGTGGCTCTGTTCTTTGGGTTTACGATTTATTTTGCCCACTATCTGTTCGCCTTGTTCCGAATTCGTCAGCTGAAGAAAAAATTATCGTCTTGATCTAAAAAAGCGCTGAATCGATTCAGCGCTTTTTTAATTAACCATTGACATTGATAATCGTTATCAATTATATTCTAAGAGTACTTACGTCAGGAGATGATCACGATGAACGCACGACAACTGATTTTGGAACGTCGCTCGGTTCGTGCCTATACGGATCAGCCCATTCCAAACGAAATGATTGAAGAAATTTTAGAAGCTGCCATCTACGCCCCGACGCATAAATTACGTGAGCCGTGGCGGTTCGTCCTGGCAAATGAGGATGGACAAGCACGTTACGTCGATCAGCTGATGAATTTGCTCGCTGCACGTGGTCAACTCGACCAGAAAACAGACGAGCAACGACAACTGATGCGTCAGAAATTTGCAGACGTCCCCGTTTATCTGACTGTTTTATATGAGGTACAGGGAACGGAAGATCAGCAGATGGAAGATTTACTCGCAACGGCAGCGATGATCCAAAACATTCAACTGCTGGCGACTGAACTTGGTTTAGGTTGCTGTTGGAAAAGCGGCAAACATTGGTTTACCGATGGATACGCCGAATTGATCGGAGCAACGGAAACGGAGCGTGTCGCAGGTGTCATTCAACTCGGCTGGCCTGCCTTGATCCCGCCGCTGAAAAAACGGACAGCTGCCCGTGACAAGTTAACGCACTTCTAACCCGGTGCGCATTTTGCGAGCTACCCCTGCTCGCGCCAATCAAGCCCCATTAAAATCGAAGAGTCTACTTTTTCATTCCCTCCCCAAACGGAATCGTAAAAAGTAGGCTCTTTTTGTTGTCAGAAAGCGTGCGAGACGGCGTAGGTCGATTTACACTTGTTCCTTTAGAAGTCTTTGTCTATCCGCGATTTTTTCAAACTAAAAAGCAGGCAGGCGAATATTGAGATCCACCTGCCTGCTTTATGAAAAACCGATTTTAAAATCAGCTTGTTCAGAACTTGTTGAAAGATCGATTTTGTTAGACGGTCTTCATTTCTTCCTGATAAGCCGCATCCGGAAGCGCACCGGTCAGGATATGATCGACGATACGTTTCGTCGCCTGTCCATCTTGATACGTAAAGAATCGGGCCGCGAAGTCTTCGATTTGTTCCGCTTCATATTGATTGGTTTTGATCCACGTGATGACATCATCAAACGATGACACGATGGGTCCGGGAACAAAGGATTCATACGGGAAGTAAAAATCACGTTCTTCCTTGTACGCATTCAAATCGTTGACCAAAAAGATGATCGGTTTTTTCAGCAAGGCAAATTCAAAAATGACGGAAGAATAATCGGTCACCAAAATATCTGCCATCTGCATCAAGTCGTTAATATCCGGATAATCCGTCATATCGATGATTTGATCAGCAAATTCTGCCGGAACGACAGGACGATTCAAGACAAACGGATGCATCCGTAACAGGAGAATATGATCAGGTCCCAGTTGGTCCCGGAATTGCTGGAAATTCAGTTCTTGATCATAATGAGCGGTCGTCTGTCCGTTACCGCGGAACGTCGGTGCCAGCAAAATGAGTTTTTTTGCGCGCCATTCCGGATATTGTGCATACAGCTTGCTCTCAACCTGAAGTTGCCGTTTTTGATTCAACAGCTGATCCGTCCGCGGAACACCGAGTGGATGAATCCGGCCCGAATCCATTCCAAAGGCTTCAGCAAACGGTGCGATACACGCTTCGCCGGACACGTAGACCTTTGCGTAGTTGCGGTGAATCGCCACCATCTTCAAGTAATCATCGTCCGGTGAATACGACTTATCGAGCACACTGTAGCCGAATTTCTTGAAGGCGCCACATGCATGCCATAATTGAACGACTTCGGTTCCTGGACGCAACCGCGAGACGTAGACCGGATAATAATAGTCATCAATGATGAAATAACGTGCTGTCGCCAGCTCATAAGTCGCCCGCATCATATGAAAAACATATTTGATCTGACCGAATACATTTTGCGGGAACCGTTTTAATAAAAAGACATACTGAAAACCGAGTTCCCGGCTTTCCAGTTCGTCATAGACGGCGCGGAAGTTATCGACGAGCTTATCGGAACGATACGTCGCGAAAACCACTTTTTTGTGTTGGAGTGGAAAAAATTTCGACACCCAATACGTTAACAAAAGCAGATAATGAACCGTCCGTCGTTGAATCAAACGTAATTTCTGTTTCATAAAGCGATCCCTTCTCTTTCCGGTCTCATCCTCACATACACCATTCCATGACAGTTTTCCCGAAACGGTTCGTCAAATCACTCTCAAACGCTTGATGGATATCTTCGATTTGTCGAATTTGGAAAACACCCGAGACCAAATTCGAGAGGTATGCCGGAATATCCGGATACAGTTGATACAGTTCCATCGTCCGGGCAAAATCAGCCGGTGTACTGCGGCTTGATCCATACACACGCAATCCTTTTTCAAGAATCATTCGTGTGTTGACCGCAACGGGTTCTTCCGAGACACCAAGCAAGGCCATCGTGCCTTCCGGGATGATGTAGTCGATCATCTGATTGATCGCATATTGACTTCCGATGCCCCCGACACATTCAAATCCATGATTAAAGGACACGCTTTCCGGAATTTGATCGATATGGTACGTCTCGTCCGCAAACGAGAAATAATCCAATTTCGATTGGGTTTTTCCGAACACAAGTAATTTTGCTTCCGGATACAACTTCCGCAACATCAAAGCGGTAATGAATCCGAGATTCCCGTCGCCCCAGACGCCGAATGTTTCCCGGCGGCTGTGTGCAATCTGGTCGAAACGCGTCATCGCATGCACAGAGACGCTGACAAGTTCTGTGAATGCCGCGACTTCAGGATCCAAGTCAGCCGGAACGACGACGAGTCGATCCGGTTTAATGAAGACATAATCCTGCATATACCCGTCGTATCCGCTCGAACGGAAACGGCTGGTCCGCAAATAATTTTCACCGATGATCGCATCCGTTTCCGATGGCGTGTTCGGTACCATCGCCACTAACGTACCGATCGGGAATGTTCCCGACGGATCATGGACTACTTTCCCGATCCCTTCATGAATCATCGCCATCGGCAGCTTTTTCGCCAACACTTCCGCACTGCGGCTTCCTGTGAAGTATCGCTGATCGGCGTGGCAAATGGACAAGTAAGTCGGACGGACGACAACCCGGTCTGAATTGAGTGACCGTTCGTCATACGTCACCTCGATTTG
Organism: Exiguobacterium sp. s192; assembly: GCF_018618795.1. NCBI lineage: Bacteria > Bacillati > Bacillota > Bacilli > Caryophanales > Exiguobacterium > Exiguobacterium sp. s192. The sequence continues at coordinate 62,746 of NZ_JACSMS010000007.1, read as the reverse complement.
GCGTGGCGCCACGAGTTGATAGACTTGGTTAATCATTGGTGAATCCGCTCCTTCAGAATTGCATTGGCGATCCGCAAGTCATACGGGGTTGTGACTTTGATGTTAAACAGTTCACCCGTCACGAGCGCAACATCTTCGCCTTTTAGCAACAAAATTTTACAAGCATCCGTTAAGATGGCACGTTCTTCTGTTGACAACGATTCGTAATGATTTTTGAGTTTCGTGATTTGGAAACTTTGTGGTGTCTGTCCTTGGTACATTTGATCGCGAACCGGAATCTCGGAGATGGTTTTTCCGTCCGTTGAAGCAACGATCGTATCGATGGCCGAGATGACGGTATCGCAAGCCCCGTATTCCAAAGCAGTCGATATATTTTCTTTGATGATACGGTGTGTCAAGAAAGGACGGACCGCATCATGCGTGACGATGATGTCTTCATCCGACAATCCATTTTTATCTTCAATCCAATTGATGGCAGCCATGATGGATTCGTTTCGATCGTTCCCGCCTGCCGTAATGACGATGCGTTGGTCTTTGCCGATATACTTCTCTAAGATATCGCGGGTATAGTTGATCCACGCTGTCGGGGTCACAATGATGATCTGATCAAAATCTTCATGTAGTAAAAATTTTTCGACGGTATGGACGAGAATCGGACGTTCTCCAATCGAGAGGAATTGTTTCGGACGATCCACGTTCCCCATTCTTGTGCCTTTTCCACCTGCTAAAATTGCTGCATAAATCATCTTGTAACGCAGAGGACTCATCCCTAAACGACGGCGCTGTCATGAGTTCCCCTGCTTCCCTCCCTTGTCAAAAAGAATTTTTTGTTTCCACTTGCCAGCGATGTGGGTATGTCTTCAAATATGGTCTTTTTTTTCAACGATTTTGTTCACCAAACCAAAAAAAATAGACAAAGTTCTATTTTTTTTGGTTCATCACGATATAATGATGGGTGATTTCTAATATCACTATACTATGTTCATGTTGATTTTAAAAATCTGTCATTATTGTGTAAATGCATTGTAACCATTTAAGCGAGGAGAGATTGTTTTGACAGAAGAAACACAGATGCCGATTTTACAGGCACAGGTTGATTATCTAGAGCTAGCCGGAACGAAATTCCGCTTTGAAGCACGTCTTTTTGGATTAACTGATTTTCTTCAAGCCGAGCAGTTACTTTTTGAAAATCCAGCGACTCCCGAACTGACAGAAGACACACAGCCGGAGGATGGATACATCCAGTCCGAAGCCGCAGAGGAGCCGATTCCGCTCGAGCGGGCTGTCATTTTCCGCAACAAACGAAACAAACGGACGTTTATCCTCCGTTTCCCGTTTGAAGGAGATTGGACAGAAGAAACATTCCGTGGCGAACTTGACCTCAATCACATTACTCCGACCGGTCGTCCGTTGCCAATGGGTTATTTTGATGCCTTTTTTGCCATCGTCCAAGGCAAATCGATCTTACATGAAGCACCATTTGGTGATACACGCGCCTTGATTCCGGTCATCTACCGCGTGGACACAAAACATAGCAACGCTCTGCTCAAACTCGAGTATGAACTGGTCGTCCAGTACTCGGAATACAGTAATACGTTAGGTTTCCATTCCCTTAAGCAAGGGGAGACGAAACGTTTTGTCCGATTGATTGAAAAATACAACAAGTCGAAAAAAAATTGGCGGAAACGGGCTTTTAAATTCCGTCGGTTTACCTTCAAGACGATTTACAATGTGACGAAATGGACGCAACCAATCCAAGACAATAAAGTTATTTTTGCTTCTGATTCAAGAAGTGATGTCAGCGGGAACTTCGCCTACATCTTGAACGAGATCGAACGACGTGACTTGAACCTCGATGTCAAAACGTTTTTCAAACCGAACCTTCAATCGAGACGTGATTGGCGTGATAAATTTACGTTGCCGTATCATCTCGCGACGGCGAAGACGATCTTAGTGGATGATTTTTATCCGATGATCTATCCGCTTAATATCCGCAAAGGCAGTGATCTGGTCCAAGTCTGGCATGCCGTCGGCGCCTTTAAGACATTCGGCTACAGCCGTCTCGGAAAACCGGGTGGTCCAAGTGCCAACTCACTCAGTCACCGGAACTACACGAAAGCCATCGTCAGCTCGCATCATGTCGCCCGTCATTACGCTGAAGGGTTTGGGCTGCGGGAAGACCAAGTCATCGCAACCGGTATTCCGCGAACGGACATGTTCTTTGATCAAGATTACATCGCAGCTGCCAAGGAGCGGATTTATGAAGAATATCCGATCTTTAAAACAAAAAAAGTCATTATGTTTGCACCGACATTCCGTGGAAACGGCGCAAAGAGCGCACACTACGATTTCAGCCAACTGGACTTGGATGCGCTTTATGAAGCCTTCCACGAGGACTATGTCTTCGTCTTGAAGATGCACCCGTTCGTCCGTCGCCGCCTCGAGATTCCGGAAGTCTACGCCGACTTTTTCCTTGATTTGACCGATCACCGGGAAATCAACGAGTTGCTGTTCGTTTCTGATATTCTGATCACGGACTATTCGTCCACTTGTTTTGAATTCTCACTGCTCGACCGCCCGATGTTGTTCTTCGCGTACGACTTGGAAGACTACATCTCAAAACGCGACTTCTATTATGATTTCGAAGAATTTGTTCCAGGCCCAATCGTTCGAACATCCGAAGAATTGATTGAACGGATTAAAAACGAAGACTTCGAGATGCAAAACGTCAAAGCATTTGCCGAATACTTCTTTGAACATCAGGACGGGAAGTCAAGCGAGCGCTTCGTCGACCAAATCATTCTTGGAGAAAACAAATGAATCCAACACCAAAACCAGTGACCGCTTCTTATGATCATTGGCTCGGGAACTATAAAGTCTTACTGATTTTCATGGTCGTTTTTGGTCATCTGATCGAGACGTTCCGTAATCTGGATGGAAATGATTCCGTTCAAGTCGTCTACAACATCATCTATCTGTTGCATATGCCGGCTTTCATCTTCATGAGCGGTTACTTCTTTAAAGAAGTACGGCCGAAACGGATCATTTCGTTTGTTGTCCTCTATCTCATCTGGCAATCGATTCATGAAGTGTATCTCGCTTATGTCAATGATAAGGGGTTCGACGGTCTCATTGACGGATTGCTTCATCCGCTCGTCCCGAGCTGGACGCTGTGGTATCTGCTCGGAATCATCATCTGGCAAATCGTGACGCCCGGTTTCCTGGCATTACGTTATCCGTTGTTGATCAGTGTGGCGTTCGCCTTACTCATCAATGCCAATCCGGGGTCGATCACGAACTTCCTGTCACTCCAAAAAGTCGTCAGTTTTTACCCGTTTTTCTTGATGGGTTACCTTGTCAAAAAACAGGGATGGCTTGCAACGGGTCCGATCCGGGAGCGCTTGACGTCACCGATCGGTCGATTGACCGGATTGATTGTGTCCGTTTCGATTGCCGTCGCGATGGCCGTGTGGACGAAAAACGGCTTTGATACCGTCTGGCTGTTTTACCGCGATACGTACGGTGAGTTTGACGTGCCGCTTGTAAAAGGGGCATTGATCCAACTCTTTTTGTACGCGGTCAGTACCGTGATGATCTTTTCCGTCCTGATGCTCGTGCCACATCGGTCATTCGGGGAACGATTTGATCAGATCGGAATTCAGACCTTGGCGATTTACTTGTTACACTCGTTCATCGTCCGCCTGTTCCGGGATTCTGTTCCGCCATGGATCGTCGAGTCGCCCCTGCTGTTAATCGGCTTATCTTTCTTACTCGCCCTGTTCTTCGTCTGGATTTTATCGAGTCGTCCGGTTGTTCGACTGTTTCGACCGTTATTATCACCAAACGTCAACTGGCTGTTCAAGAAAACATCGTAAACTTTTCTTCCCAAAAAGCACCTGATGCCAGGACCAGATCTCGCTTCTTGAGATTTGGTTCTTTTTTGAGGGGGCGATAAAATTGACAGGATCTTTGCCTTGAAACTAAGATAGTAGAGGTTGCCACAATAAACGCTTACACAAGCGTGCAGAAAGAAGGGATCCCCTTGCAAGCGGATCAACGTAAAAAATTAACGGTCCTGATGATCAACATGTTCATCGCCGTCGGGAGCTTCGGGATCATCATTCCGATTCTGCCCGCTTACCTAGCCTCAATCGGTCAAGGCGGTACCGCCGCCGGTTTAATGATCGCCATCTTTGCCGGAGCACAGCTCGTCATGTCACCGGTTGCCGGAAAATGGGCTGACCAGTACGGTCGCCGCAAGATGATCATTTACGGTTTGATTGGATTGACCTTATCGATGTTCGTCTTTTATTTTTCAAATTCCGTCACCATCCTCTACATCTCACGGGCGATCGGCGGTGTTGGTGCAGCACTGTTGATTCCGGCGATCTTTGCTTACGTCGCGGATATCACGACGATGGATCAGCGGGCAAAAGGAAACAGTTACGTGTCTGCTGCCATGTCGCTCGGAATCGTCATCGGTCCCGGGATCGGCGGCTTCCTCGCCGAGTTTGATCTGAAGCTGCCGTTACTTGTTTCGGCACTCGTCTCGCTTCTGGCCGTCTTATTCAGTGTCATCCTTCTTCAAGAAAGTGACGTTCATGACGCGACGGCGATGGCACCCGACGAAGGGTCGATGTGGAGCAAGCTCGGCGCGTCGTTCCATAAACCGTACTTCGTCCCGCTCGTCATCACACTGGTCATGAGTTTTGGTTTGATGGCATATGAGTCCGTTCTTGGTCTGTTCGTCGACAATCAATTTGGCGCCTCTCCAAAAGACATCGCCATCATGGTGACGTCGACCGGAATCATCAGTGTCATCGCTCAGATTTTCGTCGTCGATAAACTGTCCCGCAGTCTCGGCGAAGGCAAAGTCTTAAACATCTTCCTGTTGATCGCGACGCTTGGCTTCTTGTTGTCACTCCTGACAGCAAGTTACGGCGGCTTCTTCGCCGTCACACTCGTCATCTTCCTTGCGACGTCGATCCTGCGTCCTGTTTTGAACACGATGATTTCAAAACTCGCCGGAAACGAACAAGGATTTGCGATGGGGATGAACAACGCCTACATGAGCATCGGAAACGTCCTCGGTCCGACACTGGCCGGACTGTTATATGATGTCAACATTCTTTATCCGTTCATGCTCGGACTTGTCTTCCTGGCTGTGACTTTGATTGGTTCTGTCATCTGGCAACGCCGCCAATCCCGGCTGATCAAAAAAATCGAACAAACGTCTTAATACCAGACAAAAAGCAACTTGCTTCCAGTAGCACATACGGAAGCAAGTTGCTTTTTTATTTATCGGTTGTTGTTAAATCCCCCGTGCCAAAATCAGCATCAAAGGCGCGACACCAGATGACGACACGACTGTATTTCGTCAAATCGACGTCTTTCGGGAGGACGTAGTTTTGGTCTCCCTGATTCCCTTTTAGCGCCCCGAGCCGGATCCCGTCTGCTGTCTCCTTACCTGGCTCGACCAAATAAACAAACAAGTCCGGTCCGTTCGTCGTTTGAAAATCTTCGAACCGCAGATACAACGCATCGTCTGCCGGTACTGTTTTAATGTTTCCGGACGTTTGATAATTTTTTTCACCGTCCACGAACGTTCCGGTGAAGTCAGCCGGTGCTTCTTCGGGAGCCGGTGTTGTAGGTTCCGACTGGTCCGTCTCGGATGCTGGTGTCTCATCTTCCTGTTTTACCGTCGAAGAACTCGGCGGCAACTCTTCGTCCACGGCTTGATTCAAGAACAATGGCGACACGAGCCACCAACTCAACGCCAATACACAGACAACCACGATCGCCAATATGATTTTTGATCCGTTTCGCACCGTCTCCACTCCTCCGCCTGAAGAACTTCCGACTGTTCGTTTAGCCGTATTGTTTTTGATGGGCTTTTTTTAACGCTAAATATTCTTCATCGGCCCGAATCAAATCCCATTTTTCTTGAAAAATCTCAGCTGACTTCGCTTTTTCCGGATCAATTTTCCGCTCGTTTAATTCACCGGTCGCTTTGTTTTTATATTTCCGTCCGCCTTTGTAATTCGTATAACGGCGCGCGCGTGTATGTCCCATCTGAATGAACTTCCGCGCCATGTCCATTCCGACGAAGTCTCCGGCCGCTTTATAATCGAGATACATCTGATAGATTTTTTCAGAAGATTCCTTCGCAATCTCCGGCGTCTTGAATCGCCAGTGCGGCAAAATTTCTCCTTTATAGGGTTCAACGAGCAGGACACCCTGCTCGCCCCGTCCGACCCGATACTTTTCCGGTTCTTTCCGAAAATCTGTCGTCTCAAAATCCAAATCATAATCAAATGCCATGCACATCGCTCCCTTTCCCTAAAGGATTCCCGGGAACGGCCGGCTTTAATCGTGTGGGTACAGTCCGGTCGTATAAACAGCCGTCAAGGTTTTCGCAATCTCGTCAATCGTCGCTGTCGTCTCTTCCCGGATGACTTCGAACAGATACATTTCGTTCGCAAAAAACCACCCGCGGGCAACGAGTGTCGGATTGAGGTCCGAACGGGCGAGTCCTGTCGCTTGCGCATAACGGATGTCGCGGCTGATTCGCTCAATAAAGCGTTCGCGGATCTGTTTCCATTTGGTCCGGATGGCATACGATACGCCGATTGCCTGTTCGACGATCCGGAGCAGCTCGCGTTCTTGTTCGGCAAGCTGTAAAAAAGCAGTCGCCTGCTGTTCGATTTGCTCCCGTGCTTCCTCGGCGGTTCGGGGCTCAAACGGCTGTTCTGCGACCTGATGGAACTGATCCATTACGGTTTCGATCAAAACGATCAGCAGTTCATCCTTCCCTTCAAAGTGAACGTAAGCCGTTCCATACCCCACTCCGGCCCGCTTAATGATTTGTGAAATCGTCGTCGTTTGAAAGTCGTTTTCGAGAAAAACTTCCCGGGCTGCCACCAACAGTTTTTCCCGCGTCCGGATTGTCCGAAGATGCCGTTTATCGATTTTCATGTCGTCTGAGTTCATGATCTTCCCCACCTCTCCTGCTTCTCTATCCGATAATATTGACACAATGTCAATTTGTTTGCTACGCTTTTGTCAAAATTGATTACTGATTCATTTTGAGGAGGAATGGACATGGCATTGACCGCTAAGCGTGAAGAAGCAATCGAACGAGACGAACAGGATCGACTGGCCCCTTACCGGAACGAATTTTATCTGCAGGAGGGCTCGATTTACATGGACGGCAATTCACTTGGATTATTATCCAAACGTGCGGAAGCGACGTTGCTGGAATCGCTCGCCGATTGGCGGGAACTTGGGATTGACGGCTGGATGAAAGGACGCCATCCATGGTTTGAACTGTCGGAAAAACTGGCTGCCTTAAACGCACCGCTCGTCGGTGGAAGCGCGGATGAAGTCATGGTGACCGGTTCGACGACGGTCAATCTGCATCAACTCGTGGCAACGTTTTTTGCCCCGTCCGGACAACGGACAAAGATTTTAGCCGACAGCTTAACATTCCCGTCTGATATTTATGCGCTCCAAAGCCAGTTGCGGTTGCGCGGACTCGATCCGGCAGAACATCTCGTCCAAGTCGAGAGTCGTGACGGACGGTTTCTCGACGAAGCGGATATCATTGCCGCGATGACGGAGGAGATTGCGTTGATCGTCTTACCGACCGTCCTGTACCGGAGTGGTCAGATTTTAGATATGGAACGTCTGACACGGGAAGCGCATGCCCGCGGTATCTTGATCGGCTTTGACGGCTGTCATTCCGTCGGTGCGATTCCGCATGCCTTTCATGACTGGGGCGTCGACTTTGCCTACTGGTGCAACTACAAACACTTAAACGGCGGTCCGGGAACGGTCGGCGGACTGTTTGTCCATGAACGGCATTTCGGCACGTTGCCGGGTCTGACCGGCTGGTTCGGCTCCCGTAAAGATAAACAGTTTGATATGGATCATACGATGACTCCCGCCGAAAACGCCGGTGCCTTCCAGATCGGAACGCCGCACGTCTTGAGCCTTGCCCCGCAAATCGGTGCACTCGAGCTGTTTGCAGAAGTCGGGATTGAAGCGGTCCGGACAAAGTCACTCGCACTGACGGACTACATGATGACGCTCGTCGATCAGGAATTGACGCCGTATGGCTTTGTGATCGGGAATCCGCGTGACGACAAACGGCGTGGTGCTCACTTGAGTCTCGAACATCCGGAAGCGGCACGGATCTGTAAAGCATTGAAGGCACATCACGTCATTCCTGATTTCCGGGCACCGAATATTGTCCGCCTGGCCCCTGTTGCCTTGTATAATAAGTTTGAAGATGTCTATGAGGTCGTCTCAATTTTGAAAACGATCATGGATGAAAAACAATATGAACAATTCAAGAACGAACGCGAAGTCGTCGCGTAAGGAGGAATTATGAAAGAACACCCTACTGAACTACGGCGTGACTTAAAAACACGCCAACTGACGATGATTGCGATGGGTTGTGCGATTGGAACAGGACTCTTTCTCGGAAGCGGTCTCGCCATCAGTCTCGCCGGACCAAGCGTCCTCGTCAGTTATGCGATCGGCGCCTTCATCGTCCTGCTGTTGATGGGTTGCCTCGCAGAAATGACTGTCGCCCATCCGACCTCCGGCTCATTCGGAACGATTGCTGAACAATACATCAGTCCGTATGCCGGATTTCTTGTCCGCTACTCCTACTGGGTGGCAAACGTCCTGGCGATCGGCGTTGAAGTCAGTGCGATCGCCATCTATATGAAATACTGGTTCCCGGATGTTCCCGGGTACGTCTGGATTTTAGTCTTTGCGGTAGCCTTGATTTATATCAACGCCACGACCGTCAATACGTTTGCGACGTTTGAATACTGGTTCTCCGTCATTAAGATCAGTGCGATTTTAATGTTCATGATTCTCGGCGCCTATCTGGTCTTCGGCAGCAACTCACCGGACATCGGACCACAAAACTTCACGAACGACGGCGGATTCCTGCCGTTTGGTTTTTCCGGTCTCTGGATTGCCGTCTTCATCTCGTTGTTTAGTTTTCTCGGAACGGAACTGATTGCCGTCACGGCCGGCGAAGCGAAAGATCCGGACGTCGCGGTGCCGAAAGCGCTGAAGGCCACCGTCTTCCGCTTATCGACGTTTTATGTCATCACGATTGCCTTGATGCTGATGATCGTGCCGTGGCAACAGGCGGGCGGCGTTGATCAAAGCCCGTTCGTCAAAGTGATGGAGATGTTATCGATTCCCGGAGCTGCCGGCATCATGAACTTCATCATCCTGACGGCTGCCTTGTCCGCGATGAACAGTCAGTTGTATGCGTCGACACGCATGATGTACTCGTTGTCGAAAGCAACGTACGCACCGCGGATTTTCAGCCGCTTGAATACGAAAGGTGTTCCCTTGTTTGCGCTTGCCGTCTCGACGCTGGGGATTTTCCTCGCCGCTGTCATCAGCAGCCAGTCGAGTGTGTCTTATCCGTTCATGATGGGGATTTCGATGTTCGGAGCAATCTTCACCTGGTTCATGATTTTCATCTCCCACCTCTATTTCCGGAAAGCCTGGGAACGGGATGGTGGGCGGAAACTGCCGGTCCGCATGATGGGCTATCCGTACTTGACGGCACTCGGGGCCATCCTGCTGTTTGCCCTCGTCATCACGACCTGGTTCACGGATTTCCAAATCGTCTTGAAATTCGGAGTTCCATGGTTACTGTTCTTGACGATTGCCTATGTTTTTTGGAAACGCAACAATCCGCCGCAAGCGGATCAAACGGACCGTTCACAATCACTTTGATGTAAAGGGGATCGATTGGAATGAAACAGACCGATGCGACACAAATTGAAGAAACGATTCAAACCGACTTCAAAAAAGATATGTCTTACGGGGATTATTTACAGCTCGACTCACTTTTGATGAGCCAGCAACGCTTATCGGACCACCATGATGAGATGCTGTTCATCGTCATCCATCAGACAAGCGAGCTGTGGATGAAGTTGATTTTGCATGAGATGACGGCCGCCACTAAAGCGATTGCCGACGATCAGCTCGAGCGGTCGTTTAAGATGCTCGCCCGAATCTCGAAAATTCAACAACAACTGATTCAATCATGGAGTGTCCTGTCGACGCTGACACCGGCTGAGTATCTGGAGTTCCGTGATTCGCTCGGACATTCGTCGGGATTCCAGTCGTACCAAAACCGGCAAATCGAATTTGCCCTCGGCTTTAAGAATGCACAGATGCTTCGGGTCTATGAGCATGAAACGGCGCTGTTCGCTCAATTGACGGCAGACTTGAAGACACCAAGCATCTATGACGAGACCGTGCGGGCGATGAAACGACGCGGCTTGCCGATTGATGAGGCGATCCTCAACCGGGATGTCACGCAAGACTGGGAAGCCGACGCGAGTGTTGAAGCGGCCTGGGCCATCGTCTATCAAGACGTCGAACAGTACTGGGATTTATATGAACTTGGTGAAAAGTTACTCGATATCGGCAGTCAGCAACAAATGTGGCGCTTTAACCACATGAGCACCGTCGAACGGATCATCGGTCAAAAACCGGGCACAGGCGGTTCATCCGGTGTCAGTTACCTGCGCCGGGTGCTCGACCACCGGTTCTTCCCGGAACTCTGGTCGGTCCGGACAAAACTTTGAGGAGGAATGTGAAATGAACCGTTGGATTGATGTCTCACAACCGTTAACCTCGTCGATTACGACATGGCCGGGCGATACGAAGTTCAATTACACGATCAATTGGAGTAAAGCCGACACCGGTTCCGTCAACGTCGGTCAAGTCACGATGAGTCTGCATACCGGCACCCACATCGACGCACCGTTTCACTTTGACGATTCCGGTCAAAAAGTGATCGATCTTGATCCGGACCTCTATATCGGCCATGCCCGCGTCATCTATCTGCCCGGTCGAACAGAGATTATCGCAAGTGACCTTGATGCGTTTGATTTAACCGATGTCCGCCGACTGATCATCAAAACGGACGGCTGGGTCGATAAGTCGATTTTCCCGGAAACGATTCCGGTCCTGACACCGAGTCTTGCCGAACGTCTCGGAGCACTCGGCATCGAATTGATTGGACTTGATTTGCCGTCTGTTGACGCGATCGACAGTAAAGAGATGAGTGCCCACCATGCCCTCGCAGCACACGGTGTCCACATCCTGGAGGGGCTCGTGCTCGATGCGATCACACCGGGTGACTATCATCTAAACGCCGTTCCGCTTCCGCTCGTCGACGGTGACGGCAGTCCTGTCCGTGCGTTGATGCGACCGTATTAAAAAAACCGACAGAATTCTCTTCCAAGAGTTTTCTGTCGGTTTTTTCAGTTTTCCTTAACCGATACGGGGAATAAAACTTCTTCCGTCCGTTGCATGATCTGTCCGAGTACTTGAAGGGACGGACCGACCTCAAAATCGAGATCAAGGGAATGATTGGCCCCCCTTATTTTTTCTAGTACGAGGTTCGAGCTGCGACAACGTTCAAATGCTTCCGGACTGTACTGATGATCCTGATCCCCGATGACCAGTAACCCGGGCTGCCGGCTGTTCGCAATCGCTTCGACGATTGCCGGATCTTTTAACAAGGGTGTCAGCAAAACGACACAGGCTTCCGGAAACAATCCACGGTTCATCATCGAAACAAGCGGTACCGTACCAAGCGATTTGGCAATGAAGTGAATCGTTTTATATGTACGTGGCCGTAACACCTCATCGATGACTGCTTCAATCCGCCGACTCATCTCCGCATCTCCCTGCTCGTCCGGTAAACTGAACAGGTCGTCCGAGACATACTGAATCTCGATCACGTTGACTCCCCGCTTTAGTAACATCATCCGACTGAAGTAAAAGTACGGATGGTCATAGGCATAGCCTGCGCCGGACAACATAAAACAGACCTCGTTCGAATCGGAATAATAATGATTATAGGCAATCGCTTGATCCCCCACTTGTGTCTGACAGCGGCGAATTTCCATTGGTGGTCCCCCTTTAAATTTTTCCTTACTTTACCATCAGATACTTAAATCGTCCATTAAAATTCCATTTCCCTATCGTCCGAGCTTTTGTCCTTGCCTCATCAGCCAATCGAGTACACTAAAACTACTACATCTTTTCCAGGAGGTTCTCATGCCGATTCGCTATTTTTCACGCCTCTCAATTGGTTTACTGTTGCTTGCAGCCGGTTGCTTTTGTTTTGGTTATGTCATGACACCCTATCCGAATCAGTCGTCCGGTAATGGCAATCCCGCTCTCCTGTTGATTCCGCTTCTCCCGGTACTGGCTATATTTACTACGATTACGATGGCACGTCTGTTCCTGCACCTTGCGTTTCGCCCGATTTGGCTGATGTTTATGACACTGCTAAGCGGACTGTACCTCATCGGCGGTTCGTTGTATCAAATCATCCGGTACCAGGCTTATCAAGAAGAGCTGATTCGGATCGTCGTAGAGAACACGGACGATTTTGAGTATGCCGAGTCCCTCACCGGCGCATTTAGTATCTTCATGAATGCTCAAGTGTTTAATCTCAATACTTTTTTCTTGTATGTTTGTCTGATTGTCATCTTAAGCAGCCTGACTGTTGGATCAAAGCGTCTGTTATCGAAACTCCGTTTTTAAATAACCAGCTATGATTCCACAAAAAAAGCCATATCCCACGCTGACAAAGCGAAGGATGTGGCTTTTCGTTCAGCGGACCAGTTGATCCGGTGTAAAGACTGACTGTTCAACTTGTTTTAAGGCATAAAAAGCACCTTGTCGTGCCATCAAATCGGCATACGTGCCAACTTCGACGACTTGACCTTGCTCCATGACAACGATTTGGTCCATCTCCTCGAGTCCTGCGAGACGGTGACTGACCAGCAACAACGTTGCATCCGCCGCACGTGCGAACAAGTGCTGTAAGATGGTCTGTTCCGTCAAGGCATCGACCGATGAGGTCGGTTCGTCGAGCAGGTAGAGCGGAGCTTGTCGTAAGAAAATCCGGGCAATCGCCAGCCGTTGTTTTTCACCGCCGGACAGGTTTTCCCCTTTTTCGAGCACCCGGTCGTCTAGAGCGAGCAACGAAAGACCCACTTGATTCAGTGCTTCAATCATCTGATCATCCGTTGCCTCGCTACTGGCCAGCTTCAAATTGTCGCGGATCGTTCCATAAAAGAAATGGTTTTGTTGCAAGACGACATTCGACTGTCGCCATACCGCTTCCGGATCAATCTCTTGGCCGGGCGTTCCCTCAATCCGGATCCCGTCTGCCGGATACATCCGCAACAACAGTTGCAGTAAGGTCGATTTCCCGGAGCCGCTCGCTCCGACGATGGCTGTTTTGTTGCCGGCAGGAAACGTCACGCTGACATCTCGTAAGACCGGACGTTCCTGATCGGGAAACGCAAACGTGACCTGTTCGGCCCGGAGTTCCGGTGCCCGCGTCAGCTCAAACGGACGATAGTTCGGTTCCACCGTCGCTTCGACCACATCATCGAGCCGTCGCGCCGCGTGGCGGCTGTCTTCAAAGAAGCCCGGCAAAATCGCCATTGGGGCTGCATTTTCAAACACCGTCAACGAGGTCATGACGAGTAAGGCCAGGAAAACACCTTCGAGCTGACCGTCAGCGACCAGATAAGCACCGAGACCAAGGACAATCCAGGAAATGATCAAGGTGGCAAGTGTGTTCCATGCAAGATTCGAGACGGCGTGCAGACCGTTACGTTTTTCTTCCGCGACGTATCGCGCTGCGACAGCATTCAGTTCTGCTTCCTTGTTTCCGAGTTGTTGGTAAATCTTTAAGTCCCGGTATCCTTGGAAGAGTTCTGTCACTTCCGTCGACAGTTCCCCGCGCCGTGCCCGAACGGACCGCGCAAAACGTTGTTCCCGGTAGGCAAACCAGCCGGGAATGATGAATCCCGTCAACAGAAGACCGATCACGAGGACAAGCGCAACACTGAGCGAAAAGAAGCTGACGAAAAAGATCGTACAAAGAAAAACGAGCACTAAGATGATCGGTGGATAAACAACACGTAGAAACGTATTTTGCAGACTTTCGACGTCGCCGACGATTCGTGCGAGCAGGTCGCCGCTCCGGTACTTGGCAAAGATGCCTGGTGCGAGCGGTTCAAGTCGTTTATAAAACGTCGTTCGTAAATCACTGAGAATCGTAAACGTCGCCCGGTGCGAATAATAGCGTTCGGCGTAACGACTCGCCGCCCGCGTCAAGCTGGACAGTTTCTGTAAGGCAATCAAGACAGCCAGTGTCTGGATCGGTGGCAACAGTGCTGCTTTCGAGATTAAAAATCCACTTGCCGCAAACAAACCGACCGCTGTGACTCCAGCCAGAACACCGAAGAAAATCGAGAAGACGATGTCTCGTTTTTGGTGCAACATCAAGCGAAAAATTCCCATCAACTCTTTCATCGTGTCTCCTCCCCTCGTTGAACGGCACGCATCATCGCATACTCCGATTCACGTCCCATCAACTCTTCATGTGTCCCTCGGTCGACAATCCGTCCTGCTTCCAGAATGACGATTTGATCCGATTGTTCAATCGTATGCAACCGGTGGGCGACCGTGATGACGGTCGCTTCACGTCCTAAAACCGTGATTGCTTCCTGCAACAACCGTTCCGTCTTGACGTCAAGACCGGTCGTCGGTTCATCAAACAAGATGATGTTTGGTCGTTTTAAGAACGCACGCGCCAAGGCAACGCGCTGCTTTTCTCCGCCGGATAATCCGCGTCCGCCTTCCCCGATCACTGTATCGAGTCCGTTCGGCAACTGTCCGATCAGTTCTGTCAGACCGGCGTCAGATGCGGCCTGTTCAATCGCTGAACGGGATGCTTCACGCAATTCACCAATCGCGATATTCTCCGCCAGCGTCCCGGCATACAAATACGGATGCTGGGAGATATAGCTCAGTTGGCGGAACCAGCTTGCTTCGGTGATCATCTGACGGGGTTGACCGTCAAGTAACAGTTGTCCGTCCTGCGGATCGGCGAGACCCGCGAGCAACTGAAGGACCGTCGATTTACCGGCACCGCTGCGACCGATCAACGCGACCTTCTGATACGGTTCGATTGCAAGATTCAGTTCGGCCATCGCAAACCGGGCATCGCGGTACGAAAAAGCGACGTCCTTTAATTCGATCTGTGGTGGACGGGCTGCCGGCAGTTCCGTCTGTCCGAAGACGACGCTCCGGTCATCTTCCGTCAGTTCCGCCGCAATCTGTTTCGCAGCCGCGACACTGCCCCGTCCTGTATGGAACGCTGCGCCCATTTCCTTTAACGCCAGATAGTATTCCGGCGCCAATACCAACATCAAAAAGGCCGGGACAAAGGTGATGCTTTGGAACAGAATCAAACGTAAGCTAACTTCAAGCGCAATCATTCCCATACTGAGCATCGAGATGAATTCGAGCATCAATGATGACAAGAAGGCAAGTTTCAGCACCGTCAACGTCGCATCCCGAAAGTCGAGGCTGCTCCGTTCGATGACGTCCTGTTGGGCCTTCGCCCGACCAAATAATTTCAACGTCGTCAGTCCCTGTAACGTATCCAGAAATGTTCCGGAGAAAGCATTCATCTTCTCCAGCTGCGTATCGGCCCGATTTTGGGTCATGATTCCGATGACGATGTAAAACAACGGAATGAACGGGGCTGTAATCATCATGACGAGTCCCGTGACCCAGTCATAGCTGAAGGCTGCGATCAGCACCATCAGCGGGACGATTGACGTCTGGATGACTTTCGGCATGTACTGACTGTAATAACTGTCCATCTCATCGACGGAATCCAGCAAGACACTGACCTTTTTTCCGGATTGTCCTTCGAGCATCGATTCAACGGAGTTTTTCGTATATTTCGCAACAAGTGCCTGGCGTAAGTCCTGTTTGACCCGTGCCGCAAGATTCGTCCCGAGACGTCCGTTCCAGTACGTGACGCCGACACGCAGGACAAGCATCCCGAGCAGGACACCAAGCAACGGAATGACTGCCGCGAACGGATCCCCTTGCAGGAAAATCCGATCGACGATGATGACGATCAAATAGGATTGACCGATGACGGCAACACCCATTAAGACGGCCGCCAGCACCAGTTGTATTAAAATTGAACGTGGAATCGTGATGATTCCTTTAAGTGGATTCATAATCAAACGCCCTTTCACAAAGTGTGAACGACTTTTAGTGAATATTTTCACATATCGTACATTCAGTATACCGAATCCATTCTATTGATGCCACGGGTATGCTGTCGAAAAGGTGTGACGGTTTTGTGAGAGACATTTTACTGGACAATCCATTGATCCGGTTGTATCGTGGACAATAGTTATCCACGTTATACAAAAAGGAGAATGTCTTATGCAAATGAAGACCGGTGTCGAACAATCCATCTATGCCATGCTGTTATTGACGTTTTTACCGGATAAAGGGGTCCTGCCGGGCGAATTCATCAGCCAACAACTCGGTGCTTCCCCGACCTACTTTCAAAAACTGCTCCGCAAGCTTGTTCATGCGGATCTGCTGATGTCCGTTCCCGGAGCCAAAGGCGGGTTCCGGCTGAAAGCTTCGCCGGAACAAATTCGTGTGTTTGATGTCTACGAAGCAATTGAAGGCAAACAATCTTTGTATGCGTCAAGCGGAGTCTTTGAAGATTTGATGGGGATCCAAAATCAAAACATCTGCTTATTGTCCGACTTGATGGCGGAAGCCGAACAGTCGTGGCAATCGACGCTCAAACGCGAGACGATCGATTCGATCCGCCGTGAAATTTATTTGAACTGTCCGCCCGACCATCTGACAAAACTGCAAAGCTTAATCGAAGAAAAAATGATTCGCAACTAAAAGGAGATTATTATGATGAACACTACTACACTCGACCGCTATTTTGATTTATTTGATGCTTCCCGGACCGACGAACAAGCTTTTACGGACTTGATTTCCCTGTTCTCGGATGAGATTACGTTTGTCCTCAACGGACAGGAACAACACGGGATTGACGCCTGGAAACAGTTTGTCCGGATGGTCTTTACCGCCAATCAGGACATCAAGCACATGCATGCAGGATGGTTGCCTTCCGAAACAGGCGATACGCTTGAAACACGCTGGGCCGTTTGCGGTAAGCGGGCGGACGGATCGGTCTTCACGCAAGACGGAACGGATATCGCCCGACTGGATGCAGACGGAAAAATCGTCTACCTCGCTAATGTCCCGGACGATACTACGATGTTCAACCAATACAACGATTAATCTAAAACAGGCATCACTTCGTTATGAAGTGGTGCCTGTTGCTCATGCTTATAAGTTCTTCGCTTTGAAGGTGTCGCCGCCTTCAATCGTTCCGTTGTCAAATCCTTTTTGGAACCAGCGTTCCCGTTGCGCAGACGTCCCGTGCGTAAAGCTTTCCGGCACGACATAGCCTTGTCCTTTCTCCTGTAACGTATCGTCGCCGACGGCATTCGCGGCACCAAGTGCCTCTTCCAAATCGCCTTCTTCCAGCAGATTTTGTCCTTGCGCGTGATGCGCCCAGACGCCCGCATAATAATCCGCCTGCAGTTCAAAACGAACGAGATACTTGTTAAATTTCTCTTCGCTCATCTTTTGACGAAGCGGCATGATTTCGTCTGATGTTCCGAGCAAGGTCTGGACATGGTGCCCGACTTCATGGGCGATGACATACGCCATCGCAAAATCACCCGGTGCGCCGTATTTCGTTTGCAACTCGTCATAAAAACTTAAATCGATGTATAATTTCTGATCCCCCGGACAATAAAAAGGCCCGACAGACTTCCCGGCTTCTCCACATGCGGAACTGACTTGATCCGTATAGAGGACAAGTGTCGGTTCTTGATAGGTCATGCCGTCCTGCTTAAACTCTTTTGTCCAGACTTTTTCCGTATCCGCCAAGACAACGGAAACGAAATCAGCCGCTTCTTTTTCTTCAGCCGTTTCCTGGTATTCCGTCTGATTCCCGTTCTCTGATTCTGTTAATCCCCCTAACAGATCAGCCGGATTGCCTCCCATCAAGGTCACGACAATCAGAATGATGATTCCGAGTCCGCCGCCGATTCCGGCAACTCCTTTTCCACCCATCCCCCGCCGGTCTTCAACGTTCGAACTTCTTTCTCTGCCCTTCCATTTCATACACGTTCCTCCTACTTAAATCTCAATGCATTTCTATACCCCATATTGTGTTACTTTAGGCGTGATTTCAGGTTTTAAAATTTAATTTTATTTTAAGTATCTTGAAGCTAAACAATCTGAATTCCTCGACCGATAGTCGTATACGTTTAGCATGTTTACTCGTGATTTGTTTCACTTTTAACTAAAAAATGGGGGAATTTTATTTTATGAAACGTCGAAATCAACTTATGCTTGGAATCAGCCTTTTTGTCGTCGTCTTGTCATTGATCATTCATGGTTTACACCGCTTCACAGCATTTGCGGACGGATATCAAATCACCCGTGGAAACGTCAGTGCCGCTTCACCAGTCGCGCTGACTTGGATCGCTTTGTTACCGGTGTTCTGTTTGCTTGCTGCTGCAGTCCTGTACCGGATGCACCCACGCAGTAAACACGTACCGCTTTTGTTGACACTGACGTTAACTTTTTCCAGTATGTCGATGATCGCTGGTGGAAACGGGCTCGTCGAATACCATTTCTCGATTTTTATGGTGTTGGCCTTGATTGCCTACTTCCGTCGGATTGATTTGATTCTTGTCAGTACCGTTCTGTTTGCCGTTCAACATTTTGCCGGCTTCTTTTTTGCACCGGCGTTGATTTGCGGGACGACCGGTTATCCGTTCAGCATTCTGATGATTCATGCCGTCTTCCTGATTTTGACGAGTGCTGCGCTCATCATTCAAATCAGTGTTCAGAATAAGGAACGTCAAGCGGCGTCACGCCGTGAAGCGGACGCAACGACGCTGATCACGAATGTCAGTCAACAGATTGAATCCCTGGTCGGTAGTTTGAAGACCAATACGATGCATTTACAACAGGCCGCTGTCCAATCGGTTGAAGCGACCAATCAAATCGCGACTGCCATTGCGCCGATCGTCCATTCTGCCGACGGTCAACACCAATCGATGCAACAAGGAACGGATCAGTTGCACCAGATCAATGCCGCCATCGCAACGATTCAGGCGAAAATGGCACGGACGGCCACGACGACGGAAAATATGACGAAAACCGCTTTGACCGGAAACGAAGAAATGCATCTGATGGACCGCCGGGTGGAAGCGATGGTCGAATCGACGAACGGTCTGCATACTTCTGTTACGGCAATGGCCAGCCGATCGGATAAAATCCAAAAAATCCTTGCCAGTCTGGAAGCGATCGCCGGCCAGACCAACTTACTGGCGTTAAACGCCGCCATCGAAGCCGCACGTGCCGGTGACGCCGGGCGTGGCTTTGCCGTCGTCGCGACGGAAGTTGGTCACCTCGCGGTCCAGTCCCGCAGCTATGCCAATGAAGTGACGGAAGTTTTACAAGCATTGATTGCCGATACCGATCAAATCAAGGAAACGGCAGCCAGTTATACGGCGACACTGTCGGAAAACCAGCAGATGACCAAGCGTGTCCGGCAGACGTTTGCTGACATCACACAACTGGTCCAGGAGGTCGAACAAAGCATCAGCTCGATTCAAACGGCCCGTCAAGGGGTCGGGGTCCAGATGCTTGATATCGAACAGCGGATGGAAACGACCCGAACCGCCTCGCTTGAAGTCCGCCACGGCATTGAATCGACCGCCGCCTCACTCGAACAACAAACGACCGTCCAACACGAATTTGAAACGATGACCCAGTCACTCGGTCAGATGACAAATTCTTTGGAACAATTGGTTGATGAATTGACCAATCACATCGAACGGTAATGTAAACCATGCAGACTCCTCCTTCAGACGGAGGAGTCTGTTGTCATTTTTGTTAAAATTAAGTGAAGCTGTTCTAGGAATCATCCCGGTACATCCCGAATAGTAAAAGAATTGACCTTTTTTTTGAGAGAGGAGTTCTTTGATGCAGACCTCACTACAATCACTACTCGATGCTGCCCGCAGATTTGGTCGAACCTACCGCAAAGATGCTCTCGTATTAACCGGCGTTCTCGTTTTGATTGTTCTGTACGGCGCCCCCCTGCTGAAACCGGGAATGGTCGTCTTCAGTGATATGTCATTTGGTCTCTCGTCCAATCGGTATCTCGAGGAAATTTTTGGCGCCTGGAACAACCGGTGGAGTACGACGACCTTGTTGAACGTCGCCCGTCTGATTTACATCTTTCCTTTTTATCTGCTCAGTCTGCTGTTTGGTGCGTCCGGTCCGATTCTGATCAAGTCGTTTATTTTTGGCTTGTTGATTGTGTCCGCTGTTTCGATGTTCGCTTTGACGAAACGGTTACATTCGGTCTACGTCTCACCTCACTTTTCTTTTTTATCACTCGTCGCCTTTGGTCTCGCCGCTTTGTTTTACGCCTTGAATCCATGGGTCATCACGCGGATCCAGCACATCTATCTCTTATGTGGCTACTCCGTCTTTCCACTTGCCTTGTTATTGTTTTTTAATATATTTGATCCCAAGTTCCGCGAACAGCTGAATCCGAACTTTTCCTTATCCGACCGGCTGTCGCGCCGGACATGGATCGACATTACCGGACTGTCCGTTGTCTTTGCTTTCATGGCGGCCGGCATCCATTACTTTTTCTTTTCCTTGATCTACATGGGGATCATGGTCGCCCTGATTTTTGCGAAGACCTTCTGGACACGTCGGAAGGAGCAAATCATTCAACCGTTGATCGGTTTTTATGTCCGCTCCACGATTGCCTTTTCGCTTGTTTTCCTGTTGTTTAATTCATACTGGTTTTTCATGTATGTCGGTTCCATCTTGACCGGATCACAAGCTTCGCAGCACAACATCAATGTCTCCGATACGTTGATGTTGTTCAGCCGTCATTCTTCATGGACGAATGTGTTTTATTTAACGAGCTACTGGTGGCCCATGTTTGATCTGACGACGTTACCGCTCAGTTTCTGGTTAGGCGGCGGCGTTATTCTGTTATTGATTTCGCTTGGTGCGTTCGTCTCCTATCGTCAGCCGATCCTGTTATTCTTCACCGGGCTCAGCATCCCGTTGATTGTGTTTGCGACAGGGACGCACGAGCAGGTCGCCGACTTCTTTGTCTTGTTCGTCACGAAGACGCCGCTGATCGGCGCCATGTTTCGGGACCCTAACAAGTTAGTCGGATTGCTGATGGTGAGCTATAGTTTGTTGCTCGCTTCAAGTCTCGCAACCGTATTCAACCGCCCTTCCAAAACGTTGCCGCTCCCGATTTACCGCCTGCTTGCAATCGGGACGACGGTCATCGCTCTCGGTTTGTTTTTCTGGCCGTACCGCGCCGTCTACATGGAAGGTTTTTATCATCCGGTGAAGATGCCGAAAGAATATACCGCCGTTCAAAAACTGATTGACGGGAAATGGCTTCAGTTTCCGATTGCGGATGAAATGACACAACCGAGTACCGGGGTCGCGACACCGACCTGGAATAAAAATCCGCATCCGGACGGCGAAACCAAAGCAACCGGCGATGTCCACGTCTACGGTTCGCAGGCAAACACCGTCTTTCACCACGAAGGTACCACCCAGACGGTCCGCTACATGATGACGTTCATGCAGTATTTGCTCGATACGGGTCGCTCCGATCAAGCCGGACAAATTGCACAGGCGTTTGGTCTGCAACAGTTTGCATACCGGACGGAATATACGGGCATGAAGGAGCGGCAAGCCTTCAACAAAAAGATTCTCGCAACCCAACGTGATCTACTCGCGACAAAACAAGTGGGTCTGTTTACGTTATTCGATTTAATCGAACCACTCGACACTCGGACCGTTCCGCAACTGATTTTGACACCGTACGGACTTGAGCGGTCGGTTACCTTCTCCACATTGGACGACTACGCCCTCGGTCCCCAGTCGATTTTATATGCGACGCAAGCTCATCAGGACGGGTTATCCTGGTTGAAACAAGATGACATCATCGAAATGGCGGAAGAAAACGATGTGTTGCTGAGCCAGGTTCCGGAACAGTACTACTGGAAACCGTTTGAGGCAATCGACTCCGCCAACTCGTTCCTGAACTGGGGCAAAACCTTTTTGGCAAACAGTGATTGGCGCTGGTATTTACGGACACAGGGGATCGCAAATCCGTCGTTTGATCTCGACTTCGGGGATGGAATCGGGTTGTCTTTCGCCTCGGCCAAGATCAATGCCCCCGTCTATAAACTTGATCAGTTGAAGACAAAACAAGTCGCGTCGTTCAACTCGATGCTTGAGGACGAGACGTTTTTCAAAGCGGATAATCCGGACATCGTCGACTTGTCGCCGAATCCCTTATCAAAAGAAAACAATCTGCCTGTCCTGCACGCAGAAGTCGCAGAAGGCGATCCGAAATACATTTGGCAAGTCGCAAAATCCGGCAAGCTGGACGCCTTACCGAACAATGCGTACCGGTTTGATATCACAGCGTCCGGTCGCGGCGTCGACCGGTTGCATGTCAAAGTCCGGTTTTATGATGCACAGGAGCGTGAGCTGAATCAGACGTATGTCGTCGCCCCACGCGATTCCGGTGACCTGGATGCGATCCATCTGCAAGGCGAATATGTCACCCCGAAAGACGCCAAGACGATGCGGATCGATTTGCTGAGTTTTCAGCGTCCGGAGCGGAAAACGTACTGGTGGGTCCACGATATCAAGATTTTCAGTTTCGAGGACTACATGGTACCGAACACGATTGAGATGACAAAAGAGACTACCCGCGGTCGTTATGCCGGTTATGCACGTGTCTTATTGAACCAAAACGGCGGCCAGCTTGACTTTGAATTCAACGATCAAACATTCTCGGTCAAGACGAAGCAAGCGGCAGGGGCAAAACTCGTTTGGGTGCCGCTTGGAAACCTCATCGCAGAAAACAGCAGTTCGACACTCCGTATCACGAATACGGCCGGCTTTAATGCCGTCCAAAATATCGTCTTGATTCCGAAAGCAGAATGGACGAAAGTTCAGGAACGACTGGACGAGAAGCTCGCCATCACCAAAACGTTGATGGTGCTCGAAGCAGAAACCGCCTTTGATTACGAGGGACATCTTCAATCCGAACGCAACTATCCCGGATTCAGTTTCGGAAAGGGTGTGGCTGCTCAAAACGGTGCGTTGCGTCGAACGATTGATGTACGTGAAGACGGCACTTACGACATCCAACTGAAGGCGACACGACCGACGAATCCAAAAGGACGTCTGACCGTCTTGCTGCGGGATGGAAAAGAAACAATCTACCGGCGTGTCTTGACAGCGCAGGATTTCAAAACGGTAGACATCCGAAAACAAGCGATTGGTCAAGAAACGGTGACCTTCGATCCGTTGCACCGGGATTTTCCGTATCAACTCGAATCCTTGCCGGATGTCTACTCGGCACTTCATCAGATTACGCTGGAAGACATCCCGTTGACGGGCGGTCGTTATGAAGTTGAACTGGTGTATGCGAGTGCCGTTCCGTCACTCGTTACGATGGACGATCTGCATCAATTTGATCCGAATGAAATCGTCACCGACAAGCCGCTTACGGAACCGGAAGCAGCCGCCAATTGTGCGACATGTGTCTCGATCACGGACGATATGTTCAGCGGGAGCGAAAAAGACGGTACGTATCGCATGGAATATGAAGCAACTTGTTCGTGTGACTGGTATATCTTCGCCTCTCAAAAAATCAAGGCACGTCCGAATCATGAATACTTGCTGCAGTTTGATGCGGTCAGTAAAAATGTCCGGCAACGCCACTTGAAAGTTTTTTATCTGGATGAAAAAGACCGTGTCATCGGGACTGATTTCATCAATGAAGTCGAGGAAGACAAAAAGAGCCGCTGGAATCATTACGAACAGATGATCATTCCTCCGAAAAAAACGGTCCGGATGCAGCTCCATATCTGGACACGCGGCAATGAAAAAAAGGCGGGCAGCTTACAGCTCAAAAATCTGGAGTTTCTCCCTTACGATCAACTGATCCTCGTCGACCAGTTCGTGATGGCAGAGCAGACCGGAAAACCGCTGTTTGCCAAAACACCGGCCGAGAAACTCGGCATCACTCCATCCTTGATGAATCGACACATCACAAGTGATGCGTCCCTTGGTCGTTTTACAGTCAACGATTCGCCGACACCGCTCTTTGAGTTACGGGACGGCGTCGAACCGATGCGGGGCAACATCGCGCTGAACGGCGTCAGCCAACTGTACCGCTCGACTCAATCAACGGCCGATGTCACCGTCGTCTTACGTCCCGTCTATTACGTCGGACTGACGGTCCTATTGCTCGCATTCCCCTTGAGCGGACTGCTGATCTGGTGGATGACGGGTCACCGGTTCGTAGCGGTTCGTCAACGGTTCCGCGCAAAACTGTCCTCAACGATTAGTCGCCCTAAAAAAACGAAGACATGACAAATACCCTGTACCGACCCGTTGCATAGCGAACCGGTACAGGGTATTTAACGATGGCGTCGATACAAAGCAATCATCGTCTTTAAAAAAGCAATCGAGTCCTTGACCAGATTGACGTGTGATCCTTCCCGCTCGATACAGGTCACAGGCTGTTGGAACACACGCAACCGCTCTTTTTTCGCGGCATACATCAATTCCAGATCAATCGCCAGACCACTCTCGACGTTTAAATACGGCAGGATCCGCGGGACGACACGACGATTGATGATTTTTAGACCGGTTTGTGAATCCGTCACCCCTTTTGGTAAAAAGGTCCGTGTCAGATTCCGTTTGGCAAAACTGAGCAAACGCCGGACAAGACCGCGGTCTTCGATCGTCAGGTCCTTCGTTCCGATGACGATATCATAATAATCGTTTTGGGCAATCGTCAACAGACGGGCGATGTCTTCTGTCTTAAACGAATTGTCGGCATCGACGAACACGTAATAATCACTCGAGATATTTTTCATCCCTTCGATGAAAAGTCCCGCTTTCCGAGTATTCCGTTCCACCTGATGGACTTCCAGATATCCGACTGTAAACAGTGTATCCGTCGCTTCCATGACGATGGACCGGTAGTCATGTAACAACGCCTTTGAACGGTCAGAAGAGGCATCATCAAAGAAGTTGATCGAGGCATGAATGTAATCTTCACTGATCAGCTCTGCCAAGGCTTCTAAAAATTGTTTTACATGCATAAAACGTTTCTCTTCGTTAAATATTGGTAATATAAAGGCTATAGTGTCTTTTAAAATGGGATATTCAGGATGGATGATATGTTGGATTTCAGCAAACAGTTCATTCGGGTAGCCCGCCCGGTAGGAAAAGGTGCGTAAAATGCCGTCCCCTTTTACTGCTTCGTAGGGGAAATCCCCTTTCATCCGCACGACATCTTTGATCAGCAGAATTTTGGCGCGCGAACGGATACTGCGGATTTGATTCACGATTTTCAACTCGTCTTCACGCGTCTGATAGTCGACGACATACAACTTGATATCATGTTCACCTTCCGCACTCTGCACTTCTGTAATGGCAATTTGTTCAAATGAAGCAGGACATTTACCAGGTTGTGTATAAAAGAGTACAGGATAATAGGAAATCAGGGTTTCGTAAGGAATGTTCCGTCCGTGGTCCGTAAAGACTGCGATATGACCTTGATTCATACTGATTCATCCTTTCCGTATCATTCAAACGATTGATGGGAGGTGTTCCGATGACTGGTTTTCTAAACCGTCATGCGGTAATTTTGATTTTTCCGGTTCTCGATATTTTATTGAACATCGTCAACTATGCCTATCACTTGTTGTTAGCCCGTCAATTATCAAGTGTCGACTATGGATTTTTAAACGGTTATCTCGCTTTACTGGGTCTGCTCCTGATCATCGGAAGCGCCTTGCAGTGGACGGTCACACGCGATCTCAGTCAACATTTAACGAATCATTATCGTGTTTTACGAAACCGGTTGTTGGCTGTCGTCGGAGTCATTTTACTTATCTTACTGTATGTCTTACCTAACCTTCTACCTTTTACCAGAATAAACCTTCTTCTTGTTGTGCTTACAGTCTTCTTCCATATCTTATTATCTTTCCGGCGTGGTGTCATTCAAGCGCAAGAACGTTTTTACGCCCTGAACCTTTCGTATTATGTTGAATCGTTAACAAAAGTGATGGCCACCTGGTTCTTGCTTCAGTATACGAATGTGACGCTTGCCTTAACCTTTATCTTGATCGGGATGCTGATGGCTTATCTTGTCAGCCTGCTTCAGACACCGTTCCCAGAGAGTACCGGTCCAACCCGGTGGCACGGTTTGACACATATGATTCACACCCAAGTCGTCATGACCCTCTTCTTTACACTCGACAGCCTGCTCGTGACACGGTTTTTCCCGACATTTGCCGGCGACTATTCCGTCGCCTTGCGGTTCGGTCAGTTGTTGTTGTTTGTCGCCCTTTCCTTATCGCAGCTTCTTTTACCGCGCCTTAGCAGCCTTAATCACCAACAGTCCTTTCACATTTGGGAACGTAAGTTGTACCTGTTTCTATTAAGTGGTCTTGCCTGTGCCGTCCTCTTTTACGTCACAGTGGTCCCGTATCTCATTCCCTGGTTATTCGGATCCGGTTATGACTTAGCCGGACAGTATGTCAAATACATGGTGCTCGTCTACGCCGGCATCACCCTGATCCAGTACGAAGCACTTGTCCAATTTTCGCTGCACCGGACAAGCTATCTGAAATGGTTCTGGGGGATTCTCGTCTTATTGGTCCTCTCCCTTATGTTCGTCCGCCAAACGGTTGAAATTTGGTTGACCGGGCAAGCGGTCGTCTTGTTAGGAAGTGCCTTTGTCCTGAGATTCATTTTGCCAAAACAGCGATTGATTGCGAAAAAGGAGGAGCATTTATGAAACCCCATCTCTTATTTTTATCGTGGCGTGACATCAAACACCCGAAGGCCGGTGGTGCCGAGGTCTTTACACACGAAATGCTTCGCCGTGTCGCGGATGACTATACGATCACGCACATTTCCCCCGCCTTTGAAGGGGGACATGACGTCGAATTTTTAGACGGCATCACGTACGTCCGCCACGGTACACTCGCAACCGTCATTCCGTATGCGGCTTCTTACTATTACAAACACGCTTCATCGATCGATCTCGTCGTCGATCAGGTCAACACCCATCAGTTCTTCACGCCGTTGTATGTTCCACGTGCTAAGCGTGCCCTGTTCATTCATCAATTCACGCGTGAAATCTGGCAGATCAACGTCAAGCGCCCGTATGCCTGGCTCGGCGAACAGACCGAGACGCCCCGGCTCCAGTTGTATCGTCACGGACGCGCCTTGACGGTCAGTCAGTCGACGGCGGATGACTTACGCTCCATCGGCTTTTCCAAACAACAGATCACGATTCTGCCCGAAGGACTCGATTTTGTTCCTTGGAAAGAAGACACCTGGCAGCCGAAAGAGCCGGTCCCGACCTTTTTATACGTCGGACGGATGTCTGCTTATAAAGGAATCGACGATGCCATTCAGGCCTTCGTCATCCTAAAACAAGAATTTCCGACAGCGAAGTTTTGGGTCATCGGCAAAAAAGATGAGCGCTATATCCAACAGCAGCTGGACCCGCTTGTCCCGGAAGAGATTCGGGGAGACATTACGTACTTCGGCTTTGTCAGCGCAGAGGAAAAGCTAGAACGAATGAGTCGGGCGACCGCCCTTCTCTTCCCTTCCAAACGGGAAGGCTGGGGATTGACGGTCAGTGAAGCGGCCGCTGTCGGCACACCGACGATCGTTTATGACGCCCCCGGTTTACGAGATGCCGTCCAGTACGGGATGGCGGGTTATATGACTGTCGCCCAGTCGCCCGGTGCGCTCGCTTCCGAAATGCGTTCCTGCATTCAAGACACCGAACAATACGACACGATTCGTTATGCTGCCTATCGCTTCGCCCAGACGCTGCACTGGGATAACACCGGTCAACATTTTCGAAACTGGCTCCAGAACGAACTTCCACTACCTGATGTGAAGGAGGAGTATGTATGATTGGAATCGCGATGTCGACGTATCAAAATGAAGCCATTATCGAAGAAACGATTCGTTCTCTCCAAGCCCAAGCTTCACCTTTTCGTTGTATCATTGCCGACGATGGATCGACTGATCAAACGGTCGAGACAATCAGACGGTTAACACAACACGATGAACGCTTTGAGGTCATCGCGTTGCCGCATGGCGAACGCGGGATTGCGCGAAAGACGGCCATCGATCGTCTAAAAGCACTCGACGTCGATTATCTGTATATCATCGATTCGGATATGGTGCTGTCGGATGACCTCTTGAAGAGTTGTCTGTTGTACCTCGAAGCCCATCCGGATATCGGAGCACTTGTCATCCCGGAACAGGCATACAGCGACCATTCGAATTTTTTCAGCCAGGTCAAAGTGTTCGAACGGAACCTGTTTAACATTCCGACCGATCAGCTTGATGCCAATTCGATCGAAGCCGCCCGTTTTTGGCGGCTCGACGCCTATGTGACTTCGGGTGAAATTGATCCGACACAAATCAGTTTTGAGGAAACCCAACCCACCATCCGTTACCTGGAGCAAGGAGGGCAAATCCGGCGGGCGACCTTCACTTTCGTCCGGCACAATGAAAAACAGGTCGAACTGACCGACCTGCTCCAAAAGAAACGCTATTACTTTGACGTCATGCCGACGACGCTTCAAAACGAAGACGGCGGACTGGCAAAGGCGTTGCAACGCTGGTACTTTTTCCGACCTGTTTTGTATCATAAAACGAATCTCAAAAAATACGTGCGTCATCCGCTTCTCGCTGCCGGTGTGATCTACATGTACATCCGCCTCAGCTTCATCGGAGTCGAGTCGCTTGTCTTCAAACGTGTTTCATGACCGTTCCATTCATTGATTGGTACAAGATATAGGTTCCGAATTGCGTCGGAAACTCAAAACGGTGCAAGCCGTTCATTTCATCATCCGGCGCTTCTTGATTCGGAATTTCCAGCGCACGGCGACCAACAATCGTTCCATCCTCAAAAAATAAACAATAAGGACGATTGGCATTGGTTAAAATCCCGTTAAACATGACACCGATATTGTTTTTCCGGTGTTTCGTCTCCACCACTTCCGCTCCGATTTTTTTCATGATCCGAAGAATCGTTTCGTCAACTTTCAACGGTTTCGTCATCAAGCGGCTGATGTTGCCCGAATTGACGGCAGCGAGCAACGTATGCAATTGCATGTAATCCGTCAGAACAATTTGTTTGGTCAACGGGTACAAGCGCGTGACCTTTTTCAGCAGTTCAACCCCATCGAGTTGCGGCAAGCGTAATTCAGTCACGATGACATCCACGTCTTGTGCTTCGAGGACCGATAAAGCTTCTTCTGCCGAGGCGGCTTCTGCTACTTCTTGATTCTGTTCCAGTAACTTCCGTTGCAAAATCTTTCTTGTCGGCTCGTGCGCATCAACTAATAAGTACAGTGCCATCTTTAAAACCTCCAGTTCAGAAAGGGTGTTGGATGATGTATATTCTCTTATTATCAGGTGGATCCGGAAAACGACTTTGGCCGCTGTCAAACGATTTGAATTCCAAACAGTTCCTGCGCATTCTTGAAGATGCCGATGGACACAAACAATCAATGATGGAACGGGTGTTTCAACAGTTAGAAGCGAGCGGTTTAGCGGACCGGACCGTCATCACGACGACGGAAGCCCAACTCGATGCGATTGAACATCAACTCGGCACCAAGGTGTCCGTCATCCATGAACCGTCTCGGCGGGATACGTTCCCGGCCATCATGCTCGCAACGAGTTATCTGGCAGAACGAATTGATCCAACGGAAACGATCATCGTCATGCCGGTTGATCCTTACGTCGACGCTTCCTTTTTCCAGCGGTTTTCTGCGCTCGATGCGGCCGTTCAGGCTCACCCTGACGCGCTTCATTTAATGGGAGTCGAACCGCTTCATCCAACTTCTAAATACGGCTATATCATTCCTGAATCGACAAGCACGATGTCTCCGGTCCAACAATTTCGTGAAAAACCCTCCTTGGAGACTGCAGTCGAGTTGATTGATCAAGGAGCGTTGTGGAATTGCGGGGTCTTCGCCTGCCGGCTTGACTTCTTGACGGAACGACTGAACGAGCAACAGGTGCCTGTTACGTATCAGGCATTGCGAACGGCGTATGATTCGCTTGAGAAAACATCGTTTGATTATGCCGTCGTCGAGAAAACAACCAACTTATTTGTTCATCGGTATGAAGGATACTGGAAAGATCTCGGGACGTGGAATACCCTGACGGAAGAAATGCCGAGTTCGATTCATGGCAATGCACGGTTGATTCATTCCACCAATACGCATATCGTCAATGAATTACAAGTTCCTGTCCTCGGAATCGGCTTGACTGACTTAATCGTTTCAGTCAGTCCCGATGGTGTCCTCGTTTCGTCAAAGGAGGAAACGCCCCATCTTAAAGATTATCTTGTTGATCAAGAACTGCCTCCGCAATTTGAATGGAAACGCTGGGGGTATGCCACGATTCTTCATCAACAACAATTGGACGACGGGCGATATGCCGTGACACGCCGGCTGCATATCCAAGCCAACCATCAGATCAGCCATCATTACCATGCTCAGACAGACTCGACGTGGAGCATTCTTCAAGGACAAGCCGAAGCAATCATCGATGGGCAACATCAATTGCTTGGTCCGACTTCCGTCGTCCACATTCCACGCGAAGTGCCGCATACATTAAAAACATTGAGTGACTTGATCATGATCGAAATCAAATACTCCATCGACTGGACGGAGGAAGACAACTATCCGCTTCCGATTTCACTCGGTTCGAATTAACAGTGGCACGTATCGCAAAGGCGATACGTGCTTTTAACTTGGAAACACCTCACTGGTCACGCACGCCAGTTGTCCGGAGATCCGGTATTCTCCTGCCGAACAGGGAATGAAATACTGATCGCCTTTTTGTAACTGGCGTTGTTCGGAACCGTCAGCTGCACATACTTCACCTTGACCTGACACGACGGTCAGCAATCGAAACGTCGGGCTGTCGGATAAGCAGTACTCCGTCCCCTTGATGTCATGATGGATGACCGTGAAGAAGGGGACTTCCAACAATGTCGTTTTTGTTCCGGAAGCCGTCGTCTCTCGAATCGGTCGGATGGTCAACGGTTCATCCGGAATCGTCGTAACGGCGATTGCTTTTTCGAGGTGCAGCTCACGGCGGTTTCCATCGGCGTCGAGACGGTCATAATCATACAGTCGATACGTCCGGTCACTCATTTGTTGAATTTCGAGCAACACGATTCCCGATCCAAGGGCATGAATCGTTCCACTCGGAATGTAAATGAAATCCCCTTTTTGGACAGATTGATGACGAAGGCAGGCATCCCATTCCTTCCGCTCCGCACACGTCACGAGTTCTTCGCGACAAGACAGATGGTGACCAACAATGACTTCCGCTCCTTCCTCCGCCTCGAGGATATACCAACATTCATTTTTTCCGTACGGTTCGCCTTCCAACCGTTTCGCATCTTCATCATTCGGATGGACTTGAACGGACAAATACGAGGAGGAATCGAGCAGCTTAACGTGTAAAGGGAACGCCTCCAGTGCGTATGGACCAAATAAACTTGTCCGGTGGGTCTGCCACAATTGATCGAGCGTCTGTCCTTGATAAGGACCGTCCGCTAAAGGAGTTCGTCCGCTCGGATGTGCCGAAACCGTCCAGCATTCTCCGATTGATCCTGCCGGTAAATCGAAATGAAACAACTCTTCAAGACGACGACCACCCCAAATCCGTTCTTTGAATACTGGCTCGATTTTATACATAGACACAGCGAACTCCTTGATTGAAAAAGGAGTAACGCCCACCTCCATTTCTTCAATTCGTTACCTTTCTATACCCATTTATATACATTTATCAACAAAAGAATGGCACGCCACAGAAAAAAATCCCGCCTCGATGATAGACGGGATTTCGTTCTTGGTTCATGCGATTTTTACAACGCTTCGATGATCGTCAGCGGATCTGTCCGTTTTGTATAATCAGCCGGGACGTCCGCAAATGAAACTTTACCGGACGGCTGAATGATGAACGTTGCTGGTTTTGGCAACTGCCAGTCCTCGTTGCCGTTATGACCGGCAACGTCAAGACCGGATGCCTTGTACACGTCAATTAAATAGTCCGGCATATCAAACACAAGGTCGAACTGACGGGCGACGACGTTATCGACATCACTCAACACCTGAAAGGCCAGGTCATTTTTTTCCTGTGTCGAGAGCGAGTGATCCGGTGTTTCCGGACTGATCGCCACAAGCGCTGCTCCTTTTGCCTCAATTTTCTCTAATTCCCGTTGGTAGGCCCGGAGCTCCAGATTACAATATGGGCACCAGCCACCGCGATAAAACGTCACGATGACGGGACCGTCTTGCAGCAGCTCCTCTAACGACACCGACTGACCGGAT
This sequence comes from Exiguobacterium sp. s192, assembly GCF_018618795.1. Lineage (NCBI taxonomy): Bacteria > Bacillati > Bacillota > Bacilli > Caryophanales > Exiguobacterium > Exiguobacterium sp. s192. The sequence continues at coordinate 30,266 of NZ_JACSMS010000007.1, read as the reverse complement.
GCATTCGGCAATGTGAAGCGGGGTGCCTCATCTCCGACAGTCAATCCTTTGGCGCCGTCTGATGCGGCTAACTCATTTGTCGCTTGTGCCATCAACCGTTGTTTTTCCTGCGGTGCCTTTTGACGAAACTGTTCTTGATACGCGCGGATTTCTTCTAATAGTGTTGACATGACTTTCCCTCCCTACTTTCGTCCTAGCATAGCAGGGAGGGGAAAATCTGTCCGTTATTTTGCTCCGTCTGATTTCTTGCGGAACTTTTTGATGAAGCCCATCAAGCTTTCCGGCGTCAGTTCCAATTTATTTTCGTAAGCGTACTTCGTCCCGTATCCGAGTGCAAGTGTCGCCGTCGAGGCGACGCCGGCTCCGATGACGGCCCCGTACCCGGGAACCATCTTCGCCAATTGCCGGAACGCCGTTTTTCCGGAGTTGCCGACAATCGTCACGACCAGCAACTCCTTTGCACTTTCCTTCGAAAGATTCCGCTCGTACAAGTTCGACAGTTTCAGCATCAGCCCGATTTGAATCGATGTCAACGGAATGATGTCGGCTCCCGGAAACGGGACGGCCCCAATCGCTCCTGCCGCGGTCCCTGCTCCGACGATCCAGTTGTTCGCGATTTTCCCCCGCAACGCCGGATCGATCTCGCGAACAAACAGATTATCCTTGTTGAACTTTTTTAGGATGTCGAGCACCTCTCGCCGCAGACGGTCAATGTTCGTCCCGTCCATCGCGGAGACCGGCACGACTTTGGGTCCCGGTAACTTCGATTCGATATGCGTCAGAATCGTCGTGAGGTCATTCGTCGCATCGATTTTCGTGACGACGATGACGATGTTTTTATTGTGGGCATAAATCTTCTTGAAGTTTTTTGTTTCCGTTTCCGATAAGACGGTTCCGGCGGCGTTCAAGAAGTAGAGGATGACATCCGCACTTTGGTAAAACTTCCATGTCGTGTCCGAGTTTAAGCTGTTCGCATCGTTCAGTCCCGGCGTATCGACGAAGACGACCTTATCTTCCGGATGTTGCCGGATTTGATCAATCCGCGTCGTTTCCCCCGGCTTTGCTCCAACGGTCGCCACTTCCCGACCAAGGATCGCATTCAGCGTTGAGGATTTGCCCGCATTGACGTCCCCGATCAAGGCGACGGTCACTTCCTGTTCAAGTGACTGGTTAAAGTCGCGGCGTTCCGACTCAAACGATTGGTCAAACACTTCTTCGAGTTTTCGTTTTCGTTTCTGCTCATTGGTCTCAAGACCTTCTCCAAAAAAATCATCCATCTTTATCCCTCCTGAAAATACCTGCTGTCGGTCTTTTCCCGTTCTCCATTGAAATCATCCCCCAAAAGCGATACGATTAATTATGGATAATGTTACCAAAAAAAGATGAAATGAGGCGTTCTTCATGAAGAAATGGCTTTACATACCACTTGCAGCGCTTGTCTTGACCGGATGTAATCAAGAACAGGCACAAGAATCCGTTCCAAAAAAAGCAGCATCGGCTGACTACACATCGAGTCTGACGATTTCTCCCGTCTCCATCACTGAAGGTGAAGAAAAATTTGCGGCACTTGGCAATCAACAGATCGGCAGCGTCCAGTTAAAAGGAAAGTTGACAAAGACACACTGGCTCAAAGGGGTCGAATACCTGCCGAATAAGAAAGAGCGGTCTCTCTTTACACTCGAGCTTGAACCCAAAAGCTATGACACGCAAGTCCGCTTTGCCCAATCTTTCTCCGACGATAAGATCCACCTCGGCATCGACGTTGACGACACGACAGTCCAAGGGGACCACACCTTTAAACAGCTTGATGATTACATGGTGCGTGGTGCTGATTTCCGATCCGGTCCTTCTGCCGCTACCCCGTACAATCTGTTGATGGTTTATCACATGACGAAAAATAACGGAATTCGCGGCTTTAATTTAAACGATGTCACCCGACCGGCTGACGTCCCGCTTAAAAAGGGTGAACGGATTTTCGGGATCGTGTTATCGAATCACAAGTAATGACATCCGCGTCTTGTCTTTCTCGACAAGACGTTTTTTGTTTGTTACCGTAATCCTTTAAGAAAGGATGTTTTTTCCATGAGAAAATTTTGGATTGTCTGTTTATTATCCGCTTTTTCTCTCAGCGGTTGCCTTGCTCCCAAAAATGAAACACTAACGGTCACACCGCTCAAGTTAAAAGCCGGTGAACAAGCCTTTGCGCAAATCAACGATCAGGACATCGCTGCATTTCATTTAAAAGGCAAACTCAAGAAAGCGTATCTCTTGAAAGGTGTCGAATACTTACCAAATCATAAAGAGCGGACACTCTTTTCAATGGAAATCCCCGCTAAAACATATGACTCGACGTTGCGGATCGTACAATCTTCTTCGGCCAAATATACCCGGTTTGGTGCTAATTTGAATGGTGTGAGCCTGCGTTCACACGAAGCTTTAAAAATAAAACCGGATGCCGTCAACACACAAAATCCGTCAAGTGAGTTCACGCTGGAAGATTACAATGTCCTGTTCCTCCGTCAGTTGTCCGCAAGTGGAAACCTCTCGTCGAATCCATTTAACGATATTCATGGTCCTGAGAACATCACGATGAAAAAAGGTGAACAGATTTTTGCCTTTGTTCTGACCAAAAAGAACTGATGATGTTAAAACAGCCCTCACCACACAAAAAGGGAAGACGGATGTGACATCCGTCTTCCCTTTTTCCTCTCATCTGCTTTTACATCTGACTTCTCCGCTCCAGTAAAACCGTATCCCGCCAGACGCCGGCCAATTGTCCGATCCGTTCCCGCCGGCCGACTTCCCGGAAACCAAACCGCTGGTGCAGCTTTAAACTCGCAGTGTTTTCCGGGAAGATTTGTGAGTGCAACGTCCAGATGCCCGCCGCTTCACTCGCTTCAATGACAGCATGCATCAATGCGGTACCGATTCCTTTGCCGCGTGCGTCTTCGTCAATATAAAGACTGACTTCCGCCACCCCGTGATAGGCGGGAATCGACGAAAAGGGACTGATCGCGACCCATCCGAGCACCTTCCCGTCTTCTTCCGCCACAATCCGGCTGTGTATGTGATGATGGGCATCCCAGTAGTCAAACGGCGGTACTTCCGTTCGAAACGTCGCATTTTGCGTCTTTATCCCCTGTTGGTAAATCCGACTGACTTCCGGATAATCGGCTGCGGTCATTGCCCGTATGTTCATGATATTATGCTCCTTGTCCATTTTTTACTTAAAAAAGACCTTAGCAAGGCTAAGATCTTACTGCTTAAAACGTGTACCGGACTGCCATCTCTTTTCCGAAGCGGTCACCGTGATCGATAAATCCGAGTCGTGCATACAGACGGTGCGCTGCTTGATTGTCCGGACGGTAACCAACGACGATACACTTTGCTTCCGGAAGCTGTTGCATCTCCCCGAGCAACAACCGCATCGCTTCCCGGCCGACTCCTGACCCTTGATGGCGTTGGTCGACCATCAGTCGATAAATCCAGTAGCCGTCCAGTTCTTCCCGTTCCGAATTGTACATCAAAAATCCGACCAACTTATCCGCTGCATAAATCGCCCGCATGACGAGCGTCGGTTCGAAACCAGCCTGCGCAATCGAGTAGACGTTCGGTTCTAAAAATTCCTGTTGTTCCGCTGTTAATTCAAGCGCACAGCAGGCTTCCCAGTTCTCGTTCGTGACTGGGCGTAATTCAATCTGCATATCCATTCCCCCGTTTTTTTAAGAAAAGCGGGTTACGCGTCGCGCCCCGTTTCCTGTTTTGTTTGCGTCATGTTCACCATGATCGCCCCCTTTCGTGATCTTTTCTCTATTATCATTATCGGACAGTATCGAGAATATCTTGAATCAATTGCATCGTTTTGACGTTGTCCCGAAAATCGGAGTGGGATACGACATCGCCTTGAACCGCTGCTTGAAAATGTTTCATCTCGCCGACGAATCCGCGCAAATACAAATCTTTCATCCCACCGGACATCGTCGACATCGGGGACCGGTAATACATCTGCCGTTCTTCAAGCTCCTGCCAGGATGTCGGTGCTTGTTTTTCCTCGATGATCAAATGCTCCATTTCCGTGGCTTGGCACACGGCCCGTTCAAAGCGCAGCGTCAGCTCCTCGACTTCTCTTGTATAGAGCGGAGAGTTTATCAAGGTCACCTGTCCGACTGCCCCGCTTGTCATCCGAAGTGACAGCTGCAGATGCAACTCACCGTCCGCTTCAAGCGACACACCGGTGATTTCCGCGACTTCGCCCGCCAAGAAGCGGATCAAATCGAGTTGATGAATCGCAGCGAGTGATAAAAAGTCGGCTCGGTCGTGACAGAAGCCGGACGCATCACAGGCAAATCGTAATTCGAACGAACGAAGATCGCCGTATGTGTTTTGGACCAGTACTTGCTTCAGTTTCGTATAAACCGGTGCATACCGTTTCATGAAGCCGACGCTTGTCACCTGATCCGTGACGAGTTCGACCAGCTCTTCCGCCTGTCCAACCGATAAGCCGAGTGGTTTTTCGACGTAGACGGCACAGCCCGCTGCCAGACACGACCGGACAACCTCGACCTGATCCGCCGGTTGAAGACAAATGAGGACTGCATCCATCTGTTCCTCTGCAAGCATCTGCGTGTAGTCCATATAGGCGCGGCCGGTACTGCCGATGTCGCGTAACGCCCGTTCCGCACTTTCAAGACGGCGTGTCGTCACCGCAACAATTTCAAAATCGGCTTCCTTTATTGCCGGAAATAAGTTCGTCCGGGCATGGAACCCGGCACCGATCAACGCCACTCTCATCGGACTTCCTCCTTTGTTTTCAGTACTGCCGTGAGCTGATCGAGCCGATCAATCGTATAAGTGGGTGTCAGTTCCACAGGTACTGCGGCATGACCGGGATTAAACCAACACGTCGCAATTCCTGCCGAGATGCCGCCCTGGATGTCTGCCGTCAACGAGTCGCCGATGATCAACGTCTGATCGCGCGTCGCGTCCGGGATCCGGTCAAACACGTAATCAAAAAAGGCCGGCATCGGTTTTTGATAGCCGGTTTCTTCCGAGACAAAAATCCCGTCAAAATAAGGCGCCAGACCAGATCCTTTAAGTCGTGCATGTTGTGTCGCCGCGACACCGTTCGTCACGATATACAGCCGATACTTCCCTTTGAGCGATTCGAGCAACTCGATTGCTCCTGCAATCAATTCCGTCCCTTGACTCAAGTATGCACGGTAACGCGTATCCATTCGACTGCCGTCGACCGTCCGGCCCTGCTCGGCAAAAAACGCCACAAAACGTGACGTAATCACTTCCTGCCGTGTTACCTCTCCCCGTTCAAGTGCCTGCCATAAGGAACGGTTGATTGTTCGGTAACGGGCTTCCCGTTCGGCCGTCCATTCGAGCTGTTCCTCTTCAAACAGTTGCCGCAAGGCCGCGCGTTCCGTCGCATCAAAATCAAGTAATGTATGATCGATATCAAATAACAATGTCGTGTAGTTCATCTGTCAGGCTCCCTTTCGTAACATCCGTCGTTCGGTTAACTTGCCGCCGAGTTGGAATAATAAAACACCGCCGCCAATCAGGACAACGCCGACGGCTTTCGTCCACGTAAATGCCACTTGATCGAGACCAAACCACCCGAGCGTATCCCACAGCAAGGCAAACAGGATTTGCGAGACCATGACGATTGAAATCGCATAACTCGGTCCGAGCTGTTGCACTCCTTGCGTTACGCACAAAACGACGCCGACTCCGATGATGCCGCTGAACCAAAACCATGATTCCATCCCACTCATTGAGAAAAGACCGCCGCCTTCAACAAGCAGTCCGATCGTCAGCGAGGCCAGAAATCCGAGTCCGAGGACAAGCGTCGTCGTCGCCCATGCGCCGACCCGTTCCTTGACCTTGGCATTAAAGGTATTCTGAATACAGACCATCATTCCGCCGAATAAAGCCAGAACTATTCCAAGTGTCATCTTCTTTCCTCCTCACTCATAGATACTTTCGCCGACCCGTTCCGTCAAGCCGTCCCGGTCCACGATCGTAATCGTCCGGTTCGTCCGTTCAATCAAACCGTCCTGGCTGAATTGCCGTAGGACACGGTTGAGGTGACGGTAACTCGTGCCGATCAAATCCGCCGCATCGACGAGATCACTGACCGGTAACGTCGGTGTTTCCGGTGTCATCGACAAGAGGTAACTGGCGAGTCGGACTTCGACCGGATACAGCAGATTAAAGCTCATCGAATGCGACTTCAGCTCAAACTTCATCGTAATCGTCTCGAGTAAAAAGCGGAGCAGTGCCGGATTATCGGCTCCGTTTTGTTCCAGTGCCGCATAGGAAATACTGACCGCTTTGACCGGTGTGACCGCTTCGACCGTATTCATCAACGGTGTCCGGCGGACGTATTCGATGTCGCCGACCAGATCAAACGGATGTTTAAACGATAAGACGAGCCGTTTTCCGGTCGCTGACATATGGGTAATCTTCAGCTTCCCCTCGAGCAACAAGTACATTCGGTCCGCTGCGTCTCCTTGACGACACAGCCAGTCTCCGGCTTGAAAAGCGACCGGTTGTAAATGCTCCCGCAACCCGCCGGCAAACACTTCCGTCAATTGAAACCGCGCCAAGTACTCATCCAGTTGTGCTTGTTCCACGTTCTTTCCCCCTTACCATTTCAAGATCAGCACGCCGCCGATCATCATTAAAATGCCGATCACTTGAGGCAGCTGTAACCGCCGCTTGATCATTCCGAACCATCCGTTCCAATCAATCACCAGTGCCAAGCCGAGCTGGGCAATCAGGAATAAAGAGATCGTCAACGTCACACCCATCAAATGAACGGCTGTCATGTTACTGAATAAGACGGCAGCAGCCAATGCTCCTCCGGATAAATAAAGCAGCTTAACCTCTTTCATCTGCAGGAACGTCCGGTCACGCAGGATCAACGTAATCAATAAGGCGACGACAAAACCGGTCATCTGGGTCAAGGTCGCCGCTTGCCACGTCCCGATGCTGTTGCTGATTCGGGCATTGGCGACACTTTGGAGTGTCAGAAAAAAACCGCCGCTGATTGCAAAAAGAATGCCACGCATCGTTGTCCCTCCTCTTCTTGATTTTCATACTTCCATTTAAACGAAGCCTCCCTGAATGATAAAGGACATTTGTCCTGAAGAGAAGAATCCACTCTATAAAAAAAGGATAAACGACGTTTCCCGTCGTTTATCCTTTCATCCAGTTCAAACAAAATTCCAAATCCAGTTGTAAATGTGCCTTCATCAATCGTTCCGCTTCTTCCGGCTGATGTTGCAAAATAGCTTGATAAATATCATCGTGTTCTTCAATCAACAACGGTCTTTTATGAAGGACCACCGTTTTGCGGAACAAGTAGATGATCGACTGCATACGGTCGATGATGTCAATCATGACGGGGTTATTTGTCGCACCGACGATAAGATCATGAAATTCTTTGTTGGCTGTCATTACCTCTTCGAGTTCACCGGTTCGTCCAATTTCGACACAACGTTTCAATTTTTGCAAATCCTCGTCCTTCATGTATGTCGCGCAATGGCTCGCGGCAAATCCTTCAAGCAGCATCCGGACTTGAAAAAGATCACGTAAATCCATATCTGTTGGATTTACCACCCGTTTTTGTTTAATCAAGCCTTCCTGCTCTAACTTTCGAATCGAGTCCCGGACCGGTGTCCGACTGATGCCCATTTCTTCCGCCAATCGTTCTTCCACTAATTTTGTCCCACGCTCCAGCTCTCCGCTTAATATGCGGTCGCGTATATATTCATATGCTTGTACATATGCCAATTGCGTTGTTTTTTTCCCCACTAGAATCGTCTCCTACATTCGTTTTTCCTCTTATATCAAAGTATAAGTTTAATACTGGAAATAGAAAAGGAACTTATTTTGTATACATTTTAAAATAAATTGTATACAAAATTGAACAAAGTGTGTACACTTCGGTTAAAGGCTTATGAAAGCGCTATCTTTTATCTGAAAAGGAGTTTTGATGATATGACAACTCGTATTGGATTTATCGGCTTAGGCATCATGGGGAAACCTATGGCATTGAATATATTGCAGGCAGGCTATAATGTGACCGTCAATGATTTGAACGCGGACAGTGTACAGGCATTAATCGAGGCAGGCGCAACTTCAGGAACTCCTGCTGACATGGGGGCGACATGTGATGTCATCATTACGATGTTGCCGGCTTCGCATCACGTCGAGCAGGTTGTACTCGGAGAAAACGGTATTTTGCACACTGCTACACCAGGCACCATCCTGATTGATATGAGTTCCATCTCTCCCGTTGCCTCTGTTGAAATCGCGAATCAAGCCGCTCTGCGTGGTGTTGAAATGTTGGATGCCCCGGTCAGTGGCGGTGAACCAAAAGCAATCGACGGAACACTCTCCATCATGGTCGGTGGAAAAGAAGACATCTTCAATTCCGTCAAGCCATTGCTTGATGTCATCGGTGCCAGTGTCACACTCGTCGGGAAAAACGGAAGCGGTGTAACCGCCAAACTCGCCAATCAAATCATCGTTAATTTGAACATCGCTGCCATGTCAGAAGCTCTGACGCTTGCCGCGAAAGCCGGAATCGATGTTGAGAAAATGTATCATGCCATCCGCGGTGGTCTTGCCGGCAGTGCTGTCCTCGATGCGAAAGTCCCTTTGATTCTTGAACGAAACTTCGTCGCCGGCGGACGCATCGACATCAATTTAAAAGATATGACAAATGTCATGGAAACCGCTCATGAAATCGGTGTCCCGCTCCCGCTCTCCAGTCAGCTTGTCGAAATTTTTCATGCTTTGAAGATTGATGGTAAAGCGGCGGATGACCATGGTGGCATCATTCAATATTATGAAAAATTAGCACATGTTGAAGTAAGGAAGGTGTAACAGATGATTTCAACATTTCGAACATTACCGGCCGCTGAAACGTTGGCCAATCTTCCGGCACTCCCGGATGCACAAGTAGTGGATGACCTACTTTTCGAAGAGTTGCGACAGTTTAAACACAAGATTATCGTTCTCGACGATGATCCGACAGGTGTTCAGACCGTCCACGGTGTTTCCGTCTACACGGATTGGACAGCCGAAAGCATTGAAGCCGGTTTTAAGGAAGAACAGCCGATGTTCTTCCTTTTGACGAATTCACGGGGATTCACAAGTGAAGAAACGCGACAGGTTCATGAAGACATTGCGGCAACCATTCAACAGGTTTCCGATCAACTTTATCAACCGTTCATTTTAATCAGTCGCGGCGATTCCACACTCCGTGGTCATTATCCTCTTGAAACCGAGGTTCTGCGACAAACGCTCGAACAACAGTCAAATCGCTACCATGATGGAGAAATCATCATGCCGTTTTTCCAAGAAGGCGGTCGTTACACGATCGAAGATGTCCATTACGTTCTTGAAGAAGAGACATTGGTCCCCGCTGGTCAAACCGAGTTCGCTAAGGATCGAACGTTCGGCTACGCTGCGTCACATCTGGGCGAATGGGCCGAAGAAAAATCAAATGGTGTATTCCAAGCAGACGATGTCGTTTCCTTATCTCTTACGGATTTGCGACAGCTGAATCTTGACCAGTTGGTCGATCAACTCATGAACGTCCATGATTTTAATAAAATTATCATCAACGCGACGGACTATGTGGATGTCAAAGTCGCGACGATTGCACTGATTCGCGCCATGAATGCCGGAAAACGGTTTATGTTCCGAACAGCTGCTGCTTTTACAAAGGTCATCGGCGGGGTAACTAATCGTCCCTTGCTGACAAAAAAAGAATTGATTTCCGGCAACGGTCACGGTGGTTTAATCATGATTGGTTCTCACGTCAAAAAGACGACGGAACAATTAGAGGAATTAAAGACATGTCCCTTTATCCACTTCATTGAATTTGATGTCCATCTTGTTCTGTTCCCCGATAAATTCCGGGAAGAAATCAAGCGGATCATCACAACAACAGAACGATTGATTCAATCGGGTCAGACGGTAGCCGTTTATACAAAACGGGAACGCCTCGATTTGGGGGACAACCAACAGGAAAATGAACTGAAGCTTTCGATTCAGATTTCTGATGCCGTAACCAGTATCGTTAGCCGATTACACGTACGTCCTAGTTACATCATCGCCAAAGGCGGCATTACCTCAAGTGATATCGGCACAACCGGACTTCAAGTTAAACGTGCCACCGTCGCGGGTCAAATCAAACCAGGAATTCCTGTCTGGATTACAGGGGAAGAAAGTAAATTCCCGAATCTGACGTATGTCATCTTCCCGGGAAACGTCGGTTCAAAGACGACCTTGAGGGAAGTAGCTGAAACACTTCACACCTGATAATTTTGTAAGCGGATACATCCGTGGTGGTCAATCTTCTGATTGGATCACCTGATATGAATTCATGACATGAAGGAGAGATTTTCATGGTTACGGGTAATCTATTGGTCGTCATTTTTATTCTGTCACTCGCTTTACTGTTCTTTTCCATCCTGAAACTTAAGATTGAGCCATTCCTTGCCCTTGTTGCCATTTCCATCTTGACGGCTTTAGCAATCGGCATGCCCGTCAAAGAAGTGGCTTCTGTCGTCACGACCGGCTTCGGGAATACCTTGGCTGGTGTCGGCATCCTGATCGGACTCGGCGTCATCTTCGGTCAGTTTCTTGGTGCTTCCGGAGCCGTCGAAAAAATTGCTCAAGCTGTCTTGAATGTCTTCGGGACTAAAAAATCGTCCGCTGGTCTCGCTTTAACGGGTACCGCTGTTTCGATTCCGGTCTTTTTTGATGCAGCCTTCGTTATTTTAAGTGGTTTGATCCGGTCTCTCTCTTCCAAAACAGGGATCTCCGTCGTCAGTTTCGTCACTGCGCTTGGTGTCGGCTTGATTGTCTCTCACAACATGATTGCCCCGACACCGGGACCACTAGTCGTCGCAGAAAATACAGGATCCGAACTCGGCTTCTTTATTTTGTACGGTATCATCGTTGCAATTCCGGCTACCTTAGTCGGAGGTTACTTATACGGCATGTTCATCGGCAAACGCATCAAACATTCCGGCGACATCGAAGAGCTTTCCGTTGATCCGGCTGATTTGCCGAAAAAAGAAATCGGTACAGGATTGAGCTTCTTCATGTTGGCTTTACCCATCGTCTTGATTTTACTGAATACAGTCTCACAGTTACTCTTTCCGGGCACGTCCATCGCCAGCTTTTTTGGATTCATCGGTGAAAAAAATGTTGCCTTGTTAATCAGTGTATTTGCTGCTGTCATCCTATTGCGTCCTTACATCTCGATTCCCAATACCCGCTTGTATTCAGAAGCCATCAGTTCAGCCGGGATCATCATCTTGATTACCGGAGCAGGTGGCGCATTCGGAGCTGTCATTAACAACAGTGGCATCGGAGATCACTTAATTACGACCATGCAAGACTGGAGCATTCCGGTCCTCCTGCTTGCCTTCATCTTTTCACAAATCTTACGGGCGTCACTCGGGTCCGCCACCGTCGCCCTCGTTACAACGTCAAGTATCCTTGGGCCAATGGTCGGGGAGCTTGGGGTATCACCGATTCTTCTTGGTCTTGCGATTTGTGCCGGCGGAATTGGACTTTCCTTGCCAAATGACTCGGGCTTTTGGGTCGTTAACCGGTTCGGTAAGCTGACGATCACACAAACCTTGCTGGCATGGACAGGCGGCGGTTTCATCGCAGGACTGACCGCACTTGCAACTGTATTTATCCTGAGTCTCTTCACCGGAATTCTACCGGGACTCTAAATCAAAAGACCACCGTTCAAAATTCGACGGTGGTCTTTTGATTTAAATTTTCTTCACGAACTCCGACTTCAACTTCATCGCACCAAGTCCATCAATCTTGCAATCGATGTCATGATCCCCGTCGACGAGACGGATTCCTTTGACGCGTGTCCCTTGTTTGACGACAAGCGACGTGCCCTTCACTTTTAAGTCCTTGATGACCGTGATCGTATCACCGTCGTTCAGTACATTACCGTTCGCATCCCGGATGACGTTGGCTTCTTCTGCCGCTGCTGTATCGGCGGCCGTCCATTCATGGGCACATTCCGGACACACCAATACATTGCCGTCTTCGTATGTATACGCTGAGCCACAGTTCGGACAGTTCGGGTATTCATTCATGCTGATTCCTCCAGTACTTGATCGATTCTTCCCTTTGATTATAACAGCGATCCTGCAAAAGAAAGCCGTTTTTCCGCACAACAAAGGAGACAGATGTTAAAGTCTGTCTCCCGTTGTCATCTGAAAACTGACTGCTGCGTCAGTTCGCACACTTATTCATTTTCTAATTTTTTAATCGCTTCATCGAGTTTTTCCTGATCCTCGTCCGTCAGCTTCGGATACTGCGGATCGATTTCACGCAGGACGTCATTCATGACTTCCGTCACGATGTAACGGGTGAACCATTCGTCATCGGCCGGCAGGACATGCCAAGGCGCGTGTTCCGTTGACGTGTGCGAAACGAGCTCGGCAAAGATGTCTTGATACTCATCCCAATGCTCCCGTTCTTCCACATCACTGAACGAAAACTCAAAGTTTTTCTTCGGATCTTTGATCCTTTCGAGTAATCGTTTTTTCTGCTCGTCTTTTGAGACGTTAAACAGAAACTTGACGACGCGGAAGCCGTTTTCAACAAGATAACGTTCAAAGTCATTGATTTGGCGGTAACGCATCTTCCAGACATCTTGATCGTCCGGCACTTCCTCTTCTTCCAGCAGGTCATGAATCCGTGGTGCGATGACCTCTTCGTAATACGACCGGTTCAAAATACCGACTTCGCCTTTTTCCGGCAAGCCTTCGTGAATCCGCCAGAGATAGTCATGCTTTTGCTCCGTATCGGACGGTTTTTTGACGGAAAGCGTCCGTAACCCTTGGGCGTTTAGATTCGAGAAGATATAGCTGATGGCTTCATCTTTTCCGCCGGCATCAATCGCCTGTAAAATCACGAGAACTCCGTTTTTTTCTTCGGCATGCAGACGCCAATGCAATTCTTTTAATTCCTCGACACTTTTCGGAATGTGCTGATCCAGTAACTCATCTTCTGCAATCCGGTTTTCATCCGACGTCGGATAATCTGATAATCGGATTGATTCCCCTGGTGTCACACGGTACTTTTTGATGTTCATGGTAATCCCCCTCGTTTTTATGTACGTAAGGGATATTTACCCAAAGCCCTTCAGAAGGAAACGTTCAGGTGAACTTATCTTTGAACAAGTTGTCGTAAGCCGTCTTCAAGAGAAACCGGTGGCCGACCGAGAATCTCTTCAAAATCCTGGCTCTCAACCGCCAACGTTCCGGCCGCAATCCCTTCTTGAATCGCCTGTAGCATCGGCAGCAAAAATTCCGGGACTCCCGCTTGTTCCAAAATTGCCGTGTAGGTCACAGCATCGACCTGATTCACATGCACCGGGCGACCGAGGACCTGTCCGAGTGCTCCTGCAATCTCTTGTTGAGTATGGAGAGGACCGGACAGTTCATAAATTGATTTTGTCGGCTTCGGATCAACCAAGACCGTCGCGATGGCTTCGGCATAATCTTCCTGGAGCGCCCAACCAACTTTACCGTTTCCGGCACTCGTATAGGCAATCAAGCCGACTCCGGCTGCTTTAGCTGCCTCAACTGCTGCCGTATGTTGACGGATCCGCGTCGCTTCTTCGCCGTCGGTCGAGATGAGCAAGAGCCGGTCGACGCCCGCAAAAGTTTCTTGCAGCATATCCGGTTTATCAAAATTAGGCGAGAATACGCCCACTTCTAAACGTTAAGGGCGAAGCCCTAGTGAAAGTGGGAGATGAATCGCCAGCCTGTTTTTCGGGTATATTCTCTTTGAAGGAGGTGAAAAATGGTGTTGAAGCACAAGGCCTACAAATTCAGAATCTACCCCACAAAAGAGCAGGAAATCCTGATTGCGAAGACGATTGGATGTTCGCGCTTCATCTTCAACCACTTCTTGGCGAAGTGGGATGAAATGTACAAGACCACTGGAAAAGGACTGTCCTACGGTTCTTGTTCCAAAGAAATTCCTTTGTTAAAGCAGGAGTTCGACTGGTTGAAGGAAGTCGATAGTACCTCTGTTCAGATCAGCGTCAAGCATCTTGCTGATGCGTTTGACCGCTTCTTCAAGAAGCAGAACGAACGCCCTCGATTCAAGTCCAAGCGCAATCCCGTCCAGTCGTACAAGACCAACATCCAAGGTAAAAACCAGCTTCCTGAAGTCTCGATTGAATGCAACCAGCTCAAACTTCCGAAGCTGAAATGGGTGCGTTTCGCCCATTCGAAACAGGTCACAGGCCGTATCTTGAACGCCACGATCCGACGCAACGCTTCAGGCAAATACTTCGTCTCCCTACTCGTCGAGCAGGAGATCAACGAATTGCCGAAGACCGGTTCATCTGTCGGCGTCGACGTCGGACTCAAGAACTTCGCCATCCTGTCGGACGGCACCGTATACAAGAATGACCGTTACTTCCGTTCGCTTGAGAAGAAACTTGCGCGCGAACAGCGTAAGCTCTCCCGTCGTCAGCGCATGGCCCTGAACAAGAAAGTCAAGCTTTCCGAGGCGAGAAATTACAAAAAGCAAAAGCGTAAGGTCGCCCGCATCCACGAGAAGATCGCCAACAAGCGGAACGATTTCCTGCACAAGGTATCGACCGAGATCGTCAAAAATCACGACATCATCGGTATCGAGACCTTGCAGATGAAGAACATGCAGAAGAACCGCAAGTTGAGCAAGGCCATCTCGGACGTCAGTTGGTCGGAGTTCTTCCGGATGCTGGAGTACAAGGCGGAATGGTACGGGAAGACCATCGTGAAGGTCGGCAAGACCTTTGCTTCGAGCCAACTGTGCTCCAGTTGCGGCCATCAACACAAAGACGTGAAAGATCTTGGTTTGCGTGAATGGACATGCCCGAGTTGCGGGATCCATCACGACCGGGATGTGAACGCAGGACTGAATCTCAAACAAGAAGCAGAACGCATCTTAGCTTCTTCAACCGTCGGGACGACGGGGTTAGCCTGATCAATTTTCGACCGGTAGGTCGGATAACTCAGGAATCCTCCACCTCTGAGCAAAGCGTAGGTGGAGGTAGTTCAACAAAATCACCATGACGCACTTCAACACCGCGCGATGCTAAATCCGATGCTTTTTTCGGATCACGGACGCTGACAATCAGATCTTCTGCTGCGATTTTCGTTAAGAGATGCTCAACAATTTTGGTTCCTAATTTTCCGGTTGCTCCGGTTACAAGTAATTTCATAGACGTAAGCTCCTTTTGTAATAAGTTTCTACCTGTATCCAATTGTATTACAGGTGATACACTATGAGGAGTAGGCACTTTTTCGATACCAGGTCATACAAACCGAACTATAGGAGGAATTCCCGATGAATCAAGCTTCGACAACTGACTCCCCTCTTTCCCAGCGGACGGCGTGCCCTGTTACCCGAGCCCAGAACATTATCGCCGGCAAGTGGAAAATCGTGTTGCTTTGGCATCTCAGTACCGGAACAAAACGATTTCACGAACTCGAACACCTGTTGCCGGGGATTTCAAAAGGCATTTTGACACGACAATTACGGGAACTGGAAGCGGACGAAATGATCGACCGGAAAGTCTACTGGGAAGTCCCGCCGAAAGTCGAATACTCCTTAACCGACACCGGATACAGCTTTCTTCCGATCCTCGATCAGATGGCTGCTTGGAGCAACCGCCATTTTCCACCCGAATCCGAATCGTGATACTTAAAAGGGCGACTTCCGTTGTTGGAAATCACCCTTTTTTACGGCTTATTGTTCTGTTACGACCGCTTTGAAGTGCGCATCCATTGCCGCTGCAACACGCAGACCGGAAATGACGGCACTCTCGACCCGTGTCCGTCCGGACGTATCTTTCGGATCGAGGAAGGCATCTCCCGCAAGCCAAAGCGGATGTTGATCGAGCTTCAGGTAAGGCGTGCGGAAGACGTCGCGCGCCTGCGCATACCGCCAACGTTTGAGTTGGCGGGAGATGATCGTGACCGGTCCTAGTTGCTCCTGCAGTAACCGTTCGATTTCCGCAAGCGTCGCGTCTTCCCCTTTGTCATACCAGGATTCACTCCAGTCTCCTGCCATATAGACACTCAGAAGCGGGGTCGCCGACACTTCTTTTTGCGCATTGTTGACGATTTTCAACATTCCGGTTGCGAGACCTTCGTCCAGTAGACCGACCTCACCAATTTCAAGCGTTTCCTGAATCTCGAACAAACCGACGAACGTCGGCTCAAACGTCACTTTCCCGAGCCGGGCGTGATCGGATTCAACTAACGTCAACGGAGATGCTTCCAGTAAGTCATAAGCTTGCGGCACCGGTGCCGTCAGCAGGATGGCATCATACGTCCGCGTTTCTTCAGATGCGATGGTTTGAAGTCCGGGTGCATCCGACTCAATCCGTTCGACCTGTTCATTTAGATGCACTGGAATTCCACGGGCTATCGATTGAACCAGCTGATTCATCCCGTTGACCGCAATGTAGCGGGGAAAGTCATCCCCGAACCATTTTCGGATCAATCCCTGTTCCAGCCATTCGTCCACTTCCTGCGCCAACTCGTCTGTCCTTACCGTAAAGAAGACAGCCCCATGATCCGCTGTTCCCTGGTCGATCCGTCTCGTCGCCATCCGTCCCCCGACACTTTGGCTTTTTTCAATGACCTCGACCGCATATCCTTCCGTCACCAATTGACGTGCCGCAAAAATTCCGGCGAGCCCGCCCCCAATAATCCCAATCCGTTTCTGTTGTTCCATCCAAATTCCCCCTCTACTTGCTTCATTTCCACAAGTATAGCGGTTCGCTCGTCAAACGACGCCTTTTAACGTTCTTCGAATATGCTCGTCCGTTCCAACTCGACTAGTACACGGGCATAGTTGTGATTGAAAAACTGTTGGTGATGCTCCAGTCCGCGCTGGACACACCAGCCGATTCCCGTCAGTGCTTCAAACAGACGGTAGTACGGCAAATAGACTTCAATCGGTTCCGGTGTCCTGACTTGCCCGTACCCTTGTTGGTAGGCGTCAAGTAACCCGGATTCGCTCTGGAAGACATCGCGATCGAGTTTCGTGAAGTCGATCTCCGTCGCTCCGAAACGTGAGGTTTCAAAGTCAATCAATCCAGTGAGGTTCCCCCCGTCTGCGAGCAAGTTACCCAGCCGGAAGTCCAAATGGACGGCGACAGGTCGAGAGGGCTCCGGTAACTCACGTTCATGCCGCTTCAATTCTGTAAAGGCGGCTTGATAGAGGGCAGGTGACAACACCTGTTGAATCGCCGGCTCAAATGAGGTCATCTTCGCATTTCGGAAGACACGCCAGTCCTGGGAGGTAAAGGCGGTGAAGCCCTTCTCCTCAAAATCACCGTACGCCTCACTGGTACACGTATGGAGTGTTGCATGCAATTGTCCGATTTGCGCGGCGAGCGCCGGTGTGACCGTCTCAATCGTTGAACCGGCAAGTGCTTCGAGCACAAACGCACCCGTCGTCTGTTTGGTTGGTCGCGCCGCCATGAGAATCTTCGGCACAGCAACACGACTGGCCAAATACGTTAACCAGCCGTGTTCCCGGTACCATTTGTCTGCCGTATACGGACGCTTTAAAAACACGGTCCGTCCATCGCGTAGTACCAGGCGGTCGACATCCGAACTGTATGAATCGGTGACGGAAAAGATATCCGCGACGTCCAGATCAAACGATTGAATCCATTCTTCCCGCGTCATGAAGATTCCCCCAATCGTTTTTCGAGAGTTTCACCAGGCAGCCCGTCAATCGGTCCAACGTACGTCGAGTGGAATCCAAGATTCGTCAAAATCTTTCGCGACGCGAGATAATTCGGATCAATCGTTGCCGTGACGACGGTTAATTCGTGTTCCGTTGCCAGTTCGAGCAGTCGTGAGGCGAGCAATGATCCGTAACCGTGACCCCACTGTTCCGGCAGTGACATGACCGATGCCAATCCATGTCGCGTCCTGATAGACGAGGTATGATCCGAGACGGTCATGCCGCTGTTGCTCGATGATCGACGCGAACCGCCGCTTGGCTTCTGTTTCGGTTAAGGGATGTTCTGTAATATAGCGCATGACCCGCTCATCCGTGACGAGTGTCGAATAGGCGGGATAATCCGCTTCTTCCATTTTTCGCAGTTCAATCATGAGGTCACTCCTTTTATCTGTATTGATGATGAGTCGGTTCAAATAACTTATCCGTCGAAGGACGGACCATCGCAAAGTGTTCGACATTATAGTGTCCGTGTAGGACCTGATTATGATGGGCAATCATCTGCTCTGCTGATAAGACATCGGAGCCGTTCGTCGTATGTCCGTCAGCAACGAGTGTCACATCAAATCCGTTGACGGTTGCACTGCGGACAGCCGTATCGATACAGTGTTCCGTCTTACAGCCGAGGATGACGATATGTCCGACCTGTTGCTCTTTCAGATGACTGAGCAACGGCGTGCCGTGAAACGAATTGGTGGCGGCTTTGTCGAACGTGACTGCCTGATCTGGAATCTGAATCGAGGAGTGCACCGCAAAGCCGGCTCCTTGTCCATTCGCGACATCAAGATCCCGGATGAAGACAATCGTATGATCATGATCGCATGCTTCTTGCACCACTTGATTGATGACTCCGATGACAGATTCCCTCGCATAAACACCGGATTCTTCGGATGTCCCTTCGACAAGATCCTGTTGAAAATCGATGACGAGTACCGCTTGTCGCATCTGAATATCCCTCCTTTTGGTTTCTTTACTTTCTTCTTTCCCTTCCCCACTGGAAAATCCTGTTTTTCACAAGAGATTTTAAGCCTTTACGAAACTTTTGATCGGTTTGATGCGTTGAATAAGACGATGGAAAGGATGTTATGTATGGAATTGTTGCCGCTCTTTTTTGTAACTTTCACCATCGTCTTGGCTGTGAATCTATTTCTCGACAAGATGATCATGAACCGTGAGATGACACGATCTGTTTTTTTAACTAATCTATTTATCTGCTTCTTGATTTCGCTGGTTCTGGTAAATATCTTTTATTTACAATCTTTGATGAGCTGAACAACAAGACCGCCCACTCGGATCAAGTGGGCGGTCTTGTTGGATTCAATAGACTTCGTAGGTTTGTCCGGTCTGTGCCCCTTCGACACTTTTCTCGAACGCTGTCGCGACACGCGATGCCGGAACGGCTTCGAATCCGCGAAAAAATGGTCCATACTTCTCGAGTGACTCAATCAACACGTTTGGACTGACACTGTTGATCCGGATCCCCCGTGGCATCTCAATCGCCGCGGCATGAACAAACGCTTTGACCCCGCCGTTCGCAAGGGCCGCTGACGCGCCTTGCCGAATCGGATCGTCCATCATGATACCGGTCGTCAACGTAAAGCTGCCCCCGTCCCGAACCGTCTCCAAACCAAGCAGGACGAGATTGACCTGCCCCTTCAACTTACTGTCGATTCCGATCTGGTTTAACGCCGGTGTCAAATCCGTCAGCGGTCCGAAGTGTGCCCCGCCAGTCGCACTGACGACGGCATCGACCGGACCGACCGCTTCGTACATTGAACGGATGCTGTCTTCCGACGTGATGTCGACTTGGACATCCACACCCATCCGCCCGGCCTGGATGATTTCATGCCGCTCCCCTAATTGTGCGACGACGGCTTGCCCGATTGTTCCGCTCGCTCCGACTACTAAAATTCTCATCCCTTTATCCCCCTTCTGATCTGGACTACGTGTTCAGCCTACCGCAAATCGGAAGTTTTTTTCAAGAATGAGCACGATACGTGCGATAGAACTGAGCAATCCGAAAGCCGACATAGGTCGAATCCCATAGCATCGGATAGGTCGTCCTTTGATATACATCCCAATAGCTGATAATCCGTCGTTCGACTCGTTGCAGATAGCGGTCGTTTGCTGCGGCAAAAGTTTTCAGCTTTTCTTCGGACCAAGTCTGTAACATCGGTTCGATCCGTTCGAGAATCTCGTATACATATTCTCCTGTCAGTTCAATTAAATAAAGTAGTACCCAGTCCGTTTTTGCTTGTTCCTGTTCCAGCCGGCGAACGTATTTTTCCCGGACATATCCGTCATGGTGACGTGTATACATGCAGTACAGCAACCACCGTTGGGATTGGGATAAGGTGTGGATTTTTTCTTCTGCTATTTCATCGAAGTACATGCGGGACGGCAAAATCAACGTTTCTTGCCAATACGCAATTTCAATCGTCCCCGAAATCGTGGATCTGAACCATCGGCGCGGCAAGAGACGTGTCACGACTTGGACATCTTCCGCACAGGATTGCGGAAAGGCTTGGACCCAGTTTTCTTTGATACTCATCTGCTTCCCTCCTTTTGTTTTATCGTGTCGTCAGTCCATCAATTTTCCAACTGTTTTTCATCACTTTTTCTCCATGCCAATAAATGATGGCGTATCCTGCATCTATTTGTTTCTTTTCTTTTGGATGGATTTCGATTTCACTGTCGTAATCACAAAAAGCGTATTGAAAGCGGGTCACATCGGTCAGTTGCTGCATGAACTGAATCGCGATATCTTCCAGTCGATCGATTCCGACTTCTTCAAATCGCATTTCATTAAAAGAAAGAACAAAACCAAAAAACTGCTGTTCTTTTTGAATACTGATCCCAATCGGAATTTCTTTCATTTCATGGCAAGCCGTTAGACAGATTGATACTTCACCGTAGTAATAACGAGTGAGTAGGGCACAATCCACTTCTTTTTGATGACTTTCCACCCACTTCTCTCCGTCCTCGTCTAAAGAAACACGGGAGTGCAGGATTCGTGCCCCTTGCTGTTCAAGATGGTGAAGGAGTCGGCTTAATTCCTTCTCAATTTGGTTTGTTTCATCATATACCAATCCGACACTGATCATTACGAGAGATCCCCCCTCTTTTCTAACATATTTTAACCTATTAAAAATACCCTTTCAGATGGTTGCATCTGAAAGGGTATAGGATGAGTCAATTATTCGACTGTTACCGATTTCGCCAAGTTACGTGGCTTGTCGACGTCGCAATCACGACCGAGTGCCGCATAGTACGAAATCAACTGAAGCGGTAAGACCGACAAGAGTGGTGACAAGAGCGGCTCGACTGCTGGGATGACGAATGCATCCGTCGGCAATTCGAGACCTTCTGCTGCGATGACACACGCGTTAGCGCCACGTGCGACGACTTCCTTGACGTTGCCTCGGTTGTTGAGGTGAACGTGCGGTTGTGTCACGAGGGCGATGACCGGTGTGTTGTCTTCGATCAAAGCGATTGGACCGTGTTTCAATTCGCCGCCGGCATAACCTTCTGCCTGGATGTACGAAATTTCTTTGAGCTTGAGAGCCCCTTCCATTCCGACATACGCATCTTGACCACGACCGATGAAGAACGCATTGCGTGATTCAGACAAGTATTCTGAAGCGATTTCCTGGAACCGTTCTTTTTGTGACATGACGGACTCCATTGCGCTTGAGATTTTTCCGAGTTCTTTCATGAGATCGAAGTTCACGTCGACACCTTTTGCTTGAGCAAGGTCAAACGCAAGGACTGCGAGAACAGCGATTTGTGCTGTATACGCTTTTGTTGACGCCACGGCGATTTCAGGACCTGCATGCAACAAGAGCGTTGCGTTTGCTTCACGTGATAACGTTGATCCTGCGACGTTCGTGATTGTCAGTGCCGGGTGACCGAGTTTTTTCGCTTCGACGAGAACCGCACGGCTGTCCGCTGTTTCACCTGATTGTGAAAGGAAGAGGAACAGTGGTTTCTCAGTCAAGAGCGGCATGTTGTAGCCGAACTCAGACGAGATGTGGACTTCTGTCGGGATACCCGCGATTTGTTCGATCAATTGTTTTCCGATCAATCCTGCATGGTAGCTTGTTCCGCAACCGATGATGTAGACACGGTCACGTCCGAGGACTAAATCACGGACTGACTGATCGAGTGTGATTTCACCTGACTCGTTTTGGTATTTCTGAACGATGTTCCGGATAACAGCCGGCTGCTCGTCCATTTCTTTGAGCATGTAGTGCGCGTACGTGCCTTTTTCGATATCTGATGCATCGATTTCCGCTGTATACGCGTCACGCTCTTTGACGTTTCCGTCTAAATCTTGGATTGTGACACTGTCACGCGTCAAGATGATCATTTCGCCGTCATGCAACTCAACGAATTGATCCGTTACTTGAAGCATAGCCATTGCGTCAGACGCAACAACGTTGAACGTACCGTCACCGAGACCTACAAGAAGTGGTGATTTATTTTTTGCGACGTACAAGACATCCGGGTTCTCGGCATCGATTAAAGCGAGTGCATACGAACCGTGAAGCACACGAAGTGTTTGACGGAATGCTTCTGTCACGTCACCTGTTGCGGCAAAATTCTTTTCGATCATCTGCACGATAACTTCTGTATCCGTGTCGCTGAGTAAATCAACATTGAGTTCTGCTTTTAACTGCTCATCGTTTTCGATGACACCGTTATGCACGAGTGTGAAACGTGATGAAGCACTTTGGTGTGGGTGGGCATTCGGTACACTTGGGACACCGTGTGTCGCCCAACGTGTGTGACCGATTCCAACAAGACCGTCTGCTTCTGCAGGAACAACTTCGCGTAGCGCAGCAATCCGGCCGACTTCTTTATGGACTTGAACGCCGTCATTGACGAACGCAAGACCAGCCGAATCATAACCGCGGTACTCGAGTTTTTCGAGTCCCTTTAATAAAATTTCCTTTGTGTTAACCTGTCCGATCATACCTACGATACCGCACATAATACATTCTCTCCCATTTACAAGTATTTCCCTGAAGAGGAAACGGCTCTTGTCGAGAGTTGTCATGACGCATCTGTTTGTCCGTCTAATCACTTAAACGATTTCAGATGTGTTTTCGGTACTGACATGGTACCGGGAGGCATCCGCCGAATGATTCGATAAACCTCCACCTCGTCAGCTGCCTATCACATAGTCAGCCCTGGCGCTTTCATTTCTGTCCGACCCCGTTTCTGTCCGACTTTACAATCATACGAACTTTATTTAGAAAAAGCAAGAAAGGTAACGTATTTGTAACTATTCCCGATATTTTTCTAAACGATACCTCTAATACCTAGATTTTGTAAAAAACTCTTTTTTTATTTTTACTCTGTTTTTGCTTTTTGTCTTGTGTTCGTTTGATGATGCTTTTTTATCATGTAAAACAGAAATGCATTTTTCATGCGACTTCTACAGGAAAAGGAAGCTCCGCTTCCGCCAGGAACAGGCAAGATCGGTTGTCGAGAGACGACAGCTAGCTTGCGTTCCGCCTGAGAAAAGCACGTGAAAACAAGCATTTCGACAGAGTCAGCTTGAAAGCTGTCATAATCCCCCTGACAATCCGTCCAACAAAAAAAGGAGCGGATATTCATCCGCCCCTCCGATTTACTCAGTTTTCTTGTAACGCGTAGTTTTCACGGACAACGTTCGCGATCCGCTCAACGTACATGTCACACGCTTCTTGCGTCGGCGCTTCCGCCATGACACGGACAAGTGGTTCTGTCCCTGACGCGCGGACGAGGATCCGACCGTTGCCGGCCATTTCCGCTTCCACTTCCGCAATGATGGCTTGAACAGCCGGACCGTTCATCGCACCATTTTTATCCGATACACGAATGTTGACGAGACGTTGCGGGAAAACCGGCATTTCTGCTGCGAGTTCCGACAACTTCTTGCCTGTCGCCTTCATGATTTGCAAGAGCTGAACGCCGGAAAGCATCCCGTCTCCTGTCGTTGAATAATCCATGAAGATGATGTGACCCGACTGTTCGCCGCCGAGTGTGTAGTTGTTTTTGCGCATTTCTTCGACGACATACCGGTCACCGACCGCTGTCTGTAACGCTGTCATACCGTGTTCTTCGACCGTCTTGTGGAAGCCGAGGTTACTCATGACCGTCGCAACAATCGTGTTGTCCTTCAAACGACCGATTTCGTTGAGGTACTTCCCGCAGATGAACATGATTTTATCGCCGTCGACGATTTCACCGTTCTCATCAATCGCAATCAAGCGGTCGCCGTCACCGTCAAATGACAGACCGACGTGTGCGCCCTTTTCAAGGACGAATGCTGCGAGGTGTTCCGGGTGTGTTGATCCGACACCTTCATTGATGTTGAGACCGTTTGGTGTTGTTCCGATCGTCGAGACTTCCGCTTCCAGGTCACCGAACAGACGTGGTGCGAGACTTGATGTCGCTCCGTGTGCACCGTCGATCGCGACGTGGATGCCTGAGAAATCTTCATCCGATGTCTGACGTAACATATGCAGGTATTTTTGCGCGCCTTCATAATAATCGTGGACAAAGCCGAGTTCTTTGCCGGACGGACGTGGTAATGTATCTTCCACTTGATCAAGCAGGCCTTCGATTTCAAGTTCTGTCGCATCATCGAGCTTAAAGCCGTCTGAACCGAAGAACTTGATTCCGTTGTCTTCGACCGGATTGTGTGACGCGGAAATCATGACGCCCGCTGTTGCATCCATTGTTTTCGTCAAGTACGCGACACCTGGTGTCGAGATGACACCAAGACGCATGACTTCCGCTCCGATTGACAGGAGTCCGGCAATCAGGGCATTCTCAAGCATTTGTCCGGAAACACGTGTATCACGGCCGATCAAGACTTTTGGACGTGTGCTTTCGTGTTTCGTCAAGACATACCCACCTGTACGACCAAGACGATATGCCAATTCAGGCGTCAATTCTACGTTTGCGACGCCGCGAACGCCGTCAGTTCCAAAATACTTACCCATATACTATTTCCTCATTTCACAAAGTTGATTTAATTGGCTTGAACCGAGGTCCGGGGAACCGCTTTAAGCGTGATATCCATATGATCCGGACGGAGGACGTCAAACGCTTTTGACGTCTGGTACGAAATCGGTAAGCCGTGTGTACCTTCTTTTAAGCCGGTCACATCAATGACCGCTTTGATATCCGTTGCATCAATCGAGGCGAGGTCCGCCTCACTACCGCGAACAACAAGATCAATCGTTTGTTCGTAATCGACCGTATACTTCGATTCATCAAAACCGTTCAACGTTACCGGAATACCGGAAATCGTTTTTTCGGCCCGATCTTCCACCGTTTCTGTCGTCGCTTCGGCATTTTCCTTCTCGACGACGATACTGACTGTGATCGAGGTTGGTTCCATCGCCGTGACATTATCCGGTTCGATCAGTTTGACGGTTCGATCCACCGTCTTCGTTAATCCTTTTAAGGAGACCGCTTCCGTCGTGACGGAACCGATGCGCGACAATTCTTCTTTTGTTCCGTATAACCGGGCTTCCGTGATGACCGGAACGATTTTAACGACTTTATACCCTTTTTTGACGGCATCTTTTGTTTCGACATTAATCGGGACGGTTTTGCTTTCTTTGTAGACAGGCACCGTCACCTCAAGTTGCTCGGGGTCATAGGTCGCGCTGATCGCATTTCCGTTCGCATCGGTTGCTTTGACATTAAACGATTCCGTAAACGTCTCCGCTCGTCCGGTTACATCGATCGGGACTTGGATTGCGGTGATGGCTTGAAGCTTCTCCGCACCGCCGGTCACAGAGACCGTTTGTTGGGTCGGCTGTGCTTCGCCGACGACATACCCTTCGGCGATTTTGTTTTTATTCAACAGTGCCACTTGAACAGGCACTTCTTTTGTGACCTTTTTATCCAGGAATACTTCAATCGTTTCTTGTTTCGGTGTCACTTCAACATCTTTGCCAAACCCGTCGGCAGACAGTCGCACCCGGTGATACCCGGGATCCAGACCCGTCAAGTCAATCGACAGACCAAAGTCTTTAACGAGCCGAAGCATCGTCAAACTGCTGGATGGTCCTTTAACCGTCGTTTCGATGGTTTCTGGAATATTATAGGCGACCCACTGCGTTTCATCATAATTGACGGATACCGGTACGTCAAACTTTGCTGAGCCTTGACCGGCAATCGGCAACAGGCTCGCCGCATCACTTTTGACGGTCGAATTGGTTCCTGCCACCATCAGATACAGCATGACGGCAAGCAAGACGGCAACGATGCGAAGAAACCAGCGTTCATTGAACCATTTTTCGAACATTATTTTTTCGCCCCCATCCAGTTCAAGAAGGAAGTATTCGTCGGTTCGGCTTTGACAATCGTTTCAAGTAACTTCGTCCGGAGCGATGCTTCATCCAGCTCCCGGTACAGACGACCATTGATGGCAAGGGAAACACCACCGGTTTCTTCTGATACGACCAACGTCACGCTATCCGTCACTTCGCTGACACCGATGGCTGCCCGGTGACGTGTTCCAAGATCTTTTGAGATATGTGCACTCTCAGAAAGCGGTAAATAACAAGCGGCTGCCGCAAGTTTACCTTGTTGGACGATGACGGCCCCATCATGGAGGGGTGTGTTCGGAATAAACAGGTTGATCAATAACTGACTCGTGATTTGAGAACCAAGCGGAATGCCGGTTTCGACATATTCGCTGAGTCCCGTTTCCCGCTCAATCGTGACCAGTGCCCCGATCCGGCGTTTAGACATGTACTGTGCAGACGTGACCAACGCGTCGACAATCCGGACTTGTTCATCTTCGTCACTGATCGCGCTCCGTGAGAAAAATTTACTTGTCCGTCCGAGATGCTCCAGTCCCCGGCGTAATTCCGGCTGGAAAATGATGATAATCCCGAGTAAACCGTACGTAATGATTTGGTTCAGCAGAAATTGTAACGTCTTCAGTCCGAAGAATCCGCTTAAGAACCAGCTGATCAAAATGACCGAAATCCCTTTGATCAATTGGACTGCTTTTGTACCTTTGACAATGATCATCAGACGGTAAATGACGAATGTCACGACCGCGATATCAATCACATCATTAATATAATCGTACCAATGTACGTTTTCTCCCAGTTTCAACAATTGAAATTGAAGTGGTTGCCAGTTGAAGTAATTCACCAACCGTGCCCCCTATCTCATCTGATTTAAACAGCTTTCATTATAGCACAAAGGGACGAGTTAGACTCGTCCCACCTGACTCATTCGAAGATTCGTTTAATTCCATACCAGACACGTTCAAACAGTTGATCAATCTGCTTGATCTCGCCCGTGACGTTTCCGGCACTCGCTGTATAGGCTTTTCCGTCCACTGTCGTCACGTCACCGTTGACGTTTCCTTCAATGCGGACGTTTCCACCCTCAACGTAGAGGTCTTGATCGACCGTGACCCCTTCCGGTACGACGACTTCGCCGTTCTCTGCCACGATGCCGGGTACGTTCGTATAGGACAAGTCATGTTCTTCCTGTGTCAAGTACCCACCAAGGCTGCCGACGGACAACAACATAAAGATTGAGGCGGCTGCAAGTAACGGATACTGCTTCATCTTCCCGCCGAAACGGGAGGATTTCCTGAGCGGAGTTACATTCGGTTGGTCCACCTGTTCGGGCAATTGTGCCAGCACGCGGGATGTAAAATCCGCCGAAAGCTTGGGTGCTGGAAGCGTGCGTAACTCAGCATCGAGGAGCCGATACTCTTCGAACTCGTCCATCGCATTTGCTTCCCGTAACTCCGCTTCAAGTCGTTTGAAGTCTTCCGGAGGTTGATTTTGATCTAAATAATCCTGTATCCGTTCATACACTTTCTCTCGTGTCATGATGAGTGCCTCCTTCTCATCGCTTCGCAAAATGCTTTTTCAAGGCTTCGCGTCCACGATGAATTCTAGTTTTGACAGTAGCGACAGGTAAATCAATCAGCTCACTGATTTCTTTGAGCGACAGATCTTCGATATATTTCAAGACAAGTGGAATCCGATATTTTTCAGGTAAACCGGCAATGGCTTCCCCCACATCTTGTCGTTGCTCGGAATCAATCACTTGATCTTCCGGCAACTGGTCTTTACTTTCGAGCTGGGAATACAGTGTCAGTCCTTCAGTCCCTGACATCTCAGCATCAAGGGAATAATCGGGACGTTTCTTGCGGAGTCGATCAATCGACACGTTCGTCACGATCCGGTATAACCACGTTCGGAACTTCCACTGGGCATTATACGATTCAATTTTCGTGAATACACGGATAAAGGCTTCTTGCGTGGCATCCTCTGCTTCCATTCGATCACGTAAAACACGGAAGGCGACTAAAAAGGCACCTTCTTTATATAGATCAACAAGTGCCGCAAATGCATCACGGTCGCCCTGCTTCACCCGCTCTATCAAGCGTAGTGTTGTTTCTTCCACTTTGAATACCCCCCGCTCTATGCGGTCAATCTCTTATACGGAGTCGACCAACAAATGTTTCATCTCAATTTGAATTGTAACAAAAAAAACTTGAACTCTGACGAAAAGAGTTCAAGTTCCATCCATTATTTTACTAAACGGTGGTTCCGCATATACTGGAGCAAGTTTCCAATCAAGTCATTCGCAAGGATTGCTGTCCCGTTTCCTTCTTCCAACAGCGGATTGACTTCAACAAATTCGGCTGCAATGAAGTCATCCTGCTCCGCACAATGACGTAAGACCGTTTGCGCGTCCTCCAATAGAATACCGTCCGCGACGCGTGTCCCGGTTCCTTGGACAAGACTTGGATCAAGACCATCCATATCAAAGCTGAGATAAAACGCATCGGTCGTCTCTTTTAAATACGCAATTGCTTCTTCCATGATCGCGTCCATGCCGCGTGTCCGGATCGCTTCCATGTCGTACACCCGGATTCCGAGACGATCAATCAGTTCCTGTTCCCCGGCATCCACGTCCCGTAAGCCGATAAAGACGAGGTGCTCCGGTTGCAGTTTGATCGCACTGCCGCCGATCTCGGTCAACCGTTGATGTCCTTCCCCTAACGCGACAGCAAGCGGCATGCCGTGAATGTTGCCGGACGGTGATGTTTCTGGTGTGTTCAAATCACCGTGTGCATCAAACCAGATGACGCCGAGACGCGGGACAGCTTGACGCAGACCGGCAATCGTTCCGATCGCCATGCTGTGGTCGCCTCCGACGAGTAACGGGAAACGTTGCTCGGTCAGCGCATCGTGTACGATTAATTGTAAATCGTTTGTCGTATGGACGACACCTTCCAACCGTTTGAGCTTTGGATCTTCTTCCCGGACAGCATCTTCTGACAAGACAGCCGCTTCCCCATAGCGTGCTGCTTCTTGTCCGTGTACTGCAAGTGTTTCCAGTAAGCCTGCTTCTTCAACAGCAGCCGGTCCCTGTTCTGTCCCCGGTTTTCCTTGACCATAACGATACGGTACGCTGATATATGCAATGTTCATCGACCTGTTCCCCTTTACTCAGTAAGTTACTTTAATTGTAAGCGGTAACAATGGAGTGGTTCAACTCGACATAAAGACGCATGATTATACAGGAACAGACGACAAAAAAGCACCGTGAGTGCTCTCACAGTGCTTTCGCGTACGTACTTTAATTGCAGGCATTTCAAGTATAAAAAAACTTAAGTCGAACGAAACTCGCTTAAGATCTTTAAGCAAAATTGGTGGAGCCTAGCGGGATCGAACCGCTGACCTCCTGCGTGCAAGGCAGGCGCTCTCCCAGCTGAGCTAAGGCCCCAAAACATAAAAATAAAAAGCGGAAGACGGGATTCGAACCCGCGACCCCGACCTTGGCAAGGTCGTATTCTACCACTGAACTACTTCCGCAAAATATGAGCCATGCAGGATTCGAACCTGCGACCCTCTGATTAAAAGTCAGATGCTCTACCAACTGAGCTAATGGCTCGACATGGTGGGGGGGGGCGGATTCGAACCGCCGAACCCGAGGGAGCGGATTTACAGTCCGCCGCGTTTAGCCACTTCGCTACCCCCCCAGTTTGTCTAGGAACTATACAATTGAAAAAAAACAGTGCCGGCAACAGGAGTCGAACCCGCGACCTACTGATTACAAGTCAGTTGCTCTACCAGCTGAGCTACACCGGCAAAAAATAAAAAATGGTGACCCGTACGGGAATCGAACCCGTGATACCGCCGTGAAAGGGCGGTGTCTTAACCGCTTGACCAACGGGCCATTGGCTCCGCAAGTAGGATTTGAACCTACGACCTACCGGTTAACAGCCGGTTGCTCTACCACTGAGCTATTGCGGAATAAATAAAAATAAATTGCCTGGCAACGTCCTATCCTCACAGGGGGAAGCCCCCAACTACTTTCGGCGTTCAAGTGCTTAACTTCCGTGTTCGGCATGGGAACGGGTGTGACCACTTGGCTATCGTCACCAG
>NZ_JACSMS010000006.1:0-207514 GCF_018618795.1 Exiguobacterium sp. s192 | reverse complement strand
AACTCGACACTTTCCGTGAAGCCTATTGCGCGATGGAAGACGGGTTGGCCGCATCACGTGTCGTCGATACGTTTTTTGCAGAGGACGCACTGGATGTAACGGAACAACCGGACGGCAGTTATTCCGTTTGAGTGGTTTCACACCACTAACATGACAGCAAAAGAGTCTGACTCAAACGTCACTCTCTATACAGAAAACGAGGGTGGCAGACGACAAGTCTGCCACCCTTTTCTCGTTCAAAAGGAATCACTCGCTTCACGCGAACGCCTACAGGAAAACACGTGAAAAAGAGTGACTCCTTTTTTTGGCGTCACCCTGTCTGAATTCAAAGGGTACAGACAATCCGCTTTTGATTTGATTTCCAATTAATGTTATTCTGAATAGGATATTCAAAAATACGATTCATCTTAACCAATATACTCTTGAGTTCGTTAGGAGGGCTTGTCAATGGAACGTTGTTCACTTTGCGGAACCCCTTTAGAAACAGACGAGACAGCGTGTTCCTACTGCAAACACCCTGTCCTCAAAAAAATAAACACACTGGATCCACCGAATCCCCCTTCGTCCAATCGACGCTTGTTATCCTTCATCATCGTGTTCGTCATCAGTCTTGGATCTGTCGGCACCTGGTACGGGCTGACGCAAACGGAATCCACGCAAACGACGCTTGCTCCGCCTGTTCAGGCTTTACCGATAGCAGACTGGTCCGATGAGATGTCTGCCTATAACCAAACCTATTCGTCAGAAGACCCACCGGCGTCTTACGACGTCCTGAAATTTGTCCGCCAGTATACGAAAACAGTGCCGGAAACCGCCACCTATTCGAAAACAACCGATACGTTTGAGACGTTCTCGGCGATTCAATTCGCGACGCTCGAGACGTTTCATTCGGAAGTCGCCGCCTTACGGACGATTCAAGCTGCGTCTGACAGCCCGATTCCGCCCCGTCCGCACACCGTTGACTTCGAACGGTTTGTTTCAAAGGGCGCATCGTTTCAAATCAAGACGGTCGAGACGTATCAACTGACGCGGTCAGCCGGTCAACATCTCGTCACGTATGATGTCCGGTACAACGTGCGGTTACATACGGATCATCTGCAAATCACACATATCGTCCGCACGGAGGTGAAGGCATGAAACAATTCGTGATCATTCTGTTTTGTGTCCTGTTGGCCGGTTGTACAGAAGCACCTTCATCCGGCGTCCAGTCCGAGCTTGAGCTCGGACAGTACACGCAAGCCGTCGATCAATCGACACGTCAAGATACGATGCACGATCCTGCCAAACTGATGGTGCAGCTCGAAACGGCATTAGCGAGCTATCACTTCAAAGAAGTCGTCAAGATTGCCCGGACGATTGATCAACTCACCTTGGCGCAAGACAATCCGATCCGTCTCCGGGCAAAGTCTCTTCAATTGAGTGCAGAAGCGATGCTCGATCAACTGAAACAAGTCGAAGGTACCTATCAAATCGAACGGAGTACACTCGATACAGGTCTGAAAGAACGGTCGTTTCCTGCGACCGGACAAATTGACGTCTCCTTCGCGAAACGCGATGGGCTGGTTGCAACGATTGACTACCAGGACTTTGGAATGATCGACGCGCCCCGCAATGATACGGAATCGATTCGGTTTGAACCGGATTTGTCCGCCCGCCTCGCCTTATCGGAAGGTCTTGTCAGTTACGTCTTCAACCAATCCGGTTTTACACTGACGTTCGAAGGTCCCGGTGGAAAATTGGTCTATCAATTGAAAAAAATCTAAGCAGAACAAGATACAAAAAACGAACGGTTTCTCTCAATCAAGTGAGAGGAACCGTTCGTTTTTTGTGTTTTCCCGGACGATAGGACCGGTTTGAGTATGCCTTACAATTCGTCCAACCGTTTGACGACTTCTGCGCAGAGTTCGTGCGTCGCCAGACTGTCTTCCCCTGTCACCGATGCCGACGGATGACCATGGACGGTCTCGATGAACGCATCGACCATCTCGACGAAACCGCGTCGGCGTAATGTCGGTTCCCAGTTATCGAGCGGCAACCGGAGCGTTCCACCCTTTGTCAGCTGTTCGACCGATGTGACGTCGGTTGCGACACGTTTTTCGTTTGGTCCCATCACTTCGACCCGTTCTTCCGTCACCCCGTTGTTCCGGTTCATGATGCCGATGGCCGTGATGCCGTTTGCTTCAAATTGAATCGTGACATGATGCAACAATCCATCTACTTTTTTACCGCGGACTTGCAGGTTCTCAATCTCACCGCGTCCTGTCAAGAAACGAAGCGTATCCGCGACGTGGACAAAATCGTCGAAGATAAACGTCTTAGCATCTTCAATGAATGAGGTCCGATTTTTTTGCATGACAATCAAATTCGGCTCTTCGACTTCCAGTAAGCTTCGGTGCGCCGATGCGAACCGGCGATTGAAGCCGGTAATGAAATGTAATCCGCTGGCTGTTGCCTGTTCCGTTAATGATCGGACTTCCTCGACTTCGAGCGAGACCGGCTTATCGATGTAGATATGGATACCCGCATTCAGCAACTGTTTGGCTTGCTCAGCATGGACCTTTGTCGCGGAATGAATCAGCGCGACTTGAATCCCATTTGTGATCACGTCCTCGATTGAATCGAGCGTTCCGGCGAATCGATAAGCTGTCTGCAATCGCTCGGCTTTTTCCCGGTCCGTCGACACGAGATACACTTCTAAATCCGTTCGTTCAGCATAAACAGGCAGATACGCTTTTTGGGCAATATCCCCTAAACCAATTACTGCAATTTTCATCTGGCTTCCTCCTTGAACACGTCTTTTGCTCTCATTCCCTATGTTAACGGGTTTCATGCTTCTCGTGTAGCCGAAGTATTTTTTTTGAAAAAGAAGATAATTTCCTTTTTTTGTTTTATGATAAGAACATATTTTGCAAAAGGAGGGAATGAGATTTTTATGAAGTCATTATTCAGGATTTGTTTGACACTCGTCCTACTCATCACATTATGTCTCCCGGCCTTACCTGCTCAAGCAGCCAGCTATCAGGTCATCGTCACCTCGACGATTGGTGCGAACATTCGGACGAAGCCCAGTACAAGTTCATCGGCAACGATTACCCGTCGTGCCCCGTACAAAGCTAAGTTTACTGCCGTTTCCTATTCAAACGGTTGGTACAAGATCAAGGACGGGAATGCTTACCGTTACCTGTCGAACCAAGTAGCGGCGAAAGTCGGGACCAGCTCGGTCAAGACTTATAAAATCATCGTCTACTCGACAGCCGGTGCCAATGTCAGAACGTCTCCAAGTACGGCCTCATCTAAAAATATCAAACGGCATGCTACATACAAGTCAAAATTTAATGCCGTTTCCTATTCGAATGGTTGGTACAAAGTCAAAGGGAAAGTCAATTATTATTACGTCTCGAATCAAGTCGCCAGAAAGCTGACGACGAGCTCACCTGCTCCATCGAGCGGCAGTTATCCGGTTGCCTCGATGCGTTATTTCAAGCTCGGATCATCCGGTTACGAACTGACGAAAGAAAGTTTTGCCCGCCGTTACCCGGCGAGTACGACGAAGTTATTGACGGCACTCGTCGCTTATGACGCCGCTGCCAAAAAAGGGACACTCGATCAGACATTTACACTGACCTATTCGATGTTGTCCGTTCCTGCCGGCAGCAGCTCCGCTGGTTTCCGGTCGGGTGACAAAGTCACGATGCGCCAACTCTTGAACGGGATGCTCATCCGGTCCGGCAATGACGCAGCGAAAGCCATCGCGGTCCGCACAGGCGGTTCAGAATCGAACTTCGTTTCCATGATGAACAGCCGGGCGAAAGCGATCGGCATGTCCGCCAGTCATTTCATGAATCCGCATGGTTTTTATCACGCAAGCCACTATACGACAGCAGCAGATATGCAGAAGCTTGCCAATACGTATGCCAAGTACAGTTACTTGATGACAGTCAGCGGACGCAAGTCGTACCAGACCGCCGTTAAAGGACCGTATGCACGGACATTGACGTGGTACCACACGAACACGTCACTTCCGGGAGACACGCGTGTCTACGCCAGCAAAACGGGCTATACACCGGAATCTGCGTATACTCGTGTCTTCTTCATCAAAAAAGGCTCGACGCGTTACGGTCTCGTCACGTTAAAAGGAACGCTCCCGCAAACGGAGACGACGTTACGCTCCGTCCTCAATCGCTAAGAACAGTCTCTCGGATTCGCTTTCTCCTGAAAGTGACATCGAGAGTCTTTTTTCTGTTGATTCCTCCTCGAAAATTTACTTGCATTGGAAGCGAATTCATCATATGGTTAAGTTAACAATCAGACGTCTGACGTCTTAACGGAGGAATTCATGTGGGAAATGTAAGTTTGTTATTCGGGGGCGTTGCGCTCTTTTTAAATAGCCTGTCGTTGTTCGGGAAAGTTGATTTAAAAAGTGCCGGTCTGTTCAGTTTATTGACCGGTTTATTGCAGACCTTCATCGCGACGTGGCTCGTCATCGGTGCAGCCGGTGATCCGGCGTTGACGTTCGGTTATGCCAGCATCTACTTGTTTGCGTTTACGTATCTGTATGTCGGCATCACATTTTTATTTGGACTCGACGGCAGCGGTGTCGGCTGGTTTTCGTTATTCGTCGCCATCGCCGCTCTCTTCTATGCTGGCGTCAGCTTCAGTACAGGTGACTGGATTGGCGGCGCCACGTGGATGTTCTGGTTCGTTCTCTGGGGTCTGTTCTTCCTCGGTATGGGCTTGAACCTCAGCGTTGATCCCTTGACGGCACGGGTCGCGATTGTACTCAGTTGGCTGACGTTGATCGTTCCGGCGCTCGTCGGTCTCCGCTTCGGTACAACGGGTGCGAATTATCAACTCGTCTGGAGTGCCGCGGCCATCATGACGGTCTTGTATTTTGTCTATTCCGCGGTTAAATTCGTTCCCTTACGAACGCTCATCCGCTCGAAAAATTAAAAACAAGCTGATACGAACGTCGGTTTTATAAAACGGAGGGAGGTGGATATCAAAATCCGCCTCCCTTCTTTCATTTCAAAAAGATCATGTGTTGCATAAGACCTCTACAGGAAAAAGCGCAAGTCACCTTGCGCTGTCAGAGGCAAACACCGGTAGTCACTGAAGCTCATTCTGTAACGTCGTCTGGACTTGTTTCAGCGAGGCTGCCGTCGGATGCCAGTAGTAAATCTTATCTGATTCAATCCCTCCGCTTCCTTCAAGCGACAACGCTTCGACATTTTGTAGACTGGCGCGGTAATCCGTCGCCAGTTTCCGGACGACCGGGAACGGGATGTCGGTCTTGACGTTTTTCCCGACCGCCGTCAAGACGTCATTGAATCGCGTCAAGGAAAAATCAGCCGTCAATTTATCGGCGACTGCCTGAACGACTTGCCGTTGCCGGATTTGCCGTCCGAAGTCCCCCCGCGGATCGTCATACCGCATCCGGGCATACGCGAGTGCTTCTTTACCGTTCAGCGACAGCTCGCCTTTCGGGAACTTCATCTCGTAATACGAGAAGTTGATATCGTTTGCGACCGTCACTCCGTCAACCGCGTCGACCAGATCGGTAAAGCCGTCCAGATTGATTTCTGCAAAGTAGTCGATCCGCAGATCGAGCAGATGCTCGACCGTCTCACGCGCCATCTCCGGTCCGCCGAACGCATAGGCGTGGTTGATCTTATCATTCGAGCCGTTGCCGATAATTTCTGTCTTCAAGTCCCGCGGGATGCTGAGCATCTTGCTTGAACCGGTTTCCGGATTAACCGTCACGACGATGATCGTATCACTCCGCCCCGCTTCGTTGCCGCGTTGATCCACACCAAGCAGTAACAACGATATGGTTTCCGATTCGGTTTGTTTCCCGGTTGATTTCTTCTGATCTGCTTTTTTGGAGTCTGCTTTTTTTCCTTGTTCCGCTTGAGCGGTTTCTGTTGACGGGACACTCGCTTGGACCGGTTCATCGACCTCATCGACCAGCTGACTGTTTTGATGATAGACGTACCCACCTGATCCGAAGAAAACGAGTAATCCGATACCTAATGCCGTTAAGATCAGCCATCTCCATTCTTTCATCACGATTTCCCTCTCTCCTTCGAATCAAGTCGATTTACGATTGACGTTGGTTCAAGACGATCATCACGGCATTGCTCCAACTGCCGAATAAGGCTGTGATGACACCGATGCTCGGTGTATTCCGTCCTTCACTGAACTTTTGATAATGCGCAATCGTCAAGCCGTCGCGTTCATTTGCTGCTTCTGCGAGAACATGTAACACTTCTTCTTCCGTCCAGCGTTTGCGGGGTTGTTCGATGCCGATGATTTCCAAGGCGTTGCTCCACGAACCGTACCGCCTCGCAATCGTCGCAACCGTCGGCCGGTTTTTCCCGGCTGCCCACTTCGTATACGTTTGACTCGTCAAAACGGGTAACGTTTCCTGTGCTTCGAGCAGGGATTCAATGATACGTCGCTCCATCTCCTGCACCCGCTCCTTTAAGATTTCCGCTTCTGATAAGGCCTGCTGCCACGAGTTGAATTGATGGACGATATCGGTCAAGCTCGGCGCCTGATGTTGCTGAGCCCATTCACGGTACGTCGCACTCGTGAAGGGTTCCAGTTCCTCCTTCGCAGCGCGTAACGCTTCGATGATATCCGATTTGGTAAAAGCGACGCGAACGGTGCCGATACCGGCCCGTTCCAAAGCGATTTGCCAAGAACCGAATAAAATCAGGATTTCTGCGACACTTGGGTACTGGGTATTCAGTTGCCAACGAAAATAGGTATTGGCCGTCAGTTCATTTTTCCCGTTCGCAGCGAGACGGAGTGCTTCGATCGCTTCCTCCAAATCGCTCATCACGATGTCTCCCTCCCACACATTCATAGCTGCACATTGCGTCGAACATCTGCAACAAGTCCTTGCCGAACCGAACGGATGACCAGTGCCTGCTCCGTAAACGTCATTTGGGAAGCAGACGGCAGGCAGATCCCTTCTTCAAACAGTCGACGGCTGACATCCTGTTCTTCACCCGTGATATACGGAACATCCCGGTAGACCGGTTGCAAGTGCATCGGTTTCCAGACCGGACGCGATTCAATGTTTTTCTGTTGCAACTGTTGAATCAGCAGATCCCGCTGTTCCGTGCCACCGGGGACCGTCATGGCCGTCAGCCACCGGTTCGCACGACTGCCGCTGATTTCCTGTTGATAATGACGGGCATCAATCGTCTCGAACGCCCGGACATACCGCTGAAAGATGGTTCGGCGCGCCTCGACCCGGTCTTCGATCACTTCGAGTTGTCCTCGCCCGATACCGGCAGAAACGTTACTCATCCGGTAGTTGAAGCCGACTTCCGTATGTTCATAATGCAAAACGGGTTGACGGGCTTGCGTTGCGAGATAAAAGGCCCGTTCGATCAAGTGAACATCATTTGAGACCAACATGCCGCCACTCGAAGTCGTGATGATTTTGTTGCCGTTAAACGAGTAGATGCCGAACGTGCCGAATGTGCCGGTCATCCGTCCGTTGACCGTCGAACCAAGTGATTCGGCTGCATCTTCAATCAACGGCACATCGTATTCCTCACAGATTGCCGCCAGCTCCTCGATTTTAGCGACGACGCCGTACAGATGGACGACGATGACGGCTTTCGGTAACCGGCCGCGTGTCGCTGCCTGGATCATCGCCCGGCGCAACGCGGTTGGTGACATGTTCCATGTATCGGATTCAGAATCAATCAAGACCGGTCGGGCACCAACGTACCGGATCGGGTTCGTCGAAGCGACGAAGGTCAATGACTGACAAAACACGTCATCTCCTGCCGTGACACCGAGTGTCGCCAATGCCAAATGAATCGCTGCCGTGCCGCTGCTCGTCGCAAGTGTCGCTTGTGCTCCACTGTAGACCCGCATACTGGCTTCAAAAGCTTCGACGTTCGGACCGAGCGGTGCGACCCAGTTGGTTTCGAGTGCTTCCGTGACGTACCGCATTTCCTGACCACTGAGGTGTGGGATGGATAACGGGATGTTTTTCATGATGACTCCTCCCCTCTTCGTGACAGCTGACGAACCGGCGTCCGGTATAGCGGAAACCAATCCTGCGATGAGAACACTTGATTTTTCAGATGCTGCTCCGATAACTGGGCGTAGATCAACGGGTTCAAAACCGAAGTCCCGAGCGCGTACTCGGTCTGTTGAGGACTGAAGGAACGTTTGTAGGCCAGTAAACTGTCGGCCTCGTCCCGCGTCGTTCCGCCGCCTAAATGAAGGGCGGTTTTTCCAAGCTCCTTGGCCCGGCGGATCATTTCGGCAAATAACAGATGATTCGGACGGACAGCCAGCTGTTCGGGATCCGATGCGCCGAGATGATAATGGGCGAACTGCTGACCATAGAGGACGATGCAACCGGCGATGATGGTGCCGTTTCGTTCGGCAACCAGCAGCTCAGCCGGTAATCGTCCGTCTTGCAACTGCCGAAAGTACTGATCGCTGAAGTAATAGCGGGCATCCGCTTGATGTTTGTCCATCGTCAATCGGTACAGACGGATGAAGCTTGCATATTCTTCCGGCCGGGCAACCCGGACCGTCACCGCTTCACGCCGCGCCTTTTTGATGTTCCGCCGCGTCATCGAGGAAAAACGTCCTTCAATTACGTCGATTGGATCGGTCAACGGCACCGTGACAGTTCGTTGGATCACTTGAGCACGATCACACCAGGCTTGACCGAGTTCATGATTCTGAAGGACCGGATGAAACCGGACCGTTTCCGTGATGATCCGTTCTGCGTGACAGTACGCGAGAAAATGACGCCGCACCTCTTGCACCTGATCCGTCGACCACAAGCCGATGAAGACCGGGCCTCCATATCCGTATGGGGTCGTGATGTCTTGAAAGGGGGTTCCGGCTATCGGTCGTTTCAAGTACGGATAGATCAAGATGCCGAACTCGGAAGGACAGATATACATCTCTGGTACGGCTGACGGCTCTTCCGCCAGTTCGAAGTATGCATACTCGTAATAACAATCCAGTCCGTAATGTGTCACGAGCGCATTCCATTCCCGCGAATCGTGAATCAATCGTTCAGCGCTTAACGACATCATGAGGGACACCCCCGTCCAACCCTTTGAATTCGCCCATCCCGGTCTGATGATCGGTTGAGTTTCCTTCGGATAAAACGACGATCTTGACGGTCTTGAAGAGGATATACAGATCGAGTCGGAACGTGTGGTTTGCAGCGTACCACTGATCCTGTTCGAGCCGTTCCTGCCAGGTCGTCGCGTTTCGTCCGTGAATCTGCGCCCAACCGGTCAATCCGGGCAAGACGTCATGCCGTGTCATCTGTTCTTTCGTATAGTGGTTCAAATAACTGACGAGCAACGGGCGGGGACCGACGAAACTCATCTGTCCGCGTAGGATATTAAAAAATTGCGGGAATTCGTCCAGACTCAAACGTCGGATCCATTCGACGGATTTCGGAATCCGTTCGGCGTCCGGCAAGAGATTGCCTTCCGCATCGGTCTCGTTCGACATCGTCCGGAATTTATAGATCTTAAACAGTTCTCCTTTGTAGCCGGGACGGACCTGATTAAAGAAAATCGGGCGTCCGAGCTTCGTATAGATGAACAAGGCGACGAGGAGATAGACGGGCAACAGGACGAGAATAGCGAGTAGACTGACTGTGAAATCAAATGTCCGTTTCATGATGACGTCCTCCTTTTCATAAGGTCGAAAAGAGATCGAGTTGCCGCTTGATGACATCTGCTTCGTTAAAGTGTTTCATTGCCCGTTCGAAGCCGGCCCGACCCATCTCAGACGCGACGGCCGGCTGTTCGACAAGATTGAGCATCCGCCGGGCCAACTGCTGCTCATCCTGCACTTCGACCAGGTAACCGGTCTTACCGTCGATGACTTCTTCGCGGCAGCCGCGGATATTTGTTGCGATGACGGGTTTTGCCGTCGCCATCGCTTCGATGATCGAGCGCGGCACCCCTTCGCGATGCGATGGAAGAACAAACGCATCGACTTGGTGCAACAGCGTCGGCACATCTTCGACGAAACCGAGATAATCGATGTTCGGGATTTCCCGGATCCGTTTCATGAACGTGTGTTTCGTCGTCTGATCCCGTTCACTCGCCATCATTTCACCGGCGATGACGAGCCGGACATCCGGTTGAACCGCGACGACGTCTTCAAAGGCGTTCAACAATTCGAGAATGCCTTTTTCTTCGACGATCCGACCGATGAATAAAAACGTAAACCCGGCATCCGTCTGACGCGGACGGGGATAAAAGCGGGTCAAATCGATCCCGTTTCCGAGGTGCATCAGCCGGGTCGTGTTTTTGAACCGTTTCCGGTTCGCCAGTTCATAGTCTTCGGCACTTTGGAGTAACAGGTAGTCCGTCGCGAACCGAGCGAGCCACTTCTCGACTGAGTACGTCAGTTGATAGGTGACGCGACCCATCTTTTCGTGAAAGTAAAAGCCGTGGGCGGTATAGACGATATGTTTCGTCCCGGCCCGCTTCGCAGCGACCCGGCCGAGGGCTGCTGCGACCGGCGTATGCACATGTACCGCATCGTATTGTCCGTCTTTTAGAATCTGGACGATCGAGCGAATCGTCTTCCAGTTACTCGTCCAGTCGATTTTCCGTTCGATTGGAATGTCATGCATCGTGAAGCCTTGAGCGGCGAGCTTTTGCGCCGCTCCGGTATCCGCACAGGCAATCCCGACATCGTGTCCTGCTCCCTTCAAGGCGAGCAATAAAGGCTGAAGCATCGTTTCCGCCGTCGTATCGAGGGCACAGACTTGAAGGATTTTCAGAGTCGCCATAAATGCACCCCTTCCGGTTTTTCCGACGGTGTCAGCATGCCTTTGATGTCGATGACGATTCCCCGTCCGACTTTGAGCAGGTGTTGTGCAAGCAGCCAGTTGCCTTCGACGTACTCTTCATGGGAAACCGCGAAGATGACGACGTCTGCCGGTTTTAGATCCGCGAGATCGACTAAATCGATCCCGTATTCGCGTTTCGCATCTTCTTTTGCGACGAGACGATCCGCGACCTGGACTTCAATCCCGAACTCTTCGATTTCCTTGACGAGGTTCGCGACTTTCGAGTTTCGGATGTCACTGACGTTTTCCTTAAACGATAGGCCGAGAACGGTGACCCGGGCACCGAGGACCGGCATGTTTTGTTTGATCAGATTCTTGACGAGTGATGTCGCGATGAACCGTCCCATCGTGTCATTGATCCGCCGTCCGGCTAAGATGACTTCCGGATGATAACCGAGTGATTCGGCTTTCATCGTCAAGTAGAACGGGTCGACGCCGATACAATGTCCGCCGACGAGTCCTGGACGAAACGGCAGGAAGTTCCACTTCGTACCGGCGGCTTCGAGTACCTCGAGCGTGTCGATGTCCATCCGGTCAAAGATGATCGCCAGTTCGTTCATCAGGGCGATGTTCAAGTCCCGTTGCGTATTCTCGATGATTTTTGCGGCTTCTGCGACCTTGATTGACGATGCCCGGTGGACTCCGGCATCAACGACCGCTTCGTAGACTTCCGCGACGATATCGAGCGTTTCTTGATTTTGGGCCGAGACGATTTTTTTGATCGTCTTGAATGTGTGTTCATGATCCCCTGGATTGATCCGTTCCGGTGAGTAACCGACGAAGAAGTCGACCCCTGCCTGCAGACCGGAAGCTTCTTCGAGGACCGGGATACAATCCTCTTCTGTCGCGCCCGGGTAGACC
The DNA here is from genome assembly GCF_018618795.1 of Exiguobacterium sp. s192. Lineage (NCBI taxonomy): Bacteria > Bacillati > Bacillota > Bacilli > Caryophanales > Exiguobacterium > Exiguobacterium sp. s192. The sequence continues at coordinate 195,783 of NZ_JACSMS010000006.1, read as the reverse complement.
GTCGATTCATAGACGACGATATCCCCTTTGTTCAGTTGGCGTCCGACGAGCTGCGAAGCCCGGAGGAGCGGTGTCAAATCCGGTTGATTCTGCGCATTGATCGGTGTCGGGACGGCGATGATGATGAAGTCGCTTGCGTGAAGTGCGGCTGCGTCCGTCACGTAGGCGACGTCTGCATTTTTGAGGACGAATGGACTGAGTTCAAGCGTCGCATCGATACCTTCTTTCAGTTCGGCGACGCGTTGCTCCTTGATGTCAAAACCGACGACCTCTGTTTTTTCACCAAAGGCGACGGCGACGGGAAGACCGACGTATCCGAGACCGACGACGGCAATCGAACGGTTGGCGATGGGGAGTGATCGAGTTTCGGCTGCTGTCGTATCTACGATGTGTTTGACTGCCTTATTCATGATGGATTCCTCCTATTTCATCGACTGTCTGACGATCAGTGTTTTTCCATTCGGTTCCTGCTTCATCTGCCGGACCGGCTCGAGCGTGACTTGCATCGAGGAACCAAGCAGCTTCTGCATCTCGCGTAATAAGATTTTTTCATGTTTCGGGACAAACCGTTGTTCGTCCGGAATGTACCGGAGCGTCACTTGATTTAATGCGTATTGTTCGACTTGCAGGCGTAAGACCGAGTTCGGTAATTCGCGGGCAATCGTCGTGATGTCTCCTTCAAACACTTTGCCGCGCTTTTCACTGACGATGTAGCTTGTCCCGCGTCCGTCAATCGACTCAATGACCGGACCGTTCAAGCCGCAGCTGCATCGCTCGTCGCTGAGTGTCATTCGGTCGCCGATCCGGTAGCGGATCAGCGGTGTCCCGCGTGTCGTAAAACATGTGACGACGACCTCTCCGCCCTCTCCGTACGGTTCGATGATTCCCGTTTCGTGATGCAGATGGAGTTTCCGCTCCCGGCATTCGGAAATGATCGGTGCCCCTTCCGAGGAACCGTACTGGTCAAAGACCGGAGCTTGAAAAGCTTCTTCGAGCAGGTGCCGCATCTCCGGTGTCACCGTCTCCGATGTCGGGAAAATCGCTACCAACTGAAACTCAAGCCGGAGATTGTTTTTGAGTAAATATTGGGCGATTTCGAGCATCGCCGTTGGTGTCCCGTCAAGCGCCGCCGGCCGAAAACGATTCAGCTCCGCGATATAAGCGGGAAAGTTCTCTTCTTTCATGTGGAAAATCGACAACAACAGTTGATTTAACGGTCGGTTCATCCGCCAGAAGATCGGCTTTTTCTGATCCACTGCCGTCAACGTCCGACCGGTGAAACTCGCCCGGCGCATGCCGGAATAAAAGCCGTGCAGTTCTTTAAAGTAATCGAGATGTGCCATCCGTTCCTGCACGTCTTCGCGTACAAAGGCGACTTGGAGTGACTTCCCGCTCGTTCCACCGGTTCGGCCGCGAACCGGAGCATCGATGTTCGACATGAACGCTTCATTTTGTTGCCTGAGCGTCTCCTTTTCAAGGATCGGAATCGTCTTCAGCTGTTCCAGTGAGGTGAAGGGTAATCGGATATCGTGTTCTTGAAACAATTTTTGATAGTACGGCGTGTGTGCTTGGACGAACAGGAGAAACGCATTGAGACGTTCGAGCTGTTCGATCCGGTAATCCACCGTCCGATCTTTCTCCCGCAGATCTTTCATTTTCGCTTCATATTCGGGTCCATATCGTTCCTGCATCAGCTTTTTACCGTAAATAGAAGTCAAAATATTCTGAATAAATATCGGAGATTTGTAGTAGAAATCTTCTTTAAGCGCCATCTTGTACTTCCTCCTTCAGCTGATAATGACGTTCATACCAGTCGATGAATGCGTGAACCCCGTCTTCGATCGTCGTCTGTGGACGGTAGCCGATCGTTTCGAACAACGAGGTCACGTCTGCGAAACTTTCCGGAACGTCGCCTGCCTGGAGCGGCATCTCGTGTTTGATGGCTTTTTTACCGAGTCGCTGTTCAATCAAGGCGACGAATTCATTCAGTCGAATCGGGCTGTGACTGCCGATGTTGAAGACACGATACGGGACATTGCTGCGGTCGGGTAAGGGATCTTCCTGATCAAATGCCGGATCGGCGACCGGTTCAGTCTGCATCAGCCGGTAAATGCTTTCGATGATGTCGTCGACATACGTGAAGTCGCGTCCCATCTCACCGTAGTTGTATAGGTCAATCGGTTGACCGTTCGCGATCGCTTCCGTGAACTTGAACAGTGCCATGTCCGGGCGTCCCCACGGTCCATAAACGCTGAAGAAGCGAAGACCGGTCGTTTTGATTCCGTAAAGACTGCTGTACGTGTGGGCCATCAGCTCATTCGCTTTTTTCGAAGCAGCGTAGAGGCTGAGCGGATGGTCGACCGCATCCGTCGTCGCAAACGGCATCTTCGTATTCGAGCCGTAAACGGAACTGGAGGAAGCATAAATCAGTTGTTCGACCGGATGATGCCGACACGCTTCCAGGATCGAAAGGAAACCGACGATGTTTGAGGTGATGTAGACATCCGGCCGGTCAATGCTATAGCGGACACCGGCTTGGGCGGCCAGGTGAAGCACGAGATCAATCTGTTCCGTCTCGAACACTGTGTGGACGGCTGCTGTATCTTCAAGAGAGATCCGGTAAAACGTGTAGCGGCTTGGATCCAGTTCGATCAACCGGGCTTCCTTTAACGCCGGATCGTAATAATCATTGACCTCATCCAGTCCGATCACCCGGTATCCTTCTGCCAAAAAGCGACGTGCCGCATGAAATCCGATGAAGCCTGCAATCCCGGTAATCAAAATCGTTTTATTCTGCACGTTTCTCAACCTCCTCGAAGTGATGAAGCACCTGATAGCGGATGTAATGAATCGATGTATAGACAATCAACAGCATCGGGAACAACTTGTAGCGATGGCGGATCGCCGTCCCGACATTCCCGGTCCCGAGACCAAAAATCAAGGCATTAACGACGAAGAGGATCAACATGAACAGAAGCACACTGCCGAACGGATGTTGTTTGAGATATTTCAGATGCAGCATCGTCAGACCAAACAGCAGGAGATAAAAGACGGCATCAGCGAAGAAAATTGCGATGTTCATCAGGCTCGACCACTGCCACGGGAACGGCGAGAACAGGAAGTAGATCATCCGGATCGGAGAATAGACAATCATGTCGAGTGGTCCCGTCACCGTCAGTCCATTCAGATAAGCCGATCCACCGCGGTCATAACTCATCCCGCTGAACAATTGCCCGTTTTGTGAGACATGGGTGAATTTCGCGAACAAGACGTCCTGGAAGCTGTAGACGATGAATCCGACGAGCACGACTTGAACAAGGAGACGCTGGACTTTCGATGCTTCGAAATCCATCCGCTTCGTCTCGTGATTGTAAAAGGAAAAGTAGACGAGTAACACGAGAATGCCGATGGCGAGTCCCGAGTGAAACACGGTGCTGACGAAGTAACCGGTATACGCGAGCGTCAGGCTGACTGCTGATTTTTCGACCGTCCAGCGCACCATGTAATAAAGCGTGTAGACCATACCGAGTGCAACGATTTGGTCACGCAGGAGAATCGGTGAGAGCAACAACCCTTGGGCGAAGAAGGCGAAGATTCCGGTTGCGATCAAGACGTAATGCATCGGTAACTTCAGCAACAACAGTGTTTTTGACAAAATGACGATTGAGACGACACCGAGGATGACGTTTAAATACTGAGCCAACATCCGCTCCGGTCCAAACGCGAGATAAAAGAGACCAAGAAACTTCGAGTAACTTCCTCGGACGACCTCGTTGAATGTCGTCGGATCGGTGTAGATCAGCAAGCCCTCCAGGTGGAACGCCTCCGTATCATCCCCGCTGTGCGGTGGGAGCCGAAACAGTTCGAGATCGACCAGCATTAAGGTCAGTCGAATCAGAAACGCGGTGACGAAGATGAGAAAAAGTGGCGTCGTGTCCGCTTGTTTCAAGAGGTACCACATCAACAGGACCGAGTTGATGACCAGGAGTGTCGCGACGTATCCTTCAGAAGTCAAAAAGAGCGGTCGAACCAATTGGCTGAGCAAGGCTTCGATGGCAATGACAATCAGGATCGGCCGCATACTTTTCCCCTCCTTCAGCTGCTTTGTTCGATGGCGAGTGCGAGTTTACGTGGATAGAGTGAACGATAGAGTGCCGGGATCAGTAGTCCGATCTGGGTGACGGCACAGAGGGCGTAAGCGATCGTTGCCCCGTACAACCCGTACATCGGAATCAAGATGCTGCAGGCGACGATGTTGACGACGACACTGCCGAAGATCGAGATCGTCTGGACCCGGAACTGTTGAAATCCGGTCAACAAGGCTTGGATGACGGTTGAATTGTAGAAAAAGAGTGAGGCGACCATCATCAGGACAAAAATCGTATGGTACTGAACGAAGGAGGCATTGTAGAAAATCGTCAGCCCCCATTTTCCAAAGAAGATGGATCCGATAATCAACAGGATACCGACGGCATTTGTCATCAGCAGCATCGAGCGGGTCAGCTTCCGCAGTTCCGGGAGACTTTGCCGTTCCCCGCTGTCAGACGAGAAGTTCGGTAACAAGACTGCGACGAGTGAGTGGATAAATAAACTGCCCAGGACCAGAAGGTAAGCAATACTTGCGTAATAGCCAAGTTCTTCCGTCCCGATGGCTTGACCGACGAACAAGCGGGGAATGTTGGCGTTCAAGGCAATCAACAAAGCGACGAAGCCCAGTGGGACGGCTTTGATAAATAACTGTCTCCCCGTTTGATACCGCTCGCTCATCGTGTTGTTTTCAAAACCATGACCGATGCGCCGGACAGTCGGTAAGTCATACAGGACGAGCATGACCAAGTTCCCGGCGACGAGCGCGAGCACGAACCCGTGAATCGAATGGGTCGTAAACAAAATCAAGGCGGCTCCCGATACATTGACGAGACTGCGGAAGATTTTTGATAAGGCCACTTCCTTGAATGCCATATGACCTTGGAGGAATCCGTAAGCGAGATCAGCGAACGATTCCATGTATTTGTTCAAATAGACGAGTAACGTCAGCCACAAGATATCGGCTTCTCCGAAGAAGTAGTAGACGACGAGTAAGACGAAGACACCGACCGTCAGCAAGGAAAAACGGGTTTTGATGAAAAGACTGAAGTTTTTCAGCCCGGAACGTTCTGCCGTCAAAATCGTACTGGCATTGAGCCAACAAAACATGACGATGGGTGCCGTCAAAGCGAGCGCATAATTGAAATAACCGATGTTGAGCGGGGTGCTCCATTTGATCAACAGGGTCAGGATCATCCACTGGTGCAGCGAATACGCTGTATCGGCGATGAAGATGAGATTGAAGCGTGATAACTGCCGGGCTGATTTCATACCGTCTCCCCCCTTTATTCCCGGGCGACCCGAATCGCGGGTGGAATCGTTTCCGGAATCGGACCGGTTCGATTCGTCGCTTCGAGTAAATACGTCCGAAGTGCCTGTTCATCGTCAATCGCGAGCGCAATATCGCGGAGATACGGATCAATTGAACCGAACGGTCGGGTCTTTCCGACTAAAATCTTATCGAAGACCCGCTCTTCATGAACCTCCTCGGTCGCCAGTAATTCTTCGTACAACTTTTCGCCTTTGCGGATACCGCTGTAGACAATCGGGATCTGTTCTTCCGTAAATCCACTCAAGTGAATCAAGTTGCGGGCGAGCGTCGTGATGTTGACCGGTTCCCCCATATCGAGGACAAATACTTCGCCCCCTTCAGCGAGGACACTCGCTTGGATGACAAGCCGGCTCGCTTCCGGGATCGTCATGAAGTAACGCGTCATCGCGGGATCCGTCACGGTGATCGGTCCCCCGTTCGCAATCTGTTCCTTGAAGAGTGGGATGACCGAGCCGCGGCTCCCGAGGACATTTCCGAAGCGGACGACAGCGAAGGTCGTTTCGCTGTTGCGGGCGATTTGCTGAATGACCATCTCGGCGATGCGTTTCGTCGCCCCCATCACACTTGTCGGATTGACCGCTTTATCGGTCGAAATCATGACAAACCGTTTGACGCCGGCTGCTTCTGCCGCCAAAGCGACGTTCCGCGTCCCGTAAACATTGTTTTTGACAGCTTCACTCGGATTATCTTCCATCAGCGGAACGTGTTTATGAGCCGCTGCGTGATAGACGAGATCCGGTTTGAAACGTTGCATCACGTCCATCATCCGGTCCGCATCCTGCACATCGGCGATGACGGAATGAAGGGTGATGCCGTCCGTCACGGCTTCCAGTTCCCGACGGATCAAGTAGATGCTGTTTTCACCATGACCGAGTAAAATCAGATGATCCGGTTTGAACTTCGCCAGCTGGCGGCAAATTTCAGAGCCGATTGATCCACCGGCGCCGGTCACGAGCACCGTCGCCTGACTGACACTCCGTTCAATTTCCGTGATATCAAGTTCGACCGGTTCCCGTCCGAGCAAATCGGCGATCGATACTTCCCGGATCTGATTAACGGACACTTTCCCGGATGCCAGTTCCACGAGCATCGGCAACGTATGCGCTTCGACTTTCGTCTGTTTGATCCGGTTCAGCAAAGCGACCCGGTCCGGATAGGATAAGGACGGGATGGCAAGCACGACGGCCTCGATCTTGTATTCCTCGATGATGCATTCGAGCTGTTCGATGGCTCCGACGACTGGGACGCCATGAATCATCATCCCTTTCAGCTCCGTCAAATCATCAAGTAACCCGACGACGTTCAGGATGTGTGCTTTTTTCTGTTTCAGTTCTTTTGTAATCATCTGACCGGATGCACCGGCACCGATGATCAACGTTCGTTTTCCAAGTGTTCGGTTCTCCCGCTTCAATTCGAGGTGACGTCCCCGGATCAACAGCCGGACGAACAAGATGCCGTTTAAGACAAGACCGGTTTGAAGAAAGACGGCCCGTTCGACCGCAAAGTCGAAGAGCGCATATTCGAGACCGAGTAAGACGAAGCTGCTGGCGACGACGACGACGAGTAAGACACCGAGGTCACGCAAACTCGCATAGCGCCAGATGATTTGATAAAAACGCATCCAGTGAGCGACGAGTGTCAAGGCCACCCATTGGATCAAAGCGATTTCGACTGCATCAATCAGTTCAAAGTTCGCGGTCAGATTCAGGGGATTGAAGAAATAGAATGTCACGACCGTCGCTGCGATGATGACCGCGGCGTCGATCAACCGCAAAAGACCGATTTTGAGATGCCTGCGGTACTGATGAAGTGGTGGGGCTTGCATGACGGCTCCTCCTTTCTCTGGTTATGAACGGCTAGGACGGCTGACAGCTTGCGGGTAAGCCGGTTCTTTTGTTTCTTCAGCGACTGACTTTTTTCCAAGGGCCCGGGAGTAGACGATCAATAATCCGAACAAGAGACCCAGAATGCCACCGATTGCCGTGTTCATGAGGATGTTCGGTGAGACGGGTTTCGTCGGGATCCGTGCCGTCGAGAAGACTTCCGTGCTGCTCGTTTTGATCAATTGAGGTAAATAATCCTGAAAGACTTCCGTCATCGTGTTTGCTTGGATTGCTGCCTGTTCCGCCGATCGATCAGTGATGGATAAGGCGATGACTTGCGAATCCAAGTTACTGGAGACGGTCAGGCGGTCCGTTAAGTCAAAAATTCGTTTATCGGTCACGTCCATCTTTTGAGCGACCTGATCGATGACTTCCGGACTTCTCAGGATATCTTGATAGGTACTGACGAGTGTCGTCGTGGCTGTCGCTTCCGCATCTTGTTGCGGAACGACAAGGATGTAGGCAGTCGCCTCATAGGTCGGAGGAATCACATAGGTGCTGACCGCATATCCTGCACCCGCAAATAGAATCGCTAGCAAGCAGAGAATCCACCAGCCTTTCTTCAATGTCGTCAAATGATCTCCGAATGTCTTTTTTTGATGGATGGAGCTCACGCTGTTCACCTCTTTCTCGTTACCTGACACGTTGGATGGACATTGGTTATGGTTACACCTTATTTCCAAACGGCTACCAAAACAATTAGAGCTTGGTGGAAATGATTATATTTTTTTGAGGAGTCATTATGCCCGCGTATCGTTAACTCACCGAAAAAGATTGATTCACGAAAAAAAGACGATTCACATAAAAATGATCGCCGTTTCATCAAAATCATCCCCATAAACTGCATGATGTTCATAAAATTAAGGGTAAATACCAATTTGATGATTAATAAGTACGAAATTCGGTAATAAGTCCTATATGAAGGGTGGATAGAGATTAGTAATGATGTTAAAATCAGTCAATATACCTGAATCGATTGGCTTATTCATCCTAGCACTTTGGGTAACGATCGATTTATGGACCCGTCCTTTATCTTTTACGGACGAAGTCCTGCCGCATCAGTGGAACGTCTGGATCGCCGTTGTCTATCTCGCTCTGTTCGTGACATTTTATCTCATCACCCGTCCCTTGTATTTTCCACCACGTGCTTTGACGCAACGACTCGTCAACCTGTTTTTGATCTACCTCACCTTTCACACGCTTGTTTTTCTGTTTCGTCCAGCTACCGCTTCTTCGCTTTCGTTACTCCATCTGTTTACGACGTGGCTTTTTGTCATCATCGTCCTATCACTTACCGCTCGCCCATTCGTTCGTTGGTTTCAGTTATTGAACCTCATTCTCTTGTATCAGGCCTTATTTCTTGCAGCGTATGCCTTACTCGTCTCATTTGGTCAACACTATGTCCCAATCGATAACATTCAATCGTTACGACTTGGTCCCGTTTCCTTATCTCAGCTGTATGTCGGAGAACAAGGCAGCTTTCTCCGCACGGCCAGCCTGACGAATAATCCCAATACCTTTGCCGCTTGGCTCGTTCCCGGTGGACTCATCGCCTGGATGTATGTCCTCCAGTCGCTTGCCTGGAACAGATGGCGTTTCTGTCTCTTGTTCGGAAGCTTCCTGTTGCTGATCGTTATTGGTTTGATCCTGAGTGCCTCCCAGACCGGGATTTACTCCTTTTTCCTGCTTGCGTTACTGACGACCGTCTTACGGTTAAAATGGAAACGGCTTCGCTACCAAGTGACGGCGCTTTACTTGCTTGGCGCCGGTATCGTTCTTCTCTCGATGTCGTTTAACCAAGCCTTGTTTTCACAAGTAATCAGTCTCAATGGACGCAGTGCACTCTGGCAGGCAGGAATTGCGGCTTCCACCGACCGCCTTTGGTTTGGACACGGACTCGGTTCTTCTGCTGTTGGACTCGAAGAACAACTTGGTCCGAGCACGTTGTATACGTTCCACAGCACGCCGATCGTCTATCTGTATGAATTGGGTGTCGTCGGTCTGTTGCTCTATCTCGCTTCGTTCCTCCTGATACTCGTTCAATTGATTCGGGATTACCTTTATGATGATTCCTTATCGATTGCCTTGCTCGTGCTCAGTCTTTGGTTGCTGTTTCTTCAGTTCACAGAAAGCGTACTCGTCCGACCGAGTGGATTTTACTTCATTTGGCTCAGTTTGCTGATTTATGCGACACGCCGTCGCACAACCTCACAAGAAAGTACCCACACCTAGACGAACACCTACATGAAAGGGGTATAACATCATGAAGAAATGGACAGAACAACAAGTAATCGACAGCTTAATCGAAGCCAGCATCGCTTACCCTGCCTTAGACGCCAAAACGTATGCCCGCTGGTCGACTGGAAAAGAAATTCCTTCCATTACGACGATCATCAACGTGTTCGGTTCATGGCGTGAAGCGTTACATGCTGCCGGACTGTCATCGATTCGGCCGTATTACTCGGATCAGGAAATCCTCGCTTTCATCAAGGAAGCATCGGAGCGGTTGCACCCATTCCACAGCAACAGCTACCGGGAATGGGCCAAAGCAAAGCACGGTCCTTCCTTGACGTTAATCAATCTGCGTTTCGGGTCATGGTCACGGGCCCTTGAGGAGGCCCATATCGAGATGACACGTTCGATCTGCATGACAGAAGAACGCATCATCAACGCGCTCCTCGAAGCATCGGACGTTCTTCCGCGCTTAACGACCCAGACCTACTCGATTTGGGCGCAGGAAAACGGACATCCGACGGTCGCGACGATTGCCCGAAAATATGGATCGTGGGTCGATGCCCTCGCGTGTCTTGACATTGCCCCTCCTCGCCGGAAATGGGTCGAGGAAGATGTGCTCGAAGCCTTGACGCAGGCGCAGCGTGAGCTCCCGTCCCTCAGCATCATCCATTACCGCAAATGGGCGGAAGGACGGTCTGTTCCAAGCACCTCGACGATCAACGCTTTGTTCGGCAGTTGGACATCGGCTGTCCAGTGTTTAAAACGCTCCCGGATTTCGATTTCTTAATACCAATATATTTCTGTATACAAACAAGGCACTGACTTAAACGTTAATCGTTACGCAAATAAGGGTGACGGATATTCTATCCGCCACCCTTGTCTCGTTCAAAAGAAATCACTCGTTTCATGCGACTCCTACAGGAAACAGCACAAAGATTTGTGCTGTCAGAGACAAACAAGACCCACGTTCCTGCCACTATGAGGCAGGAACGTTGGCTTGTGTCTCGCCTGAGGAAAGTGCGTGAAAGAACGAGTGATTTCTTTTAATTCAAGTCCTGTTTTTTAACGCTTCATTTGTTGTAACGCCGCTGCCGAGACCAGTGTCATCGTATCGTGCTTCAACATATACAAATCGCTCGTATAGTTTCCGATGTGCGGCGGGTTAATCTCGTGCTGAAGATTACGGAAAAGTTGTGCCGGAAAATTGACGCCACATTCATAGGCATGGGGATAACCGCCGCCAAACCGTGGATTGATTTCCGAGAGATACAACGTACCATCGACATCAAATAAATCAAAATCCAACGGACCGACCAGTCCGGAATGTTCAAGTACCTGTTCGGTCAGTTCGAACACATCTTCCCGGACGACGGATCGACTTTTATCGGTCTCTCCGGCTCGCATCGTCAATTTTTCCTTGATGAAGATGGACGTGACCTTGCCGGAAATCAAATCGACGTAGGCGTCCACCCCCAGTTCTTGCCCGACTAACAGTTCCTGAACGATCAACCCGCTATTTTTCGCAAACAGTTGCTCGACTTCCACAAGTGTCTCAACTCGTCTGACCTCAATGCTCGCACTTCCGCTACGCGGTTTGACGAAAACGGGCAACTTGATTTCGGACAAAGCCAGTGCTTCTCGGAACGATTCAATCGAATGATACGTCTGCGCATGAGCGATGCCTCGGCTGAGACAATATTCATACATGGCGTACTTGTCAAAACAGAGCTGGCACGCTTCGTGAGAGGAGACGATGACCGTCACACCAATCGCCTGAAAACGTTCCGTCGCTTCTGCTAGTAAGCCAAGTTCCGGATCAATCAAGGACAGGATGGCCGTCACTTCTTCGGTCTGACAAAGCCGAAGCAGATGATCGATATAGTCGACCTCATCTATTTTCGGCACGAGATAATGGTGCTCGGTCATGTATAGTGCGGCGGCCAACGGATTACAATCAGCCGTACTGACACGACCGGTTGTCCAGTCTCTGACAAAATAGTCGACCAGTTTTGCGCGACGCCCGGCACTTGTAATCAATAGATGAGGTGTTTTCATACGATTCGCTCCTTTTGGTTAATGGTGTTAGCCTTAAGGATTCGACCTCAATCAAACAAAACCTGCTCCCGTCAGAAAAAACTAGGACCGAAGACTTACGTAGAACGAATCGGTTGATGGTTTGGTCGTTTTTTCCAAATTAACAGATATAAGAGAATCCCGATTAATGCCCCCGTTCCATCGAGCAACACATCGTGGATCAATCCGGTCCGTCCACCGGTCAAAATCTGATGGAATTCGTCAAATACGGCAATCGTAACCGCTAACGTATAGGCGAATAGAGCAGCCAACGGGACAGGACGCATCAAACGAATCGTTAAATCAATTAACGCGATACCGAGGACGATAAAAATCGAGACATGTGCCGCCTTACGAATGAAAAACTCAACAAAACCAGACGCTCCAAGCGCCGCCACACTGACTTCCCCATTGTAGTCAAACGAAATAAATCGTAACTGCTCCACAAAATCCAGATTAAAATAACGGGATAATCCCGGTTTGAGTGACTGTTCTTCATACGGCATCGAACTTGCTATAAACAAAATAATCAAGACGAGTAACGTCACATAACCCGACCAAGGAATTTTTTTCATCACATACTGAACCTCCATTACTATTTCTTTCACTAGAATAGCATGTTCTCCTTTCCTGTCATTCCTGAAATAGACAAAATTATGACATTCGTCTGAATTTTAAATCCATTACATACATAATCATGCAATTATTTTTTATGTAAAACTTTTTTTTACATTTCTAAGGTTTGCGATATAATGAAAATGGTTATTTAGTACTATAATGTATGGATGTAAGAATAGGAGTTGAGTACTGTGAATCGTGCTCTCGGAAAAAAAATCATGCAACTACGAAAACAACACCGGTATACCCAAAAACATTTGGCAGAACGGTGTGGAGAGACCGTCACTTCCATCTCGGCCTATGAACGGGGACAACGAGTGCCCACGCCACAGGTATTGGAACGTTTGGCCATGGCCTTGAATACGACGGTGATTGATCTCATTGATCCAAAGTATGTCCAGCATCCTTCGTTACAGGAGTTTATCGATCAGTCGCTCGAACCGACCCGGCCGCTCGATTTCAAGCCTGTCTTAGAAGACATCCTTGTCCACTTGACACTGTCGAACGAAGTATATTTTAACGGTCGCTTGCTCACACAAGAGGTGCGGGATCATATGGCGACATCGGTCAATCAAGCATTACAGCAAGGGTTACAGTCAATTGAGATCTAAAAAAAACACGATGAGAAGCGGACAGGATGTTTCCTGTACACGTCTCATCGTGTTTTTTGTGCGTTAATCGGACTTCAAAACATGATGAATGTATAACTGCCCCTCTTCATATGTCGCTTCCATCATCCGGCTGAAAAACGGGGAAGATGCTGTTTTTTCAGCTAAAAAGACCCGTTCAAAACGACTGTGTGCTTGGCTGACAAAGCTGAGTTTCAACTCACGTAAGGCGGATTTGAACGTAATATGCGTTCCGGTATGTCCAAAAGCGTCCGGAAGTGTCTGCTGTTCAACGAACTGAAAGGTTTCCTCTGGAAATAACGTCGTGATAAAGGATAAACAACTGGCTTGCCGTGCTTGTGTCGTTTTTTCATCCATAACGTTTACCTATCCTCCGATTTTCTTGATGATTAGGGACTGCTCTTTTTATTACCCCACCTTTAGACCTATTGAAACTAGTATAGGAAATATACTATTTAATTGGAAGTTTTATTTTTACTCTATCAAAAAATCCCGCGTCCAGTGGATGCAGGATTTTTTTGTATCAACCTATTTTATCGAGTTCGAGAATACTGACAGTCTTCCCCGCATATAACGTCCGCCCCGTGTAGCGGGACAATTTTGCAAATTCAAACAACGTGTCCGGCTCATACAGATGTTCAATCGCATAACTGACCTTTTCTTCCTCATCCGATTTCAAATACAAATTAAAGATCAGTCGATTCCGGTCGACTTTTTGTCCGTAAAATAACGTACAATCTTGAATTCGTCGTGAGGCAATCGGTTGAACGTGCGTTTTTAAATAGGTCGCATTATGGATGTTGACGAGCAATTGCCCTGCCGGCGTCAGTAACTGTCGGACGTTCCGGAAAAACAACAACAATTCCCCTCGTGAGTACCGTGCAATCGTCGTCCCCGGTAATATGATTTTATTAAATGCCCCGCTGCCCATCACATCGACCAGTTCATTACTCAACCCATAGACACGGTCCATGTAACAAGACGAGATGCCCGTGATCCGGTTCAGCTCCGGTTCGACCAAATACAGGTCATAGCCTTCTTGGCATAACCGATTAAACAGATCCGGAGAAAACGTTCCGTATAAAAGGACACGGTCTTCTTTTCGAAGATAACGGCGGTATAACATCAATTCATCGATTTCCGGTAAAGCCGAATTTTCTTGATACAAGGCGACGAAGCGGTCATCGGCAAACAAGTTGTCGAGGACCTCAACACGGGAGTAGCTCCCTTTTCTTGAGAATGGACCAAACAACGGTCGCTCATCCATGATAAATCAACTCCTTATACGTCTGAATGGCCGCTTCATAGTCTGCCCCTAGCCGTTCCGGCAAGATATCGAACCGTTCTTTTTGATCGGCTTCGAGGATCGCAAGAAAAATTTCATCCGTCTCAAACAGTTGGTTCGTCGTCAGTTCAAACGCAAAACAACCTTCTGTATTTTGTATACCGACCATCGACAGGGGACCAATCTTCCCGTCCGTTCGGAACAATTCAAGATCACTGTACGGCGTCACGAAGCGGCTTGTTCCTTTAAAAGCGGATGCCAATTGGAACAAGAGCGGATAAAGCGTCAGTTGCGCAACTGGTGCAAACGCCTCGAGCTGTTGCCGTTGCCGTTCGCGCAACTGACAAACATTGACGGCAAACGTGTCACTAAGTTGGAGACGTTGCCCGTAATCCGCGAAAATTCCAGAATTACAGATAAACAAACGATGTGACACGGTCAGTCCGGCAAGCGTCACATAATCCATGATCCCGGCACGGTGTTCCTCGTTCGAAATGATCCCTGTGTCATGCCACTGCTGAAACGCCAGCTGTAACGCCTGGCGATCAAACGCCGCCAGTCGTTCCTTGATGTCAAACGACAGCGTATCGGAGAACGCCAGCAAGACCGGTGTCCGACTCATCAGTTCAATCACCGGCAAATCGTGGCGGGTCGACTGATCGATGTACAATAAGCTGTTGATCGTCATCTGATCAAACAAGGACGGCTCAATCGAATCAAGTAGTGCCGTCTCCTCGACATAGACATGACGTAACGGTTGCGGATGACGCGACGCCGCATCCGGATAGACACCTGTGAACAACGACATCAAGGCATCTTGTAAGGCAATCGGTTGCTCAGAAACGTAGGACGTTTCAAGCGGTACCTGCCATCCGTTCAAGAAATACGGGTCCCCAAACAACACGTCGCCCCGTTCATTCATCAAGTGGAACTGGACATGTAACATCCGTTGTTGTAAATACGCGACGAGTCGCAACGTCCGTTCACCCGGTCCGCGCAAGATAAATAAATAGTGTTCGAATTCTTGAAACTCCATATAATCGAGTAAATCCAAAAACGTATGCTGATCGTAATCATAACGATCCATCGAAAAACGATGCTGTTCACAAAACGTGATGAGCTCAGGGGTCGGATCAAGTTGATGCAACCAACCTTGGCTTTCGGAAAGAATCGTTAATCCAATCATATGCCCACTCCTTTCAGTTGATGATGATAAAAAAGGCTTCAGACCGGTGACGGAATGAAGCCACGTCGAGAGACGTCGTTATGAAGTTTTTAATTCGCGTTTCGCCGGTGGTTTGATCCGGTCCATTTCCCGACTTGCCAAGGGTGCGACCGAGACGTGAGCAGCATTTAAGCACCAGCCCGAAGAAGTC
Source organism: Exiguobacterium sp. s192 (assembly GCF_018618795.1). NCBI lineage: Bacteria > Bacillati > Bacillota > Bacilli > Caryophanales > Exiguobacterium > Exiguobacterium sp. s192. The sequence continues at coordinate 180,265 of NZ_JACSMS010000006.1, read as the reverse complement.
ATGGTTCGGCGCGATTCTTTAAAGGTGAGATTCATAGGAGTTACCCCTTTCTTTTCGTTTGAAATGCCAGACAACACGTTGACGAACTTTAGAAGTAAAAGATTGGTGTCTCATCAAATTCCCTTCTATAATGAAAAGGGAATCATTTTCTCAAATCCACTGGACAGAAAGGACAGAACCCGATGGATCAATTCACGACACCGCAAATTGGTCTCGCCCTTCGCCGTCTCCGTAAGAAACATAATCTGACCCAGAAGGATTTGGCAAATGGGATTTGCAGCCAAGCGGAAATCAGTAAAATTGAAAGCGGGACACATTCTCCGACGGTCGATTTACTTTTTGCGTTGTCTCGAAGACTACAAGTTCCGATAACCGTTTTTCTAGATCATACAGAGCAACAAAGCTCCATGAGACTGATAGATGATTCACTTTTAACCAGATTTAGAAACAAAGACTTTAATGCTATTTTCACTGAGACTAAAGCTTTGATTGAGTATGCGAATAATAATATTGAATTGAGTTTACTTTATAAATATTACTTTCATTTATGCGCTTATCGATTAAACAAAACTGATTTCAGAACATGCATCATTGAACTTCAAAATCTTTCAGACAAATATTCTACTATTTACTATTCACCAGATATGATCGTAAGAATAAAAGCAGCGATTGCAAATATTTATTATGAAAATAAAAGCTATAAACACAGTTTAAGAGTATATGAAGAGATACTGAGACTGAATTTTGATAACGATGAGATGGTATTAAATAAAATCCGGATTCAATACAACTTTTCAAAAATATTGATTGAATTGAAAAAGCCAGAAACCGCATTAAATTATGTGAACGATGGTATTGAAAAAAGTATAAAATTCAAAGATATGTCTTTACTCGGGCAACTTTTGTTTCAAAAAGGTGCTTGTCTAGAATTGACGAATTCTAGCTTGAAGAGTACAAGCGAAGTTTATCAAAAAGCATATTTACTTTTTGATTTACTCAACATGACAGAATATAAGCAAATCATGCTCGAAAAGAAAAGCCATTACCTTACAACGCTCTTAAAAACTTAATTACACTAATGGTTTTACCGAGTATTCCATTGGGAGATCGTTGCGTGCTACGTCACGTTTTACTGAGTATTCCATCGGAAGATCATTGCGTGCTACGTCACGTTTTACTGAGTATTCCATCGGAAGATCATTGCGTGCTACGTCACGTTTTACCGAGTATTCCATCGGAAGATCGTTGCGTGCTACGTCACGTTTTACCGAGTATTCCATCGGAAGATCGTTTCGTGCTGTATCTACTGTATTGAAAGACTCAATGCCACTGAATCCAAGTGATGCAGTTAAAGCGAGTGCTCCAGCAATTAGTCCTAATTTCTTTTTGAAGTTCACAATTAACAACCTCCTAATATTTTTGACTAGCTTTGTAACAACATCATATATCCTTAGACCCCCCTTGGATATTCGAATACGAATATTTGGTGTAATTTGCACATTATTTACACTTACCGTTACTTTAGACTTGGGTCATATGTCCCGAAAGATGCGTAATTTTTACATTTTATCCGTCTTTATGTCGAAATCGTGTATAAAAATAGATTTTTTAGAATATTCCTTCATTCTCAAATGATTTTGATCACACATAAACAAAGCCGTCTCGTCTGCCTGAAGCAAACGAAACGGCTTTGTGTTTATTTCGATGAATGACGCAGGGCAATAAAATAACCGATTCCGAGTAAGACGACTAGTCCAAGCAACACACTGCTGATTGTCGTTCGCGTCGGCGATTCCGGCACCCAAATTCCGATTGCAAGATTGATTGCTGCAATCAGCAATACGAGCCATACGATGGTTTTCGGTTTCATCTTGTTCTCCTTCAGTTTGACGTAGTCCAGTCTGTTATTTTTCATGATAACGATACATGTTCCCTCTTATTCGAAACGACCTGATATGATATGTTGACAGAAGACGATTTTAACAAGGGGGACCTATGGATGAAAAAACTTGCAGTGTTTTGTGGTTCAAAAGATGGAGCAACACCGATTTTCCGTCAGGCAGCAGCAACGCTTGGTACCGCGTTGGCACGTCATGACCTCGGGCTCGTCTATGGCGGATCACGCGTCGGAACGATGGGTGCTGTTGCTGACGCGGTCCTTGCAGCCAATGGACAAGCTATCGGTGTCCTGCCGCACTTCTTACAGGAAAAAGAAATTGCCCATCCGAATCTGACAGAGCTTCATCTCGTCGAATCGATGCACGATCGCAAAGCGAAGATGGCTGAACTGGCAGACGGATTCATCATCTTACCGGGTGGTCCGGGGACGATGGAAGAATTTTTTGAAGTCTTCACGTGGGCACAGCTTGGCTTACATGAAAAACCGTGCGGCATCTTAAACATTGACGGCTACTATGATCCACTCGTCACGTTGTTCCAGCAGATGGAGACACAAGGTTTCCTGATACCGGAACACGCCGCGATGCTCCTCGTCGAGTCTGATCCGGAACGGTTGCTCGAACGTTTCCGCACGTATACGGCACCACGCGTCAAAACGTACATGAATAAGAAGCAGACCTGATCAAGGCAAAGCTCACCCGTGGGCTTTGCTTTTGTTGTTTAATCGGTCCAGCTTTCGACGTGCCGGCGAAGCAAGGCTTTGACATCGGCTTGAATCTCCCCGTCCTTTAAGGCAAAAGCAAGCGTCGTCTCGACATACCCCATCTTCTCCCCGACATCAAACCGGTCACCGTCGATTTCATAACCATAGACATCTTCCTGTCCATTTAACCGTTCAATCGCATCCGTCAGCTGAATCTCGCCGCCTGACCCAACCTCTTGCTTGGCAAGGAACGCAAAGATCGCCGGCGTCAGGATATACCGTCCGATGATTGCCATGTTTGATGGTGCCGTACCTTGCACCGGTTTCTCGACGAACTGCCGGACGTGATAACGACGACCTTCTTGTTTCAGCGGGTCAATGATGCCGTAACGGTCCGTATCACTGGTCGGCACATGACGAACGCCGACGATTGAGGACTCCAGTTCCTCATACTGATCAATCAATTGCTTCAGTCCCGGTTGTTCCGAGACGATGATATCGTCACCGAGCAACACCGCAAACGGTTCATCGCCGATGAAATGACGGGCACTCCAAATCGCGTGTCCGAGTCCCTTTGGTTCCTTTTGCCGGATGTAATGAATCTCGGCCATCGTCGTCGATGCATCGACTTCTTTTAACAAGTCGAGCTTCCCTTTTTGCCGGAGGATGTTCTCAAGCTCCGGTGCGTGATCAAAGTGGTCTTCAATCGCCCGTTTGTTTCGTCCGGAGACGATGATGATCTGTTCGATGCCCGCTGCGACCGCTTCCTCGACGATGTATTGAATCGTCGGCTTCGTCAGAATCGGCAACATTTCTTTCGGCATCGCTTTTGTCGCCGGCAAGAAACGTGTCCCGAGTCCCGCTGCCGGGATAATGGCTTTTCTGATTTTTTTCATGATCGCCCTCCGCTCCTCTACTTACTTCTACTCTGTACTTATTTCTTTTTTCTCTCGTCTATTCCCTGTTTTCGCCAAAAAAAAGACCATGAACAAGAATGTCCATGGTCTGCAATCAAAATAGGTTGGAGAGTGCTTCCGCAAAGGTCGAGAAGGACGGCGTCTCATCGATGACCATCAAGGCACCTGCCGCGACGGCAAGAAGGCTGATTCCGGATAAGATCCAACCGGGATGTTTGACGGTATCTTCCGCATCCACGTTTTGTTTCCCCGGTTTGGCCTGTTGCGCTTGTTCCTTCAACCGATCTTTCCGGTACTGGTGCTGCTCTTCTTTCGTCAGCTTTTTATAATCAGTCAGGAACTTCTTGTACTCCGGCACGACTTCTTTTGTCGTTCCGTCGAGCTTGACTTGTCCGTACTCGAGCCAGATGACGCGTTCACAGAAACTGCGGATCTGCGTCAAGGAGTGACTGACGAAGATGATCGTCTTGCCTTCGTTCTTGAACTCGTTCATCTTGTCGATACAGCGGTTATAAAACGTCTGGTCCCCGACGGATAAGGCTTCATCGACGATCAGGATATCGGCGTCGACATTGACGGCAATCGCAAAACCAAGCCGCGACTTCATCCCGCTCGAATACTTTTTGATCGGTTGATCGATGAAATCTCCGATATCGGCGAAGTCGATGATGCCGGGCATCCGGCGTTCGATTTCCGCGTCATCCATCCCGAGCATTAAACATTTCAAGTGGATGTTTTCGCGTCCCGTCAGGACGTTTTTTAAGCCTTGCGAGACAGCGATGATCGCAACTTCTCCGTTGATCGCGACGTCCCCTTCATTGGCGTAGATGATGCCGGAAATCAAGTTCGATAACGTCGATTTACCGGAGCCGTTGATGCCGACGAGACCGACGACTTCTCCGGAACCGATGTCGATTGAAACATCGCGGAGCGCCGTGAACGTCTTGACGTTTTTGCTTTGGTTCTTAAATAACAATTTGAATTTTTCTTTTGTAGTCGTAACCATATCAAACCGTTTCGTGACATGGTCGAGCTTTATCATAGACATGGCGATTTCCTTCCTTAAACGAGCTCGGTGAATGATTTACGGAACTTGATGTGCAAGAATGTCCCGGCTGTGAACAAGAGCAGCGTCACACTCCAGAAATAGAGTCCGGTCGGCCATTCCTGCCAGACCCAGGCGCCGCCGAGTAAGCTCGCGCGATAACCTTCTACGAGATAGAAGACAGGGTTCAGACGAAGCACCCCGTGTAAGACGTCCGGGAAACGTTCGATGTTCCAGAGGATCGGCGTCAAATAAAACAACATCCGCATCATCGATTGGAGGAACAATTGGATATCCTTCACGAGCGTAATCAATGTCGAGAAGCAGAGTGAGAAGGCATAGACGAAGATATACGTCGCTGCCATATAGTAAGGGAGTTGAAGCAGTTTCCACGTAATCGGAATTCCGTTCAGAATGATAACGATGAAGACGATCACGAGCATCGCGAAATGCTGATACATTCGTGACAAAATGACATAAGACGGAATCGCACTCATCGGGAAACGCATCTTCGTCACCATCGCGAGGCGGCTGTTGATCGAGTTCGATCCACGCAACAGGGCATCATTGATGAAGAACCAGACGACGATCCCACATAATAACCAGACGATGAACGGGATATCCCCGTCGACGTTTTTGTTTCCTTTCAGACCGACACCAAAGACGAACCAATAAATAAAGATCTGTAATCCGGGGTTCAACAGCTCCCATAACAAACCAAGCCGTTGCTCCGCGTGCGCCGATTTGATCTCATAACGAGCCAAACGACGAATCAGTGGGAAGTTCTCCACTTGTTCGCGGACGATACTTTTCATTTCTTTCCACATAATAAATTCCTTCCGATCTGTAAAGGTACATGTATTTTAGTTCAGTTGCATCCACTAAAAGAAAAAAGACGGACTCCGTTCGCGATTCTTCAAACGAACGATCGACCCGTGCGCAGGACAAATGGCCTGCATCGTTTTCTACTCCCCCCTTCTTCTCACGTCACTCGTTTCATATTAAAAAGCAGGCATCACATGCCATACACTTAATCAATTCTAGCCATCGTTAAAAATCGTGTCAATGTATTGGGCAAACCGACACCAAACTGTAGCTTTCTATTCACTTAAAAAACCCGCTTCGATGATGTGGAAGACATCAATCAAAGCGGGCTTGGAATGGGATAGAAGTGGAAATTCAATCGTCGTCGGCGGAGAGGCCAATCCCCACAACAACAAAATGCTCATTAAAAATAAAATGACTAAAATCACAGTCCCTTGAACCGTTTCTTTCATTGTGTTTTCCGTCCTCCCTCCGCTGTTTTCCTCGTTTCTTCATCATACCGAACTCTTGTCCTGAATACTACTGTCTGCTTATCAAATAATGGAAATGTTTGACGAAGCAGTCGAGATTTTCGTTTCTTTTTTTAACAGGACAGATTATAATGAAAGCGTTATCATTTTCTGGTTTTAGTTCAAATTTCCTAAGAACACCCTTTAAAACAAACGTCTCCATTCGGTTGTAATGTCGTCCGACCTAAGAATTTACGAAGTTTACAAAAGTTTTATCGCACCAGATACCTAGAACGACTTATAGTAGAAGAAGAGGTCAACGATCGCATTTCGACCTTGTCTTCATACACCCACTTTGAAGGAGGATTTCTACGTATGTACAAATCAAAACCGCTTTACGCGGCAGCCGTTGCTGTCGCCCTGACGACATCGGCAATCGTGCCGGTTGCGCAAACTACCGTATCCGCAGCAACGCATGTCAAAGTCAAAACGGTCAAACTCAAGTCACTCGTCTTCACAAAAGGTGCCCCGGTCAAGTTACCTGCTACATACAAGGGCGAGAAAATTACGTGGAAAAGTTATGATCGTCATATCTTCAACCGTTATCAAACGGTCAAAGGAACGTATGGCAAGAAGAAATCGCCGATCGAAGTCAAAATCTTCATCCAAAACTATGCCGTGAAATTCGTCGAGAGCGTTCGCGAACAGACGATTTATGTCGGTGACAAACCGGAACTCCCAAAAACACTCGCCGTCCTCTATGCGACAGGCCGTGTCTATGACAAACCGGTCCGCTGGTCGAAAGTCGATACGAGCGAAGCCGGGACGAAATATGCCGTCGCCAGCTACACACGTCTCGGTAAGACAATCACACTTAAAGCAAAAATCAACGTGCTTGACGTCAACAAAGACGATTTCTCAATCGGCTTGATGCACACGAACGATACACACGCCAATCTCGATAAAGCACCAAAACGGGCAACGGTCATTAAAGAGCTTCGTGCCGCGTACCGAGCGGAAGGCAAACCTTCCCTCCTACTCGATGCAGGGGACGTTTTCTCAGGCTCTCTTTACTTCAACAAGTTCCTGGGTCAAGCTGACCTTGAACTGATGAACTATATGAAATACGACATGATGACGTTCGGTAACCATGAGTTTGATCTCGGAGAGACGGAGAACAACAGCGCACTCAAAAACTTCGTCACGAAAGCCAAATTCCCGTTCATCACGGCAAACGTGGACTTCAGCAAAAATGAAAGCTTCAACGGTCTCCAGAAAAAAACCATCACAGCGGGTCCTGAAAAAGGTCAAATTTATCAAGGGATCATCAAGGAATACAAAGGTCAAAAAATCGGCTTCTTCGGTTTGACGACAGAAGAAACAGCGGATATCGCCAGTCCGGGAACAGTTGCCTTTGCCAACTACATCACTAGCGCAAAAGCTGCCGTCAAAAAACTCGAAGACCGTGGTGTCAACAAGATCGTCGCTTTGACGCACATTGGTTTTGACGATAACGAAGCAGTCGACAACGATCAGTTGCTCGCACGTAACGTCGACGGCATCGATGTCATCGTCGGTGGTCACTCGCATACCAAGCTGGAAAAACCGGTTGTCGTCGACGAGACGATCGTACCGGGTAAAGCAGAACCAACAATCATCGCGCAAGCGTATCAATATGGTGATTTCCTCGGAAATCTGGATTTGACATTTGACTACAAAGGGAAATTGACGGAGTACAACGGTTCGTTGATCGATGTGGCAAAAGCTGCGGAAGATACACGTGCTGCTGAAATCCTGAAGCCATATGCGGATCAAATCACTGAACTCAAAAACGAAGAAGTCGGCGCAAATATCGTCAACGAGCTCGGGAACCCACGTGGCGAAGTCAGTGTCCGAAACAGCGAAACGGCACTCGGGAACCTGATCACGGACGGTATGCTCAAAAAAGCAAAAGAGTATAACGCTGAAACGGTCATCGCGATGCAAAACGGTGGCGGGATCCGGGCTGCCATCAATGCCGGACCACTTACAGTCGGTGAAGTCTTGACGACGCTTCCGTTCGGAAATACGCTTGCGACAGTGAAATTGACAGGTCAGGAAATCAAGGACCTGCTTGAAATCAGCGTTGGTGTGGCACCGATCGAAAACGGCGGATTCCTCCACGTATCGGGCATGAAGTTTGAATATAGCAGTAAACTCGCCAAAGGAAACCGTGTCACGAAAATGGAAGTCAACAACGGCGGCACGTTTGAAACGATCGATCCTGCGAAAACATACGTCATTGCAACGAATGCCTTCACGGCAAAAGGCGGCGATGGTCTGACACCGTTTGAAGTGGCTTACAAAGCGGGCCGCGTGACGGATCTTGGTCTCTCGGACTGGGAAAACCTCCGCGACTTCACGAAGTCGCTTGGCGAAGTCAACTACAACATCGAAGGTCGTATCGTCGATACAAAAGTCGAAGCCAACTAATCAGCAAAAGGACGATTTCCCACTCAGGGAGATCGTCCTTTTTTTATAAAGTCTGTGTTTGATTTTGTTTCAGTAAGACGATGATATCCTCAAGCTCATACTCTTCTGCCATCATCAACGGTGTGTAGCCGTCGGCATTCTTCAGTGCCGGATTCGCCCCACGCTCGAGCAACAGTTTGACGGTTTCCTTGCCTTCGCCTTCGACCGCGTGATGAAGCGGCGTATACTCCTCATCATCCCGTTGGTTGATCGCTTCGCCGCGTTTTAAATACAGCTCAACAAGTTCCTTGTTGTTGCTGTAGACGGCAGTGATGAACGGACGTTCTCCGAACTCATTGACAGCGTCGACGTCACTTCCGGCCGCCAGCAAGTCTTTGAAGACGTCCGCGAGCCCTTCGCTCGACTTCCGGTACCCGAGATAATGCAGGGCTGTATCTCCGTCCGCATCGACGGCCTTCATGTCACTCTCCGGGATCAACTCGTTAATTTCGTCGAGCGTTCCTTTTTGAATCGCAGCCATCAGTTTTGATTCACCTAAATCTTGCTTCGTATCATCTTGCTGCACGACTGATTCCGTCCAGCCCGACCACTCTGGAATCTCAAGCTCCGTCGCGGTGAAGACAAGACCAGCAAGCAACAGACAACTCAGACTGACGAGCAGACCGCTTGTCACACGCGCCAATCGGGGCGCCGTCGTCTTCAGTCCGGCAACTGCCAAGCGCCGGTGAATGGATGGCTGATGACGGAATAATTCACTCATACTCGTCGCGAGTGACGGCGCTTGTTGTTTTTGTTCTATGTAGTGCATGACATCCAGTCGGCGCCATAGCGCCGAACCAACAATCGAGCGGACGAGGGCAGGAATTCGCTCCTCTTCAGTCAGTTGCGCGAGCGCAAACCGATCAGCCGTCTCTTCACAAGCGCGTAAGTAAGCCGCGCGCAAGAATGGGATCCAGCTCCCAAGCAATAACAGTAACCGCTTTTCTTCATGATTTTGTTTTAAGTGGACCAGTTCCCGCAGGATTTCAAACCGTGTCGTCTCATTTAACGGATAATCCGCCGGCAACACCAGCATATACTTTTGGAACAAACCAATCGTCCGTGGTCGTGTCATCTTCGGGTCCTGCGTCAACAGGATCTCTGGTGTTTTCCAAAATCCCATCCGTTCTGCATCACGACGAAGTTCCGCATAAACGAGTGGTTGTTGGGTCTCGCTTAGAAAAACACCTTCCGTCCGAATCGTCATCACCCGGACCCATTGGCGAATCCAAATCGCTCCAAGGAGGAGGATGGTCAGTCCGAGTAAGACGACACCAAGCGTTCCGAGCGCCAGTACTCCGACGATCAGACCACATCCTGTTACGAGTGTGCTCAGCAGGAGCAACCAGAAATAAAGCCGTTCTCGTTTGCCGACACGCAATGGAATCGGTTCTGTCTCATGGGTCATTCTTTCACCTCCATTTCATCGAGTTCTCGCTATCGTTTCATGTCTTATCATACCCGTAATCCCATAATCATTCCAAGGGAATTGTTGTTAAACGGTATGAAGTGTCTTGAAAGATATATCTTTAGTTTATAATCAAGTAACTATTTAAGTATGCCTAAAGACCTATTCTTCTTCAAACAGATTTAACCAAAAATCAAATTTTCCTGAAAAAGTTATAGAATTAGCACGGTTCTTTGTAACATTTGAAACATTAAGTCTATGATTCATCCGAACCATATCCCTTTTAGTAACAGGTGCGACAAAAGTCTTTAATTTAAATTGCCAATCTTTTAGAAATGCCATATACTAACTACTAGAATGAAGAATATGGGAGTGAACATCTTGGGGTTTTTAGGATTGTTTAATAAAGAATACACGGTACAGTATCAAGTAATCGAGCGTGACGAGGTTGTCGATACAGATCGATTGAACATCAAGGCAAGTGATCATACGGCAGCTCGTAAAAAAGCCGATACGATGCTCCGTAAACAATTTGGACGGACACAATACAAAATCGAATGGGTTCAACGTTTTTGATCGTCAAAATACCCGGTCGCCTCAATCCACTTGAGACGACCGGGTATTTTCGTGTTCAGCCCGATTGCTGATATTCTGATTTGACGATGCGATCCGCTTTGAGGAACAAGCGGATTCCGGTATACAGCAAGATGCCGAAGACGGCTCCACTTCCATCAATGATGACATCTCCGACCAGTGGTGTCCGTCCGCCGGTCAGTTGTTGATGAAATTCATCCAAGACACCGACCGTGATAGCCGTCGTCGTGGCAAAAAAAGCGGCTGGCACAGGACGATAACCACGCATGCGTAAGACATGGGCCAGGCTCGTCCCAAGAATGAAGAACAGGCCGGCATGCATCCCTTTCCGGATGAAGAACTCAAGGAACGCCGCTGGACCTAGCGCCGCGACACTGATCGGAACTTCATAATGAAACGAGACGAACGAAAAGGCATAGACCCACCCGAGTGGGATATGATTCGTCAGAAACGGAATCAGCGATTGTTGCTCATAACGCATCGAACTGAAGGCGAACAGTAAAAGTAAGATGGCTCCTGCTATGACGTAAGCAATGGGTAGACGACGCATCATCATCCCTCCTTCAATACTTGCCATCGTACCATGGATCATTCAACGAAACATACGGCAAAAGTCGTAGCCGGTATCAAAAAAGACCTTACTTCCAGGAATAGAAGTAAGGTCTGTGTGCTTAAGAGACGGACGTTTTCGGTTCACGCAGCAAATGCTTGATTTCGCCGAACGTCACAAACGTTTTATTTTTAGCATCATACAGCTTGTAGCGAAGCGACTTCAGACTCGAGAACAAGCCGATCGTCGTTGCTTTTTGAAGCGGTGGTGTCGCCGTATGCGCTTTTTCTAAATTGTAATTCGGAACACGCGGACTTAAGTGGTGCACGTGGTGGAAACCGATGTTTCCCGTCACCCACTGCAAGACTTTCGGCAATTCGTAATACGAGCTGCCTTCGATCGCAGCTTTGACGTAATCCCATTCGCTCTCATCCTCGAAGTACGAGTCCTCAAACGTATGCTGGACGTAGAACAACCAAATTCCGAGGACGCCTGCCGTGAACATCGTCGTTCCTTGAATGATCAGGAATGCCTGCCAACCGATGAAATAAATCATGATGCCGTACAGGACGATCAACGACGCATTGATGACATGCGTATTCATCCGTTCCTTCTTGCGGGCATCTTTCCGGTTGAAGCGGCTGACGACCAAAATCAACAAGAGTGGTCCAAGACCAAACATGACGAGCGGATTCCGGTACAGACGGTACTTCAGACGTGTCCATTTTGACGCTTCGACATATTCTTCAATCGTCATGACCCAGATGTCACCGACACCACGTTTGTCCAAGTTGCCGCTTGAGGCATGGTGGATCGAGTGCTCACGTTTCCACTTCTCATACGGGAACAAGGTCAGGATGCCTGTGATTGTTCCGACGATGGCGTTAGCTTTTTTGTTTTTAAAGAATGACCCGTGTGTACAGTCATGGAAGATGATGAACATCCGAACGACGAAACCGGCTGCGACGATCGCAAGCGGGACAGCGAGCCAAACGGAAATCTGCAAGGCTTGATAAGCCAGGAACCAGGCGACGAGAAACGGCAAGATCGTGTTGATCATCTGCCGGACACTGGATTTGACGTCTGCCTTCTCAAAAGGCGAAACGTGTTTGCGAAGCTGGGCGATTTTTTCTTTACTCATGTGTTGCTTCCTCCTCGAATTCGTACAGCGTTCACGACGCTACTATGAAATGAACTTGATATAAAACCTGTAAACGGCGTCCGTGACGGTGAATTCGTAACATCCACATGAAGATCGACCCGACCGATATAGTTAAACGCTTGAATATTTTTAATACCAGGTAATTATAGCACATCGAAAAAAGAATACAGTATTAAATTCTGATATCAGTAAAAATATTTACGGTCATCTGTTCGTAAAACTATTGAGTATCCAACAAACGAGAGTTTCAAGAGAATTATTCCACAAAAAAATCGCCTCTCGAGATCAGAGACGATCACTGCATCATTTTAGCTTCTTCAACGGCTTCACAGCCGGACCTTCGAGCACATTCCCCTCGTAATCGAAACGCGAGCCGTGACACAGACAATCCCATGACCGTTCTCCGTTGTTCCATTTGACGTCGCACCCCATATGCGTACACGTCGTCTTGACGAGATGGAGTTCACCGGCTGGATCGCGATATCCCCCGACCGTTTTCCCAGAATGACGGACGAGTCCCCCTTCATCGATTCCGAGGTCGTCTGCTGATTGACTGGCGCGGGTCACTTTACCCTTCAGTAACTCGATTGCGACATCCGCATTGTTCTTCGCAAATTGTTTCGCATCCTGTTTATGCAGTTTCGACCGGTTCGGGTCAAACAATCCGCGGAAGCGGTTCGGCGTTCCGGTCAATAAATCGGATAAAAGTAGCCCGGCCGCAATCCCGTTCGTCATCCCCCACTTGGCAAATCCGGTCGCGACTAGAATGTTCGGATCGTCACTCGTCATTTGACCGATGTACGGTACTTTATCCAGTGAAATCAGATCCTGCGCCGACCAGAACTGATCAATCTGCGGAACATCAAACTCACTCTCGGCGAAATGCGCCAACGCTTGATAGTTCGCTTTCGTATCCGTCTGATGACCGGACAGATGGTTCTCTCCACCGAATAGTCCAAGCCGCGTCCCGTCAGCCGTCTGCGTATGCCGGAGCGATCGGCTCGGTTTGTCGGCACTCATGAACATACCGTCTGGGAACTCTTCCAGAACACGTCCCGAAACGATGTAAGAGCGATGGACTTCGAGTTTCGAGAAATAGAGTCCTTTAAAATCGTTAAACGGAAAGTGAGTCGCGACGATGACTTTTTTCGCCTCGATCTGGTGACCGGATTCAAGCAACACGGTTGGTGTCCGTTTTGATTCGACAGACGTCGCCCGCGTCTGTTCGTACAGCTTCCCGCCGTGTTGCGTAAAGTACTCCGCGAGACCAAGTAAGTATTTGACGGGATGAAACTGAGCTTGATTGCGGATGACAAGGGCTTGTTCGACCGGATACGGTAACTTCCCTTTGACCTCATCCGTCGCGTCGCCGCCGTTGATTCCCAGCCGGCTGTAGGCATCTGCTTCTTTGATCAGTTGCTTGTGTTTCGCTCCACTCGACGCAACGTACAAGTACGCATCCTGTTCCTCAAGTTCACAGTCGATTGCAAGGCGTGTCGTCTGATCCCGCAGGAATCGAATCGCCTCTTCATTCGCTTCGTGATAGAGCCGTGCTTTTTCCTCGCCGAACGTCTGGATCAGTTCGTCGTAAATTAAGCCATGCTGCGACGAAACCTTCGCTGTCGTATAACCGGTCGTTCCGCTTGCAATCCGGTCAGCCTCGATCAATGTCACGTCATAACCCCGTTCAATCAGTTGAACCGCCGTAACGAGCCCGGCGATTCCGGCCCCGATGACGACAACGTCACTCGTCAGGTTTGTTTCCAGTTTCGGATAATTCGATGCTTCAATCGAAGTGCGCCAGTACGATGTTGGAAATCCGTCCAATTTCTTCATTTTCCCCGCCTCCGTAAATGTCAGTTTTTGCTTTCTAGCTAACAGTTACAGTTACCCTTGTTCTTTTGAAAACATACATGAATAATACATTTTAGTTGAATTCCAAAAGCCTTAGGCACTTTGTGTTTAATTAATGGAATACGACAATGTCGTGTAAAGATCGTAAGTATGCTCGTCAAACGTCCATTTTTCTTTTCCTTTTTTAACAGCTTTGAATACGGAAGGATACAGATATTTCATCTTTGAAGAACCTGATTGCAACGTCCGGTAACTAAACGGACTGGTATCCGTTCGGTCCGCCCGGACAATCGAAAAAGCATCTCCTACTCTTAACTTCACGTTTCAGGAAGTGGTAAACCGGGCTTTCCCTTTCGTTTGTGATAGCTTCAACCATTTTGTAACAGGACCAGCTAAATCACGATCATCTTGCCCTGTGCCCACCCGATGCTTCCATTTATTTTTTTCGTATCGATATGTGTCATGGACGATGCTTGCCGTCCCTAGATACAACTTTTTATTTTTGATTGTCACATTTCCAGCCGAATAGCTTTTATCAGGTTGCAAAAGTGTCCGAACCTGTTTACCATCCGTAGATCCAATGAGTTCTGGCGTGATGCTTGCACCACTCCCGTAAAACGGTCCGACAACGACTTGTTCTTTTTTAGTATCCACAAGTTTCCCTTACTTTATAGGCTCCTGCTAACCTAATTTTCTTTAAACACCCAAATTGTTTTCACTATCTTTTCAAGACTTCAACATTCGTTTTCTGCGTATCTCCTATTTCATTCTTCGTAATAAACTTAATCTTGCTCGTTCCTTTTTTAATTGGTGTTTTTAATTTAATTTGGAACGAACCGTCGGCTGCTGGTTTTACTACATACGTTATCTCGTTGACAATCCATTGAATAGCATCGCGGGTAGAACTTTTCCCTTGAATCGAGCGATCACCTACGTATATTTTTTTATGCTGTATTGTTGCAAACTCCGTATTCTGTACTTTAAAGGTTATCCATCCTGACGTTTGCTGATTTCGATTTGTCACCCGAACTTTGATTGCTGTAATTTGAGCTGACTGGTAACTGATACGTCCTTTTTTATCATATGGCACATTTAAAGATTTTACTGGACTGATCACCTTTTGTGCCATTAACTCATTCTTTGTATAGTACTGAATTTCAAGTTTAGTCAATCGATCGTCAGTTGTTAAATAAAGTCGTGTATCATAATCTGCAAGAATAGGTGAGCTAAGAGTCACATGAGGTGGTGTTGTATCTTTCAACTGAATACCAAAATAGTCCTGATCATTTTTGTCTTGACTCGTCAAAAAAGCTTCGAGTGTTTCTCCTGTGTAATCAATTCTTTCGATATGCTTGTTTTTTAATGTAGCTCTGAATATCCCTTTCTTATCTGCACGAACTGTTACATTCGAAAGACCTGTATGCAGATTAGATAAATAGAAAACAGGGATTGATAATGATACTTTTGCATTTGGAGTTGTTTCCCCTACAAGTGTCAACGCGTCACTTTGCATGTAATCGACGACAGGACGTTTTAATCCCCGAAATATCCCTTTGAGAACAAGTGGATAAGGATCATTGATTTCTCGGAAAAGTCTCAACGTATAACGATCACCGTCCTGCATTCCCTTCACTGATGTATAGGAACTCGACGTTACTCCATCCTTTCCTGTAAATGCTAAAGATTTTATCATGAATGTTCCGTCTATTTTTTCAATCAACAATTCTCCTTTCAACTGAACATCGCGTAGTGAATTGAAGATAAACCATTCTTTCTCACGTATTTTAAATGTTGGCTGTGGAATCTTACGATCATCCAAGACTTGAATATATTTGATGAACTGATAGCGACCATCTATCCCTTTTACGTATAGTTGATATCCAGATATATATGTCATGGGTAATGTCACATCAAAATGCCCTGCTTCATCTGAAAGAAAATCCATAGACAAGCCATTTCCATCAATTAGGCGAAATTCTCTTTTCCCGAAAGTTTTTCCACTCAATCGTGCATTTGTAGAAGCGAGCGGTTTATCTATGTTCCATAGAAATTCATCATTTTTGAATATGGTCTCTACGATCTCAGACCGAATCAGTTTTCCTGCACGATAAATGTCCAGTACATGCCTCGGATCATTAGTTATTGAAACACCACAACGAATAATGGCTTTATCTTGTACAGATGGACACTCATTTTGATCAAGTCGGACGTCGGCATCCGAATAAGTCTTAATCACAATTTCGTTTTTGAGTACGTCATAAGAAAAATAGCTAGGTACTGATTCATTTGCATTAAATGCTGGGATGCGAAACGTCTTTTGATTAAACAAAGGATCTCCAGATGTAGCCTGTACGGTCCATAACGTTTCCTCGTTTAACTCTTCTTCAGATAGCTGGACTTTCAGTTGAAATACTCCTTCTGCATCTGTATCAGCACTAGCTCGAACGCCTCCTTGTCCATCCAAAAGTTTCATTGTCGTAAATGGCCAGGCAACGCCGGATACAGTAGAACCTGAGAATTCAAATGATGATAGCTGAATTTTTGTACTTTGAGCAGCTTGACGTACAATAACTTTACTATTCAGTCCACCGCTAGATTGGCTAAAAAATTTGATTTCATTCGACTGATTTTTTGGAATCTGTAAAAAACCTGATCCTGAATATTTTTTATCTTCATAAGAAGCAAAAATAGTATTTTGATCCCAAGTTTGTAATATGAAGTGATTATTTTGAATTCCCAAGTATGTTGGAGGAATCACTCCATTACTTGATTTCTCTGAGTCTGATGCATATTGCCGAATTCTATTTTGTTCAAAACCTTTTGAATCTTTAATGAAAAGAACGATTTCCTGATCACCAATTTGTTGATTGAGTTCATAACTGAATTTTCCCGATGCATCACTTTTAATTGCGATGAGACGATGATTCACTTGAAGATTTGCTGTACTATTGGCCTTAATTACACCATGAATAATGTGGTCTTTCTTCTGAAATGGGCTTAATGAAAAAGTGCTAGTGGCTTCACCAACTAAACCGTGCGTCATGCATTGGATACAGATCAGAAACAGTACTAAAAAAGCGATTCGATAATTTTTTTTGATGATTTCCAATTAAGTTTCCTCCAGTACTTTTAGAATGTACATATTGTAAATGTAAGGTGGTTCTCGGATCTCAAATCATTGATATTTTTTTGAGACAGATACTAAATTTAATACATATAAAAAGATGATTTAGATGCACTGATCCAAATCATCTTTTTATTCATGCTTCATTTCACGGTAATGTTAACTTTCACATTCGCACTGTTCCCTGCTTTGTCTTTTACAGTGTATGTCAGTGTATAAACACCTTTACGTTTTGTATTGACGCTGCCAGTAACTTTGATTGATTTCGTCAATGAACCGTCGACATTATCTTTTGCGGTGACGCCTGTCATCGGATTGAAGGACGACTTATATTTAATCGTTTTCGACTTCGCTCCTGTAATGACCGGTTTGACGTTATCTTTAACCGTGATTTTACGAATCAAGGTCGTCGTGTTACCTGAACGGTCCGCGACTTTGTAAGTCAACGTGTACGTGCCGATTTTCTTCAGATTGACACTGCCCGACACTTGAATAGTCTTCGTTACGTCCCCGTCGATGTTATCTTTTGCCGTAATGCCTTTTTTCGGATCAAACGTACTGTTCAGATTGATCGACTGGTTATTCACACCTACCAGGACCGGTTTGATCGTATCTTTAACGGTTACACGGCGAATCATCTTCGCTTCGTTACCTGCCCGGTCTTTTACGCTGTACGTCAGACTGTAAAGACCTGGTTTCTTGCTGTCAACTGCCCCGGCAATCAGGATCGACTTTGTGAGGTCCCCGTCCGTCTCATCCGTTGCCGTAACATTGCGTTTTGTATCGAAGAGTGTTCCTGCCTCGATCGTGACATCCGTCGCACCTTGAAGAACAGGCAACGTCGCATCGGTCACTTTCATTTTCAGGACATCACTTTTATTTCCCGGGCTATCTGATGCTGTAAAGCTAAACTCTTCATTGGTTTTCGGTGCTGTAATCGTAAAGCTGAACTTACCGGTTGCATCTGCTGTTGCTTCCATTGTTTTAGTAGCATACGTCAGTTGCACTTTCGCTTTCGACTCAGTGATTCCTGTGATGAGAACCGAACGATTGGTGATCTGATTAACCTGAAGGGTCGGTGCCGTTTTATCGGCTACAAGCATCGAGACAGCTGGACTGATATTTCCTGCCACATCCGTACTGATGATGGTCAGCAGTGTTCCTGCTTGTTGCTTCGGAATAACAAGTGTAAATGCGTCGTCTTCATCCGCAGTTCCTTTCGCCAGTTCCGTGGTCCCTACTTTTACTGTAACCACAGATCTTCCTTCAGCAAATCCTTTAATAAGAGTCGACTGATCCGTTACTTCTTCTACGATTGGAGCAACAGGAGCTTTCCGGTCGAGCACTTTCGTCTCGACTTCCTGACTAATATTCCCTGCATGATCCATGCTTGTGACAATCAATACTGTATCTGCTCTTTGTTTACCGATGAAGACGGAATACATACCATCTTCTTCTGCTATCGCTTGTCCCAGTAATACCGATTCGTTTTTAACCGTGACCGTGCTGCCAGCTTCGGCTTTTCCTTGGACGATATCGAGAAGATTCGTCATCGGCTCGATGGTCGGTTGGACAGGCGCCGTTTTATCAATGACGAAAATGCTGAGTGGTGTACTCGTATTACCCGATTCATCCTGAACGATAAGTGAAAGTTCTGTTCCGGCCGTTTGCTTCAATACCGTCAACTTGAATTGACCCGTAGCATCTGCTGTCGTCCGCACCAGTTCTTCTTCATTCTTTCGAAGAATGACCTTCGCGTTTTTCTCAGTCATTCCCGTAACTATTGTCGAACGGTCTGATACTTCATCAACGTCCGGTTGAGCAGGTGCTGTCCGGTCTTTGACTATAACTTCCGTAATAGAACTGATGTTTCCGGACTCGTCCACAGCAGTAAATTCGAGTGTAGTATCCGCGTTTAGTTGCTCGATTTCCACACTAAATCTTCCGCCTTCACCAGTAACCGTGCGCCACTTTTCAGTTCTACCACTCATGATAATGACAGTAACATTCGCCTCAGTCTGACCAGTAATCATAATAGACCCGTCAGATATTTCGTCAACTTGTGGAGCTTCCGGTGCTGTTTTATCAATGACTGTAACTACTTTTCGTTCACTCTCATTATTTGAACCATCGATTGCCGTAAGAGTGAGACGTTCATTTGCGATTTGTTTTGCGATAACGAGATTAAAATTACCTTTCTCATCCGCTTCTCCTCGAGCGATTTCCTCCCCATTCTTCTCGATGAGAAGTGTAACTCCCGCTTCCGTTATTCCAGAAACAGTAGTCGATTGATCAGATACTTCGTTGACTGCTGTAATGACTGGGACAGTTCGATCAAGAACTTCAATCTTTACTATCTCGCTTACGTTTCCTGCCGCGTCAGTAGAAGATAAATTTAAGATAATACCCACTCTAGGTTTATCAAACAGCAGAGTAAAGTTACCTGAACGATCAGCGTAGCCCTCAGCAATGATTTGATTTGTATTATCTGTTAACTTAACAAAACTGTTTGGCTCTGTACGACCAGCCATATGAGTCGAATGGTCACTAATTTCTGTGAGGTCACCTAGAAAAGGAGCCGTTCGATCCAAAACTTCAATAAGTCTGCGCTCACTGCGGTTGTTCGAGTCATCTAGAGCCGTTAAATACAATAGTGTTCCCTTTACTTGTTGACTAATCGGGATAATAAATTTTCCAGACTCATTAACTCTTGTTTTGCCAATTAAAGAATTTGACGAGTTATACAACTCAATCGTCGCTCCAATCTCTGCATCTCCTCTAACTTCCATTGAATAGTCTCCTACTTCTTCAACGTTTGTAATAGTTGGTGCGGTTCGATCAAATACAACGGTCGCTACTTTATCTCCAATATTACCAGCTTGATCAGTAGCACGTAAGTAAACGAGCTGATTGGTTTTCAGACGGTTAATTGGAATACTGAAGTATCCATTTATGCCAGACTGACGTTTACCAAGAAGCATACCCGCAGCGTCAAAAATTTCGACGTTAATATACGGTTCTGTATATCCAGAGGCTTCAGTTGATTGATCGGTTATCTCGTTAATGCTTGAAATAACAGGTTTAATTGTATCTTTAACTGTAATACGGCGAAGCAGTTTGCTCTCATTTCCAGAACGATCTTTTACACTGTATATCAGACTGTAAACTCCAACTTTATTAGTGTTTACTGCTCCTGTAATTGCAATGGAATTTGTGACATCTCCATCTACCTTGTCCATTGCTGTAACATTCCGCTTCGGATCAAACGATTGTCCCGCTTCAATGGTGGTATCCGTAACCCCACTTAATACCGGTGCAGTAACGTCCTTCACTGTCACATAAGTACTTTCACTGCTGTTAGACCAATCATCTGCAGCCACCACCGAAATCACACTATTAGGGGCTAAAGGATTTATTGGGAATTTAAAATTGCCGTAGTCATCTGCTGTTATCTTTCCTAAACTATAATTTTGATTGTTTAATTGTAAAAAGAAACTAACAGTAGAACGTTCTTCCGCTGTACCGGTTATAAATGAACTCTTTTCCGTAATCTCATTCACTCTTGGCTTTTCAGGTGCTGTAACATCGATCGTCGGTGTATTAGAATCTGGTTCTGATAAATAAGGCTTAAATTCTATTACTGAACTCGCTCTCAAATCATCGTTTTTATCTAATATCATTTGTCCGATCGATGCCTCATCTACTGTTCCCCAGTAGTTATTAACAGCAGTCATTTTTGCATTGCTATATCCATTAGGCAATACTAATTTCTTTCCAAATCCTAAAAAAGAATTATATTCCACAATCGTTTCGGACGAATTGTAACTCGCCCAATTCTCTATTGCATGATCCAAAGAGTTATAAAAAACATTGTTTCGAATATAAACTTTTGTATTGCCAGACGTACCGACACTAATTTTACGAGAATTAATAAACACGTTTCGTTCGATATATACATTGCTTGTGGGATACCAAATGTACATATATCCTGATAAATTGATTACTCTAGAATCTTTTAAAATCAAGCTTCCATAACCCGCGCTAGCATCAGGTCCATACAAAGCTCCTGAAACGATATCTGTATATTCAAGATGAATTAAACATTTCTTAGAGTAATCCTGGTTAGCCGGCACGATATGCGTGTTGTTAATCTTTATTCTAGAATTTGAATCTCCTACTGCTTCTAAAATTCCTAAGTCATAGATTTTTCTATTGTTCCCATTAATCACTGTCCCGGGTTCAATCTTTAGAGTTATTCCATTTGCAATTTGAATATCCCCTACAAGGTTATAGGGTGCATTTTCTTTGGTCCAGACGGTATCTTCCCGAATAATTCCTGATACGTCTGTACTTGCTGAAGCGACAACACTCTTACCATCAAAATCTCCAACAAATAGATATAATACAAATAGTAAAAATAATATTTTTTTCATATTTCCCTCCTATTTTCTACAAATAATTATCTAGTATTTAAATTAATCCAATTAGATTCTAGGTGAACGACTCAATAAAGTTATTTTTAAGTTAGTTTCTCCTTTTCTTGAATGCATACTGATTTATTTTAAGGTATCTTTTATCTCATTTACCTATTTTAGTAAAAAAATATTATTTGTAAACTAAATACAAACAATATTGAATTGAAGAAAAAATACTCGCTTTCTACTTTATCGAAAATATGCATTTTTTATTTGTTTCGAACCTTTTTTGGGATACAAGAATCGCTTCACTACTAGGTCACTCCTGCTTATTTTCCCTAGGAAGTAATTTTGAGCGAACAAACGCTTTTTCTTTCCCACTTTCAGGCATAAACCAATCATAGGTATTTGAAAGAAGAGGATTTTTGGGGGTGAGAAAAAAGAGACCATCATATTGGAACAATTGGTCCCAGAAAATCATCTCGTTCGAAAAGTGGATTAGGTAATGAGTTTTGAATTCATCTATCCCTTTATTAGAGAAACTGTATTGTGAAAATAACCGAAGACCCAGAATCGATCCTATTTTATTAAGCAAGAGGGCACTTCTCCAATACTTATTCGGTATTCCATCGATGCGCCAAACTATCAAGGAGATTGAAACCTGCGTGGAAGCTCCTCAGCTTCCCATCAAGTCATATCTTGGTAAGTTGCTCTATTAGCTCCGAAACACGAAAGAATCTTACCTCTTTCCTTTACAGAAAGCTTCCCGTCTTAGACGATCCCATCCAAGCGTTACAAAAAGAAGATGCAGGTCCAGCCTGCATCTTCTTCTAGTTAAATTCGGTTATAGTTCACATATTCATTTTTTACCGTTGTACCGTTGTACTAATAGTTTGTGATTTATTACCGGCAGCATCTTTTGCATAAATCTCTACTTTTTCTTTATATCTCCATGATTGGATTTTTAGACGATAAACTCCTTTTGAATCAGCAATCGTTGTATAGACTTTTTTCTTATACGTTATTGAAACACGTGCATTTTTTTCCGTTTTACCCGTCACGTATTTAGAAGATGTAGTAACCTTTGAAACTGTTGGTACGTTTGGTGCAACATCATCTTTAATTTTTACTTGTGTAATGATTTTTTGACCAAATGGATTTTTCGAAACCATTGTAAGGAGTTGTCCGATACGTAAAGGACGGTTGGATTTTACTTTGAACTTTGGATTTTCATACAATATCACGCTGGTGAGATTCATTTTATCTTGATCTATGAATTCAATCTCGTGATAGGGTTGAGCGACACCTTGAATCATTCGATCTTTCGTAGCAGTAATGACGTTAGACACTTTCTTATTTTGGTAGACTGTCTTTATTGTTTTTTTGTAGTAAGACTTTGTCGTCTTATTAGAATTCTTTAACGTCAGTTCGACAGTAACCGGCATTTTTAATGCTTTAGGAAGTTTTAAAACAGAACGTGGATTTGAGCTAGTGGTCTGCAACTCTACTTTTTGACCATTGATTTTTAATTCATAGTTCTTAATTTTTAAACGCTTATCTTTGGTCACAAACCACATTTTATCTTTAGTCTCGTTTATTTGAATATCTTCAACGGGATATCCAATCGGTCGTTTATATATATACCCTTCATTTCCAGCCTCGCTCCTGACAATAAACATCACTTGATTGTCTCGAACTGTAATCGGATACTTTAATTTGATGATCGCTTTGCCTTTTGCGTCAGCCTTAGCAGTACTTGTTTCCTTATCAGATTTCATTTGGACAATGGTATTTGGATTAGTTGTCACCTCAACCGTTCGATCACCATAATATATTTCATTAGATGTTAGCGTAGGGATTTTGGTACTTAGTACTTTTACTTCCTTCCAATCAGATACTAATCCTGATGAATTAGTTGCACGAACTAAAATATGAGTAATTCCATCCTTTATGAACATTCTTTCTCCGCCATTCCCCGGCTCATCGTAAGAAATCGTTACATAGGCTGCCCCATAAGCTTCTTTTTCAGAAGTATTTACCAATGTCTGATTTTTATAATACTCAATCTCTATTTTTTGTAGACTATCGTTTGCTTTCATCCCAACATAATAATCCGTATTCTTTATGGGGCTCACAGTAAGATCTGCTGGTGATTCGTCGATGAACATCTGATTATAGCTATTTCTATCTAACGAATTTTTTCTAGAAATGGTTATTCTAACAGGAATAGACATGTCTATAATAGTGCCATCAGTTAGACCGGTACTTTTTAAGACTACTTTGCCTTCTGAGTTAGCTACGCCTTTGAAAGATAATTGATTTTTCCAACCACGACCGATGACCCATGCTTCCAATTCAACGGTACTATTAGGTTCTACTGTTCCAGTTAAAACTTTATCAGTTGACTCAAACGAATCAATTATTGCTTTTTTTACTGGATGAAGAAGTCCTTCAATTTTTACTTCTCTGTCATCTGTATTTGTAAAAATCCTTAGACTATAACGATCACCCTCTTGAATATTTTTAACAATCGCTGTAGAAGTTTCAGTGAATGAATAGGTATTATCAAATGTTATCTTTTCAATATCGATTTCACCGTTTGCATGTTCTAGCACAATTTCACCGTATAGTTTTGAAAAACCAGGCATATGATTTGTTAAAACAAGATCTTCGTTAATGATTTTCATATCCGGTTTAAGTAGTGGACGTGCATCTTCAATCATCCATGTCTTTAAGAAAACTAGCTTTTTGTTTGACGAAACAATCGATAGAGAGAGATTCCCTCTATATTTCCGCGGAAGATTAACAAAAAACTTTCCGTTTTCATTTGATTTGATTTCTAAGCCACCCCATCCGTACTCTAATTTAAATGTTCGATTCGGGAGCGTAGTTCCGGAGAACACTGGATGTTCTGATGTCACTGGTTGATCCAATTTAAGAGGAAATTCTTCTAAGCGTGCTTCCGATTCAACAAACGTAGAACCAACCACTTCTCCATTTAACCGAAAGGAAACATCCCGAACCGGTTCATTTTTCTCAGGAAGAGTACATGCAAAATACCCGGCGTTATCACTTATTGTGCATGTCACTCCATCAATTTGAACTTGCACATTCGGGAACGTAACTCCCACTAATGACCTATCTACATCCATAAACATATAAAACGGAGTTGCTTTAGAAGGCGTAAATGGCTCAATCGATTTCTGGCTGTTGATGGAAACTGGTAAACCTAAGCCTTCAACTGAAATTGTATTTTCTTGCTGAATCACTTCCACGGATGGTGACCAAGAAAATTCGAAGTTTCCATTCTGATCGGCCTCGATTGAAGTCATGTATTCCGCTCCATTACGAAACTCAAGAACAGCATATGGCCATGCATGACCTTTTAATAAATTTGTATGGTAATCATACGTCTCTATTTTAATTTCTGCGTTTGAGGTAGTAAGTAACGTTACAGTTTCTCCTTTTACTCCATCTTGACCTTTTGCATAAGCCTTGATTTGAGTTGTGTTTCCTCTAGGAATGAAT
Source organism: Exiguobacterium sp. s192 (assembly GCF_018618795.1). NCBI lineage: Bacteria > Bacillati > Bacillota > Bacilli > Caryophanales > Exiguobacterium > Exiguobacterium sp. s192. The sequence continues at coordinate 155,281 of NZ_JACSMS010000006.1, read as the reverse complement.
ATTTTATCTTGACCCGAATATACCTTCCCCTCATATGTTGCATAAATTACCGTACCAGGAGTAGTTGTTAGATAGAACTCATTATTCGCAGTCAGTCCAATAAATGTAACGGTATTTTTTGTCCGTACTTCTGGAGGTGCAGTCAGATCAATTGCTTGATACATGACTTCTTGACTGTCATATCCCCACTTATCTTTAAGATATAAAATAACGTTCGATTCACCAACTTTTTCAGACAGTTCTAATTTAAATTTCCCTTGATTATCTACCTTAATCAGATGAAATTCACCTTTAGCATACACATACAACTGTTCACCCGCTCTGGCATTCCCCTCAATTATTTTAGACTCCATTTTGAACGGAAGAATGGATGGGTGTTCTTCAGCATAACCAGTAGTCACATGAAGACACGTAGCAATGATCGTCAGTAAAAAAATAGCTAAAATTCTTTTCATTTAGTTGTTTTTCTCCTTTAATTTCAAATAAAAATCGGCTCATATTTACTATATGTGATTTTAATTATATTTCCTATATTTTTATAATAAATACCATTTCAAAATTTATGTATCTAATAAAAGTAATTTTTAAACATTTAATTGTTTTCATATTTTTAACTCGCTCTAATTCATCATGAATCCAACGCGACTATCTATCGTTTTTTTTATATGACCATAGACACGTAATACACTTTGCGCAATACTTGTTTCTTTTTAGAAAGATGCAAACAAATCGATTTCAAGTTCGATAATTTTTCGTATCGTATGAGAATCCATATTTATTAATCCCCTATCGCTTTTTACTAACAGAATACTAATTTTGAATACAAAAAAATTCTCTTCGGAAGTAAACAGCTGAAAAAACTGTTTACTTCCGAAGAGAATTTACCATTGCTATGCAGTTCACTATTCAATCAAGTGGAAATACGGTCTTCGCTTGTTCTACGAGACGCGTGATCTTCGGTTTATTCCGATCCAGAATCGCTTGTAATTCCACGTCCGGTTCGAGCAGTTTCAATTGATCGTTCACCATCAATTCATATCCGGTTTGCTTTTCTTGGATTCGTACACCGTATTCGTCATCTCCGAACAAGGTCGGCCAAATGATAAGCCAAATACCTGCTTCATCGTCCGAAACTGCTAAGTTTCCGACATACGATAAGTAATCAGGTGTTTTGACATTATACGATAGACCATCCTTCGTCATGGCATGAACACCTGTAACGTGTTCCGGAACTGCTGCTAAAAACGGTTTGTACTGAACCGTCGTCACCCCGTACCAGACAAGATTCAGCAGCAGGAAGCCGGCCACTAAACCGAGCGCAATGCGCCAACCTTTTTTCTTTCGATTCATACGAGTTCCACCAACCTGTTCCCCTGTTTTTTGATTGCTTCATCGTGCGTGACGAGAATGACGGTCTTGCCGCTTGCATTCAACTCCTGCAAAATCGTCATGACCCGTTCAGCGTTCGCTTGATCGAGTGAGCCGGTTGGTTCATCAGCGAGAATGATGTCACATTTCTTCAGCATCAGTCGGGCCAGTGCGACCCGCTGTTGTTCGCCCCCGGACAGCATGTAGACTTTTTTATCGATCTTCTCTTCAAGACCGACAGCTGACAAGACCTCTTCAATCGTTCGGCCAGCGCGGTAGCGTTTTTGGACGATCTCCAAATTTTGTCGGACTGTCTTATGGTCGACCAAGGCAAAGTTTTGAAACAGAAAGCCAATCTTCGTCCGGAAGTAGTCCAGTTGATTCCGTTTTTTCGTGATGTCCTGTCCATCGACAAGAATCTGCCCCGCATCAAGCGGTTCCAAGGCTCCCACCATGTTTAACAACGTCGTTTTCCCGCATCCGCTCGGTCCGGAAAAGATGACGAAATCGCCGGCCTCAATCTGTAACGACAAATTTTCAAACAAGCTTTTGCCTTCAAATGTTTTGGACACGCCTTGAATCTGAATCATACATTTCCCCCCTTTAGGATCCGTTGGATGTTTGCCCGTTCGATCTTACGAATCAGTCCGACTAACACTATGCCTTCGAGTACGACCAACAGACCACCTCCGCTCAGCAACCACAAGGGATGACCGATTGCAAAGACGTACGCTACAAGCGTCACGGTCACCGTGCTGAACGACGTGATGCCAAGTGTATAGAGGACCAAACGTCGATTTTTTTGCCAGATGCTGTAGCCGATGACTTTTTTGACGGATAACTCGAGCGCATTGACTTGGTACTCGAGTTTCAAGACAGTCACGATGATCAACAGTTCCAGACTGATGATCAGTGCGGCAAAAACCAAATTCATGTTCATTAACCGTTTGGCCGCTTCCCAGACACCGATGTACTTATCCCAAACATTCGTCCGGATGACCAGTTCATCCGTCATCGCCTGTTCCTCAACGAAACGATCAAACGTCGGTGAATCGACGTCGTACATGATGTCACTCAACAAAACAGAGGACATTTGGTTCAGTTTCATCCGGGTCTTCGCATCATCATTCAAGACGATCAGCATCGGTTCGTCGACGAGCAGGCTGCCGTTCACGAGGTTTTGATCAATCGCCGTCAGTTCGAGTGGTGTCGTATAGCGGATCGTCTCATACTGCTGTTCGATGAATGGGCTTAATCCAAACGACTGCAGGGTATGGTCGAGCTCTTCTTTACTTGGTGGTGTCGCTTGCTCCGGTGCAATGATCGTCAGCTTATTTGCGAAAACGTCTGTTGCTTCCGGAAGTTGCTCTGCAATCTCTTCGAACGCTTGCCGGTTCAAAACCAAGGCTGTCTGATCACGCGTCGAAAAGTTCGCCAGTGGTGTCACGAGTGTCCCTGAGAAATCAGTTTGATAGCGTCGGTACAGTTCGGTCTGAATCTGTTCCGACAGTGCGGGACTCTTCTCTTCCGAATACTTTGGAGAGGTGACCTTGTGACCGATATACGTATAGTCATAGGTCTGTTTCGTTTCAAAAAAGTCCCGTTGCTGATAAAGCGCGACGGCTTCCGTAATCACTGTGATACTGCTCGATAACATCAAGATCGTCAGCAACGCCGTGATGAACTTCAATCCATAGGTCATCGACAGAAGTGTCCGCGAACGATAACTGTTGGCAAACGCTTCTTTAATCTGCAAGCGACCGATCAGCAGATAGACGAGTCCATTACAGACCAGTAAGACAAGCACTAACAGCAACAGGAACGGCAAATAAGGGTCAAGCGGCGTGACCTGACGCAACAGACCGAAGCTGAGAGCGAAAACGCCAAGCACAATTACGGAATCGAAGGCGATCGACTTCCCAATCATCAACGACAACCGTTCTCCCATGGATAAACGAACCAACAGCTCCTTACGGTTCATCGATAGTTCATAAAATGTCATCAAGACGGTGATGATGACGACGAGCGACCAGATGCCGAGGATACGATTCCGCTCGGCCTGTTCGTTATAACCCAGTTGCGGGTGATTCCCCGCATATGTATCAATCAAGTCCATCTTAAATGCTTTTACGGCATCGGAAGATCCGATCCCGTAAAAGTTTGGTGTATAGGCAAGACGCGGATGCTCGCGTAAAGGTTTGAACGTGAAGGTGATGTCACCAAGGAAAACACTGTCGTATGTACCGCTTCGAATCTGCTGATTCGCAAGGCGTTTCTCGACACCTGCCGTGCCGTAGATCGTCTTTGTGTTCGAGAAACTGCCATTCGGCGTCTCTTCATAGGTAAAGACCTCCACCTGATTTCGCTCGGCTGCGGCATAGATATCAGCAATCATCTGTTTTTCCGACTTTTTCGGATTCTGGTACAGGGTCGTCGTATCAAACGGCTCAGCGAATCCTTCCAGTGTCAGCATCCGGCTTTCACCGATGATGAACAGACTCGTCGCGAGAATCAACGTCACCATCAACACTTTTAATTGCTTCACGTTCATTCCCCCACTTTTTCACTTACTTGATGTAATAATAAATCGTACTTCCTTTATGTGTTACTTCAATGCCAGCCCAATTGCCAGCTTTGTCGCTGTCTGAATGTGTGCCGTTCCCATTCACAACTTGTGCCGTATGCACACGTGTCATGTGCTTAGTGTGAGTGTAGTCTTCATTGATGAACAAGTCGTTGAAACCGTAGTTGATTGCCCAGTTTGTACCTGTTGAACTTTTTTCCCATGACTTTGTAAACGTTTGACCAGAACTTGAATAAGCGAATGCCGTTGAGTTAGAGGCGAGAAGACCTAGCGCAAGGGCTCCTGCTGCGATTGTTTTAAACTTGAACATGTTGAATGACCACCTTTTAATTAGAGTAGGTCATCGGCCGATCACCGGTGTGTTGTTAACACCCTTATAATAACGTAATATTTTGCCAATTCAATTTATCTGAATATTCACTCAAATAAAAAGTGGATTTTTATTGAAAAAGACCAATTCATTTTTAAAAAATCATGCAGTTTAATTACTTTCTTTATTATAGAATTTATTTTCGAATTCAAATCGGGTAGAAAGAGATAAATATTTAGAACGATTTCCCCTACGAATGACCTATTCCTAAAACAAAAAAATAATTTTCTTTCGAACACCGACTCGGATAAGTAGAGTTATCCTGAATTGAGTAGCGGAAACAGGCGGTTTTTCAAGTGATTTTTCGTGTTCAGTCGAAGAAATGACGGCAGTCGGCAATTGGAAAGTTTAGAAAACCGTTGGCATGATTCAAAAAAGATGATTTGAAGACGGAGGATAACTCTACTTATACTGAAACTACCGCGGAATACATAGATATGCATATCTCAGATTGGATTACTCATTAATGAATGAATCGTTAAAACAATGGATGCCTCTCGTCAACTCTCTTCTCTCCCGTCTCTCGATTCACCCGAATGAACAGGATGAATGCCGCCAAGCCGCACTACTCCGACTCTGGAAGTCAATCGAAGAAGGCAAGGTCATGACGGTCACCTTCGCCCGGATTCGTGCGAAAGGGGCGATGCTTGATTACTTGGCGACCCGCAACCGGACAATGGCCGGTGAAGTCGCCGTCGAAACGTTACCGGAACTCCCCCGCCAGCAGCAAGTTTCGTTCACCTACTTACTTGATCAACTGAAACAGGAACTATCGCGGAAAGAATTCGCTATCCTGCAAGCTCTTCTTCATGGCAATGAGGACACCCTCGGCTACTCTCCCGCCCGGCTCCGTTCCCTCAAATCAGAACTCAAACGAAAGGTTCAGGACATTCTCCTATGATGACGTTTTACTTGGAACGGTTACTGACAATCATCGAACAATCTCCGAGTTACAGTCCTCTGACGAAAAAAGCCTATCGCGCCGACGTCCGCCACTTCTGTACCAACGCCGAAACGATCGACATCCCTTCCATGCGTCGCTACATCACGTTGTTAAAACAAACCTACGCCCCGACAACTGTCTCCCGGCGAATCAACGCGCTTGCGACACTCTTCGACACACTCGTCACTGAACGGTCACTCGTCAAAAATCCCTTATCCCAGATCAAAAAGCCCCCCCGTCCAATCCCGAAACACCGGACCATTTTCAGCTACACCGATGCCCGACGTGTCATCGAATTGATAAAAGACGAAACGATCTATGCCTTCTACTTCCTGCTCTTACATACGGGTTTACGGTTTAATGAAGCCCGACAATTACGCCGGATTGATCTTGATCTGACCGAAGGCCAACTGTTTGTCCGTCACGGCAAAGGACAGAAAACACGCTATGTCCCACTCCATGATGAGCTGATTATGGTCCTAACACGCTACCTTGACGTTCAGCCAAACGACGAACTCTTATTTCAAAACGACACCGGACGTTTGCTGGATCCGAATCAAACCCGGAAACAACTTCGGCTCGCCAGTCAACAAATCCTCAAACGGATACTCCGCCCCCACGATTTACGAGTGACGTTCGCAACGACACTGTACCGGGAACATCGAGCGGATTTACTAACCGTCATGCGTCTACTTGGTCATAGTGACGCCAAGACGACGCAACAGTATATCCTGCCGTCGTCAGAAGTCGCCCGCTCTTCAATCAACCGCCTCACGCCGACAACGCATTGATGATGTGCTGAAGCTTCGTTTCTTGACTGAGGATGTAACCTTCTGTCGTTCGGGAGCTGCTGTGACCAAGTAACCGTTGAATCTCAAGTAGTTTGCAATTGCCGCTCTGATAGAGATACGTTGCAAACGACACACGTAAGTCATGCGGATGCAACGATCTTCCTAGTGCAGCGAGTGACTGTTTGCGTAACGTATCGCGAGCCTGCTGCTCATTAATTGCTTGACCACGAATGGAACGAAAAACAAGTCCTGTCGTCCGTCCCTCTAAAAATACTTGTAGCTTATGAGCGAGTCTTTCCCCAAGCGGAACAGTCCGTAAGCGTCGCCCTTTCCCGTGTCGTACAAGTAACGTTAATCCGTCAAACTGAATATCCTCGATCGACAACAAACGGGCCTCCATGAAGCGGAGGCCCGTTTGACTGATGAGTTCAAAGAAGAGACGATATGTTGGATGAGTGATTTGACGGATTGTTTGAATCGTTTCTTCAAGTGGATGATACTCACGTTGCTGGACGTGCTGGTGAACAATTGGACGGACTTGCTTCATGGGATTGGCTTTGAGACGTTTCGCCCGAACCAGTTCATTTCCGAGTGCCATCAACGCATGATATCGCCGCATCGCGGTTGCTGGTTTATACTGTTGAATCAACGAATCAAAATATGTTTGAAGCGACTTGACCGACCATTCCACACTAAACTTTTTCATTTGTCGGAGATCACTGCGATAAGCTTTAATAGTCTGTTTGCTGTAAATAAAATGCGTAAGAAGATAGCGCTCTAAATAGTCATAGTGAGTCATGAGAAGAGCCTCCTTATTAGAAATTATTAAAATTTTCCCGTTTCGAACTCTTCTTAACCGCAGAAAAATAATCTATAGAACTTAGGCCAACTTATTCCTACAGTAGATATTAAAAAAACAGTACCCTAAAAAATAATGATTTAGGGTACTGTTCTAAAAATCAGACATTGATTTCATCAATAGATAAAACTAGTTCTCTTTTTAATATTTCTACAATTTTTTGAGCTGAAGTTCCATCTCCGTAAGGGTTATTTGCCAAGGACATTTTTTGATGCTCCAAAGAATCAGATAACAACAAATCAGTTGCATCAAAAATATGTTCTTCACTAGTACCTACCAACTTCAAAGTACCAGCTTCGACTCCTTCCGGTCTTTCTGTAGTATCTCTTAGTACAAGAACCGGAACTCCTAAAGACGGAGCTTCTTCTTGCACACCACCAGAATCAGTTAAGATTAGGTATGATTTTGAGGCAAAGTTATGAAAATCAAATACCTCTAAAGGATCAATCAAATGAACTCTATTCAATCCAGACAACTCACTTTGGGCTAACTCTTGTACAATAGGATTCATATGTACAGGATAAACAAACTCTATATCTTCGTACTTTTCGTGTAATCTTTTTACTGCTCTGAAAATATTTCTCATAGGCTCGCCTAAATTCTCTCTCCGATGTGCAGTAAGAAGAATCAATCGATTTTCACGTCGAACTATAGAGCTCAATAAAGGATTATTATAGTCTTCAGAAACTGTTGATTTTAGAGCATCAATAGCAGTATTTCCGGTAATATAGACTGTTGATTTATCTTTACCTTCTTGAATTAAATAGTTTGCAGAAGTTTCGGTAGGAGCAAAGTGGAAATCAGTCATCACACCTGTTAATTGTCGATTCATCTCTTCTGGATACGGCGAATATTTATCATATGTTCTAAGACCAGCTTCTACATGCCCCACCTTAACCTGATTGTAAAAGGCTGCTAAAGAAGAAGCAAACGTTGTAGTAGTATCTCCGTGAACTAATACAATATCCGGTTTTACAGAAGAAATAACTTCATTCATCTTCTCTAAAACTAATGCCGTAATGCTTACAAGTGTTTGATTCTTAGTCATTATATCTAAATCAAAGTCAGGAATGATCTCAAAGTGATCTAGAACTTGGTCTAGCATTTGTCGATGTTGTGCTGTGACAACCACAATTGATTCAATTTCTTTATGTTTTTTTAGTTCTAAAACTAGTGGAGCCATTTTTATTGCCTCCGGTCTAGTTCCGAAAACGGTCATAATTTTAATCAAAAAATTTCCTCCTTATTGTTTACTAAGCTCTATACCAATCTATTAGTATTACTTAATTAGATGCAATTTTTTTAGAGATATTAAATAATTCATTTTCAAATACGTTTCCATAGTTATATAAAACACCTTCATCGCCATCATATTTTTCAGTAACGTTCACAGTATCAAAGATTTGTGGTGTTCTCATTAAGTTAAACAATTTTTCAAACTCTAGAACTTTAAACTCATTATGATTTGTTAATATTAAAATTAAATCAGAATCTTCGACAGAATCATAAATATCTAAAGTATTTGTTTCAAGTTTTTCTAAAGAAACGTGAGGGTCATGAATTGAGACATCAAACCCTTCGTCTTTTAGAAGATCAATTATTTCAAAAGCTGGACTTTCTCTTGTATCATCGACGTTGCCTTTATATGTGACTCCAAAAACAGTAATTTTCGGATCCTCGAGTCCTCTAATTATTTTTTTGACATTGTCAACTACATATTGAGGCATAGAATTGTTTATTTTACGAGCATTACTTATCAAAGAAGTGTTTTGAGGAGACTTTGCAATAATGAAATAAGGATCAACAGCTAAACAATGACCACCGACACCCGGACCAGGTGTATGAATATTAACACGAGGGTGCTTGTTAGCCATATTTATTACGTCTAGCACATTAATATTTAGATCATTACATACTTTAGATAATTCATTAGATAAAGCAATGTTTACATCTCTAAATGTATTTTCCATTAACTTAGACATTTCTGCAGTTTTTGAATCTGTCAAAATAATTTCGCCTTCTACAAATGTTTCATATAACTCCTTTGCTTTGAGCGAACACTTATCAGTAACGCCACCAAGAATTCTGTTATTTGTAACTAACTCTTTAAGTATCTGCCCTGGTAAAACCCTTTCTGGACAGTGAACGATATATATATCTTCCCCTACTTTATAACCTTCGTTTTCTAAAAGTGGTGTTATATAATCTTCCATCGTTCTCGGTTCAATAGTCGACTCTACGATTAATAGGTTTCCTTTTTGTAGATAAGGAATAACTTTTTTTGTTGCTTCTATAACATGTGTCAGATCACACGATTTGTGAATATCGTTATTATTTGGTGTTGGAACAGCTATTATAAAAGCATCTGCCTCTTCGGGTACTAGAGATGCTTTAAACCTTTTTTCTTGAACAACTTGTATAATCAATTCATTTAACCCTGGTTCTTCAATGTGTATATTTCCTTTATTAAGTTCGTTTACAATATCTAAGTTTATATCCACTCCAACCACGTCAAAGCCACTTTTAGCAAAAATCGCTGCTGTTGGTAGACCAATGTAGCCTAAGCCTATTACATTTACTTTTTTCTTCACAATTTTACCCCTTCTCTTTTCACAATTTTTAACATAAAGAATAATAATATTAGATAATTGATCATTGCTATTAAAGAGATAACCAACAATGCACTATCTACAGTTAGACTATGATTCCAAATATATAAGTAAGCCAAAGATTGAATTAATATGGAACATAGTTGGATGAAAAATTCTACTTTTTGTTGGCCTACAATTATGAATGACGTTGTTAATGAATCAACTATCAATTTCATAGAATACATAGGAATCATTAATTGAACAAATACTCCAGCTCTATACCAAGCAGTTCCAAATCCATAAGAAAAAAGTAAAGGACTTAGTAAGAAAATAACTGTCATTAAAGGAACAGTTATTAAGAACAAAAACAAGAGTGTTTTCAAAAAAATTTTTTTAAATTCTTTCGTTTTTTTATATTGATCTGACGCTTTTTCAAAATAAATTTTCGCTATATTTGCACTAATTAATGTAAATGGTAAACCTAGCATTCTGTTAGATAATCCATACCAACCTACAGTACTCGAATCGTACATAAAACCTAAAAATATAACTATACTTGCTTGCGATAACGTACTAAACAATGCTGACGGTGCATTATAAAACAGTTGTTCTTTTCCAAAAATAAAGTACTTATAAATTATTTTATTAGTAATTTTTATTTTATTAAGTCCATTTTGAAAATAAATTTTAGTTAGCTTCCTCAATCCTGCTAAAGAACTTATAACTTGAGAAAAAACAAAAGAAATTACTCCAATTTGTAAAACACCAAAGATAATTAAAGTAACATTTTGGAAAAGTGATTTGGTAATAGTAACGTTAGAAATCATACTGTATTTTTTATATTTGTTATTTAAAGAAGTGAAGATATTATTCAAACCATATAATATTAACAAAATAAATATACTTATTTGTAATAAAAACGTACTATTTAAAAAATTTGTTTGATCTATTTTTATGAAAAAAAGTGGGTATAAAATACCGATTATTAGACTTAGAATTAAAGTAAAAATAACTGAAATAATTATATTGGATTTTAACTCAATCGAATCTTTTGATGTAATTATTGACATTTCATATTTTCCACAAATAATTGGTCCAAAAATAGAAATTGCAGTTATGACAGATATATAGAATCCGAATTGATTCGGATTAAATAGTCTTGTGATAACTGGTGAAGTTATTACCATAATAATTTGTGCTATTATCGAACCAGTCATTAAAGAAGACATAGACCTAAGCGTATTAGATTTCAAAAAAAATATTTTGGTTTTTTTTACTAAATCATACATATTTTCTAACTTCATTCGCAAGATACTCGTTGTTTATAATCGGTGAAAAAGAACTCTTTTTTAAATAAACATTTTTTTGAAACTTTGAATATTCTTTAAAAATCAAATCAATACTTTCGTTGAAATTATTATTAGCAACTCCAACCTCATGTATTTCGCAAAATTCTTTAAGAGGAATATTTTCAGTGGTAATAATAGGCTTCCCCTCTTCTAAATACTCGTATATTTTCCCAGATGCACAGTATAAATTATTTAAGTCTTTCTGATGGTAATTAACTATTCCAACATCGCTTTTTTTTATCAAGAACCTTAATTCATCCATGGAAACTTTATCGATTAAATGGATATCCATACTTTTTTGTCCTTCATTTATTATTTTTTTTAACTTATTAATATCATCTTTTGGCCCACCTCCAACCAAAATTAACTTAACTGGTATTTTGACTTTATCAAAATCAATTATTAATTTATCCACCATACGTTGAAAAGAAGCTCCTCCAGTACTAATCACTGTTCTACTGTTCGCTTTAAAAATATCAAAATATTTTTTTTCATAATAATCAAATTTTTTCTCGTTTTTTGGTAAGTATCTTATATTCTCATAAGTAAATAAATTTACTTTCCCCTCAAAAAAATCATCCAATATTTTTTCTCTAAAATTATTTGCAACGATAACTAAATTTGCTTTTTTAGATATTTTTTCCTCTAAATAACACATAATCTTTCCGGCTTTATTTTTCACTTCTTTGGAAAAATAAAGTTCTCTTCTATCTTGAATAACCACTTTAGGTCGAAAAATCATAATTAAAATCATTGCTGGAATCGAACTTAAAAAATTATCTACAAATAAAACATCAATCTCCTTTCTATACTTAAAATAAATATATATAGAAAAAAATGTGAATTTAATATAGTTTATAGGTGATAAATACTTTTTATCACCTATAAATAAATATTTACTATTTTTATCATGATTCACTTTTTTTTCATCTCTAGTAATTCCAATTTCTATAGTCTTTCCTACCTTATTTAACGAATCTATTAATTCAATAGATCTTCCATCATTTTCGATAATACCAAAAGAAAGAAATAAAAATACATTCATTCTATTTTCATCCATTTTATTTCAACCCTTTCTTTTTACTGACAATACCTGTGAAGTAATTAAAACTAAACCAACAGTCGCCAAAGTCATAGTTATAAAACTTATTAATGGAATCGAACTTACAAACAGATTGGTAGACATCCGAATTAAAATATATCCAAGTAAATAAATCGACTCAAATGATTCTGATTTATAAAGATTTTTTTCTATAAATAAAGAAAACCAAACATTTATGATTGTAAATAATGGAGCAAATACAAATCCAAAATAAATCAAAGAGTATCCAATACTAGATATCACCTGCCCACTTGCCCTACTCTCTCCATAAATAAATGTATTGAAAATTTCAGAAGTTAAAGTGTATTCAGAAGATTTCAATAAAAAACTGATACCAAATGTAGACCTTCCAATATCAAAAATAAGATTATCAAAAGAAATTTGAACATTTCGTTTTAAGTCTAGTATTGCTGCTATATTTTCAGGACCAAAAAAATATATTTGTAATAATTTAGATATCTCATTAACACTATAATTTGAATTGTTTATGGCTTCTCCATAACTACCATAAATGAAAGCATATGAGAATTTATATATACTCATAAAAATTAATATAGTACCTCCAAAAAGAGATATGTATGTTATTATTTTTCTTCTTAATGTGGGGTAACTCAACACTAATATTAATGCACATAAAAATGACATATATACTTGATTTGACCTTCTTTCTCCAATAATAATTGCAATGTTTAAAAATGCAAAAAATACTGGAATGAGAAAGTTTATCTTTCTTATATCTTTCTTATATCTTTCTTTAAAGTAAGAAACAGATAGTAAAAAAGTTAAAAACAAACCAATTTGTATAAACTGTCTTATTAAAATAAAATTAGTATTTTCTTCATCACCATTTCTTACTCCAACTTGATCGATTTTAATATATAAAATATTTACCAAGTTTTGTGGAATTCCTACTGTTACTAAAAGTACAAAAGCAACCATAGAAATAAGTAAATAAATTAATCTATTTCCTTTAAGGGTTAATCTATTTAACTTTAAGCTATCGAAAGAATATTTTTTATAACTGGTTTTTTCAGTAATAAAAAATAAAAATATCGAAATTATTATTAATTCATAGCTCATTAAAATAATACTTATATTAATGTTAGCAGGCTCAGGATTTATATAAAGCATACCCGGGTCTGATTCAGAAAAACTAATAAACAATGGTAAAATAACACACCTTAAATACTCTGTTAAGATAACCCCAAATGTAGTAACTGGGTATTTTACTTTTTTTAGCATCGGATAATAAATGAATATACTTACCAACGAATAAAAAAGAGGTAAGATCCAAAGATTTTCATATCCAAAATATAATTTATTAGAACGCATCACTATTGTGAGAAAAGTCACTATAGGAAAAGAATAAAAAATTAGTTTGATCATTCGTTTAAGCACTTTTTCCCTCCACTTTTCAATTTATTTCTTTAAGAAATAATTCTAATTTATTCTCGAATTCTTCATTTTCCTTTTTTATAATCTCGAGGGATTTTTTACAATTTAAAGACATCTGTTTATGGTTCAACTCTATATACCACTTATAAAATTTATTCGGTAAATCAAAATTAATTTCGTTTACTATATATCCATTACCCATTTTTTCACTTTCATTCGCTATAAAAGTATTTGGGTAAACTAAAATAGGCAAACTTAAATGCAATGCATAATAAAACTTTATTGATATCGCTGTATCTAATGCAATATTATTATAACCATATAAATTATTGATAACATCAGCTTTGTTTAACAGCTCTCTAGTTTTCTTATGATCAAACCTTCCAATAAACTCAACATTTTTAATATTATGAAGAATTGCGTAGTCCTCTAATACTTCAGAGTTTTGACCAAAAAATTGAAGTATAAAACGTTGATCATTCTTAAAAGCCTCTAAAAGTTTTTTATCATTTTCAAAAAATCTGACATTACCTATAAAGCAAATTCTAATAGGTTTACTAGGTGTTCTTTTCTTGGTCGTCACCAAATCTCTACTCAATATATCCTCATTAAAGCTATGCATCATGACATATTTTTTACTTTTCGGCAGAAAACTTAAGAATCCTCGTGATGATATTGTAGTGAAAATAGAATTAGAAACTAACTTAGACATAAGAAAATAAATTATTTTGTTTTTTTCAAAGGCATAATCTCTTATATTCAATATATATTTTTTTCTCATTCTATTAAGTAATAAAGGAAACAATATTACGGCAGTAAAAGAATTCCATATCACTAAATAGTCATATTCATTTTCTTTTATTATTCTTTTTGAAAATCCATAAAAACCAATATATTTTTTTAATTTTTTATAAAAACTCCATTCTCTATCAATATAAATTTTATATTTATATTGATTAGTCTGACCTATATCTTCCTCTTCATCATATTTATCGATATTTATCAAATCAAAATTTATAGAGTTTTTTTGAAACAAACTAGTATATTTAGATATTAGTGTCATGTGTTTTACGTTAACAGTACTAACTACAGCAATTTTCATTAATATTTTCTCCAAATCTCTCTATTAATTATAGAAGTATAACTTTGAATTATTTTTACAACTTTAATTGAAACGTTACTATCTTGATAATTTAAAGGAATTAACTCAAGATCGATGTCCTTACTTGCCAACCGAGAGATTTTTATACTACTTTCTATAGTATTTTTTTCAAGTCCACTTATGACGATTGTTCCTTTATCTAAGACCTCGGGTCTTTCAGTAGATGTACGTATTAACACTCCTGGAAAATTTAAAATTGATGATTCTTCAGATAGAGTTCCACTATCCGAAAGGACACAATAAGAGTTTTTTTGCAATGCATTATAATCATTAAATCCAAATGGTTTCAATTTCATTATATTTTTGTGCAATTGTACGTTTTTTTCTTCAATTTTATTCCATGTTCTTGGATGAGCAGAGAATACTATTTTTTTGTTCAGTCTATCTGCAATATAGTTAATCGACTCAATTAATTCACTAAAATTCTTTTCTATGTCTATATTTTCTTCTCTATGAGCAGATAAAACGATATAATTATCTTTTTCTAATTTTAACTCACTCAAAATATTACTATTTTTAATCTTGTCTTTTTGAGCTTTTAGTACTTCATTCATAGGCGATCCTGTTACCATAATGTGATCTTTCCTAATACCTTCACTAATTAAGTTTCTTCTACTATGTTCTGTATAAGTCAAATTGATATCTGATGTATGATCTACAATCTTTCTGTTGATTTCTTCTGGAACATTTTGATCGTAACAACGATTACCAGCTTCCATATGAAATACAGGAATCTTTAAACGCTTAGCAGAAATTGCCGATAAGCAGCTGTTTGTATCACCTAAAATAAGAAGAGCATCTGGCTGCTCCTTAAGTAAAATTTCATATGATTTTTCAATGATGTTCCCCATTGTTTCACCTAAGTGGCTTCCTACAACATTCAAGAAATGGTCTGGTTGTCTCAATTCTAAATCTTCAAAGAAAACTTGGTTCAACGTGTAATCCCAATTCTGACCTGTATGTACTAGAATCTGTTCAAAAAATTCATCACATCTTTTAATTGTTGCAGATAAGCGAATAATCTCTGGACGTGTTCCAACAATAGTCATGACTTTTAATTTTTTCATTTTAAGACCTCACTCATATAAGTATCTGGTTTATGTGTATCAAACTGTTCATTTACCCAAAACAGTGTAATCATTTCACTCGTACCAATGTTTTCAATCGAGTGTGTATAACCAGGTGGTATATCCACAACTCGTGCTTCATTGCCTTCAATTTTATATTCGATTACTTCAGATTTCTCAATATGTCTAAATCGAATCATGGCCTCACCACTAATGACGATAAACTTTTCTACCTTCGTATGATGATAATGATTTCCTCGTGTAATACCTGGCTTTGTCTTTGAAACAAACATTTGTCCCATATAATCCGATTTAATCAACTCACTTAACCAGCCTCGATTATCTTCGTGTTTTGTTAAATCATATGAGAATGCATCCTCTTTTAAATAAGATAAATACGTCGTATATAGTTTTTTAACGAATAAATCTTGATAATTAGGCAACAGTAAAGATTCACGCATGCTTTTAAAACTTTGGATCAACGTTACTATTTCTCCGAGTGTTTTTTTATAGGTAACTGGTACTGTAGCATACGTGTTATTTCCACCGTTGTTATCAGATAATAAGTTAGTAACTATACTATCAACTACATCATCAATATAAGCTAAGTTCAGCTTAATGGAAGGGTCAGTAACGGTAATTTCTAAATCATTCGCAACATTGTAGCAAAATGTAGCAATTGCTGAGTTGTAATTAGGACGACTCCATTTACCGAAAAGGTTAGGTAAACGATAAATTGTAATACGTGATCCTGTCTGATCATGATATTTGAGTACTTCTTGCTCCGCTCCTAGTTTACTCTCTCCATAAGGATTGTTTAGCTCAGCCTGAGAAGAAGAAGATAGAAAAATATGCGGATGTTTATTCGACTGACTAGCAAAATGTATAAGTTTTGCCGTCAAATCTTGATTCCCACTTTTAAATTCATTTTCTGTTTTCGGACGATTTACTCCAGCTAAATGAACAATTTTATCTGCTTGTTTTACTAATACTTCTAATTCATTTTCTGAATTACTTCGTGAGTATTCTAATATTTCAAATCGTGAATCTTCTCTTAAATGTGCAATCAAGTTTCTCCCGACAAAACCTTTTGACCCTGTTACCAAAACTTTCATCGTACTTCCTCCTTACATCAATTCAATGATGCTATCTGATTCGACTTTTTCGCCTTTCCATTGAGCCAACTCATATTGAATATAAGGAAGGTCTAATAACATTTCTTTTACCTGCTCCACGTTTACCCGATTTGTATTATCAGAGTTATACTCCAAATGGTCACGAACTAATTCGTTACCTTCTGTAAAGAATTTTTCATAATTTAAATCACGTGTATCAGCCGGTATGCGATAATACTCACCATGATCTTCTGCCTTAACAAATTCTTCTTTAGTAAGTAACGTCTCATATGATTTTTCACCATGCCGTGGTCCGATGATTTTGAAATCACTTTTTGCATTGAACAGTTCTTTTAATGCAGTTGCTAATTCAAAGATTGTACATGCAGGAGCTTTTTGTACAAAAATATCTCCCTGCTTAGCGTTATTAAATGCGTATAATACTAAATCAACCGATTCTTCCAGCGACATCATATAACGTGTCATACTCGGATCTGTAATTGTTAAGTCTTTTCCTTCCTTCATCAAATTGACGAATAAAGGAATAACTGATCCGCGTGAAGCCATGACGTTTCCATAACGCGTTGAACAGAAAACTGTTTCATTTTCAGAAACATTTCGCGAAGCTGCAATCATGCACTTCTCAGCCATTGCTTTTGAAATCCCCATAGCATTAACTGGATATACTGCTTTGTCTGTACTCAACAAAACGACACGTTCAACATTGTGGTACTTTGCAGCACGAAATACATTGTCCGATCCCTGAACATTTGTTTTAATTGCTTCCATCGGATAAAACTCACATGAAGGAACCTGCTTTAATGCAGCCGCATGAAACACGTAGTTTACATCCTTCATTGCGTCAGCAATGCTGTTGTAGTCTCTAACATCACCAATGTAATATTTAACTTTGTCATTTTGAATCAAGTTACGCATATCATCTTGCTTTTTCTCATCTCGACTAAAAATGCGAATTTCTTTGATATCTGTGTCTATAAATCGTTTTAACACCTGATGTCCGAAAGAACCTGTTCCTCCGGTGATTAACAATATTTTATCTGAAAACATATTAACTCCTCCGATAATTTACTTTAGTAGATGATAAAACTCATCAGTAACTTTTTGACGTTCGTATCTTTCCAGAAAAACTTTTTTAACCTTATCTTCTATTGCCTTTAACTTAATGGTGTCTAAAGAGATGTCTTTTATAAATTCAATCACCTTACCAACTTCCATACTATCAGCTCTTATTCCAAGATTTTCATTTTCTACTAAATCACCAATTTCAGTTCCCTTTTCCATAATTGCAATGATAGGCTTACCCGCGGCCAAATATGAATAGGTTTTTGAAGGAACACCTAAGCCCTTTATTCTAGGTGACAAAGTTGATATGAACAAATCAGCTCCCGATAAAACATCTAAATAAGAGTCATCATATTGATAGTCTGAAATTATAATATTACTGGTACCGTTTTTAATAGCTTGTTCTAATTCCGGACGTTTGAACCCGTCACCCACAAAAATAAATCTAACGTTAGGTAAATCCTTCATAGATACTTTTGCAATTTCAACTATTGTTTCAATATCGTGAAATCTTCCAATGTTTCCTGTGTAGACAATATTTAAAGTGCTAATCAATTCTCTTTCTTTGTAAAATGCGTTATCTGTTTTCTCAAGGCTAAGTTCATACTTCTTAGACCAATTTGTGATAATTTTTATGCTCTGTTCCTCTACTCCTTTTTTCAAGAAGATATCTTTCATATCTTTACCTAAGACAATGAGCTTTTCCGTATTTTTGATTGCGAGTTGATTGATATTGTTCATCAATTTGTAAGGCATACTATCTTTTTTGATTGCCCCCACTTCAACAGCAATGTCAGGATAAACATCATGTACTAGATAATAATAAGGCTTATTTTTTATCAACTTATTGAGATATGCGATAAATGGAATTAATGGTGGATTTGAGACGACTAAAATAGAGTCATACTTATTAGAAAAAAGAAGTTTCACAAATAAATTAGCGGTAAAACTCATGTAGTTAATTATCCTACCTAGCTTACTATCTCTACTAAAGTTGCTAGAGTTAATGCGACTAATTTTAATTCCGTTAACTGTTTCTTTTTTAGATAATTTTAGACTTCCTTTATACGAATGATT
This sequence comes from Exiguobacterium sp. s192, assembly GCF_018618795.1. Classification (NCBI taxonomy): domain Bacteria; kingdom Bacillati; phylum Bacillota; class Bacilli; order Caryophanales; genus Exiguobacterium; species Exiguobacterium sp. s192. The sequence continues at coordinate 136,425 of NZ_JACSMS010000006.1, read as the reverse complement.
CGAACAAATTACTTCAACCTCTAATCCATTATTAACAAGATCTTCTGCCAACTCAGTTAAAACTTTTGGCGTAGAACTTTTATCTGGATAAAAAAATTCAGATAGTATTAAGATTTTTTTCATTTTTTAGGCTCGTTTCCTATATACTCGTTTTTAAAGTTTATGTTTCTAAAGAAAGTTATTTTACTCGGTAAGTACTTTAGATTTTCTTCATATTCATAAGTATTAGATTGAATTAATGTATTCAATTGTCGATTAATTTTTAAGCTAAACGTCTTGTTCACTATATTTATTATTTTTAAAATCACCCTTAATGGAGTGACAGGTAATTTGACTATTATCATTCTTTTATTACTTTTTTTGAATTGTTGTGCAATTTCATTCATTGAAATTGTCTCTGCTCCAATGGTAAGAACTTCTTTTGTTGAGCTAATTGGTTCTTGCATAATATTTACTAACGATTCTGCAAAATCCTCATAATATATGACCGATTTTAAATTTTCTCCTTCTCCAATAATCGGAAAAAAATTAAAGCGAGTCAGCTTATAAAGTCTTCTGAAATTCCCTTTATCTTGTCCCCCGTATAAAGTTACTGGCCGAATAATTTGAATAGACATATTGGAACTTTTTTTAAAATCAATCAAAAATCTTTCGGCTTTAATCTTACTTGAAGCATAAGCATATTCAATTTTGCCTTCTTTTTCTGTAGTAAGATCGTCTACAGCGACAGAACTGATAAATATTCCTTTTTTAACTCCATATTTTTCTGCTTTTTCAAAAATTTTTTTCGTAGATTCGAAATTAATAGCATAAAAAGCTGTTGCTTCTTTTTCACTTTTACTATAAGTGTGCACTTTTGCAGCTAAATGAATCAAAGTGTCTACTCCATTTAATCCATGCTTCCACTCTTCAACTTTTTCTAGGTCGCCTTCGATGAATTGCAAATTATTGTGTTTTTCCTCGAGCATAAAAGATTCAGCATTTTTTTTTCTAATTAAAGCTGTTATGTTAAATTGTTTTGCGAGAAGTTTTTCAAGAAGTTTTTTACCTATCCAACCATTTGCTCCAGTTATGAAAACATTTTCTCTCATTGATTTTCCTCTTTAGTCACAGCAACTTCTTTTAAGTTCATATTTCCTGTGCCACCTTCAACAACTCCATCACTTTTCAAAACACTAAAAATTGTTGCAACGAAACATCGTGTATCCATTAAAATTCCCATTCGTTGAATATATTCTCCGTCAAGTTTCGCCTTGATCTCAATCGGTAATTCATCACGGCCATTGATTTGTGCCCAACCTGTTAAACCGGGTAATGTGTTATTGGCTTGATACTTATCACGTTCATCGATTAAATCGTATTGATTCCATAAAGCCGGACGTGGTCCCACAAATGCCATCTCACCTTTCAAAATGTTAAACAGTTGTGGTAATTCATCGAGGCTAGTTTTTCGCAAAATCTTTCCAACACGCGTAATGTATACATCTGGATCTGCTAACAAATGTGTTGGAGTATCATTTGGCGTTTCAATGTACATCGTTCGGAATTTTAAAATGTTAAAATGATTTTTATTTAGACCAATTCGTTTTTGCTTAAAAAATACTGGACCTCGTGATTCGATCTTAATTGCAGCCATGATCAAGATAAAAACAGGAATTAAAACTAAACAAGCAACAAGGGCAATCGAAAATCCGAGGGGACGTTTGATTTTTAAGTAATTCAAATTTCATTCCTCCTTTTTATATACGGTTTATCAAACTAAATTTTCTTCTCGCACAACCACATCGTTTGCAATATCGAGTAAGACCGCTCTTAATTGCAGCGGTGCATTCTTATGTCGATCAACTAAATTTAAAATGTTCATGACCGGTTCTTTTTGTCGCGTTCGACCAACAAAGATTTTGGGATAAATTGCTTCTGAATCCACTTCACCGTCTTTGAGTAATTCTTCATACATTTTTTCACCTGGGCGAATCCCCGAGAACACAATTGGCATTTCGTCTTCTGTAAACCCACTCAGTTCAATCATATTTTTTGCAAGATCTACGATTTTAACCGGTTCTCCCATATCAAGAACAAACACTTCTCCACCATCCGCTAAGATGCCGGCTTGAATGACTAAGCGACTTGCTTCTGGAATCGTCATAAAGAAACGTGTCATCTCTGGATGCGTCACAGTGACCGGTCCACCAGCTAAAATTTGTGATTTGAACAGTGGAATCACTGATCCACGACTACCCAGTACATTTCCGAAACGAACGACAGCAAACTTTGTTTTACTGCGACGCCCCAGTTCCTGAACGACCATTTCAGCAATTCGTTTTGTGGATCCCATGACGTTCGTTGGATTTACGGCTTTATCGGTTGAGATCATGACAAATCGTTCTGCTTGGAATAAATCAGCAACTTCAGCAACATTTTTTGTTCCGTAGACATTGTTTTTAACTGATTCGTATGGGTTTGCTTCCATTAAAGGTACGTGTTTATGTGCAGCTGCATGGAAAACAACTTGTGGTTTATGTGTTGCAAACACTTCTTCCAGTCGCGTTCGATCTTGAACGTCGGCAATGATCGGCACTAAATTAATAGGAAACTGAAGTCCACGTAATTCTCGTTCAATCAGGTAAATACTATTTTCACCATGCCCAAGTAACAAAAGGGTTGTTGGATTAAATTGAATAATTTGTCGGCAAATTTCTGATCCGATTGATCCGCCCGCTCCAGTGACAAGGACTGTTCGTCCCTCAATCTCTGATTTGATTCCAGAAATATCAAGTTCAACTGGCTCACGACCAAGCAAATCTTCAATTGAAACATCACGAATCGCACTGACAGAAACCTTACCGGTAATCAATTCTTCAATCATCGGTAACGTTTGGACATTTTTACAAAGCGTTTTCGCTTCCGTGATCAGTTCTACTCGTCGTTGTTGCTTTAATGACGGAATTGCAAGCACAATCGCTTCAATCCGGTGCTTTTCGATGACCGATTTTAAGTTCTCTGTTGTCCCAACCACTTCAATCCCTTGAATCATAAAATGCATATTTTTTGGATCATCGTCCAAAAAAGCAACAGGCTTTAACTCATGGAACGGAGATACATATAATTGACGGACTAAAGATCTTCCAGCTCGACCTGCTCCAATCACAAGAGTTCTTTTACGCGACTTGACCAATTTTCTTGGTAACGCGTATTTTCGCCAATGTTGTCCGATTCCAAGAAGGCGAAGGGCAACACGAATCGCTCCAAGTAGCAATAACGAAATACAAAAACTAAGAATCGTGATTCGTTCAAGCACTTGTCCGAACACAAATTTTTGATACACCATCAGTCCAAGCGAACTGACACCGAGTGATAAGGACAAGGTCAGGGCCTCCTGAATACTTGCGTACTTCCAATTGACACGGTACAGCTTCATTAAGAAAGCCAATGTGACGAACAACAAAGCAAAAACAGCAGCTGATTGCAGTAACAACTGACTATCAATTAGTTCAAACAATTCTTTGGGATATAAGAAAAAATAAGTAAATCCCATCGCAACACCTAAAGCTACAGCATCAATACAAGCTAACGTCAGGGTTCGATAATAATAGTAGAATTTCAAAAAGCAGTCTCCTTTCTGTTTATGATTGGTGAAAAGTATTTAGATAAGTGAAGATGCTTTTGCTCGTTCTGCCAGTAGTTCTTCCATCATCTTGGCTACATCGTCTCCAAGATCATCCCGTTTCAACGCAAACTCAAGTGTTGTTTGAATAAAACCTAATTTTTCACCGACATCATATCGCTTGCCTTTAAACTCATAAGCAAAGACTCGTTGCATTTCATTGAGTCGTGTAATCGCATCGGTCAATTGAATCTCACCGCCAGATCCGACTTCTTGTGTTTCTAAGTATTTAAAAATTTCTGGTGTCAATAAATAGCGACCTAAAATCGCCAAATTTGATGGCGCCGTTCCTGGTGCTGGTTTTTCAACAAATGATTTTACCTTATGTAAATTCTCTGAGATGCTTGTGCTTGGATCAACAATTCCGTAACGATGTGTATCTTTATCCGCAACCGGTTGTACACCGATAATCGAACTTTTCGTAATCTCATACTGTTCAATTAATTGCCGCGTACACGGCACTTCCGCTTGCACAATATCATCACCAAGCATAACGACAAACGGTTCGTTGCCGATAAAGGCTTTTGCTTGTAGAATTGCATCTCCAAGACCTTTCGGCTTTGATTGACGAATGAAATGGATGTTGATATTTGTCGTTGCTTCTACTAAATGCAACAGCTCGGATTTATTTTTTGCAATCAAGTTTGCTTCCAGTTCCGGTACGGAATCAAAATGATCCTCAATCGCGCGTTTTCCTTTGCCCGTTATAATTAAAATGTCTTCAATACCTGATTCAATGGCTTCTTCGATGATATATTGAATCGTCGGTTTGTCGACGATTGGTAACATTTCCTTTGGCATCGCTTTTGTTGCCGGTAAAAAACGTGTACCGAGACCTGCCGCTGGAATAACCGCCTTCTTTATACGAACCATGAAATCGACTCCCAGTTCTAAATTCAGATTTCCATAATATAATCAACTTGTCATTCTTTATGTAAATTACGATAACACACCCTATGGAACTTATTCCATAAAGTTTTCCATATTTTAATAATGTAAGCGTTAACATAGAAAAAAGAGAGTCGGAATTCACTCTCTTTACCTTTCCTTTACATTAAAAGCATTAGACCCATTGCCCTTTCCAGTTCTTTTCAACTGGATTCGGTGGATTAATCGCTACCAATTGATTCAGTAACACTGCTTCGTTATTTTCATAAATTTCATCGTATAACCAACCTTCGAGTTCCTGCTCCAGGAACTTCCGACATTCACTCCAGTAAAACGGACGTTTCTCCAAGTGATGCGCATCTGAAGCTACCAAATGCGCAAGACCATTTTCGAGTAAGGCCACAGCAAACCGTTGAACATCTTTACCGTACTTGCCGATTAAACTAGCACAAGTCACTTGACTGATTGCGCCATTCGAAATCAGATCAAACAGCAACGTTGGATTTTGAATGATGGCTTTGTTTTTTTCCGGATGGGCAATAACAGGGATGTAGCCGTCGGAAATCAATTCAGCAAATACTTGTCGTGCATAAGAAGGAATTCCGGTCGACGGGAATTCTACTAGCAGATAGCGTGAGTCAGCGAGTGACAAGGCAACACCCGTCTTCACCTCTTCAATCAACTCGCCCGTCAACCGAACTTCATGTCCCGGATAAACTGTGATTGGAATGTTACGTTGTTTTAGTAACACGTTTAACTCCGCAACAGTCAGTCGGACATCGACGTCTGTCGTTTCAAATTGTGGATGAAACAAATGCGGTGTCGCAATAATGCGTGTGAGCCCTTCATTTGCAGCCTGTTCTGCTAAGCGTAATGCCTGCTCAACACTTGCTGGACCATCGTCAACAAGTGGTAGTAAATGACAATGTAGATCAACCATGATGGCATCCCTCACTCATAGGAATAGTAGTATTGATACGCGGAATCATCTGTCAGTTCGCGACGGTTTAAGACGACACCAAGAATTTTCGCTTCAGCAAGTTCCAATTGTTCTTTTGCTTTCAGGACACGCTGGCGATCTGATGTTGTACAACCGACGACTAAAACGACACCATCTGTCAATTTCGAAGTAATCCGGCTGTCAGCAACTTGAAGTAACGGAGGAGCATCCAACACGATTACATCGTACTCGTCACGTAAGTGCAAAATCAATTTTGCCATTGCGTTTGACGACAACAGCTCCGCTGGGTTTGGTGGAATTGGACCGGCTGTCAAGATCGATAAGTTATCGACCTTCGTTGGCAAAATCGCTTTTTCAAGCTCGGCTTGACGTGTCAAAAGACTTGATAACCCAAGACCATTCGCGACTCGGAACGTATAGTGGACCGTCGGACGACGCATATCGGTATCGATGATTAAGACTTTTTTACCTTGCTGGGCATAAGCGACAGCTAAGTTCGAAGAAGTCGTTGATTTTCCTTCCCCTTGTGTTGCTGATGTCACGAGGATGACTTGAATTTCTTGGTCAACCGCCATGAATTCAATGTTCGTCCGAATTGTCCGGTATTGCTCCGCAACCGGCGATTTGGGTTGTGTGACGGTAATCAAGTTCCGTGCATCTTTGTTCATTTTGCTTTTCTTAGCCATACTGTTTAACCGCCTCTCGTTTTGACGCCTTTTTTGATGCATTAAAGACTTTACTGTCGATATCTGGGATACTGCCTAAAACCGGTAGATCTAAAATTTGTTGGACTTGTTCTTCTGTTCGAATCCGGCGATCAAGGACTTCACGTAAGAAGGACAGACCGACACCAAGTAAAAAGCCGACGACAGCTGCAATCGCTGTATTAAGTACAATATTTGGACTGACTGGTGCTGTTGGAATACCGGAAACTGATAAAACTTTGACGTTATCGACATTCATAAGCTCTGTGATATCTTCACTGAATACTTTAGCGACAGAGTTCGCGACGTTTGAAGCGAGCGCGGCATCCGTATTTTGGACCGAGACATTGATGACCTGTGAATTTTGTTCACTTTCAACTGTAATCATGTTGTTTAAGGCACTGATGCTGTCTGGTGCATTTTCAACTTCAGCTTGGACTTTTTCTAAAATGGCTGGACTTTTGATAATGACACGGTATGTATTGACAAGGGTGACGGACGATTGAACTTGTGCGGCATCAATCACATCGTTTTCCTGTTTCTTCGGTGTGACGAGAATTTGTGTGCCGGCCTGATAGGTCGGTTTAATTAAAAACGTACTGACAGCAAATGAGATGAGGGCTGCGACGATTGTCAGTGCGAGAATCCGCCAAAGCGATTTTCTCAAAATTGAAAATAATTCTTGTAAACTAATCGTTTCATTCATGGTTTAATTATTCTCCTTTATCTGTCTAATTCGATGAAATCTTCATCAACTAGACCTCAGTATAACAAAAAATTGGGAAATGGTTGATTAAATTTCAGGAAATAACATACGTTTTTTGAAATTTGTTGCGTATAATAAAGAATGACATGTTTCTTTTTACATGGATTTCCGGATATCGACATAGGAGGAAGATCTTCATGCATCGCTCGTTACAAGCACTCCAATACTATACATCGCACTCAGAAGAAGACATCCAACGACTCCACGAACGGATTCGTTCCAGTCTCGCTTCAACCGAATCTTTGACAGATACAATGATTCGCCTGACCGGACAAGAACCACTCGTTCCGTTCAAACAAGATACCGTCACGGCTGAGGAATGGACCGCCTTTTTAGCCGGTAAACATCATTCCCAACTCGCTGACTTTTACGGGACGCTCGTCGCCCGACCGATTCTAAAAGAAGACGGTCCGATTGTACAACGAGAAGAGGAAGAAATCGTGCCATCCTTATCGCGCACACATCGTGAGACGGAACCCCGTCGGCAAAAAGTCAAAGTCCGGACCGAACCTCGCGTCAAACGAAAGATTCCTTGGGGTTGGCTGGCATTACTGCTCCTCTGTTTCTTGTTGGGTGCCGCCGGTACTTACGTCTACTCCAACTATTTAGCACGTCCTGCTACAACGGAACCAAAATCAACAGTCGAGCAACCTGTGACAGTTGAAAAGTCGGAAGAGAAAACAAAAGAACCGGAAACAGATGCTAAAGCCGAAGCTAACGTGCTTTACGTCAAAACACGTAACACAAACATCTACAGTGACTCCGGTTTAACCGATACCCTATATGAAGCTGACTTCGGTGACGGATACCGGATTCTAGAAACAACCGATACTGTCAGTAAAATCGAATTGACAGACGAACTGACCGGCTACATCAAAACAGTGGATACGACAAAATCACTGAAAGAAGATGCAATCGCCGACGAATCGTTATTGACATGGGTCGGTGATAATCTCGATACGAGCTTCGTTACCGAGACGCTCATTGACCTTATCGGCAAATCTGCCGAAGATTTGAATAGTGCTTATGGTCCACCGGAACGGACGTTTTCCGACGAAGTAAACACCTATCTGTTTTACGGTAATCATTTCTTTACGCTCCAAAATGATAAAGTCATCGCGATCGACTGGTCGGAAACGGCGATCACGAATGCTGAACTAGCCACCCTTGCACCGCTTCAACTCGAAACGGACACAACGGGACTGGTTACAAGTAACTCTTACCGCCTGCAACGATTTGAAAAAGCCGGGACAAGTTTCAGCCGGGTGCGTTTGGCTGAGCAAAATTTATAACCTGATAAAACGCAAAGGGACAATCCGAAAAATGGATTGTCCCTTTTTGATTACTCGAGGCCTAACGAGTAACGTAATGCAGTTTTTGTTTGTGCCAGTGAATCTTCTGTCGGATTCCAGTAATAAATGCCATCCGCTTCTTTTCCACCTGTTCCTTCAAGCTTTAAATTCTTTTGATTTTGGAAAGCATCCATGTAGTCAAAGGCAAGTGTCCGCATCGGTTTAAACGATACATTGGTCTGTGCATTTTTACCGACGACATCCATGATTGCATTGAATTTACTGACCGAGACATCTGATGATAATTTGGCGACGACTTGTTCGATGACTTGGCGTTGGCGCATTTGACGACCAAAGTCACCGCGTGGATCTTCATAACGCATCCGGGTATATGCTAAGGCTTCGTCCCCGTTTAAGTTGATTTTTCCGACGGTGAACTGCTTTTCACCAACTTTAAAATCTAAATCGTTGTTGACGGTGACACCACCTACTGCATCGACGAGTGAGGTGAATCCTTCCATGTTGATTTCCGCATAGTAGTTGATTGGAATGTCGAGGAACTTCTCGACTGTTTTGATGGCCATCTCCGGTCCACCAAAAGAATAGGCATGGTTGATTTTATCATTTGTCCCGCGACCGACGATTTCGACTTTCGTATCTCGTGGAATGCTGATCAGACGACTTTCATTTTGCGTCGGGTTGAGTGTCATGATCATGATCGAGTCACTGCGTCCCCGCTCGCCCGGACGTTGATCGACTCCGAGTAACAAAACAGAGACTGGCTTTTGTTTTTCGACGACTGTGTCGCCCGTATTTTTGACCGGCGATTGAATTTTTTTAACGGTCTGGTCGACCTGATAATACGTATAGCCGATGAATCCACCGACTCCGATCACCAACACTAAAGCAATCGACAGTAAAATCTTTAACGGCGTCCACCGCTTTTTGACTTTCCTTCTTTTTTTGACACGTTCCACGTTTTCACGTTCCCTTCTATTAAACGTTGCTTATTTCCTATGTAACTTCATTAGTTCTCGTTACTATCGGTCGAATAAAAACGATCTTACAGTCGAGTATACTGAAAATCGACCGTGAATTGTCAAAAACGGGAAAAGATGAAAAAAAGAGTCTACCGGCTGGTAAACTCTTTTGCATCAAAATGAGTGTAGATAGTGTGTGTTTCGTTGAATTAAAGTAACGACTCCGTTGTCGAGACTTTTTCGTACATAAAGACTTCGTAGATTTTTTTCTTGAAGTTATAGTCCATGCTGACGAACATCCGTTTTTTCGGATCCGTCGTCTGGAAGACATATGACTTCATCATGATGGGATCAGCAAGACCGAGCTTGATGTCTGCTTTTGAAGCGACCGTTGAATAATCAGAATACCCCCAGTCCATCCATTCGCCAAGTCCCTTACCCGTCAAAACGGCATCGAGCTGTTTTTCTGTCATGCCTTCTGTCAACTTGGCACCTTTCGTCAGCTGCATCTTACTTTCCCGGACGCCGATTTTCGTCTTCGCCGTGATGCTGATCATTTTTGAAGTCAGACGGTAGACCGAATCCTTACTTTTTGTCGCGAATGACAGTTCCGTATAGGTCGGAGGAACTTTCGCTTTCGTGTCATAGAAGTCGTACGCCGCAAACTTTTGACCGTCTTCTTTATCCGCGAACTCTGGTTTTTTCTTCAACATCGTCGACCCGTCTTTTTTCGTTAACTGTGTTTTATAGCTTTTACCGTAGAGCACTTTGGCGACTTGCTCCATTGTCATCCCTGTTTTCAAGGCTTCGAATTGTGTCGTTGCTTGGATTTCTTCTTTGGTTGCCGCTTGTGCTGTTCCTGCGATTAATGTTGAACCGGCAAGAATTGCCGCAATTGTCAATTTACCAAATGTTGTTGTCATGTGTTTTCGCTCTTTTCTAAAAGGTATTGGTTGATTCGAAGTATCTGTTTAACGTAATAGTTGGACGGCACGATCAGCATCAAGTCGACCGTATCCGTACGACGTGTCATATCCCTTTTTCCCAAGGTCTTGTGCTGATTTCTTGAGAATGCTTTCGACCTCTGATGCTTTAATCGCCGGTTTTAAGCTATAGAGAAGACTCGCAACCCCAGCTACGTGCGGTGCTGCCATCGACGTCCCGCTCCAGAAAGCCGACTCACCGTCACTGAGATAACTTGGAATGTCTTGTCCTGGCGCAATCAGATCGAGTCCTTCGCCGTAGTTCGAGAAAGCCGATCGTTTGTCGAACCGGTTGGAGGAGCCGACCGATAAGGCATACTGCGATCGTGCCGGATACGACAATTTATTTGTCCCGTCGTTTCCGGATGCGACGACGACAAGAACACCTTGTTTTTTCGCATATGCGAGCGCGTCTTCAATCGCCCGTGACGAGAAGCCGCCGCCGATGCTCATGTTGATGACTTTGGCTTTGTTTTTCACCGCATGCATGATGCCTTTGGCGATGTTCGAGTTGGAACCGTAGTTGTCTTCGCTCAACACTTTGATCGGAATGATTGATGCTTTTGCATTGATCCCGGACATGCCGTACGTATTGTTGCTGTTCGCTGCAATGACACCAGCGACGTGCGAACCGTGTCCGTGATCATCGATCGCGAGTCGTTGCCGGTTGACGAAATCATAGCCAAGGTCCATCCGGACGCGTCCGGAAAAATCAGCATATGTCGAATTGATGCCGGTATCGATGACTGCGACAAGAACCGTCGATTGTTTTTTCGAAGCAATCCGCTTCTTCATCGCATCAAAGTTAATGTCGGCCCCTTTGACACCACCACGTTGGCCGGTATTATTCAGTGACCACTGGTACGACTTGAACACATCGCCACCGAGTCCCCGCATTTGACTGTCGAATTCGACATAGGCGACACCACGTGTTTGTTCAAGTTGGCGTTTGGCAGCAAGTGCCTGTATGACCGTCCGGTACGTGAATTTCTCAAGCTTCAGTCCGGCGTCAATCGTCTCCCGTTTGACGGCGTCCGTTTTCTCAGACAGCTGCATCGTCTGACTCGTCGTTCCCGTTACTTTGACGACAAGACTGCTTGCCTTCGCCGACGTGCTGGCTTTTGTCAGTTGTTCACGCATCGGCTCAAACCGTTCGAGTTTAAATGGAACGACAAATGCCGTATTTTTCTTCCCTTCGATTTCTATGTACTGACGCCCGCTCCAACTGAGTGGGAAGATCAACGATTGATCACTGACTTCCGCGTAACGTTCGTAGACCAGTTGTTTTTGATAGTCCGTTTGTGACTCATAGACTGTGACGGCTTCCGTCGCGTCCGCCGCAAACTTCAAGTGTGTCCCGCCCGTCAGATACGTTTTCGTATCAAAGTAGAACAATGCTTTCCCTTTACTGTCGAACGTCCCTTTGATGTATGCTTTTTTTGTTTTTGTATCCAGTACCGGCAACTTCTTGGCTCCCGTTCCTGCTGCTTCCGTCTGAACCGGGACCGTCGTTCCGAGCAAACCGAAAACCGTCAAACCGACTAACCACTTTTTCATTTCCCCACTCCTTTATCCGCCTTTTGTCCTATCCATCCAGTATACTGGAAAAAATTATGACAAACACCTATTTTTCGTCTTTTTATCGGTTTTTTTCCTCTGTTTTTGAAGCACTCCATTAAAAAAGGTGAATCCCATATTGATTGGATTCACCGTATCGCTTCACTTAATATAACTCGTTGCTCGATCGGCATTCAGTCGACCGTAACCGTACGTCGTATCATACCCTTTCGTCCCGAGATCCTTGGCGGATTTCTTAAGAAAACTTTCGACGTCCGACGCTTTAATCGTCGGTTTGAGACTGTACAGGACACTGGCGACAGCTGCAACATGCGGTGCTGCCATCGAAGTCCCGCTCGCGAAGGCAATTTCTCCGTCCGCCAAATAACTTGGAATCTCGACACCCGGTGCGACGAGATCGAGTCCCGTCCCGTAGTTCGAGAACGAAGCCCGTTTATCGGTCCGACCGGTCGCACCGACCGAGAAGACATACTTCGAACGTGCCGGATAAGCGACCGTCTTTTTGCCGGCATTACCGGACGCGGCGACAATCAAGACGTTTTTACTTTTCGCATAGGAAAGGGCTGACTCAACCGATTTCGATGACGTGTCGCCACCGAGACTAAGGTTGATGACCTTTGCGCCTTTTTTGACCGCATGATTGATCCCGCTGACGAGATCTGATGTATAACCGGCCCCACTTTCATCCAGGATCTTGATCGGGATGATGGATGCTTTCGCATTGATGCCCGTCATCCCATACGTGTTGTCACTGCCGGCTGCGATGACACCGGCGACATGTGAACCGTGACCATGATCATCCCAAGCTGTCTTCGAACGATTGACGAAATCATAACCGAGATCCATCCGGACCTTCCCGGCAAAGTCGGCGTAACTCGGATTAACACCGGAATCAATCACGGCAACGAGTGTCGTTGCTTGTTTCTTTTTCGCGATCCGTTTTTGCATCGCCGTCAGACTGATGTCAGCTCCTTTGACACCTTTTTTCTGACCCGTGTTGAGGAGCGACCATTGATGTTTCTTAAACGCATCGGCACCAAACGCTTTGATTGGTGTATCGTATTCAACATACGCCGTCGCACGTGATTGTTCGAGTTTTCGTTTTGCTTGTGCCGCTTCCGCCACCGATTGGTAGGTCAATTTTTCGAGGCGGAGTTCCGGTGCCAACGCTTGAACGCTCGTCGCCCCGAGACTGCTGCCCCGCACCATGCCAGCTTTCGTTTGAACGATCAGTGCCGTCATCGTTTTGGCTTGGACAGACGCACTGCGCGTCAGATCAATCGGTTCGTAGCGTGAAACGCTGAACGGAACGGAGTACGTATCCCCCGGATACCCTTCTAAAATCAGATACTGCCGTCCGCTCCAACTGAGCGGGAAATACATCGTTTCGTCATTGCGCTGAAAATAGCGGTTGTAGACACGTCCGACATCGGCATCGGCCTTACTCGTAAACATCGTCCCGTAGATATCCCAATCGAGATCAAACTCGAGATGCGTCCCGTCCGCGACAAAGTCTTTCGCATCCAGATACCAGATATCCAGTCCGTCCTCATCAAAACGTCCTTTCAGTGGTGCACCGACATAACTGCCATGGAACATCGGGAATGCTTTCGCTTGATTGACTTGCTGACGACTGACCGTTTTTTGCTGATCGACTGCTTCTCCGTTTAATCCAAATCCCATCAACACGCTCAGTGCCAGACCACCTGAAATGATTCGTTTCATCCCGCCACTCCTTTATTCTTCTTAGGTATATACTCCTATGTACCCGATAATATTGGAATAATGTGGAATATTGAAAATCATTTACCTGATTCGTTTATTTTAAAGCAAAACATCCATCACCAAAGCGGTGATGGATGTGAAGCTTACTTGACGATGACTTTAAAGGTTTTGACAACCTTGTAGTTTCCGACCGTCGTATACGTGACGCGAATGGATGTTGTTCCTTTGTTAATGGCTTTGACTTGACCTTTTGTCGAAACCGTCGCGACCTTTTTGTTGAGTGACGCGTAGCTGACAGACTTGATTTTATCTGTCGCGGCCGCGTAACCGATTGTCGTGACTTGACCCGGCTTCAATGTTTTTTGGGTTGCTTTGAGCGTGACGCTGTTGACTTTTGTTTCGATCGGCAATGTCGTCGTTAAGACGAAACCGTCTTTTAATGTGACCGTTGCGGTGACGGTTGTCTTCCCAGCCGCTTTACCAACAAGGCGTCCCGTTGTATCGACTGTTGCTTTTGATGAATCGGCTACTTGATAACGAATCGACGAGACAGCTGATGCGCTATTCGCGACTTTCGTTTTCAGGTTGATGCCTTTTCCTTGGTAGACACTTGCTTTTTCAATCGTTGCAGTTGGTGCTTTTGTTGTTTGTGGAACGAAGACACCAAGGTATCCGTTCACTTCTGCCGTTCTCATTCCTTTGACTGGAACTGTCAAGATACCGTTTTTATCAGTGACGAGTTTCGTCTTGCTGATGCCGCTTGCATCGACGAAAACTTGGTTCGTATGAAGTTTACCCATATCGACTTTGATTGTCGTGTTGAGTGCTGATTTTTTCCCGATGACTGTCGCTACACCCGTGTTGCGGTTTTTACCGAGACGAACGCTTGAGATCAAGTGATCTCCAGCAACTTTTGACGTGTTCGCTGTGTGAGACACGACTTTTTGAGCACCGTATGCGTACTGCTTGCGGACTTTCAACAAGTTCGTGATTTCCTCATAATATGGTGTTTGTTTCGCCATATACGAAGCATCGGTCTGATACAAGTCACCATAATAGACAGTCGGGACTGTGTCTTTGTTCGTCAGCAAGTAAGCATACTGCGAAACGACGTTATCGACCGAGTATTTTTTCTTCGTGCTTGCGAGTTCTGCATTGTAGATTTTAAGTGCTTGCTTCTCTGTTTCTTTATCGTACATTTTTTCGAACGATTTTGGTTCTTCGCCTGCTGCGTACTGGACGCCTGTTTTGATACCGTAAAGATCGAGCATGATTTGGTTGACGCGGTTTTTCTCTTGGTCATGGTTGTTGACGAATGACCAGTTCGCAGATACATCCGTCGAACCTGCTCCTGCACGGTTAACGGTTGAACCACTTGCGATGGCACTTAACGGACGTTTTGATGCTTCGTTTCCGAGTGCATTCCGCATCGTGAAGTAGAGCGGCGAATCCATGATGAGCTGCTCATCATTGTTTGCCTTCATGTATGATTTTTGCTCTGATTTGTAGCTCTCGATGTAGCTCAAGTGCTCTTTTTTACCAAAGTGCTCTTTAGCAACTTCTGCTTCAGCTTTTAAAATCGCTACATCGTAGTGTGACGCCGCATCGATCCGGAAACCGTCAAACTTGTATGTCTCAAGCATCCACTTCATCCAGTTCTTTTGCTCTTTGATGACTTCTGTGTTCGAGTTAGCCAAGTCTACGCCAAGCAAGAACTCATCATTGTTCGTCATCGTCTTGTTATAGGCTTGCAGTGGGTAACCCGTCTCGTCGACGAACAGGAACTGATCTTCGATGTCGATGCCTGAATTGTCATTTTGGTACGAACGCTCTTCCGATCCGTATCCGTAGACCGCTTGTGTCTTCATGTAGTCTTCCGTCAACTTGGCAATCGTTGTGTTATCTGCTGATGCAAGGAGTGCTTCTTTTGTCTCAAAACCGTTTTCTTTCATATAAGCGAGGTATCCCGGATCTTTCGCATATTGCGACAACATCGGTTTCCAGTTTTGCGGCGAGACTTCATACCAGCCGTCAGCTGCAAGGTACGTATCGACGACGTTCAAGCTTTGTGTTTTCGACGCTTCGATCAACCATTCCGGAAGGTAGTTTTTCTCATCGTTTGGTCCAAAGTAACGGTACGGTTTACCGTCTTTGTCCGTCATGACACGTCCTGTACCTTGACCTTGTAGTGACGTTCCGTTTAAGAAGGTTTTGTTCCACTCTTTGAGGTAACCGTATTTCGCTTGCCCCATTCCGCCACCTTTTGTATAGGCGAGGTAAGGTGTCGCGATTGTTTTCGTTGTTTGTCCACCTGTGTACGGATTTGCGAACGGCTCACCTGAGCTTGTCGCACGACGAACGAAGACGGCTTCACGCTGGTTTAAACCAAGCATTTGGTTCGGTACCAAATCCATCTGAACCTTGATGTTGTCGTCATGTAGCATGTCGACCATCATTTCGAGGTGACTGGCTTTTCCGTATTTCGTCGCCGTTGCTCCGCCTGGTCCTTGCGGGAACTCACCGAAATCATAACGATCAGCGATTGCATATCCTTCCATGTAACGTGCCATGTCAAACGAACGGTAAGCTGGTGGCATCCAGACGTCTGTCACACCCCATGAGTTCAACAAGTCCCCTTTTTTAGCGAGTGTCCGGTACATATTGCTGTCGTACGGTTGGTAGAGGCTGAAGCTTTGGAAGATAACGTGGTTATCCAGCTTTTCACCTGATGTATAGGCTGCTGCTTGTTTTGGTGCGACGCCAAGACTACTTGCTGCTACGAGAGTAGCCAGTAATCCCGCTGATACTTTTTTCGTGTTCTTCATTGGTATTATTCTCCTTTATTATCTGTATGTATTTGATTGTTTTTTCCTTTAATTACTAATCAATATCACATAATTTACCACCTTTCTTTTGTCATGACACCTGTAAATTTTTAAAAAAAGTCAATAGATTTGCTAAAATGCAATCGATTGCGCTAATCACAACAAAAAAACACCTTCCATCCATTTCTGGACAGAAGATGTTCGTAATGCTTAGTTCAATCCGAGAAGAACTGCTTTCTCGTAGCCGCCAGTCAAGACAGAGTTGTCATACGACTGAAGCTCTTTGTTAACCGTGATGACATTCGACAATGTTTTGAGCGTACCTGCTGGAACTTTGATCTTGACGATATCAAGTCCGTTCGAGAGGTTATCATCTGAGTCAGCAAGCGAGATGCTTGTGCCGACCGGCAAGTTTTTCCCGTTTAATGTGTACTGAGCTGTACTTGTTGCATCGTACATACCTGAGTACTGAACACCTTCCGAGAACTTGACGCGGATGACGTCTTTTTCGTCTTTTGCGTTAGCAGACACTTTTTCGATTTCGAACGGTGAAACAACTGGTTTAACAGGCGTTTTCATGATTTTGAAGTCATGTGTCGCTGTAGCAACCGTGTTACCGACATCATCTGAAAGTGATTTGACGACGACTTTCCACTCTTCGCCGTATCCTGCGTTGTCGACGAGGTTTTGCAGGCTTTGGTTGGCTGCGACACGGAAGTTCATGTCTGAACTGTTTGTGTAGCCAACAACTGAACCATCGATTGTGACGATTTTGCCGTCTTTGTCTTTACCGATGAACTCAACTGTTGTTTTCGGCGGCAAGACTGTACCGTCCGCGTTGATGAGTGGTGTATCCGCTTGATCAAGACCACGTAATTTAACCGGCTCGCTCATCATGACGTTGAAGTCGTTTGAGAGGAGGATACGGTCGATGGCATTGATTTCCGCACTCTTCAGATCTGGTGTGTTAAGCGGTGAACCAGAGTAATTGAGGTCGAGTGACAAGGCATCGTTTTTCTCGCCGTTCGCTTCTGCTTTGACAGAATCTTTCGCGAGCGTGATTTTGAACTTATCGTTGTAGTAGTTTTCTTTCGTGTTGACGGTATCGTAGATTTCCGTCCAGTCTTTCTTGAGCTCAACGAGAACTTCGCCTGTTTCTTCGTTGTAGTATGTGATTTCAGCGTACTGGCTGAAGTCTTCATACAACTTCGTGCCTGAGTTGTAACGCTCCAGTTTCATTTTCGAACCAAGGAGTGCTTGAACATCAGCAAGGCTGAGGTTTTTGAGTTGTTTGCTGAACATCACACGGAATTGTTCAGGCGACTCGACGACGACACCAGCTGTCGGTTTGACTGTATCTGCTGCAACTGTGAAGTCGAGGTTTTGTGTCGTTCCGATGTTCGACTCATCTGAAAGGGCCGCGAAGTCCATTGCATCCCAGATCTGAAGTGAGTGTTTACCTGGCGTGAAGTACCCTTTTTTCGGTCCTGGGTAAGCTTCTTCTGCTTTGACAGCTGCCATCATCTGTTCATCGTTCAATGTGATGATGACTGTATCGCGGCGGTCGACGCCCTCTTTGTTATCGAAGCCGAGATATTTCACGTCGAAGTATTTCTCGCCGAACTGACCGTCGATTTTGAATTTCGCATCAGCGATTGCTTCTGAGAACTTCACTTCGAGTTGGTTCAAGCCGACTGCTTTAACAGACGTGACTTCCGGTTGACGTGCATCCGTCAATTTGAAGCTCGCTTTTGATTTGACTTCTGTATCCGTGCTGCTTGTGATTTTCGCAAGGACTTTGACCGTCGCGTTGTCTTGGAGCGGTGTTTCTTTATCCAAGATGACTTCGAAGGCTTTTGGATTCGAAGGAACTGACTTGATGCCGATGACGCGTTTCATCCCGTCGAATTGCTCGATTTGGATGTTGTCATTTGCCAAGTAATCTTCTTCGTGAAGACTTGGTCTCATTTTATCAAGTCCGAATGACTTGAGTAACAACTCACGTGAAACGGCTTTGTCGAGGAAGATCGTCACACGATCCGCTTGGTTTGATTCAGCTGCAAGGACATTGATCATCTCAACCGGAGCCGGCGTGACCATGACTGTGCTGAACTTCACTTTTGCTTGTCCATCGATTTTACCGATCAAGTCTTTGTACTCACCGTTGACTGTCTCGATGATTTGCGCATCGATTGTCGCTTCGAGATCCGTGTTGCTGAACTCAGAAGTGAGGAGGACTGTCGCTTTACCGTCTTGGATTGTGACGCGTTCTTTCGCAAGCGAACCGAATGATGTCGATAATTTCAAGACGATATCGTCTGCTTTCATATCCACTTCACCAGTTGCTTTGTTTTTCAATTGGAATGTCACTTCCGTGTTGTCTGATCCGTTTGCAAGGATCGAAGACGCTTTTGGTGTGACTTCGAGCATCCAGATGTTTTCGACGCTTTGCGTCATGAAGCTGAGTGAACCGAGGTCTTTCGCGACGCCACCGATGAGGATGCCTTTCGCGTCGACCGTGTAATCTTTACCATACTCTAAGCCTTCGACTTCGAGGACAGCCGATTTCTTGTCAGCGCTGAGTGTTGCTGATTTGACTGTACCGCCTGCGATTTTGAAGTTGTCTGCAGTAACAGAATCAACGGCACGTGAGAACGATACTTCGACTTTGTCTTTGCCGAGTGCTTTTGCTGAAGCGAGAACTGTGTTTGCAACCGTGAAGTCCATCGCAGCTGATTTCACATCGCCGACTTTGACGACATAGCTGTGTGTGCCTTCCGGAATGCCACCTTGTGACGCCATGAATTTCCCTTTAGAAAGAGATCCTTTGACGACGATCGGTGCTTTCGTCATATCTTTACCTGGGTAGATCAAGAGTTCAGCCATCGCACCCACAGCTGGGTACATGACGTCTGCTTTAACAGAAAGTGTCTGATCATCGACGCTTCCCATGACGTTTGAGATCATTGCTGCTTTCACTTCATAGTTGATTGAACCTGTCACGACAGAGTTCGCACCTTTGTACGTGTAAGCAATTTTATATTTACCGGCTTTTGATGTGCTCGGTGTTTTGATGTTGAATTTGCTGATCGGGCGTTTCACGATGATGCCTGATTTGTAACGGATGCTGATCGTACTTGGAAGAACGACTTTGCCTCCGACTGGAACTGGTTCGAGGACTGGTTCGAGGATATCAACGACATAGTTCTGAAGTTCTACTTTGAGGACTGCTTTTTTCGAAGTGCCGGCAACTGTACCGTAAAGGACTTGGTACTTGTTGATGTACTTCGTTTCAAACTTCACGGAGCCGCTCCATTTAACAGAACGCATTTCGTATTTGCCGTTTGAAAGTTTGACTTTGACCTTTGTCGGCAATGTCAATTTCTTAACCGCATACTTTGAACCACCTGCGTGTTTCATCAAGATTGGTTCGATGTATTTAACAGAGACCTTTGCTGCCGCGTCAGCAGCAACCGGTGCGACGACAGATGCAGTAACTGCGAGTGCAGCTGCAGCAGCGTACAATTTGTTGGTTTTTTTCGAGTAAGCCATGTTTACAATTCCTCCTCTTGTCTTTCAAAACTAAAAGCAACAATCCCAACCAGATAACCTACACTTAAAGTAAAATATTTGTAAATATTTACTTTAACCCATGCAACAATCCTTCTGTCTTCTTCGGAGGAATACGTTCTGTTTCACGCGCCGATCCATCGCCTATTCAGTAGACGATCGTCAGTGATCCATTATGTATCCAGTTTGGGATGAACAGAAAGATGTTGTCGAAACCCTTGAATATGAAAGATTTCAGTATGTGGTAGGTTTGTACCAAATCACACTTCTAAAAAAGTGAATGACTCAGCTACAGGTTCAATATACAAAACCCGGAAACTAACGACAATAGGTTTTTTGTAAAAAATAGGTGAATAGTAGTAACTAGTAAAATATATTTACAGGCTGTATATGGAAATTAAAAATCTAACTGTCCTTTTTTAAGAAAACGCTTACATTTATATAGAATTTCAGATAAGTCAATATTTTTGTGAAATAAAATAAAGATAGACACTTGAACAAAAGTGACTGTCTTTTTGACTCATAACACCTTTTGATTGGCTTGTTCGATTGCTTCCAAAAAAGCATCCCGACGAAATCGATGGTCGGTGTCCGCTGTCACTTCAATCACTTCATCCAGTCGACGCAATTGGATCGGTAAGCCACGTCCAATCCATTCCAACTGTTGTTGTAAATGGTGTCTCGCCTGATCCAGCGTATGTCGTTCTGCTGCGACGAATTGCCGTAAGTACTGCAAGACATAACCGAGTCCGAATTCGATCGGAATCCGTAATTCGGCTCCTTTGTCCTTGATGCGAATCAGACCGGCGCCGTAATGAATCGCACGTTCCCATTCTTCACTCACCCGTCGATACCAGTTGCCGTTCGTCAAACAATGAATTTCCAGTGCGCCTTTTGGACCACTCGGCATGACGCTGAAATAATCGATTTTCATTTTGGGTCTCCTTTTCACCATTAAAAATAGGATGAATCCGTAGCGGACTCACCCTATATGACAGGTCAGAAGGTTTGATTGTTCGAAAATGTTTTATTCGGACGTCCAATCCCTTCGTATTGGACGTTTCCTGGCTCATTGACGTAAGCCCAACAGTTCCTGCCGTCGACCAGACGCGCCGACTTCATTTGTTTGACTAAAAGTTCTGGCGTGATCTGTTTGATTTCATCCCACTCCGTCATGATGACAGCAAGATCTGCTCCTGCAACTGCTTCTTCAATGGATTCCTTTTGATCAAGCAGTGTTTTTGCTGCCGGGTCGTATCCTGTAACGGTGACACCCATCTTCGTTAATCGCTCGGCGAGACGTAGTGCCGGCGCATCCCGTAAATCGTCTGTTCCCGGCTTGAACGCTAATCCCAACAAAGCAACATGAAGACCAGGACTTGGATTGATTTTGTCGAGGACATATTCCAGTTGTGCTTCGTTTGTCCGGTCAGCTGCTTCAATGACATGAAGATGTTCGCCTTGTTGTTGTGCCAGCGTCGTCAAGGCAGCGATATCTTTCGGGAAACAAGAGCCCCCATAACCTGCGCCCGCCTTCAAGAAGGCAGGACCGATCCGCGGATCAAGACCGATTCCGTGCGCTACATCTTCGACATCTGCTCCGACAATATCGGCTAATCGGGCAATCTCATTGATGAAACTGATTTTGACCGCCAAAAAGCTGTTGGCTGCATATTTTATCAGTTCTGCCGTCGTCGGATCCACATGAACGATTGGTGCATTCGTTTTGAACAAATCCGTCAACGTCTCGGCCAACTGTTGATCATGCGCCCCAATGATAACGCGATGGGGATTACGCATATCACGAATCGCTGTGCCTTCCCGTAAAAACTCCGGAACCATCGCAAAACGTAACGATGGATAGACCGTCTGTAACTTTTCCGTCGTTCCCGGTGGTACTGTCGATTTCATGACGACAGCAGCGTCCGGTTGAATCGAATGAATTAACTTGACCACTGCTTCGACGGCCGATAAATCACAACTCCCATCCGCCCGTTCTGGTGTTCCGACAGCTATCAGATAAAGATCAGATACCGGATACTCTGTCGTGAAGGTCAGACGACTTTGATTTTGTTGTAATGCTTCTTCGATTCCTTCTTCCGTAATTGGAGCAATTCCGTTCGACAGACGCTCCATTCGTTCTTTATTTAAGTCCACACAGATTACATCATGTTTCGCGTCGGCTAGTCCAATCGCGGTCACGAGTCCGACATAACCGGTTCCAATTACCGTCACTTGCATCTCATCACGTCCTTCGTCAGTTTCCCTGTCTTCACTATACGGGAGCGAAAGCGATTTGTGCATCGAAAAAGCTTTTCGAATACGCTATACTGGATACGGGAATGGGAGGAATGCTCGTGGCGATTATCATCTTTTGCCTCGTATGTCTCTTCGCATATCGTATCCGGAAGCTGCCTGAAGCGATTCGGACGATCTTACTTATCCTTGGGTTACTCAGTGGATGGTTCGCGCTGTTTGAGATCATCAGTTATTTAGAGGCCAACCCCTACCTGGCTGCCATCCCGATTACACTTGGACTTGGCTACTGGTATTGGTGGCGTAAGAAAAAACGGACGACCGATTCCACCTCATCCTAAGGTTGAGCGGTGTCCGCCTATCAATGAAACAAAACCAGTCCACTTGTGGAACTGGTTTTTTTGTCGTCACAAGACAGCCGGTGGTCCGAACTTGCCGTCGTGGTAATCCCGGTACGCCTGACGGATCTCGTCTTCCGTGTTCATGACAAACGGTCCGTAGGCAATCGTCTCTTCCCGGATCGGCTGTCCGGAATAGATCAAGATCTTCGTCCTGCTGACAGCCATCAGTTCCAGTCCACTGTCACCCGACGCCTGTTCGTCAAACGTCAGTGTCGCGGCCATCGTCTTCGCAAGCCGTGTCTTGTTTGCTCCGGCTTCGATCTCTCCCGCCAAGACATACATAAACGCATTATGGTTCGTCGGGAGGACGTGTGTATACGTCGCACCCGGTGCGAGTGCAATCTCACTCATCGTGATCGGAACCAGACTGTCGAGTGGTCCGGTCACCCCGGCAATATCACCGGAATAGACCCGGACCTGTCCCCCGTCGAACGGTACGACCGGCGCTTCTTCGAGCAGGACGTTTTGATACGACGTCGTCGTCTCCTTCAGACGTTTCGGGAGATTCAGCCACAGTTGCAGCGTATGGATCAGATCGTCATCAACCGCTTCTTCCGCGTGACGCGCCGCCCAACCGGCGTTCATGTACTGAACATCCCCTGCGTCGAGGATTGAAT
Source organism: Exiguobacterium sp. s192 (assembly GCF_018618795.1). Lineage (NCBI taxonomy): Bacteria > Bacillati > Bacillota > Bacilli > Caryophanales > Exiguobacterium > Exiguobacterium sp. s192. Next base: position 113,215 of record NZ_JACSMS010000006.1, on the reverse strand, counting down.
GTCCGCCGTGATTATCGATATGCTCCAGCCGTCCGTCAATCACGTAGGTAATCGTCTGGAAACCGCGGTGCGGATGATCGGAAAAGGTTCCGCGTTTGAACCAATCTTCCGCCATCAGAATGAACGGATCAAACTCGTCTTTTCGCTCCGGCGGCAGGACCCAGCCTTGCTGGACATGGGGGTAACCGTTTTGCTGATACGTCACTTGCCAGTGTTGTGCAACATCGCGTTGGAACATCTCTTCGACTCCTCTGCTTAATAAGATATCTTCATTGTCGCACAGTCCGTTTCGGAAGCAGAACTGGTTTGCTTGTTCAGGTTTTCTAAGGCAACTTTCTCTTCCCTGTCAAAAAAAACGACCCCGTACTATCTCGGGATCGTTCGTTTGGTACCGTCTGATTTAAAAACGGTTCGCTTTTTGTTCGAGAATGGCAATCTTTTCTTCGATCTCGAGCAACTTCAGTTCATGTTCGAGTTCAAGACGACGTTTTTTCCGCTTCAGCTGGCTCAGTTCTTCCGCAACCGATTCCGGTGATGCTTCCGGACGAGGTGGGGCCGTCTGATCCATCGACTGGCGGAGCGGATCAAACAAGTTCGACTTCGCGAACTTCGCTGCTTCCGGTCCAAACAAATCATTGATGATCGGCAACACTTTGTTCATCGCGTTCCCTGGAATCTGCGACTTTTCGTCGACGAGACGTTTTAACGCCAGTTCATCGACCAAGTACCCTTTACCATCCTGTTCGGCATGCAGTTCGCCTGTCCGAATCCAACGACGGACCGTTTCTTCCGAGACACGTAACAATTCACTGATCTGTTTTGTTGTTAACATCGTCATCCCTCTTTCCATTCATTTGATACCCTTACTATACACACGTGTGTGCGTGTGTGTCAATCGAGACACACATCAAAAAGCCCTCTGAACCGATTCGGTCCAAAGGGCTTCCCTGTTATCCAGCGCGTCGTAACAATAACCAAAGTCCGACTACAGCAAGACCTGCTCCAGTTGCTGCATATGGGAACGGTTTGTCTTCACCCGCTTGCGGGAGACGTTCGTTTGACGTCGTGTTCGTTGTTTGTTGATCCGCTACGTTCGTCGCCGGTGCTTCGACCGTCTTGACCGGTGTTTTCGTCGGTGTCGGTGTTGGCTTCGGTGCTACGACTGGTTTTGCTTTTGCGATTTCCGCGACGAGGAAATACCCCATCGTGTCTTCCGTCAATGTGATCGAATCCGTCGTTGCTTTGCGTTCGAACAGTTTCAAGAACTCATCGTACTCCGGGAATTCTTCTTCCTCTTCATCCGCCATGCCGACCGCCAATGCTTTGACACTGGCTTTCGTCATTTCAAATTCAAACGAATCCATCAAGTCGTCCAGTGAGATGTGGTGCATCGCTTCCACCGTGTATCCGGAAGCGACTTCTGTTTTGACTGTGTACGTACCAGGTGTTAATTCAATCATCAATGCGTCGTCTTTTCCGACTTTCTCCGTATAAACGTCGCTGCCTGTGATCGCATCCGTCACCGTATACGTCGCAGGAAGTGTTTGCTCCGAGTAACCTGGAATCTTGTCGGCGTTCGCATCAAAGAAGTTCGTGACGAGCAATAAGTTTGAAAAATCCAACTCTGCTTCTTCATCATAACCGTATAAACCGGCATCGATTTGTACATTCTCACCGGCTGTCAGTTTAACTTTCGCCATATCATCCTCATCAAGGTCAGAATCGATTGTCGGATCCGTTCCCTCGTGTTGCGGTGAAGTGGAGTAGTAGCCGATGTCCATGCCGTAGACGTCGATGTAGTATGTGCCCGGCTTCAGGTCCTTAAACGAATAAAGACCGTCTTTTGTATAGGCTTCGTCGACAACGTCATAGTCCGCGTTCAAGAGGTAGACCGGCACATCACTGATACGCGTTTCTTTCTCTTGACGGATTCCATCTTCGTTTTCATCATACCAGATCGTTCCGCTGATCGTTCCTGTCGTCGCGATCGGTTGTTCCGTCTCCGGTTTTGGTTCTTCTTTAACAGGTTCTTCTTTGACCGGCTCTTCTTCAACTGGTTCCTCAACAGGAGGATCTTCCTTGATTGGTTCTTCTGCTGGTGGTTCTTCCGTCACCGGCTCTTCTGGTGTCGGTTCTTCTTTGACTTCACGACCAAACTCAATCAAGACCGTTTTCGTTTGATCGGCCGAGACGATCTTGACGACTGGTGCCGTCTCTGCCGTGAACGTCACGATCGGTGTTTTCGCGATGTCGATCTCTTGTCCTGTCACGCCCTCTTCAAAAACCAATGCGGTTTCCGATTCGAGGTTGACGACTCCTTCACCCGTAAAGGTTAGTGTGTAAGGATTCGTTCCCGTTCCTTTGACGTCCCACGTCAGTGCTGTTTCCGCTTGTGCCGGTGTGATGACACCAAAAACAAGCAAACAAGCTAGTATGTACATTCCAATTTTTCGCATTATGTTTATTTTCGCCCCATTCTTTAAATATGTTCTACCTAAATTCTAAACAATACAGTAAAAATAAACCAGTCCTTTTTTCAAAGATCATTCGGAATCAGCCGACTTAAAATAAAAAAGAAGCATACGATAACCGGGAACGATTGGTTATCGTATGCTTCCTTTGCTTTTATCGCACGACTTCGAGCGGAATCTCAATGCCGCGTCCTGCACCCGCATCGATGATCAAGACCGGTAAGCGGTTTTCATCAAATACTTCTTTTTCGATGGTCGTATCGGACGTATACGTTCTGACTTCACCCATTTTTTTTGCTTCGAATGAAACAAATGGGAACGGAATCGACTGATTGGCGACATCCAGTCGGATATCGACTTGCTGGTCGTCGAGTCGGATATCGTTTGCCGTGCGAATCGTCAAACGCATTCGATCATTTTCCGTTGCTGAAATCTGAGCCGAGATGTTTTCTGTTTGTCCAGCACGTTTGACAGGATCGATGATGACCGTCGGGGAAGCGGTCTCCACCTCGTCAGCACGTTGACAACCAGGAACGACAAGCAGCGAAATCGCCAGTGGAATCAGCCAGCGCTTCATCACATCTTCACTTGATCGCGAAAGTGAGTTCAGCGGTACAGGCGACTTCCCCATCGACCGTTGCTGTGGCACGCCCTTTACCAATCGGTCCACGCAGTTTCGTCAGTTCGACTTCCAGCCGGAGCTGGTCACCGGGGACGACTTGACGCTTAAACCGGCAGTTTTCAATACCCGCGAAGAAAGCGAGTTTTCCTTGATTCTGTTCCATCTTAAGGACAGCAAAGGCACCGACTTGCGCTAATGCTTCGACGATCAAGACGCCGGGCATGACGTTGTAGTCTGGAAAATGACCATTGAAGAATTCTTCATTGGCCGTGACATTTTTGATTCCGACCGCCCGTTTACCTTCTTCGACTTCTAAAATCCGGTCGACGAGTAAAAAGGGATAACGGTGGGGAATCACTTCCTTGATTTGTTCAATCGTATACATATAAACAGCTCCAATCACTGGTTAGTTTAAGATTTCGTCCAAAAATCGGTGATGCGGGTCCATGTGTCGAGCTTAAGGACATCCATCGCTTCGCCACCACCAAGTGTCGCATACCCAACCATCGCACCGATGACTAACGCAACGACGACTAACAGAAGAACGATCAGTAAGCGAACGATAATCGGAACACGACGTGAGGAATACTCACGCATCTTTTGACGCTGTTTCGGTTCCTTGTCTTGTTGTCCCTGATTGTCTGCTTGTTGATGACGTTTGAGACGTTCACGTGTCGGTTGGTCTGTTCCTGCTTGATTTTGTACCATCTTGATCACCTTTCGTTGAGTCAGTCTAAGAACATCATAGCATATTAGTACCTGGTATTAAATAGTTTCGATTTAGCTACAAAACCGTTCTTTTTTTAAGTGTAACATGCACAAACGAGGAACTTGTAAAAAAAGTTCTGCATTTTATATATAAGGAAGAGAAGTGAATCCACCTGCTTTTTCAAAAAAACTTTTATCATTTTCCAATCCAAATAAAATCGAGGTGCGTATGCTGTTCAGAACGGTAAAACAAAAACTACCAAACACGTTTTAAATACCACCCAAATTTGAGAGGATGAGACAAAATGAAAAACACGAAAAAATTCGCAGCAACCGCAATGGCAGCAGCACTCGTATTACCAGGAACAGCAGCATTCGCTTCTGGTGGCGGAGATGAGATGAAACATGAGGACGGCGCGAAAAACGTCACGGTCAAAACAAAAGCCGCTGACCTTCGTGCAACACTTGATCAACTACTCTCTGAGCACTTCGTGCTTGCCGTCATGGACATGAAAAAACAATATGACGGATCAAAAGACGCAGAATATTACGAAGCGGCTCTCAAACAGAACGCACTTGACATGACACCAGCGATCGCATCGGTCTACGGTGAAGAAGGCGCGAAACAGTTCGAGAAAATCTTCGTCGACCATAACAAATACACAACAGATCTCGTCAAAGCCGTCAAAGCCGACGACCAAGACGGCATCAACGCTTCAAAAGCGGAAACGGAAGAGTTCGTCCAAGACCTCTCGAGCTTCCTTGATACAGCAACAGAAGGTAAACTGCCGAAGGCAGCAGCAGAAGAAGTTCTCCGTGCCCATGAAGCGGACGTCTATAAAACATTCCAACAATATGCAGCCGGTGACTACGAAGGATCGTACAACACGTTCCGCGAAGGATACAGCCGTATGTATGACATCTCGAAAGCACTCTCAGTCGCGATCACAACACAAATGCCTGAGAAGTTCGACAACACAAAAGCGGATACAAAAGCAGCTGACCTCCGGTCAACACTCAACAGTCTTGCAGCAGAGCACGTCGCACTGGCTAACATCAGCATGACAGCAGGCGTCGATCAAGCGAAAGACTACGATGCAGCAAACTGGGCAGAAGACATGCACACAGCTGACTTCAAAGCGGCAATGAAATCGGTTTACGGTCAAGCGGGCGCGGATCAGTTCGAGCAAGTTTGGACGAAAAACCACATCGAAGCCCAAGCAAACCTTGTCACAGCAGCAATCAATGACGATAAGAAATTGATGGGTGACGCACAAGAGATGCTCAAAATGTTCTCAAATGACTTCGGTGCGTTCCTTGGCGCAGCAACGGAAGAAAACCTTCCGACAAAAGCAGCTCAAGAAGCCGTATCTGGTCACGAGATGTACATTCAAGACACGTTCATGCAGTACACGGAAGGCGACTACAAAGGATCAGTTGATACGTTCCGTGAGTCTTACGCTTACATGTACGGCGTGGGAGCAAACCTTGGTGACGCAATCGTCAAACAATCGCCAGAGAAGTTCATGGACGGTACACCAGGCTCAATGCCAAACACAGGTAACGGCGGCATGAGCGACAACAACACAGCAGCAACGACTGGTGCGATCGCACTCTTCGGTCTCGCACTTGGTGCAGCCGGAATCGTCCTCGCTCGCAAACGTCAAAACGCATAAGAATTCGGGTATACTAAAAAGGATAGCGCCTCGGCACTATCCTTTTTCTGCGCAAGAGACTTTGTCTCGGAAAGGAGTGACGTGTCTTGAAAAAATGGTTATTGCCGGTCAGCATCCTCTTGATGCTCGTTTCAATCGGTACGTTAATTTTTCTATTGATCGGAAACACGAATGAACCACAATCGAACATCACGCAAGGCGACGCCAAAACTGAGTCTGCGGCATCTTCCGAGGCAAAGGAAGATCCACTCAAACCGTCCGAAATCTTCAAAAAAGAATTTAAGAGTCTTTCGACCAATGAAGTTGAACTCCCAAAAACGTTAGCCATCGATGAGCTTGATGTCAAAACGAACGTCGAGCAGGTCGGTTTGGATAAAGAAGGCGCCATGGCCACTCCGAAAAATGAACAGCAAGTCGGTTGGTATAAGTTTGGTCCCCGTCCAGGTGATGTCGGGAATGCCGTCATCGACGGTCATACCGATACAAAGACCGGTCCTGCCGTCTTTAACCGTCTCGATGAACTGAAAAAAGGCGATACGATCAAAATCAAGGACGAGTCCGGCCGGACACTTGTCTTCCGTGTCAAGAAGCTCGTCGAGTACGGGCACCTCGATGCGCCACTCGAAAAAATCTTCGGCGCATCGGATCAACGCAACTTGAACTTGATTACTTGCATCGGTGTCTATGATGAGAACGAAGGCACGTACGACAATCGTCTCGTCGTCTTCACGGAACTGGATGAAAAGGCTTCGGACCCTGTCAAAACACCTCCGAAACCAGCAACGAATGTCCGCGTTTCCGGCGGTTTCGTGAACTGGTACGCCTCAACAGATGAAGAAGTCGTCCAGTACAACATCTACCAAGAACAAAAAGGAAAACGGAAGAAGTTAGGTGCGACGGAATCCATCGAACGGAAAGCCTTCCCATTACCGGAAGACGCCAGCGGCCGCTTCATCATCACGGCTGTCAATAAAGCCGGTATCGAATCGGAAGAAGCGTTCAGTGCCGTTCAAAAATAAGATACAAGAAAAAAGATCTTGTGCCCTCACCGGCGCAAGATCTTTTTAGCTTTCTTGATTCAAGGCAATCCGGAGTTGTTTTTCACCGGACATCGTTTGATAAAACACACTTAACCGTCCATCCGTCACCCGAACTTGCGCCGATGGGATGAAGACGATGCCGATCCGTGATTCGCCCGGTTTGTAGGAACCGTTCAACGAGTTGAACTGATCCGCAATCGTGACGATTTTCCCTTCTGTCTCGTATTCCGCAATCTTCGGTAAAATCTGAATCTCGTCTGCGGATTGATTGGTGATTTTGACCGTGATTGCAAGCAGACGGTTCGGTTCCCCCATGATTTGCAACAGCTTTTCTTTTTGAACATTGATGACGAGCAATGGCGTTTGACGGGTCGTATCGCGATGTGCGACATCCAGCGTCTTCAACTGGAGCCCCGCCATCTCGTACGTCACCCCGATCCGGTCCTCCCGGTCAAATTGTTTCAACTGCCCTTCGTTCAGCCGAATGGTCGTCCGTGCTTTTTCAGGATTGCCTGACGTCTCTTCCTGCTCCCACCAACCGAGGAGCGGTACCATGAACTTCGCGACGATGACGATGACGAGAAGTGTTGCCATGACATAAAACAAAAATGTCTTCACACTCATCCTCTTTTCTAAGCCTCGATCTGTTCCTTCATCCAGCCTGCCGTCAACCCGTTCACTTCGGGTGACGACTTTTGACGCGCGAGGTGGTCACAGTACTGAATGGCAAGATACTCCGCTTGGAATTCCACGTAACGGGTGCCCGGAAGACTGTTCACTTCGTAAATATAGAGGTTACCGTCCGCCCCGATTCCGACATCGATCCCGAGTGCATCGAGCGGATAGGCATAAAACGACTCGAAATAAGCCGGGAATCGACGGGCAAAGTCGACAATTTTCCGCGTTACCTCATGATGCGTCTCCGGGTAGTTCTGTTGCATGAAAATGTCCATTCGGGTCGTCGAGAACGCGCCATGGCTCAAGTGACTGACCGATTCTTGGTTGTTGTTGCTGACAAAGGGAAAAAACTTCACGAGCTTCCATTTTCCGCCTGCTCCCTTGGCGACATGGATCCGCATGCAGTAGGAATGACCATGAATCGTCTGAGAAGCAATGAATGGTTGCACGATCATCGGATTCCGCTTTGTTTCTTCTTCGATACGGACAATCAGTTCTCCTTTTGTATAGTTCATATTCTCAAGTAAATGCAGAAAATCAAAGGAATCGTTTCCCCTTTGCTCCATCGTATAAATTCGTTGCCCCTGTTTGCCGTTTGCCGGTTTGAAGATGACGCGTCCATACCGCTCGAGTAACGGCAGCAAATCGGCACCTTTTCGAACGCGGTGCATCGGAATCAGATTATCCCGAAACGTCCCGTCTTGCGCCAAACGCTTCAGCACGACGTTCTTATTACCAATCCGGTGCGTCGTAAACGGAATCTCTTGCGCCAGCCACTTAAAGATTTGTTTCTGTTCTTCCGTCAGCGGCAGATGGTTGTAGATGACATCCGGAAACTCGACAAAACTTGGCTGCCACGCGTCATCCAAAAAATGTTGCGCCTGAATCATCCGACTGTCAAAATCGACATCTTGCGGGCGAAAGAAAAAGGTCTCGAACCCCATCGAGGCCGCGACGACACACGCAATCTTATCGCGGAACTGCGGTTTCTCATTCAAACGTAATATGCCGATCCGTGTCATGGCGCTTCCTCCTTCACTGGCTCGAGATAAATCAAGTACCGTTCTGTACTGTCGGTTACATTGTAAAAAGGATAACAGGTCGAGATGACAAGTGATTCTTTGCCGGTCGACTGCAAGACACGTGTATCGGTATCATCAACGATTTCACTCGAACGCATCACGTACCGGTACGAACCGTCTGCGAGAAACAGTTCGACTTCGTCACCTTCTTGCAACTGACTAATCTTCGAGAACGTCGTATCGTTGTGACCGGCGATGAATATCCGGTCCGCTTGTCCCGGGAAGGCCGTTTCCGGATGATGACCAACTCCTTTTGCCAGTGTCGCCTCATCCACTCCTTCCAGTAACGGTAGTTCCATCTCGAGTGAACGAATCGACAGAAAGCCGAGTGTCTCTCCGTTTGCAAACGTCATGTCCGGTTCCCGGTCATCTTTTCGAGCAATCGGTTCTTTTTCACCCGATTTGTCAGCTGTTTTCGTGGACTGCCCTTCCGCCTGAACGACAACTTCCTTCGCTTTCTCCAGTTCCACGGATAACGTTTGCTGGACAGTCAGCTTTTGATAGCCGACGTATCCAAGCAAAACGAGTCCGATCAGCAGCAAAATCGTCGATCCCTTTCGTCTCATCGTTGTTCGACCTCCTTCCGGTTGTTCCGCAAGACCTGACAATACCCTGAGAGATTGTGTTCAACATCGTCAATCCGGACCCGGAAGGAATGATGACGGATATAAAAACTTCCAAGTATCCGCTCCGGTCGTTTCATATACATGGCGACTTCCGGATAAAAAAATCCGTTCAACTGATAATGCATCCGCCGTTCGATCGTTTGTTCCAACTGTTCCAGCGGGAAGTTTTCGAGCAATACCTGCCGTCCTTGCGTCTGTATCCGAATAATCATGTCCCGTGCCGCGAGCATCAATTCAAGAAACGTCGGGTACGTCGTCTCCCGGTCATGGATGAACGTCAGTTTCGGTGCGACGTTCTGAAGTCCAAACGTGTAATAGCGGTCGTCCGGTCGGTGCTTCGTCAGTTCATTGACGCTGTAGCTCAACCAATGATCATGATACTTCCAGTACTCACGCTCCAGGAAGTAGTCGAAGGCATCGACGACAGCGGTTAAGAATCGTTCGTCGCGGTCCTGTTCATACAGACGAAGCAGAGCGAACGTTGCCTCCCCTTCGTAATAGACGATACGAAAGGCTTCTTTTAAGGTCATGTCCGGATACGCGAGTACATGATGGAAGTTCCCATCTACTTGTTGCAACTCGAGGATTACTGTGGCGAGTTGGCGGCACACGTCTAAATCATCTGTTACCTGAAACGTCTTCATATACTGGGTCAATGCCAAAATAGCAGCAGCATTCGCGCCCAGCTTCACTTCGCCCGGCTCCCAATCAACGACATAGGCGCGATTCTCTTGTACGACAATCAACTCGTCGATCAAATAGGCTTTCGCCCGTTCAATCGCTTGCCGTAACGCGATGTCCGGCGTCACCTCATAGGCTTCGATCATCGCGTATAGCGTGCTGGCATGACGTAAGCTGTTGTAATAGGCGATTTTTTTATCAAAACACGGAAAGTAACCATATGTGAATCGACCATTCTGTTGAACTTGCTTGGCTAAATACCGGCCAGCCTGTTGAACAACCGATGTGATTTCAAAAGTAAGGTCGTGCTGTTGCTGATAAGTTCTTATTTTTTCTGCTGTCGTGTTCATCTGTAAGACAACGGGACCGTCTTCTTCGAAGACACTGGTCGTCTCAAAGGTGATACAGCGCGTCTCCGGATGAAATGCCATCCGTGGAACCGATCGTTCTTGCAATTCAACGTAACGCGTCATGTTTTTTAAATTGATGCGTAAATCAGGGTGATCCGGATCTGGTGTCAACATCGCATTTCCGTTCAACTCTTCCTCAAGAAAGGCACATTCCATTCGCGTATCGAAGGCGATGCCGGACCGGAAATAGTTTTTACGTGTCTGTTGCAGACGTGCGTTCAATTCGGAAAATGTACAAAATTGAAAGTTTTTCGCGAGATCAACTTTGATCCATTGATAGTCACTTGGTCGTTCGCCTAGCTGAGTCTTGATTTTTTGAAAAATCGTCGATAAACGTTTTCCCCGAAACGTATGCACCTGCGCCCGTCCCGTCGGATTACCGAGTGATACAAAAACCGTTAAGCGTTGGTTCAAGTAATAGATCGCTTGTTCTTGTTCCATCAGTTCAGTCAATCTTTCTTCCAATCCTTCGATTCGTATGAATTGGTTCATTCCGTCTCACTCCTATCAAAAAGATGAACTTGTAGCAAGGACACCACGTCCTTGCTACAAGTTAAATCACTTTTTTGTCGACTCAGTCTTGTGGACGGCGTCGGAATAGTTTGGCGAACAATCCGGTCAACGTCGCAAGCATCCCCATCAATGTAATCAAGAAGAGGTTCTCAGACGTGTTAGGAAGACTTTTCGCCACAGGTTTCGGAAGTGGCTGACTGACCGGTTTTGAATACATTGGTGTGTTTTTAGCAATACCGTTTGTTGCCGGCAAAGTCGGTTTTGTGACGACACCAGAATTTGATGGTAACGTCGGTTTCGTTACAACCCCTCCATTTGTCGGTAAAGTTGGTTTTGTAATGATTGGAATCGGCACAACCACGGCATCATTATCATCTTTCGGATCCATGACCGGATCTGGCTTGTTGTCATTATCACCGTCGTTATCATTGCCATTATCGTTATCGTTATCGTTGTCTTTATCCGCATCGGCATCTGCATCCGCATCGGCGTCAGCATCCGCATCCGCATCGGCGTCAGCATCAGCATCAGCGTCAGCATCAGCATCCGCATCCGCATCCGCGTCAGCATCCGCATCCGCATCCGCGTCCGCATCGGCATCCGCATCCGCATCGGCATCCGCATCGGCATCCGCATCAGCGTCAGCATCCGCATCCGCATCGGCATCAGCGTCGGCGTCCGCATCCGTATCGGCGTCGGCATCGGCATCCGCATCCGCATCTGCATCGGCATCCGCATCGGCATCTGCATCTGCATCTGCATCGGCATCGGCGTCCGCGTCGGCATCCGCATCCGCATCCGCGTCAGCATCCGCATCCGCATCGGCATCAGCGTCAGCATCAGCGTCAGCATCAGCGTCGGCGTCAGCATCCGCATCAGCGTCGGCGTCCGCATCGGCATCCGCATCGGCATCGGCGTCGGCATCCGCATCAGCGTCGGCGTCCGCATCGGCATCGGCATCGGCGTCAGCATCCGCATCCGCATCCGCATCCGCATCCGCATCCGCATCAGCGTCGGCGTCAGCATCAGCGTCGGCGTCAGCATCCGCATCAGCGTCGGCGTCCGCATCGGCATCAGCATCGGCATCCGCATCGGCATCCGCATCCGCATCCGCATCGGCATCTGCATCGGCATCGGCATCAGCATCGGCATCGGCGTCGGCATCCGCATCAGCGTCGGCGTCCGCATCGGCATCGGCGTCCGCATCGGCATCCGCATCAGCATCCGCATCAGCGTCGGCGTCAGCATCAGCGTCGGCGTCAGCATCCGCATCAGCGTCGGCGTCAGCATCGGCATCCGCATCGGCATCCGCATCCGCATCCGCATCGGCGTCGGCGTCAGCATCGGCATCGGCATCGGCGTCAGCATCCGCATCCGCATCAGCATCAGCGTCGGCATCAGCGTCAGCGTCAGCGTCAGCGTCAGCGTCAGCGTCAGCGTCAGCGTCAGCGTCAGCGTCAGCGTCAGCGTCAGCGTCAGCGTCAGCGTCAGCGTCAGCGTCAGCATCGGCGTCCGCGTCGGCATCCGCATCGGCATCCGCATCGGCGTCAGCATCCGCATCCGCATCCGCATCCGCATCCGCATCGGCGTCAGCATCCGCATCGGCGTCGGCATCGGCATCCGCATCGGCATCAGCGTCGGCATCCGCATCAGCGTCGGCATCCGCATCAGCATCCGCATCGGCGTCAGCGTCGGCATCTGCATCAGCATCTGCATCAGCATCCGCATCGGCATCCGCATCAGCGTCAGCGTCGGCGTCCGCATCTGCATCCGCATCGGCGTCAGCATCTGCATCCGCATCGGCATCGGCGTCAGCATCCGCATCGGCATCGGCATCCGCTTCTTCATCAAATATAATCGTTGCTCGTCCATCGAGATCACTCAACAACTCGGCATCGATCACGGTTGTACTGACGGCTGATCCTGTCACGACAACGTCATCTTGCGGCACATCTGCTGGTTTTACGACATCCACATTTAAATTAACGGAGGTCGGTCCGAGGACTTGCACACCTGCTAACTCATTCGAGAGATTCACTGTGTCATTTGTGACCGCAGTCAGCAATGTATTGACACGCGGAAGAAGATCTCGTACTGGTTCAAGGACCGGATCAATTAAATTACCGGCAAGACCTGTCAGTCTTAAGTTTGTAATAGCATCCACTAAATCTTGTAATGCTTCTTGGACAACTTGTTTCACCGCGGTGTCTAAGTGATTGCCTAACCCGTCACTGAAATCGACGACGATTGAACCGTCTGGATTCACGGTAAACGGAATCGAATCTTCATAATCCAATAAATCAGATAAGGCCGTATCCAAATCTTGAAGGTTGTCTAACGCTGTATTTAACTCTGTTAACCCATTTACGCGCAACAAGTCACCTACGACCGGTAAACCTTGTAAACGGTCGATTTCAGTCAAGAGGAACTCTACGACACCTCCCACTTCACTTGTCAACGGATCCAATTGTCTCTCTAACGTCGGTAAATCCTGTAACGTCACCGGAAGGAGTTCAACGCTGACAGCCGCATTGCCGTCAGCCGTCATTTTTCCGGCAAGATCCGGTACATTAAAGACGGCGACGCGTTCCGGATTAAGGACTTGCGCATCCGCGAGACCGACTCCGGTCAGTCCCAGTGCTAAATCATAACGATCCGGCTGTTCTGTCAGAGCAGCGGTCACCTGTACACCGGTCAATAACTGAACATCCGCCAAACTGACCCGATTGGCAGGTGCACCGGACAGCGAATTTTTAATCGAATTCGCAAACTGTTGTTGTTGCGGTTGAAATTTTTTTTCAGATGCTTCGGTTTTTGTATACGTGAAGGAGATTGGTGAGAGGGCGAGTGAGGACGCTGCCAATAGTTTGACGAGCCGTTTGGTGTGGTTTCTATGGTGTTGGTTCATCTTCTTTCGAAAATCAGGTGTCTTCTTGTTCATTGGAACACTCCTTTTCTTGAGAAAAATTACCTTACACCTCATATTATGCGACTTTCTGACTAAAAAATATACATTTTTTTACAATCATAATGATTATATAGTTATTATTAACCAGTATTTGATATACTAAATTCCCATTAAAATATATTTAATAAATATTTTAATTTTCGTGAGTATAAAATATATTGTAATTTTATTTCATTACTTATTCCGCTAATTACTTCCAAAAGCGTCATTTTTCGCTTTATATCGATATAATGAGCAATCCGACAAAAAAACCTCTTGAGCAGGGCTCAAGAGGTCCTCGTGACATTTGTTAATACGTGATGTGTTGTTTACTCCAAACAATTGATTCCTTGAACTGGCGTACGAGTTCTTCGGCAGGTCCAGTCAATGAATAGGCTAATCCCTGTACCTTTTCTGACATCTGTTGCAAAACAAGTCCATCTTCGATCAGCTCTTGCAGTTGTTCGAGAATCTGACCGTGAGATTGATCCAAGCGTTGTTCAATCTCACCAATCGTCAATGCCCCATCCCGCAGGATATAAATGACACTCGACTTAAGACTGTTTTCAAAATTGTGTTGAAACTTCTGGAGTGCTAATAAATCAGCCTGCTCTTCTACATGACGTTGATCCATCTGACGCATTCCCCTTTCGTGACACGATACTCTACCTTCTCAGTATGACCGAAGCAGCAGGAAAATTCAAAACTCAATCCTTTGTCGTCACGATTGTATTAAACGCCTTGTCGTCTTCCGTAATAACCATCTTCTTCTGTGACCGCAAATGATAGAGACGGCGGATATTGAGGATGATGACCTTCATGACGGCATAGAACGGCACACCGAGCAAGACACCGAAGAAACCGGCGATATTCCCCGCAACGAGCAAGACGATGATGATCGTCAGCGGGTGGACATCAAGCGTCTTCCCTTGGACAAGTGGTGACATGATGTGCGAGTCGATTTGCTGGGCGACCGTCATGACGATGACGGCGTAGACGGCAAGAATCGGATCCTGAATGAAGCCGACGATCAGGGCCGGGATTACACCGATGACCGGACCGAGGAACGGAATGATGTTCGTCATCGTCGCAAACAAAGCGAGAAGCAGTGCGTAATCAATCCCGATGATCAAATAGCCGATATAAGCGATGATCCCGACACCGATACTGACAATGACCTGCCCACGAATGTAACTCATGATCGTCACGTGAACATCATGAAGAATTTTTTTGGTTTCCTTATGGTATTCATACGGCATCATCTTGACGAGATTACCTTTTAATTTATCACCATCCAGCAACATGTAGATCAACATGATCGGAATGATGACGATTGTAACGACCGTCGTCGTGATGATGCTGACGAATCCGCCGACACCGGTCCCGATATTTTTCAGGAACGTCGATGCGTACTCGGAAATGTTACCGGAAAACTTGTTGAACAGATCATCCTGTCCTCCGAGGAAACGGGAGAAGAAGGCACTGTTTTGCAATTGATCCCGGACGTCAACGAGTTGACGCTGGAATTGTGAAGCAAGCGTCGGAATTGAATTGACGAATTCCGTGATCTGATCGGACAGCATCGGTCCAAAGATGAATCCAAGTGCTGTCAGGATTCCGCCGAGACCAAGTAATACAACAATCACGGCCGGCCGGCGTTTCATCTTTTTCTCGAGTAACTCAACGATCGGCAACAGGACATAATAAAGAATCCCGGCAATCGCAAGCGGTGGTACGACCATCTGCAGTAAAATCGCGATTGGTCGGAACAAGAACGTCACGTGATTTCCGACCCAGACGATAATCAGCAACGTCATGATCCACCAGGCACCGCGGTACCATTTGTTTTCAAACATCTTTTGCATCTTGTCACTTCCTTATGATTAAAATAATGGCATCACTCAGTAGATTCCCTTTATTCCGGCTCTTCTAATCCTTATTTTCAAAAAATAGTGAAGCGACTACGATTTTTTGATGACTCGAAACGGTTCTGATTTTCCGGTACAACAGAAGAAACCAGTAAATAAAATATCTTTTTTACATCTTTGCGTGTTAAAGTTTGATGAATGCCCATTTGATTAAGTAAGATAGAAATACTGGATTAATTTTTTGAACCGAATAAAACTACACATGGAGGATAAACAAGTGAAATGGATTAATCAAAAAATTGGTCGCCAATTGATGTTCGCGTTTTATATGGTATTTATCGCCCTGAGTCTGACATCAGCCATTGTGTATACGTATACAGAACGAAAAATTGATCAGACGAATGCGACATTCGATGATTTACGGGAACGCCGAACGAACGCCAATGCGTTAGCCAACGAATGGACACTTGTGCAGAGCAATGTGAAATCGTATGTGCTGTTCGGAACACCCGAGATACTGGATACAATCAAAGCCGATCAGCGTGAAATCAATCGTTTGACGACCTGGTTCGAAGAGAACGCCATCTACGAACAAGGGAAAGAATATGCCGTCGCCACACGATCGCTTTACGACGATTATTTCGGGACTGCCCTCCCGCTTCTGACGGAATACGTCGATGGAAAGAGACAGGGATCGATTGACGAAACGTTCCTCGACCCGAAGACACTCGCTTCCTTATCAAACGGGGACGATTTATTTAATGACAACGGGACGTTACGAGGGTCAAACAGTCAATTGACGACGGATACAGATGCTGCCGGAATTGACACGTTGCTCGCCAACTACCTGACGTTGATTCAAGACAAAGAAACCGAAGCGAAAACGAGTTTGCTAAGTGAGATGCGGATTGCCCAGTTCATCTGGTTATCAAATCTCGTGGTGCTGATCATCATCTTATTACTACTTGTTCGTCCGTTCATCAGTCGGGTGACGAAGCAGGTCAATACGCTGTCACGGGACAGTGCCTTACTTGCAACCGGTGAAGATATCATGGCGATTCCCTTACCGAAACGTCACGATGAACTCTACACCTTAACCACATCGTTTAATCAGATGGCAACATCGATTGCTGACAACAAGGTTCACATGCTCGCGAAAAACGAAGAGTTACAAGCGCAGCAAGAAGAACTCGTCGCCCAGCAGGAAGAGTTGCAGGCGCAACAAGAGGAACTCGAAGAGGCACTCGAAATCACGTTGCGCAGCGAACAACATTTAAAATACCGGAACGAATTGACGGAGACCCTCGCATCTCGCGAGACGTTGACCGCTTATCCGGAAATCATCGAGAAACTCGTCTCGATTACCCATTCGGAAATCGGTGCCCTGCTGTTCCTCGATCAGCATGACGTCCGTTCGACGATCGAGTATGGGATGACGGAAGAAATGGTCGGTCAACTCGTCAAAGACGACCAGTCGCTGTTCCACCGGGCACGCGTCTTGAAACGACCGGTCCACTCGTCGAAACAAGTCGCGCACGACAGCCCGTTACCGTATCCCTACTATATGTATGAAGTTGCTGTACCGATCCTCGATCCGAACGAAGAACAAATCATCGCCTGCATCTATCTCGTCCGTTACCGCGATGCCTTCACACCGGAACAGATGGGCGACATCCTGTCGTTCTCGCACCAGTTATCTCTCTCACTGATGCGGATGGGGATCTATGAAAAAATGATCCATGAGAAAAACAAGACGGGACAACTCTTGAACTCGATTCGAGAAGCCGTCGTCTATATCGAACACGAATCCGACGAATTGCTCGTTAACGAACCGTTGATGAAACTGTTCCCGGAAGTCCAGACCGAACATCAAAACGAAAGTAACCTATCGTCGTTCCGCCAAGCGATGTCGGCCCTGTCGTCGATCATCGATGAGCCGGAACCGTTCGAACAATACATCGAACAGATCGTCGAGCAAAACCTGCCGGAAGACAGTCTTGTCGTCTCGATCCGGTCGCAGAACGCCTACATCCAGATTTATGCCGAAAAGATTCAGATCAATCAGGTCTGGGTCGGCACGATGCTCGTCTTGCGTGATGTCACGAAGGAAACGGAGGCGGACCGGATGAAGGAAGAATTCGTCTCGACGGTCTCGCACGAACTGCGGACGCCGTTGTCTTCAATCTTCGGCTTCACGGAACTGATGCTGAACCGGGAAATCGATCCGCCGAAACAACGGAAGTATTTAACGACAATCCACTCGGAAACCGGACGCCTGACGACACTCGTCAATGACTTCCTCGACGTGCAACGGATGGAGTCAAGTGAGCAGCGTTATCAGATGTCGACGTTTGATCTTGTTCAACTCGCGAGTGAACTGATCGACTTCCACGATGCATCGCATACGACGCACCAGTTGATGTTTGAAGCGGAAGGTCCGATCATGATCGATGCCGACACGGAAAAAATCAAGCAGTTGTTAAACAACCTGCTCAGCAATGCGATCAAGTATTCACCGGATGGCGGCGATATCATGATCCAGATTCAAAATCGGAATAATTTCGCCGAAATCACGATTCGTGACCAAGGAATCGGAATTCCCCAAGAATCGATGTCAAAACTCTTCGATAAGTTTTACCGGGTCGATAATTCGGAGACACGGAAAATCGGTGGAACCGGACTCGGTTTATCGATCTGTAAGGAAATCGTCAAACACCATAACGGAACGATTGAAGTCGAGTCGACGGTCGGAACGGGATCAACCTTTACGATCCGCTTTCCGATTGCAGTCATCTCAACGATTCTGACGTATGAAGAATAAGCAAAGCGTGCCTGTTTCAAAGGGCACGCTTTTTTTCATATCTTGTGGTCAGGTTACGGATTCTTACATCACGGGTACTATCAACTGTCAGAAGAAATGAATCAAATGGAAGGAGTCGTTTGAATGTCACTCGGATGGATTGGATTAGGTCATATGGGGGTGCCGATGGCGTTACGTCTCAGACGTGCCGGGCATTCCATCAACGTCTATAATCGGACAGCAGAAAAAACCGCACCACTCGTCACGGAAGGCGCAGTCAAACTCGCTACGCCCCGCGCGGTCGTCGAACAGTCCGATATTATCTTCATCATGTTGGCAGACGGTCCTGCCGTCACAGCAGTTCTTGAGCAGGAGAACGGCTTGCTGTCAGGGACACTGTCGGACAAACTGATCGTCAACTTAAGTACCGTCTCTCCAGAACAATCCCTTGAGTACGCTCAACACGTCGAACAGGCGGGTGGGACCTATCTCGAGGCTCCCGTGTCCGGCTCGGTCGGTGTCGCGGAAGCGGGACAACTCGTCTTACTGCTCGGCGGAGACGAAGAGGCGATTGCCGTCTGTCGCCCGTACTTCGAGGTACTCGGGAAAGAAAGTATTCATTTCGGGGCACACGGAAACGGCAGCTCCGCCAAGCTCGCGATCAACCTGTTGCTGGCGCTTGTCGGTGAAGGCGTTGCCGAGATGCTGTTGCTCGGTGAGCAATCCGGGCTCGACAAGGACAAGCTGTTGCAATTGATTGGTGCCTCCGGCATGAACACGCCGCTCTTTCAGGGAAAACAAGACATGTACCGTCAGGAAAACTTTCCGGCCGCGTTCCCTCTTCGTTTGATGGCAAAGGATCTCGGGCTGATCACGGAAGCCGCAACACGACTGACACTTGATCTTCCGCTTGCGAAGACCGCGCACACCCGCTATCAGCAAGCACTCAAGGATGGGCATGGTGATGCCGATATGGCTGCCATCTATCTTTCGTTAAAACAACCTTAAACCTTAAATAAACAACGGGCTGCGATCCTCAGATCGTAGCCCGTTGTTTATTGCGTCGTTCGTTTCACTTGTTATCTCTTAAAAAACAGCTTTACTTAAGTGACGTCACGATTCCCATCATCTGATCCGATGTCGTCAAGGCTTTGGAATTGAACTGGTAGGCCCGCTGAATCTGCGTCAAGTTCGTCATCTCTGTCCCCATGTCAACGTTTGAAGTCTCGAGTGTGCCGACCGTCAACGGATTTCCTGCTGCGTTCTGGTATTGTCCTGTCGCCGTGAAGAGTCCGGCACCAACATCCGTCAATTCGCCGTGGTTCGGAATATCGGCGACGCCAATCCGGGCGAGGACCCGTCGTTCCCCGTTTAAGACACCCGTGATGTTGCCGTCTTTGTTCAGTTCAATCGATGTCGCCGTATCCGGAAACGTAATCGGTTCGTTCGCCTGATTGATGACAGAACGACCGGCATCATCCGTCAACAGGACTTGTCCGTTCGCTTGCGGTGACAATTCAAAATTGCCGTCCCGCGTAAATTTCGTCACGCCGTCCGCATCAATCACACCAAAGAAATGATGCGGATTGCTGAGCGCAGCATCGAGTTTCCGTCCCGTGTTCTGGAACGTCCCTGTCGTAAACCGTGTCGCTTCATTGGCGACATATCCACCGACACCGAGCCGTAGTCCTGCTGGTGTCGTCAATGGTCCAGTGACAAGACCGCCCGGCTGATTGTCGAGATTGCGGACCAGCAGTTCATTGAACTGAGAGTCCCGGCGTTTGTAGCCGTTCGTATTGGCATTCGCCAGATTATGTCCGGTCGTATCGAGCTGCTTCTGGAGCTGAGCCATCGTGCTGGCTGATGTATAAAGTGATTGCATGGATTTCCTCCTTGATTAGCGGACGCGTCCGATTTCCGAGACAGCTTTTTCCGCAGTCCGGTCGTACGCTTGGATGACTTTTTGATTGGCTTCAAACTGTCGCAGACCGGCGTTCATCTGTGTCATCGTCTGTTCGACTTCGACGTTCCCGAGTTCAAGGACACCTTGATCGACTTTAACGGCACCGGCGTTCAAGGCGTCAGGTGACCGGAACAGACCGTTACCCGTGCGTTCCAACGTCTCCGGCTGATTCGTCACGACAAGACCCAGATTCCCGATTGCTTGACCATTGCCGTCCGTGACAGCACCATCTGCGCTGACAACGAAGTCTTCATTGACGACGTTCAACGGTTGACCGTCTGCACCGAGTACAAGATCGTTTTCCGTTGTCCGCAAGAGACCGTCTTGTCCCACAGCGAACTGACCATTGGTCGTATACAGGGTTTCTTCTTCCCCGGTCGTCGGATCCGTATGCCGGACCGTAAAGAGGGCCGCTCCTTCAAGGGAACTGATTTGGATATCCGTCGCATTTCCCGTCTCCGTAATCGAACCGAGTGCGAAGTTCGGTGTCGCCGCCTGCATGAAGACGCCGGTCGCCAGTGTCCCGACCGTTCCGCGTGACCGGATGCCTGTTCGTTCATTGACGCCCGCCTGCTGGATCATCATCTCCGGGAACGTCCGAAGTGAAGCTTGATCGGCACGGAAACCGGGTGTCCGGGCGTTCGCCAGGTTGTTACTTAACATCTCTTGTTGCCGTTGTAATGACTGCATGGCGTTTGATGCCGTATACATTCCTCGTAACATATCTATTGGCTCCTCATTGACTTATTGTTCAATTCTATTCCTTCTAGTATATCGGTCTATTTTCTAGACATTTGATGTTTTTTCGAAAATAAGGAAATGAGAAAAATAGATGAATCGAAAGACCTACACCTGTTGTTCAAAAACATTTGCTTATTTTTTAAGGGACTGGATATGACTAAATCCCATAAATTGTTATAATTAACCTATGACGACATTAAGCGAGGTGAGATTATGCCCTTCTTCAAAAAGAAGAACACCGAATCCTTCATCAACGGTTCTCTCGATTTCAAACAGCTAATCGATGCAACTCATTTTTTAGAGAATCATCCTGATGCCGTTTATACGCTCAATCTGGACGGACATATCGTCTCCTTTAATCAAAAACTTTCGCTTCTGCTAGGATATGGTGGAAAACAACTTCAGCATCAACATTTCAGTGATTTCATCACACCGACGGAAGCTGCTCGAATTGCCCCCTTCAAACAACGTGCCTTAAACGGAGAGACCGTTCATTTCACAGCAGAAGTGTCCCACCGTGAAGGACATCTCTTGACGATGAACGTTACGAACATTCCGATTTATCAAAACCATGTCATCATCGGCATTTACGGGATTGCACGTGACATCTCGCAACATATTCAGCTGCGTCTCCAACATACACGATTGACCGTAAAAGAAAAATTGACGGAATCGATTCCGGGGATTGCGTTTCTCGATTATCATCCGACGACTGACCGGCTGTCTTTTTCGACTTACTTTGCCTCATTGCTCGACCTGTCGCAACACCGCTTAGCCTCAATCGATTACGAAGATTTCTTACTCGAAATCCATCCGGACGATCGCCCTCTCTTCGAAGAACTGTTCACGCGTCTGCGAACAAACGGTGATAACACGGTGTCCTGTCACCTGCGTCTCAATCGAAAACAGCAGTATAGGAAACACATCCAGTGTCAGGGTCTTCGCATTCAGGACGAGCATCAGGAACTGTTCAGTTTTTTGTTCCAAGAAATGAATCCGCTCTCAAACGAACACGAACAACATTCTGAGCCCACATCCATTCATCACTTCTTCTCCAGTGTCGAAACCGTCATCTACCAAAAAGAATATGCTTCCGGTGCTGTTCACTTCTTCGCGAATGGTTTTTTGGATGCTTACCCTTCCTGGTTAGAGCGGTTTGCAAGTCACCCCTCAGCGACACGTGAGTTATTGCACCCGGACGACTTAGGCGAGGTACTGCAAACCGACGAACGGATTCTGCAAGGAGAGACGGTTCGCCTGACATACCGCCTAAAACTTAATAACGAATGGACGTGGTTGGAAGAAATCCGGATTCCGCTACAAGATACGATCCAGCACATCACGGGGCATCAAGGGATTGTCTCTGACATTACTGTTCTGAAACAGCAACAGGAGGAGATTCGAAAACTCTCAATGTATGATCAATTGACCGGTCTCCCGAACCGGACACTGTTCCTCGAAGAAATGGATCACCTCATACGAAGAAAACATCCATTTACCGTCCTCTCGATTGACTTTAATCAGTTAAATCGCATCAATGAACGGATTGGTTATGATACCGGTGATCAATGGCTCATCAAAACGAGCCAGCTTCTGACTCACTACTTACCGGATGTTTATGCTTCACGCATCGCAGGAGATCATTATGCTGTCTTGTTGACTGAGCCGTTTGATGAAGGACATCTTAAAAAGATTTGCCTCGACCTTCTCGAGCTCAATACGAGACGCCTGCCAATTGACGGCTATGAACTGACCGCAGAACTCGCGATTGGCGTGAGTCATTTTCAGGACGAACAGACGACAGCCACTGAACTGTTACATGCTGCGAACCGGGCACTGACGCGGGCTAAATTGAAAAAGCAATTCGCCTACGAATTTTATACATCCCAGCTCGATCTTGAAATCTATCGCCGGCATCAACTGGAACAAAGTTTACGTGATGCGATTGATCAAGACGAATTGTTTCTCGAGTATCAGCCGAAAGTCGATATTTGGAGTGGACAGATCCTTGCGTTTGAGGCTTTGATTCGTTGGGATCACCCAGAATGGGGACGTATTCCGCCGCAGGACTTCATTCCGTTATCCGAAGAAGGACAGTGTTATCTTCCGATCGGTGAGTGGGTCCTTGAGACTGTCTGCCAGACGCTCCAAACCTTGTTAAAAAAAGCATTACCGGTCGTCCCGATTTCCATCAATCTGTCCTCCAAACAACTGTTACACGGCGATTTTGTCCAGAGCGTCAGAACCTGTCTGCACCGGTATCAGGTTCCGGCCCGGTACTTGCAACTGGAACTTCAAGAAACGGCGTTACTTCATGAAAGTGAGTTCGTGAAAGAAACGTTACAGCAACTGCATCAGCTTGGCATCCATTTGATACTCGACGGATACGGCAGCGGCGTGTCATCCTTGACCAGCCTGTCCACGTATCCCATCAGCATCCTAAAGCTTGATCGTTCCTTCTCGAGCCATCCGGAAGAAGACAGCCGTACGACCTCGCTGATCAAAAGCATCGTCTATTTTGCCAAGGAGTTTCAGTTAACCGTCGTCGCAGAAGGAGTTGAAACACTCGATCAACTCGATACATTCCGTGAGTTAGAATGCGATGCTGTCCAAGGCTACTTATTCAGCCGTCCTGTTAGTTCTGAGCGATTGGCGGCTCTCTTAACACAATCCGTCCTGCAACCAATCGAATCGCTGAAACAATCACCAAAAAAACCGTTGCCTTCTCTTCATGGACAGATTTCCATCACCCGGCTGAACGGAAAGGAAGTTAATGTCGGAGCGTCACCGATTTTGATCACCCGCAGTACGAATCGTTCCGTTCATTTTTATGCTTCGATTCGTCTGCCCGTCGACCATCAAATCGAACTGTCGCTTCAATTAACGGATGTCATCCATCCGAAAACATTGATTGAACCGCTCGCCTTGACGGAACTGGATAACGGTCTATTCCACTATTCGGCGGATTACAAGGTCCGTGCCCAGTCGGGTCAAATCATGAAAGCTCTCGAAAATTCTCAACAATTGAAACTTGATGAATTCTTCATGTTGTCTTGATGAAATCCAAAAATGCTGTGTCGCCTAATTCGCGACACAGCATTTCCTTGATCATGAATGTTTTTTACTGAGTACCGCTGTTTGCGTCCGTTCCAGCACGGCGTTCGTGATGACGATCAAACCGGTGAACAGGAACAACGCTTCAAAACCAAAGTGACCGGCAATTTGACCGCCTGCCAGTGGTCCGAGGAAGTTCCCCATGAACTGGGCCGATTGGTTATAACCAAAAATCCGACCTGAAGCGTTCGCCGGTGTATGTTGTCGAAGCAATGTCTGTACCGAAGGCATCAAGGCAGCTGTCGCAAATCCAATCCCCATCCGCAAGACGATCAGTTGACTCGTATCGGTCACGAAAGCTTGTGGAATCAAAAATGCGGCAAAGATGAGCAATGCGAAGAATAAGACACGTTCCGCTCCGATTTTATCGGACAACCGACCAAGCCGTTGCGCGGCAATCAAGGCGGCAATCCCGGGTGCCGAGGCGACGATTCCCGATAACAGTGCCAACCGTTCCGTTCCGGGACTGAGTTCCCGCACGTAAAGCGACAAGATCGGACTGATTGATTGAGCGGCGAACTGAATCAAAAATGTCGTCAAGAACAGGCTTAAGATCAATTCCGGATGGCGGAGTGACTGGATGACTTCCTTCGCAGAAGCCATTTTTTTGACTTGCAACGGCACGAACTCTTCTTTGACGAAGAAATAGGTGACGAGGAAAGTCAGGAAGAGCGGTATGCTCGTAAAGAGAAAAACGGGTCGAAGCCCAATCATATCGGCAAGGAATCCTCCGATTAGAGGTCCTAATAAGCCACCGGCAATCCCACCGGTCGACAATGTACCGAGCGCCCAGCCACTTTTCTCTTTTGGGGTTTGTGAGGCAATCAAGGTGATCCCGGCGGAAATGAATCCGGAGACGGCACCCATGACAAGACGTAAGAAGACGAGCTGGTAGACGTCTTGGACGAAGCTGATCAAGAACATGACAATCGACATCCCGAGACTGGCTCGAAGCAACATCAATTTCCGACCTTTTTTATCAGCCAATCGGCCCCAAATCGGTGAAACGATGGCTGCGACAAGGAAGGTCGCCCCAAAGGCGATTCCCGACCAGGTCGTGATTTCTTGGCGTCCATCGACACCAAGTTCTTCAATGAATAAGGGCAAAAACGGTAGAACTAAACTGAGTGCGGCAGCGGTCAAAAAACTACCAATCCAAACGACAACTAAATTTCGTTTCCACAATGGCATTGTGGCATCACTTCCTTTTTAATGGAAAATCCGTTTCAATTCAACAACTTTTAATATACACTTCACAAAGTGAAATGTCTAGGATTTGAACTGATTCTGACGACTCCCGGACTATTGCCTCATATCCAAGTCGTCCCGAACGACCGATAATAAGATAACGAAATAAGAGGAGTGATTGAGTATGAAACGCTTCATCGTCAGTCTCATCTGCGCCGCCGTGGTCAGTTCGCTTCTGCCTGTTCCAAGTGAAGCAGCGACCACCGTCACTCGTCATACCGTCATCTGGTCGATTCCTGAGGCCAAACAACTTTCAACGAAGATCAATCAGCTGGCTAACAGACAGATGAAACGTGTCTATCTGCATGTCGCTGTTGAGGGTGACCGTACCCTCTACCGTTCTTTCGTTGAAAAAGCCCATCTGGCGGGTATCGAAGTCTACTTTTTATTCGGACAACCGCGCTGGATCACGAACGAAGGAACCGCCAACCGTCCGAACGTCGAAGACCCGTTAGCTTGGATTGATGTCTACCTGCAGGAAACGATGGAACGACCGGACGGAATCAGCGTCGATCTGGAACCCTATGCCTTACCGGAGTGGGAAACCGATCAATCTGCCGTCGTCGCTTCTTATCAACGGATCTTAACGGCATTTCAAGATGTCAGTGACACCGCAGGTCTTCCCCTGCAACTGTTTTTACCGTTCTGGTTCCATACCGTTTCCGATGCCTCCGGTCGTCCCCTCAGTGAATGGGCAATGGAGTTAGCCGATGAAGTGACGTTGATGAGTTACCGGACGGTCTACGGCGGCGGGAATGGTCTTGCTGCCATCACGATGACAGATGCCTTGTATGCTGCGAGTCATCAGTACCGTTTGTCGTACGCCATCGAATTTACAGCGCTTCCGGAAACACCGAGCATCACCTTTTACGGAAAAACACGGACCACGCTCAATCAACTGGTGAATCAGACCATGAACAGTTCCTTGCCGCCAAGCGCCATCGTCTATCATGATTTTGACGCCTATCAGGAGTTCATGCGCAGTACGCAGTAATCCGGCATGTTTGATGCCAGCAACATCGGTTCATCTTACGTCTCCATCAAACAAGGGTCATTCCGCAATTGGAATGACCCTTGTTGGTGTATCTTATTTTCCTAAATTATCGAGCATGATCCCTGTTCCCCGCGCGACACATAACATTGGGTCTTCTGCGATCAAGACCGGCAGTCCCAGTTCTTTTGCGAGCAACTGATCGATGCCGTCAAGCAATGCTCCGCCACCTGTCAGGATGATGCCGCGATCGATGATGTCCGCTGCAAGCTCCGGTGGTGTTTTCTCCAACACACGTTTTGTCGCTTCGACGATTTCCATCGCTGCTTCTGCCAACGCTTCATGCATCTCCTGCGAAGAAATCGTAATGTTGTCCGGCAGACCCGTCACGAGATTCCGACCCCGGATGTCCATCTCTTCTTGACGTCCTTCGTCTGAAACGGTCGCGACCGTCATCTTGACGTTTTGTGCCGTCCGTTCGCCGATGATCAGTTTATGGTTATCCTTGATCGCACGGATGATGTCGTGATCAAACCGGTCCCCTGCGACTTTAATCGTTTCCCCGCAGACGATGTCTCCCATCGAGAGTACAGCGACGTCCGTCGTTCCGCCACCGATATCAATCACCATGTGACCGGCCGGCATCCAAATGTCCATCCCTGCGCCGACTGCTGCGACTTTTGGTTCCACTTCGAGGAACACGGTTTTCGCACCTGATTTTTCGCCTGCTTGACGGATCGCTTTCGCTTCAACCGTCGTGATGCTCGCCGGTGTACAAATCAGCATCCGGACGCCGCCGAACATACTCCGGACTTCGATTTTGTCGATGAAATGACGTAACATCGCTTCCGTCATCTCGAAGTCGGCAATGACGCCGTCCCGAAGTGGACGAATCGCTACGATGTTGCCGGGTGTCCGTCCAACCATCTGGTGGGCTTCCGTTCCAACGGCATGAATTTTTCCTGTTGCTTTATCGATCGCGACGACTGATGGCTCGTCGAGCACGATTCCCTTACCTTTTACGTGAATGACGACATTGGCCGTCCCTAGGTCAATTCCGATATCTTTTGAAAACATCTCGCGTGATCTCCTTTATCCACTGGCTATTATTCCAAAATTTAGAACGTCGTTTGGACGTCTAACCCATTTATGTATACATACCTTTCAATTCTAGCACAGCGTAACAAAAAGAGACGACTTTCTTTTTGAGAAAGTCGTCAAGAATAAATAAGAATGAAATGAGAGCTTAAAGCTTCGTTGCGGCTGTTTCTTCAATCGCAACGGTTTCTTCTGTAACGCGCTCAACATCTGCACCAAGTGCTTGTAATTTAAGATGGAAATCAACATATCCGCGATCGATATGGTGAAGGGCGCCAACACGTGTTTCACCTTCAGCAATCAATCCTGCTGTGACAAGTGCCGCACCTGAACGGAGATCCGTTGAAAGCACTTCTGCTCCTTGAAGCTGGATGCCGCCTGTGATGATCGATGAACGACCTTCGATTTTGATATCAGCGTTCATACGACGGAATTCTTCGACGTGCATGAAGCGGTTTTCGAAGACCGTTTCCGTAATGACTGACGTACCTTCTGCTTTTAAGACCAATGCCATCATTTGTGCTTGGACATCTGTCGGGAAACCAGGGTGTGGCATCGTCTTGACGTCAATCGCAACCAATTTCTTCGGTCCGACGACACGAAGGCCTTCTTCTGTATCCGAGATTTTGACACCCATCTCTTCCATTTTCGAGATCAACGGACGAAGGTGTTCGCGTTCTGCGCCGATGACTTCGACATCACCTTCTGTGATCGCTGCTGCAATCATGAACGTACCCGCTTCAATCCGGTCTGGAATCACGTAGTGGTTGCCGCCGTGGAGTTTTTCAACACCTTCGATGCGGATTGTTTCTGTTCCGGCACCGCGGACTTTTGCACCCATTGCGTTGAGGAAGTTCGCGAGATCGACGATTTCAGGCTCTTTGGCAACGTTCTCGATGACAGTTGTTCCTTCAGCAAGTGTTGCTGCCATCATGATGTTTTCAGTTGCACCGACAGATGGGAAATCGAGGTAGATTTTTGCCCCTTGTAAGCGACCGTCGACTTGCGCTTCGACAAACCCGTTACCGATGATTGTTTTTGCGCCCATTGCTTCGAACCCTTTTAAATGAAGATCGATTGGACGGGAGCCGATTGCACAGCCGCCCGGCATTGCGACACGTGCGCGCCCAAGACGAGCAAGGAGTGGTCCCATGACGAGAATTGACGCACGCATCTTCCGAACGTATTCAAGTGGTGCTTCATCTTTTAATTGCGCTTCTGCATTAACCGTCACCGTGTTTGCTTCTGCATCGAATGTGACTTCTGCATTTAAGTTCCGTAAGACGTTATTAATCGTATAGACGTCTGCAAGACGCGGGACATTTTGAAGGACTGATGTGCCTTCTGAAGCAAGCAACGTTGCGACCAATGTTTTTAAGACTGCGTTTTTTGCACCTTCTACTTTTACCGTTCCAGCTAATTTACGTCCGCCACGGACAACAATTTTTTCCATTACTCATGCTCCTCTGCTTTCGTTTCTATTCTATTCGTTCAATTCGCGATTGGTGTAGATCATAGTTGTAGACCAACGCATGATAGAAGAGAAACACCCTGTAGTTTATCTCTCATTCCAAATCCAACACGACTTTTCATCTCGACAATGGTTGTGTTACTTCATTATAAGAATACTATCCTGTTCCATACTAAATCATCTTACCAATTCAAGGTTTACAATGAAGTTACAAGTTCATCCGACTAAAAATTGGAGACGCTGCGCGAATCCCGAATAATCCAGTAAAAATCCGGCGACAAGTGAACCGAGCGCAATGGCAAGCAACACTCGTAAGGCGACAGCCTGCGGACCTTTAGGATGTTGGAGGAACTTCTCCCATTTGACAGGAAGGAGTGCCCACCAGGCAAGCATGATGGCTGTTAAATAAACGAGCATACTGACTAACGCACTTAAACCGATTGACGTCACTGTTCCTGCACCTCTTCTTGTTTTGTTTTTCCCAACCTTACCATGATTTCATACAATGAATGATTGCGCAAACAAAAAAGCACAAGATAATTTATTTTAGCGTATAAAATATATTATGAAAAGATGAATCTGGAAAAAACAACATAATAAGATTGAGAAATGTGTGAAGAGGACACATATAATGTACTTTTACTTTTTTGACCGTTGTTAAACCTGAATCCCTTTAATCCCATGCGAAAACGGTTGTCCTGAGCCGAATCATTGACCGTTCATGAAAAAAGACCCGGTTTCCATGACGGAAACCGGGTCTTTTTTACTTGGATCAATCGCGACCGTACTCTTTTAGGTTGAGACGGTTGATTGCGCGTTTCAATGAAAGCTCAGCGCGTTTGAACTCAAGATCTGATAATTTCGTGTCCTGGAGACGACGTTCTGCCCGGACTTTCGCAGCAGAGGCACGGTCATAATCGACCTTCTCCGCAGCTTCAGCCGTTTCAGCAAGAATCGTTACTGTATCCTGGCGCACTTCCATAAAGCCACCGCTGATAGCGATCAACGTGCGTCCGCCATCTTCGTGGCGCAACTTCAAGATGCTGATGTCGAGTGGTGTCACGAGCGGTACGTGGTGCGGGAGAACCCCGATCTCACCAGATATCGTTTTCGCGACGACCATACGAACATTCCCATCATACACTTCGCCATCCGGGGTGACGATATTGACATGAAGTGTGTTCATCTCAAGTCCCCCTTATGCTTTGTCACTTAGACAAGCGTCTTCGCTTTTTCAATCGCATCTTCGATTGGACCGACAAGACGGAACGCTTCTTCCGTCAAATCATCGTGTTTTCCACCGAGGATTTCTTTGAAGCCGCGGATCGTGTCCTTAACTGGGACGTACGATCCTTTTTGTCCTGTGAACTGCTCAGCTACGTGGAAGTTCTGCGACAAGAAGAACTGGATACGACGCGCACGGTGTACAGTCAATTTGTCTTCTTCAGACAACTCGTCCATACCGAGGATCGCGATGATATCTTGAAGTTCTTTGTAACGCTGAAGTGTTTCCTGAACTTGACGAGCTACACTGTAATGCTCTTCGCCGACGATTTCCGGTGAAAGGGCACGTGAAGTCGAAGCAAGTGGATCCACGGCAGGATAGATACCCATCTCAGAGAGACGGCGCTCAAGGTTCGTCGTTGCATCCAAGTGGGCAAACGTCGTTGCAGGAGCCGGGTCAGTATAGTCATCGGCTGGTACATAAACCGCTTGGATCGATGTAACCGAACCTTTGTTTGTTGACGTGATACGCTCTTGAAGCATACCCATCTCTGTAGCAAGTGTCGGCTGGTAACCAACGGCAGATGGCATACGACCGAGAAGGGCCGATACCTCTGAACCTGCTTGTGTATAACGGAAGATGTTATCGACGAAGAGAAGAACGTCTTGTCCTTGCTCATCACGGAAGTATTCCGCCATTGTCAAACCAGTCAAGGCAACACGAAGACGTGCGCCCGGCGGCTCGTTCATCTGACCGAAGACCATCGCCGTTTGTTTGATAACGCCTGAATCCGTCATCTCATGGTACAAGTCATTACCTTCACGCGTCCGCTCACCAACACCTGCGAATACCGAGATACCGCTGTGCTCTTGGGCGATGTTGTTGATCAATTCCTGGATGAGGACGGTCTTACCTACACCGGCACCACCGAAGAGACCGATCTTACCACCCTTGATGTAAGGAGCGAGTAAGTCAACGACTTTAATTCCTGTTTCGAGGATTTCAACTTTTGTTGAAAGATTATCAAACGTCGGTGCTTTTTTGTGGATCGGAAGACGTTCCACTGTAGCATCGAGTTCTTTTTCATCAATTGGGTTACCGAGTACGTTGAAGACGCGACCAAGCGTTGCTTCTCCGACAGGTACCGAGATTGGAGCACCAGTGTCCAGTACTTCCACTCCGCGGCGTACACCATCCGTAGAATCCATCGCAATGGTACGGACGACGTCGTCACCAAGATGCAAGGCGACCTCAAGCGTTAAATCGATGGCTACTTCTTCTACTGTTTGCGGCGTATATTGAATACGAAGCGCGTTGTAGATGTTCGGCAAGTGTCCGTCGAACTTAACGTCGATGACAGGTCCCATGACCGCGACGACGCGGCCTTTTAAACCGAGTTCGTTCATCGTGTTTCCTCCTAGCTATCATTACGCCGAGTGGTTTACTGCTGAGCAGCGGCTCCACTGACGATCTCTGTGATTTCTTGCGTGATTGCAGCTTGTCGAGCCCGGTTGTAGACGAGAGTCAATCGACCGATCAAGTCATCTGCGTTATCTGTCGCACTTTGCATTGCTGTCATACGTGACGCATGTTCTGCTACTTTCGCGTCAAGAAGCGCACCGAAAATCAAGCTCTCCGCATAACGCGGAAGGAGTTCAGAAAGGATTTGTTCCTCACTTGGCTCGTACTCATAAGTCGTCGAAGACGAAGCTTCGATTTCTCCGAGCGGGAGAAGGGTTTCGACTTTCACTTCCTGGCTGATGACAGACAAGAAATGGTTGTAGCACAGCTTGAGTTCGTCGATTTCGCCGAGCGTGAACGCACTCACTGTACGCTTCACGATTTCTGCGACATCGACATACGAAGGAGAATCGTTTAGTCCTGTGATCGCGTCCGTGACCGTAATTCCGCGTGAACGGAAGAACTGGACACCGACTTTACCGACCACGAACAAGACGTAACTGTCCGTAGTATGCTTTTCATTGATTTCCCGGTAGACTTCACGCAGCACGTTGGCGTTATATGCACCAGCTAAGCCGCGATCCGATGTGATGACGATATAGCCTGTCTTTTTGACAGGACGTTTTTCGAGCATCGGATGGCTAGCACCTGTCGTGCCATTCGCAATGGTTCCGAGCACTTCCTGCATTTTCAGCATGTAAGGCTGGAACTTCGCGCTATGTGCTTGAGCGCGGTTCAGTTTCGACGCCGAAACCATGTTCATCGCTTTCGTGATCTGTTTCGTACTTTTCGTCGAGTTGATCCGCATTTGTATCTCGCGCAACGATGCCATTTCGATTCACCACCTTGTTAGTATCAAGAGCGTCCGGCCGAGTCTAAGAGAGATCTCTTAGACAGTCGGTTGGAACGTTTTCTTAAATTCTGAGATTGCAGTAACGATTTCTTCGTCAGCTGGAAGGTTACCTGTTTTACGGATCTCATCGCAAAGTTGTTTGCGGTTTTGATCGAGCCAAAGGTTGAGTTCCTTTTCAAAACGACGAATATCTGAAACAGCAACATCATCAAGGTGACCACGAGTCAAGGCATAGATGATGATGACTTGCTTATCGACAGTCAACGGTTGGTTGAGATCCTGTTTCAGAACCTCTACTGTCCGCTCACCACGGTTAAGCTTCGATTGTGTCGCTTTATCAAGGTCAGATCCGAACTGTGAAAAGGCTTCTAACTCACGGTAAGAAGCGAGGTCAAGACGGAGCGTACCCGCTACCTTCTTCATCGCTTTTACTTGAGCCGAACCACCTACACGCGATACCGAGAGACCCGGGTTGATCGCTGGACGGACACCTGAGAAGAAGAGATCCGATTGAAGGAAGATTTGACCATCCGTGATCGAGATAACGTTTGTCGGGATGTAAGCCGAGATATCCGACGCTTGTGTCTCGATGAACGGAAGTGCTGTTAAGCTACCTGCGCCAAGTCCGTCGTTCAATTTCGCCGCACGCTCAAGGAGACGTGAGTGAAGGTAGAAGACATCACCTGGGTAGGCTTCGCGGCCTGGTGGACGCTTCAGAAGAAGCGAAAGCTCACGGTATGCCGCTGCTTGTTTCGAAAGATCATCATAGATGACAAGAACGTGCTTGCCGAGATCCATGAAGTGTTCACCCATCGCTACACCAGCGAATGGTGCGAGGTAAAGAAGTGGCGCCGGCTGTGAAGCTGCTGCCGAAACGACGATCGTGTAATCAAGTGCACCGTTTTTACGGAGTGTCTCAACAACACCACGGACTGTTGATTCTTTTTGTCCGATTGCGACGTAGATACAGATCATGTTTTCTTCTTTTTGGTTGATGATCGTATCGATGGCGATCGACGTTTTACCCGTCTGACGGTCACCGATGATCAACTCACGTTGTCCACGACCGATTGGAACGAGGGCATCGATTGCCTTGATTCCCGTCTGAAGTGGTTCGTGAACCGATTTACGTGCCATAACACCAGAAGCTTTACGCTCGATTGGGTTATAGTGTTCTGTTTCGATTGGACCAAGACCATCGATTGGCATACCGAGTGGGTTGACGACACGTCCGAGGAGTGCGTCTCCTGTTGGTACTTCCATGATGCGGCCCGTACGGCGAACAGAGTCGCCTTCTTTGATTTCAAGGTAGTCACCAAGAATGATGATACCGACGTTGCCTTCTTCTAAGTTTTGCGCCAAGCCCATTGTGCCGTTAGCGAATTCTACGAGCTCTCCCGACATGACGTTGTCGAGTCCGTGTGCACGAGCGATACCATCACCGATTTGGATGACTGTACCTGTCTCGTTCACTTCCATCGTAGAACCGTACTGCGCGATACGCGCTTTAAGCAGGGCGCTGATTTCTTCAGCTCTAATGCTCATGCGTTTCACCCCTATTTTCTTACGCTTTTAACAGCTCACGCTCAAGTCGCGTTAGTTTCGTTTCGATCGTGCCATCATATGTCGTGTAACCGATTTGAACACGAAGTCCGCCGATTACATTCGTATCAACAACATTTTCTACTTCAAGCGTTTTACCTGATTTTTGGCCAAACGTTTCTTTCACGTTCGTGATTTCTTCGTCTGACAGTTTGTATGCACTTGTCACGATTGCTGTCGCAACGTTACGGTGCTCGTTCAACAACGCGATGAAATGCTCCGGCAATGATAATACTTCCGCCGCACGGTCGTTTTCGACCATGACGAGGATGGTATTCAAGACAATGGTATTGAAGCCTGTGAAGCTCGTATGAAGTACTTGCTTCAGCTCTTCTGCAGAAATCGATGGGTTGTCTAACACCGATGCGAGCTCTGGTGTTGCGTGGAGCACTTCGCCGAGCGTTCGCACATCAGCTTCTGCTTGTTCGAGCACATGATGCTCAAGTGCAAGATCGAAGAGCGCTTTTGCGTAGCGTCCCGCTACGTGGTCACGCATTAGTTCGTGCCCTTAGTGTCAGCAAGGAATTGATCGACGAGTGCTTTTTGAGCCGCTTCGTCTGTCGCAAGCTGTGTTTTCATGACGTGGCGTGCTGCAGCGATTGCTTGAAGAGCAACATCGTTCTTCAAAGCAGCTTGTGCTTCAGCGCGTTCACGTTCGATCGCACGGCGGGCTTCTTCCTTACTCATTTCTGTTTCAAGACGTGCCTGCTCCATCGCACGTGCTTGTTCTGCCTCAGCTTGACGGCGTGATGCTTCTAACAGGTCACGTGCTTCCGTACGTGCCTTGTTGAGTTCTGCTTGTTGTTGTTCTACGTAGACTTCAGCGTCTTTCCGGCTTTTCTCAGCCGAATTGATCTCGCTCGCCACATGCTCTTCACGCGCTTTCATCATGTTGATGAGCGGGCCCCATGCGAATTTCTTCAAGAGGATGAGGAGCAAGAGGAAAACGACGATCGTGACGATCATATTGGCAAGTAAGAGTTGGTTGCCTTCGCCGCCCGCCTCTGCCGCAAGATACGTGAGATTCATTCGATTACACTCCCCTCGTGGTTGGTCCTACTTCTAATATCTACATAAGGGAGCCGTGGCCCCCATGACGGTTCACTCTAGTGGAACGAATAACGCCCTATGTAGCTCAGTTCTTGATGCGTAAAATACGGATTAAGAGTTGAGGAGAAGGAAACCGACCGCTACACCGATGATTGGAAGTGCCTCAACGAGACCGATACCGATGAACATTGTTTGACGAAGTTCGTTTTTGAGTTCTGGCTGACGTGCTTGTCCTAATACTGTACCGTTTACGATAAGACCGTTACCGATACCTGCGCCGAGTGCGCCGAGTCCGATGATGATCGCTGTTGCAATAAGTTCCATTATGAATTGCCTCCCTAGATTGTGTTCGAAATTTGGTCGTGCGGTTATCGGAAAAGCAGATGCTTTACCTTCGAATTAATGGTCGTGCGCTGCCTTATGTCCGATGTAAACCATCGTTAAGATAAGGAAGATATACGCTTGGATTGCCCCGATGAAGAGAGAGAATCCTTGCCAGATAATCATTGGAATCGCTGACAGGATGACACCGACTGGTCCGAGGAATTGGAAATCGTTCGTTCCAGAGATGATACCGATCGAGAGAATGATACCAATCATGATCTCACCCGCGAAGATGTTACCGTAAAGACGAAGACCAAGCGTCAACGTGTTTGCGAACTCCTCGATGATGGTAATAATAAACATCGGCGTCATAAACGTTTTCGCATAAGCGCCGAAGCCGCGCATTTTCACACCATAATAATGGCTCATGACCACTACCATAGATGAAAGTGCAAGTGTCACGTACGGATCCGCAGTTGGTGAGTTGAACCAAATGTAGTGACCCGTCACAACGTTAAAGGGAAGACCCATTAAGTTGGACACGATGATGAATAGGAACAGTGTCATTCCGAAAGTTAGGAAGCGACCCCCTGTTTTCCAGTCCATCGTACTGCTGATGATTCCGCGAACGAATTCGAGGAATAACTCCAGCGTGTTTTGAAAACCGGTTGGCTTCATCGCTAGACGTCGCGTACCGGCCACGGCAATCAGGAAAACGAGAGCAGCTGCAATCAGCACTGTGATCAAGTTTGTCCAGCTACCGTACAGAACGAAGTCGCCCCAGAGTGGGATTTCGTAAAGTGGCATTTCGTGGTTCATTTGACTATTCACCTCTTTTCCCGCTTAAGTTCGTGAGTCAAAAACTCACAAAATTGTATGACGTGGCCGGCGAGAAGGCCTATTACCACCGCAGTTAATGACAATTCGGTTTCGTACTTCAAACCGATCATCACACAAAGTACCGCGACCGCCATGCGTGATACGGTCCCTCGAGACATCGGCTTACGCCCACGCTCGATTACACGATACATTCGATCGACGCTGAGTCGTTGCAGCGTCAGAATCATGAAGCTACCTGCCCCACCTAATGCCAGCCCATAAATCACTGGATCACTCGGATAACCGACAAGTAACAGGACAGCAAGGATTCCATAATAGAGTCCGAACCATCTTAAGTACGCACGATACAACGCATCTTGAAGGATGATGTTCATGTCTTGTCTCCTAACAAGTGCCTGATCATTGCGATCATGCAGAGAATGCCGATGAAAATCCCGATGAACACTGAAAACGTCGCCCCCATATTTTGCCACCAGTTCTGCTGTTCCCCATAGTTCCCAACAAGAAAGCCGATGACGATCGGTGCGGCAAGTGCCGTCGAAATTTGCGAGGCCATAATCATACTCGTCGCGAGCCCGTTTTGGCGCACTAGAGACGACCCCCTTTTCCCAGTTGTGGGCTCTTTTTCTTTCCCACAATTTGCGGATTTTCATACTAGTCAAGAATACAATGAGAACCATTTCATAGTCAAATGAATTCACAATTAAAATGGACCGTCGAAACCATTGTATATCAACAATTGATAAGGTTTTCACAGAGGTATCCCGTGCCACGCTTTTCACGAAGATGTGAAGAAAATATGTAGTACTATCAACGTTTAGCGAGATGGTTCACTAGGTGAACAAAACCATTGAACAGTAACGTTATATCGTGTTCCGGAATGAGAAACAAGTCATCTAAATTTGATTTGTGTCGATTTTGTGAAAAAACAATTTTTATTCACAATTGTAAACGCTTCCGTTTTGGGACAGGAAAACCCCTCTGACATCTGTTTGTAACAAAGACGGCAGACGATTTCCAATTCGTCTCGTGTGTCCCTTGTCACAGCTCAAAATGTCAGATCTGATTTCATCATTTTGAGGTCATCCGGCAGTTGATTTTTTAACAAAAACTATATCTTTTGTGTGTTTAGTTCGATACGTATGCCCCTGCTTTCTGCTCTCGCTTTCCTCGGGCGGAAGCGTTCCGCTTCCTTTTTCCCGAAGGAGTCGAGCGCAGCCGCATCAGTCAACATCAGACTGCTTTCATTTTCGAATCAAGATAAGAACACGAATCGATTTTCCACGAAAACCCACTCGTGTCACAAATTAGTTTACCCGAAACGGTTCAAACGTCGCTTGGTGATTAAAATGTTCTAAAATCGCCGCCGCAATCCGTTCTGAGGCGTGACCGTCGCCGTATGGATTTGAAGCGTGCGCCATCTCTGTATATGCGACTTTATCGTCCAGCAACTCGCTGGCAAGACGGTAAATCGTGTCTTCGTCCGTTCCGGCAAGCTTCAGCGTTCCAGCCTTCACCCCTTCCGGACGTTCTGTCGTATCGCGTAAGACGAGGACCGGAACACCAAGCGACGGCGCTTCTTCCTGGACGCCGCCGGAATCGGTCAGAATCAGATGCGCCCGACTGGCGAAGTTGTGGAAGTCGAAGACATCAAGCGGTGGAATCAAGGTTATCCGATCGTGCCCTTTGAACACATCCTTGGCTGCTTCTTGGACAACCGGATTTAAATGGACGGGATAGACGATATGGATATCCGGGTAATCATCTGCCAAACGGCGGATCGCGCGGAACATCTGATGCATCTTCGCACCTTGATTTTCCCGGCGATGAGCTGTCATCAAGACGAGTTTCCGTTCACCGACTGTTTCCAGCACAGGATGGACGTAATCGGGTTGGACCGTCGTCTGTAAGGCATCAATCGCCGTATTGCCCGTCACGTAGACACCTGTCAGGCGATTTTCTGACGCGAGGTTCGTTGCCGCCTGATCGGTCGGTGCGAAATGCAGGTCAGCCAAGGTCGACGTCAACTGCCGGTTCACCTCTTCCGGGAACGGTGAATACTTATCGTATGTACGGAGTCCGGCTTCGACATGACCGACGGCGATTTGGTTGTAATAAGCCGCAAGACTCCCGACGAACGTCGTCGTCGTGTCGCCGTGGACTAACACGAGATCGGGCTGGACTTCTTTCATGACTGCATCCAATCCTTCCAGACCGCGTGTCGTGATATCGACTAACGTTTGGCGGGGCTTCATGATATTCAAATCGTGATCGGGTGTAATCTCAAACAGCTCTAGTACTTGATCGAGCATTTCCCGGTGTTGCGCCGTGATCGTGACATGAACATCGAACGCAGGATTTTGTTTTAAGACGTTGACGAGTGGTGCCATCTTGATCGCTTCCGGTCGTGTGCCGAAAATTGGCATGACTTTGATTGGCATACAAACTTCCTCCTGATTTTTTCTATTTTTATTTTACCAATCTTGGATCCAGTGTTTATTTACTTACGACTGTTCCGAGTGATCTCTTCAGCTAAGGAACTTTCTCTAATTAACTTTTCTTTAGTATCATTAATTAAAAATCGGTTCGAAACATCTTTATATAATGTTGCTTTTTCTGTTACAACTACTAATCCGTGAAAATTATTAAAAATATTTATATAGCAGCTAATTCTATCTCTATTTTTTATTAACACAGCAATGTGCGAATCAGAATCGGCAAGACTCGTCAATACATCTCTTTTATCACCTACCAATTCAACTTTTTCAATCAATCCGTCTACCTCTAGCTCCTTTGATAATATGTATTCTCTTATTTTGATTGCCATTTCATCATTGAGATAATCTTTCCCAAGCCAATAGTAAGTCATTTCATAAATAATTTTGATTATTGCTTTTCGATAACTATGCATATCTATTACCATTTCAATATCCATTCGAGGATTTTCTGTTTTTTCGTAATGTGCCTTTGAAAATATCTCCTCTTTTGTCATAGACTCCAATCCGTTTCTTATTAATATCTTATTTACGGTTTCAACAAGTCTATCGGGTTCGCTCGCATCTACCATTACTCTATACTTTCCATCATCAAATATTACGTTCGGAATAACATAAAGAGCCCCTGGCGTACCATCACTCGTATGTTTGTACCGTAAAGTCATATCAGGATCGTCTGTACTCTTTCCAACACTTAAAGGATTAGGAATAGTTCCCTTTTTACCTTTTAATCCTTTAGTAAATCTAGCTAATTGCATTAATCCATGATCGACTAAGTGGTAATCAACTTTTTCACCTAATTTATCATTACAATCCTTACATACATCGTATATTATCAACAAACCACCTAAAGAATCGGGAAAAACATGTTCTTTTGATGATACTTTTTCTTCTAAACAAAAAATGCATTGAATAGTACTCATTTTTACCTCCAGTAAAAAATATTTTTTACAAAAACTAAAAAGTACTTTCTTATGGCACTAATTTTTACTAAATTAAAAGTCATTATCAACAGTATACAAATTGATTATGATTTTCTCCTTAAAAATCATGAATAATTACTTTCGCACAGCTTGAAAAAAAGCCGCAGACAAATAAATGTCCACGGCTTTTTCATTCAAACGTTTTTCTTACTTCGTACCAAACAGACGGTCACCCGCATCCCCGAGTCCAGGGACGATGTAACCATGGTCATTTAATTTCTCATCGAGTGCCGCAAGATAAATATCGACATCCGGATGTTCTTCCTGAACGCGTTTGACGCCTTCAGGTGCTGCACAGAGACACGCCAGCTTAATGCTTTGTGCGCCTTGTTTCTTTAAAGAGGAGATTGCGTCAGAGGCAGAACCGCCTGTCGCAAGCATCGGATCAACGACGACGAAGTCACGTTCCGCAACGTCTGTCGGTAATTTGAGATAGTATTCTGTCGGCTCAAGTGTCTCCGGATCACGGTAAAGACCGATG
The DNA here is from genome assembly GCF_018618795.1 of Exiguobacterium sp. s192. Taxonomy (NCBI): domain Bacteria; kingdom Bacillati; phylum Bacillota; class Bacilli; order Caryophanales; genus Exiguobacterium; species Exiguobacterium sp. s192. The sequence goes on along the minus strand of NZ_JACSMS010000006.1, from coordinate 73,153 downwards.
TGACCCACTTTGACGTTCGGCATCATTCGAAGCATGCCGTCGACCATTCCAAGACCGGCACGAAGAATCGGAACGATTCCCAGTTTCTTGCCTTCAATCATCTTCTGCGTCGTTTTCGTGACCGGTGTCTCGATTTCAACGTCTGTGAGTGGAAGGTCACGCGTGAGTTCATATGCCATCAATGAAGCCACTTCGTCGACAAGCTCCCGGAATTGTTTCGTTCCTGTTTCGACTTTACGCATGATCGTCATCTTGTGCTGAATCAATGGGTGATCAAATACATGTACTTTACTCATTGTTTTGCATCTCCTCTCCATTCTCTTTTCGCATTGTACTCTAAAAAGCGACTGCTTGGGAACTGTTTTCTCAGAAGTCCTGGTCGTTTAAGACCCGTTTTCCCGCCAAGACATCCCGTGCCGCCGTCGATGCCGGACTTTTTGGCAACTTCGCAAGTTTTTTCAACGTTTCTTGATAAACCGGCTGACCAAGCGCCTGTTCGCGGAAAGCCTTCATCCAGAGAACGGATGGAACGTGTACGGATTTAGGATAGGTAGTAAGATACGCCGAATAGTTTTTAGGAATCGACTTGTAGACCCGGTGTTTCGCCTTTAACTGATAGAACGACGCCGTCGCGGCGGTCTTCGGATCCTCAACCACCTCTTTCGTCAGGATACGGTCGACTTCCGTATACGCTTTGGCATCGAGTGCTGCCTTCGCTTCTTTCAGTTGATAGGTGTGAACCGCGGTTTCTTTTTCTTGAGCCACTTGCTGTTCCTGCTTTTTCACTTTGTCCGCCAACTGTTCTTTGGTTTCGGTCAGGGTCTCAACTTCTTTCGTCAACGCTACGACCTGTTGTTCACTTTTTTTCTGTGTCGCCGTTTCTGCCGAATCGTCCGAAAAATCGAGCTGGAATAAACCGATCAGCAGGATACCCGCCGCAACGAAACCGGACATCATCCATGGATTAACGCGGACAAGCTTGCGCCATGGCTTCATGTAGTTGTGATTTTTTGCCATATCCGGCAACAGCATGAACCGTTTTTTAGCGAGCGTCTTGCCGCCTGCCCGTGCTGCAATCGCCATCCGGTAGCGGTACATCTCGATTGGGACCGGAATGTTTTTCCATTGTGTAAACCGTTCATCGGCTTGTTCGTAAAAGCCCGCCTGTTGCATGATGACGATTGCTTGAAAGTCCTCCACTAATTTTTTATAGTTCCGTTTCGAAAGACTTTGTTTCGCTAACCAGCCGGATAACTGATCTATATCAACACGGTCAATTTCTTCTTGTGCAAATTCCTCGAGTTTCATGAATACGTTCCACCTTCAATCAATAATTTAATTTATTATAACAAAAAAAGTAAAAATGAATACAAAATATTCAACAAGAAACTTATATTGTCAGATTAATTTAATTAAATTAACTAAAAAAAAGAGCAGGGACGTCCTCAAAAAGGTTCGCCCCTGCTCCCGATGTATCATGTTTCTTTTAAACTGCCGTCTTCCATCCGCAAGACACGGTCACAGTACGACAGCATCCGGTCATCATGCGTGATGACGATAACGGTCTTCCCGTACTCATGCGCCTGCTTCCGTAACAATTCCATCACCTGTTGCGCGTTCGAATAATCGAGGCTCGCCGTCGGTTCATCCGCCAAGACGAGACGCGGGTCATTGACGAGCGCCCGGGCGATCGCGACCCGTTGCCGTTCCCCGCCGGATAAGGCGTGCGGCAAATGATTGCATCGGTCACCTAACCCGAACACTTCGAGCTGCGCCGCCGCATCGATCGTGCGTCCGGCTTCTTCTGCGACGAGCTCCAGTTGTTCCGCTGCCGTCAGAAACGGAACGAGGTGCGACTCCTGAAAGATGAAGCCGATTTCCTCAAGCCGCATTTGCCGCCGTCCTTCGTCCGACGTATCACCGAGCGGACTGCCGTCAAATTGAATCATGCCGGATGAAGGTGTCTGCAACAGACCAAGCAATTGTAATAACGTACTTTTACCGCTGCCGCTCGGTCCGACGAGGGCAATCAGTTCACCTGTCCCGGCTTCGAACGAAACGTCGTGCAGGACTTTCATCTCTCCATACGTTTGTTCGACCTGTGTCATCTTAATCATCCTGTCATTCCTCCCATCGCATCCGCCGGCTCCAGTTTTTTCAAGGCACGTAACGGTATCAGACCACCAAGCATCGCTGTCAGTACAATTAATCCGCCGTAGCCGAAACTCGTTGTCCATTCAAATCGGAACGGCAGGTCACCTGGTAAGAGCTGACCGATTGTCCAGGTCAGCAGCAGGCTGATCGCAAACGAAACGGTCGTCAACAGAAAGACCTGTAAGACCAATCCTTGACCAATCGTTCGTGTCCGAATCCCGATGGCTTTTAAGATGCCGAGTTGCTTCATCTTCTGTATCGTCAAGATGTAGAAAAAGGCGGTCAAAATCAAGGAACCGATCAAAACGAGGGCAATCCGCATCATTTGGAAGGAATTTTGTTCCGCCGCATAACCGGGTACTTGTTCGACAATCTGTTGTTGGGTATAGGTCGCAAGATCCGTCTTGATGGGATCCTGACTGATGAAGGCCGACACATAATTCGTCTTCATCTTATCTTGCCACGCCTTCCACGTCTCAAGTGTCGTCCAGAGCACCGGTGCATGGCTGTACCGCCCATCGCTGACCGTCCCGACGATTTCAAACGTCGTTTTCGTCCGGAAATCCGTGATCGTATCCCCGACGGCTGTCCCGCTTTGCTTGGCATACTGCGTATCAACCAGGACTTGTCCCGGCTTCAATGTCGCCAGTTCCTTCGGTCCATAAACCGTATCCGCTGGAGACGCAAACACTGTCACATCATCTTTTGTCCCATTCTGTTTCTCAAGGACCATACTTTGGACACCCAACGCTTCCGTTCCCGCCGGCTGGTCCGTTTGTTCCAAAAATGAGCGTGTCAGTTGTCCTTCCGCATCTTGGCTCAGCGCCACGTGCTCGACCGGTAAGTTCCGGACGACGGCTCCGTTATCGTAGGCCAGTCCGTCCGCGAGACCGGAAATCATTAAAATCAATAAGACGATCAAGGTCGTCACGATCGCCATCAAGGTGAATCGTTGTTTCATCCGAATTAATTCACGCCACCCCATCTTCATGCTCTATCCCTCCTGCTTCTTTCGTTACAGGTTTATCTTAAAGTCTGAAGATGAACGGAACATGAACAAGTTAATCGGCTTGGGGAAAAGTCAAAACAAACGTCGTGCCCACACCGAGTCGTGACTCGATCCGAACCGTTCCACCGAGTTGATGAATCGTCTCCTGAACGATGGCAAGACCAAGCCCTGTCCCGGTTGCACCACGCGAGGCATCGCCTTGATAAAACCGTTCAAAAGCATGTTCGATCATGTCCGGCGTCATGCCCGGTCCTTCATCACTGATCCGGACCTTCACCATACTTCCTGCGGTCTCGGCTTGAATCGAAATCAGTTGTCCGTCGGTCGAGACATGCAGTGCATTGCGGATGATGTTATGGAAAATCTGCTCGAGCGCCATCTCGTTTGCGAGAATGACCGTGTCGTCCGGTACGGTCAGAGCGACCGCGATGCCTTGCTCATCCAGTTGATAGCTGAGTGTCTGTAACGTCGCCTGAATCGCTTGTCCCAACGGCACCGGATGCCGCGCCACTTGCCGTCCTTCGTCCAGTCGGGCGAGTACAAGCAGTTGCCGTGTCAATTCCGCCATCCGTGCCGCCTCTTGTCCGATCGTCACCAGTTTCGCCCGGTCGTCCGGCCCGGCTGTCTGTTCAAGCTGTCCGGCATACCCTTTGATCGTCGTTAAGGGCGATTGGAATTCGTGGGAGACGTTCGCGACAAACGTTTTTCGTTCGGCGTCTGATTTGGCGACAGCTTGCGCCATCTCGTCAAACCGGCGCGACAGTTCCCCGATTTCATCCTGACCGGTCGTCGCGACCGTGACGGAATAATCTCCAGCTGTCATCTGTTCGGTTGCTTTCGTCAATCTTTTGATTGGCCGGACGAGGTAACGGATCGAAAAGACAAGCAACAGGAAGCTGATTAAGACGAGTAGTGCCAAGAAGGCACCCACGAACAGGTGCAGTTCGCGAATCTGTCGGCTTAGATCCGGTCGGATGAAAACAGCGTCTGTACCTGTCTCCGTCTCTAGCGACGCGCCATACGTATTGATGACTTCGTTATCAAACAGTCCAAGTAAAAACAGGTGAAACGGATACTCCCGCATCCCCTGGTAGACCTGCCCGTCCCGCACCGATTGAATGACGTCGGGTGCCAATGTTTCGTCACGGAACGGATTGCCGTACCGTTTCACCTGACCCGATTCCGAGACGACGTACAATTGAAAACCGGTCGCACTGAGCATTTCGTAGAAGGAGTCGACCTGCTGGTCCCCGTGCTGTTCGTAATAAGCAAACGACGTCTGAACCGCCTCTTCGACCTTTTGACTGTAAGACGCTTGTAAGACGGTGTAGTACAACACATTACTGATCAATAAGGCGATCAAAGCTGAACCGAGCAAGACGAGGCAGACGAGACCCACAATTTTCGTATATAACGATTTCATGAGCGGACCTCCAATCGGTAGCCGAGTCCTCGGACGGTCTGGATCTCGATTGCGTTCGTCTCCTGCAGACGGTTGCGGAGTCGCTTGATATGAACGTCGATCGTCCGGTCGTCCCCCATGAAGTCGAGTCCCCAGACGTGTTCGATTAATTCCTCGCGACTGAAGACCCGTCCCGGGAAACTGGCCAGCTGGTGCAACAGCTCAAACTCACGTCTTGGAATCGTCAAGCGGGTCGTCCCGATCATCAGCTGTTGGCTCCGTTTATCAATCGTGACGTCCCCGAACCGCATGACCGGGATGGCGGCTTTTTGATAACGCCGCGCGACGGCATGCAGACGAAACAGCAATTCCTCCGGATCAAACGGTTTTGTGATGTAATCGTCCGCTCCGGCTGTAAAGCCCTCACGTTTATCCGTCAGCTCGCCGAGTGCCGTCAGCATCAAAATCGGAATTTCCTGACTTGCCCGTAATCGAGCGCATAACTCAAAGCCGCTTCGTCCCGGGACCATCACATCGAGCACCGCGGCTTCAAATACCTGCCCGTCGATCCAGTGTGCCGCTTCGTTCCCGTCTGCAGTCGCCCGGACCCGGTGTCCGTCTGCTTCCAGTGTCTCGCGGACAAGTCGCTGGATATTCAAGTCGTCTTCTACCACTAAAATCTCCACGGTCGTCACTCCTTTCCTGTCTGGTTCATGCCATCAGAAAAACCACCCCGCACTTCTCATCGTTCGAAAAGGTCGAGGTGGTCTTGAGGCTTCCGAAACTTAACCGCGTTCCGGGTAAAGCGGGAAACGACCTGTCAAAGCCAAGACTTGCTTGTGGGCACTTGTCAGTGTTTCGTTGTCTTCTGGATTTTTCAGAACAAGCTCGATCAGTTCTGCGATTTGTTTCATCTCGGCTTCTTTGAAACCACGTGATGTCATCGCCGCCGTTCCAATCCGGATTCCGCTTGTGACGAACGGACTTGCCGGGTCAAACGGAATCGTATTTTTATTGACCGTGATGCCGGCTTCGTCCAGCGCATGCTCCGCTAACTTCCCTGTGATACCAAGCGGTTGCAGGTCAACGAGCAGCAAGTGGTTATCCGTGCCGCCGGAGACGATCCGCAGACCACGTGCCGTCAACTCTTCGCCGAGCACTTTTGCATTCGCGACGACTTGATTGATGTAGTCCTTGAAGTCCGGTGCCAAGGCTTCTGCAAAGGCAACGGCTTTTGCTGCGATGACGTGCATGAGCGGACCACCCTGGATGCCAGGGAAAATCGCTTTATCGATCGCTTTCGCGTGTTCTTCCTTACACAAGATCATTCCGCCGCGTGGACCACGCAGTGTCTTATGCGTCGTCGTCGTGACGAAGTGGGCGTGTTCGACCGGATTCGGGTGAACGCCTGCTGCGACGAGTCCCGCGATGTGAGCCATGTCGACCATCAAGTAGGCACCGACACTGTCCGCGATTTCACGGAACCGTTTGAAGTCGATGACGCGCGGATAAGCCGATGCTCCCGCAACAATCAGTTTTGGTTTGTGTTCTTCTGCCAGCTTCGCGACGACATCGTAATCGATCATCTCTGTTTGTGGATCGACACCATATTCGACGAAGTTGTATTGAACACCGGAGAAATTCACAGGACTGCCGTGCGTCAAGTGACCACCATGCGAGAGGTTCATCCCGAGGACCGTGTCGCCCTGATCGAGAATCGTGAAGTAAACCGCCATGTTGGCTTGCGCCCCAGAGTGCGGTTGCACGTTGGCATGTTCAGCACCAAAGATGGCTTTCGCCCGATCACGCGCCAAGTTCTCCGCTAAATCAACGAACTCACAACCTCCGTAATAACGACGTCCCGGGTAACCTTCTGCGTATTTGTTCGTCAGCACGCTGCCTTGAGCTTCCATGACAGCTTGTGAGACAAAGTTTTCTGAAGCGATCAATTCGATATTATCGCGTTGACGTCCCAGTTCCTTGCGCATGGCCGAAAAGAGTTCCTCGTCTTGCTGTTTCAGATACGTAAGCGGTGTTTGTTCCATCTGAATTCCCCCATTCATTTCGATAGCACTATCTTAACACGAATAATCAATAACGGGCACCCTCTAAAAACACATTAAAAAAGCAAGGGGAATGCAACCCCTTGCACAAATCATTCGTATTTAGCGCGAGCGCCACCAATCAATTTTGGTCGTGTGACGGCAGCCGTCACGTGTGCTTCTCCGATTTCCTTGTGCGGCAGGCGCACAGGAATCGCCACTTGTTTTAAATGCATCCCGATGAACGTATCGCCGATATCGATCCCGGCATCCGCCTGAATCGCCTCGACGACGACCGGTGCTGAGAAACGTTGGTAAGCGACGCTTGCCATCGAACCACCCGCTTCCGGAACCGGAACGACCGTGACGGCTTCAAGACCAAGGCGTTCGACGATTTGCCGCTCGAGCGTCAAGGCACGGTTGATGTGCTCACAACCTTGAAACGCAAGATCGACCTGATGCGAGCGACGAAACGCGTCGAAGACGTCAAACAACGCTTCTGCGACTTCGGGTGAACCGGCTTTACCGATTTGTTTCCCGATGACTTCGCTCGTCGAACAACCGATGACGAGCAACTTCCCTTTTAACGGGTAGCGCTCATTCAATTCGGTCAGTGACGCTTCGAGATCCTGTTTAATTTGTTCCAAATCCATTTACTTCACCTCATAATCTGAGATTTTGCAGACACGGGTTTCGTGGCGTCCGCCTTCGAACTCGGTCTCAAGCCAGATCTGAGCGATATCGCGGGCAAGACCCGGTCCGATGACACGTTCTCCCATCGTCAAGATATTCGAGTTGTTGTGCTGACGTGTCGCTTTCGCGCTGAACGTATCATGGACAAGTGCCGCCCGAATGCCTTTGACTTTATTCGCAGCGATGCCGATCCCGATTCCAGTACCGCAAATCAGAATACCGCGGTCAAACTCACCGTTTGCGACAGCTTCCGCGACAGGAATCGCGACGTCCGGATAATCAATCGAATCGGATGAATAGGTGCCGAAGTCCGTATAATCAATCCCAAGCTCCTGTAAAAGTTCAGTCAGTTCTGCTTTCAGCTTAAAACCACCGTGATCTGCTCCAATTGCTACTTTCATCGTTACTATTCCCCCGTTTGTTTAGGTTGTTTTTTCGGAAGTTTCCGGTTGTCCGGTGCTTTTCTTCCGTTTCCGTTCTGCGTCAATTTTAACACAAGACGGTTGACGAGGGGTTCGAGTTCATTTCGGACCTGCCGGTAAACGTTCATCGATCCACCATACGGATCGTTGATGTCCCGTTCAAGACCCGTCACGTACTCATACAGCGTGAATGTCCGATCTTTGAGTTCCGGGTACCGTTCGCCGACTTCTTGTTTATGACTCCGTGTCATCGTCAAGATGATATCCGACCAACGCCCGAGGACGTCGTCGAAGACTTGCGTATAATGTTCAAGCTCGATTCCACGTTCACGTAAGACTTGCAACGCATTTTCAGAAGCATCAAAGCCTTGCATAGAACGCAGACCGGCTGAACGGACATCGAATTCTTGATCCGCTACTTTTGAGCGCAATAATGCCATCGCCATCGGGCTTCGGCATGTGTTTCCTGTACAGATAAACAATACACGACGTGTGCTCATCTCAGTATCCTCCTTCTTTACGGGCGAATGATCCGACCACCTGCTGCCTTGTGGAGCCGATTTCGGACTGCTAGCCCAACCCCTTCTTCTGATAGGTCCCGTACAAAAATCTGATCCACCGTCGTCTGATCAAATCGCCGTAAACAATCGTAAAGACGTTGCGCTGCCGTTTCCATCGTCGTTCCGAGGAAACAGCGGACATCAGCTTCGATGTCCTCTCCGTCAAAGAGAATGACGCCTGTCTTTTGTCCGGTTTGGCGTGCTTCATCGATGAGTTGTTGTAAGAACGAGAGGTCGCCCGCCACAACGGATAGTGTCGCTTCCGGTGCGTAGTGCGTGTACTTCATTCCTGGTGCCTTCGGTGTCTGATCCTTCATCGATAAGGCAGGATCGAGTGCCACCGTGCCGATCACCGATTCGATCTGTTCCCGCGTTACGCCACCCGGTCGTAAAATCACCGGTGGGTTTGAGGTACAGTCGATGACCGTCGATTCTACACCAATTCCGGTTTCCCCGCCGTCGACGATTGCGGCGATACGGCCCGAGAGGTCATGTGCGACGTGCGCAGATGACGTCGGTGAAGGTTTTCCGGATCGGTTGGCACTCGGTGCGGCAAGACCCAGCCCGGTCGCTTCAATCAATTGAAGCGCGAGCGGATGGTCCGGCATCCGTAATCCAATCGTATCAAGTCCTGCGGTGACGAGTGAGGATGCACTTCCGTTTGACTCAAGAATGATCGTCAAGGCACCCGGCCAAAACGTATCCATCAAGCGGGTCGCGACATCCGGAATATGAGTGACGAACTGCTTTGCCTGTTCGACGGACGCGACATGGACAATCAATGGATTGTCGGAAGGTCGGCCCTTCGCGGCGAAAATTCGCCGAACGGCCGCTTCATTCGTCGCATCTCCCGCAAGACCATATACGGTCTCCGTCGGAATCGCGACGACTTCCCCTTCTATTAACAGTCGTACCGCTTCATTTAATGTCTGATGTTGAATCATTTCCGTCTTCACTCCGTACAATCCTTTCGTTCCGCATACACGATACGGTCTTTACCGTTTATATCTTTTAAAATACCCGTTTCTACAGTTGGATAACGTTTTTTTAACATCATTTGCACTTCTTGTCCTTGATTGTGTCCAATCTCAAACGCAATCAAACGGAAATCATCCCGTAAGACACGTGTACTGTCTTCAATCAGTCGCCGATAAAACACGAGTCCGTCTTTCCCGCCGAATAGGGCGAGGTGCGGTTCATGATCAAACACGACATCGCTGAGCAATTCATCTTCTTCAATATAAGGAGGATTTGAGACGAGAACGCGGACCGATTGATCGGCGAGCGGCGCGAGCAGATCACCTTCTAAAAATGTGACATCGCCGCCAAGCGTCTGCTGATTTTCTTTTGCGACCGCAATGGCATCCGCCGAAATATCGACCGTCGTGACCGGCTGACCAAGCTCCAGTGCAAGCGTCAGACAGATCGCCCCGCTGCCCGTCCCGATATCCACGATTTCGCCGGGGTGGAACGCTTCTCCTTGCAGGCGTTCCGTCACGAATTCAATCAACTCTTCCGTCTCCGGCCGCGGAATCAAGACCGCGGGCGAGACACGGAAGTCACGTCCGTAAAAAGGCTGGTAACCGATCAAATGTTGGACCGGGACACCATTTAAATGCGCCAATAAATATTCACTGAACAACAAATCCTGTTCCGGTTCGAGTTCGTCCGATAAGCGGACCAACAGCCCCGTCCGGTCGACCTGCAATACGTGCATAAGTAACCATTCGGCACTCGAGGCTTCACGACCTGCCGTCACGAGCATCGTTTGTGCCTGATTTAGACGTTTTGCGATCCGCATCAGTTTGCCGCCTCCGATGCCCGGGCCTGGTACTCCATGACGAGTGTATCGATGACTTCATCCATCTCCCCTTGGAGAATCCGATCAAGCTTTTGGATCGTCAAACCGATCCGGTGATCCGTCACGCGGTTCTGCGCAAAATTATACGTCCGGATCCGCTCGGAACGGTCGCCCGTCCCGACCGCTGATTTTCGTTTTTCATCGTACTCGGCCTGTTGCTCGCGCTGAATCTTATCGTAGACACGGGCCCGTAAGACCTTCATCGCTTTTTCTTTATTTTTGATTTGCGACTTCTCATCCTGACAACTCGCGACGATTCCCGTCGGCACGTGCGTCACACGGACAGCCGACTGGGTCGTATTGACCGACTGACCGCCCGGTCCGCTTGAGGTGAACGTATCGACCCGGACGTCCTTATCGTGAATCTCGACTTCGACATCTTCTGCTTCCGGTAGGACGGCAACGGTCGCTGTCGAGGTATGGATCCGTCCGCCGGATTCCGTCGACGGTACCCGTTGGACACGGTGGGCGCCATTTTCATATTTCAGTTTCGAATAGGCACCGCTTCCTTTGACGATGAAGATAATTTCTTTATAGCCGCCGAGTTCCGTATAACTGGCATCGATGATTTCAATCTTCCAGTTTTGTTTTTCCGCGAATTTCGAATACATCTTGAACAAGTCGCCGGCAAACAACGCCGCTTCGTCGCCGCCTGCTGCGCCACGGATTTCGACGATGACGTTTTTATCATCGTTCGGATCTTTTGGTAAGAGCAGTGCTTTCAGCTTCGTCTCGAGTTCCTTGATTTCCGGCTCGAGGACAGCAACCTCTTCTTTCGCGAGATCGCGCATCTCCGGGTCTGTCAGCATGTGACGCGCCTCTTGGTACGCCTCCATCTTGTCACGGTAGACACGGTAGACTTCAACCGTCGGTGCGAGTTGTGACTGCTCCTTCGACACCTCACGCAATTGATTTGTATCTTTAATGATGGCTGGGTCTGCCAACAGGTCGTTCAACTTTTCATATCGGTCCTCTAACGCACTCAATCGATCTAACATTCTCGGTCATCCTTCCTGATGATTCTTCTGTCGTCAGTATAGCAAATATTTAAAGTCACGTTGCGCAGAAGAGACATTTCTTCCTTTTAGAAATGTTTTCTCGTACTCGCTTTTTTCACCTGTTGACGTATTGGATGAATTTTCCTATAATTAGTGTACTAATTGAATTAATACACTTAGGGAGGTAAGGGAATGTTTACGGTCGATCCAAAAAGTTCATTGCCGATTTATGAGCAGCTGGTCGCCCAAATCATCCGTGCGATTGCCCGTGGTTTGCTCCGGTCCGGCGAACAGATGCCGTCCGTCCGGGAGCTCGCGGGCAACCTGCTCGTCAATCCGAATACGGTCTCACGCGCCTATCAGGAGCTCGAAAGCCGTAATTTCATTGTCACGATGCGCGGGAAGGGCTCGTTCATTTCTGATTTACCGCTGGAACAGGTCAAACAGGCCGCGATCCAGAATCATATTCAGACACTTTGCATCATTGCCGATGAATTATCGATATCCAACGAAGATCTTTACAGACTACTTATCCAAACAAGGGAGGATTCATCATGTTGACCGTGTCTCACCTGACCAAACAGATTGATTCCAAGATGATTTATGAAAATGCCTCATTCACATTACCCGCCGGGACGATTACGGCGTTAATCGGACGAAATGGTGCCGGGAAGACGACCTTGCTGAAAACATTGGTCGGAGCGCTCGAGCCGTCACGCGGGAAGGTCGAGTGGAACCAAGAGTCCATTCATCATGTTCCAAGCGCCCGGCAACACCTGTTTTTAGTGCCGGATTCGATCGGTGTCTACCGTCAGATGACACTCGGTGAATTGATGGAATTTTACCAAGCCTTTTATCCGAATTTCGAGCGAACGTACATTGAAAACTATTGCCGGTCATCAAACCTCGACCGTGGGCGTCGCGTGACGTCACTCTCAAAAGGACAGGCCCAACTGTTTTTGCTTCAACTCGCCTTCGCAACGAACGCGCCTGTCTTATTGCTGGACGAACCGACGGACGGGCTCGATCGGATCAACAAACGGGATTACTTAAAACAATTGGTCACGTTGCTAGCGGAACGCCAAACAGCCGTCTTGATCGCTTCGCATCAACTCGAGGAACTGGATTCACTGGCTGACCGGGTGATGACAATCGAGCAACACCTCGTCAAAGAACCGAAAACACTTGAAGATGCAAAATCGAGTATGCAAAAATGGCAGCTGGCCTACGAAGCGGTCCCGGATTTCCAACATCATGATGTCCATGTCTTGTCACAGACGGGTCGGGTCGTGACGCTAATTGTCCGGTCGGAAGCTGGAGCTATATATGTCGATCAGACCAATCCGTTACTGAAAGACGCGTTACCGGTTCAACTCGAAGATTACTTTTTAGGAACGTTTGGAGGCGATCATCATGTATAAACAACTGATTCGGTATCATATCAAACAAGGCATCTGGCCACTCGCCTCGTTTTTCCTGCTTGCGGTCTTCAGTTACGCATTCGGCAGTTATACGGTCATCGATAACTTCGATACATATGATGGTGCAGAGGCAGACATCATTCAATCCGTCCTCGTCAGTCCGAGTTTTGCCGGATTCGGTGCGATCTTGATTGCCGTCTTCGCGATTTTAATGCTCGGAAAAGAACGCGGAAGCGGTCGGAGCTTGATGCTCCATGCCTTGCCTGTTAAGAAAAAAACGCTTTACTGGATCAAATGGGGCATCGGTGTCGCTGTCCTGCTGATTTTGCCAATCATTGGTTTCTTCGTCAGTTGGCTTCTCTTACAAGGACTTGGCGGCATCAATCCGTTTGACTACGTTTCGCCCTCTGATTTGGCGCTCGACTTCGTATACTACTTCTTGTTCGATGCCGTCATCTTCAGCATCTTTTTGCTGGCGGGAACGATCGCCGGCGATGTCATTGGACAATTGTTGCTCGGGATGTTCCTGCTGTTTTTGAACTACCTGACCTTCTTTGCAATCATCGCCATCACGACGCTTGGGCTCGGTCTGACGGATGAGGATGGGACGGTCTTCGAATTCTTGATGACGACCACTTCTCCGTTCACCTTATTGTTCCAGGGCGACAATCTGACGAGTGCTCTCTTGTACAATCTGGTGTTGCTTGTGATCTTAGTCAGTGCCGGCAGTCTGCTCTATGTCAAAAGCGAAAACGAACGGCTCGGCCGTTTCACGGTCTTTCCAAAGATCCATCCGTTTTTGATCATCGTCTTCTCTGTCTATACGACGATTTTACTTGCTGCCATCATCGGTATCATCTCGTCTGAAAATCAATTTTTATACTGGCTTGCCGTCGCGATTCTCGCTTGGCCGGCATTCAGTTCCTACCGGCGGATGATTGGGTGGAAGCGTTGATTCCGTGCTACACTAGTCGCAAACCTTGGAACAAAGGACGGAATGCATGATGCCAAAATATCTTCAGATTTATCAACAGTTGGTCGATCGGATTCAGAACGGGACGTTACCGGCAGAAACGAAACTCCCTTCTGAGACCGAGTTGATGTACGAATTCGACGCAAGTCGCGGGACAGTCCGTAAAGCGATCGATGCCCTGCAGGACAAAGGATTTGTCCGCAAGCATCAAGGCAAAGGAGTGTTTGTTCTCAGTCAAGACGCGATTGCCTTTCAGTTCAACGGCATCGTCAGTTTTTCCGAAGCTCACCGTCAGATGGGACAGCATGACGTGACGACAGACGTCCTTTCCTGTGAAGTCATCGAGGCAACGACTGAACTGGCGCACTTGTTTCATGTCACGCCCGGGACCCCGATTACACAGGTCAAACGGGTCCGGACGATTGACGGGGAACGGGTCATTTTCGACATCAACCTGTTCGTGAGTTCACTCGTCCCCGGTCTGACAAAAGAGATCGCTGCGGAATCGATTTATCAATACATCGAACAGACGCTTGGCCGACAGATCAGTTACGCCAAACGAAAAATCGAAGCACAACCGGCGACCGCGGATGACCGGAAATATCTTGATTTAGAAGGTACGTCACACGTCATCGTCATCACGAACGATACGTATTATTACGAAGGACAACACTTTGAACGGACCGAGTCCCGTCATCGACTCGATAAGTTTCAATTCACGGACATTGCCCGGCGTTAAGGATTCTATCATTTGATAGAGTCCTTTTTTTGTTTTTTCTTCAGAAACGTTCATTCTTCCATTTGAATGTTATATTATAAAAATGTGAACCAAATTTTAGGTTGTCTTTCATATTTTTTTACTGGAGGTTTTGCCGTTGCCATTGAAGAGAGGACTACAGGCATTGCTTAATCGTGGTCAGGATGTCTCCGTCATTGACGAGCATTTCATGGAAAATCATCCGGATGCGATTTTTACACTCGACTTATTAGGACGTGTCACACGTCTGAACGATAAAACGTCCCGCTTGCTCGGGTATACGAGACACGATTTAATGAACCACTTCAAACACTTTGTTCATCCGGACGATCAAGACCAGGCGCTGTTTCATTTCCAACAGGTCATGCAAGGAAACAGTGAAACGTATACAGTGCGTGTTCGGCATTCGAAGGGGCATTATCTCGAGATGAAGATCGTCAACATCCCGATTTTTAAGCAGGAACGTATTGTTGGTGCCTATGGTATTGTCCGCGATTTGACGACGAGCCAGTTGATGAAACAACAGATGGATTCGATTCAATTTGACCATCAGTTAGTAGAAACACTGCCCGGAATCTCGCTCGCCGCCTTTAATGAGCATGGTTATTTGTTACGTTCATCACCATCATTTTCCGAACTGCTCGGTCTCAGTCCCGTTAATACACGTACTCTGTCCAAGCAGGATATTTTTGAACGCATTCATCCCGCTGATCAACAAGAATTTCAAGAGTACATCGATTTGTTGAAAACCAATCGTCTTTTATCTTCACTCGATATTAAAATCCGTGTTCTTCATCCACAAAACGGTTATCAAGATGTGTTTTGCCGGTGTGCCTTCCGTCAGAGCGAACAACACGTGATGGAACTGACATGCGCGCTCTATAACTTATCTGAATACAAAGGACCTGTCTCTGCTGAAGAATCACCTTTTTTGTCGTTCCAGCATGTGTCGAAAAGTGCAATTTACCGTTACGACATCCGACAGGAAAAAATTGATTTTCATACCCGTGGATTCGAAACGGTATTTGACGGATTGTTACATCGTTATAAAGAGATTCAAGGCGGATGGATCGAACATCTGATCCTTGCGGAAGACCATCATAAAGTGGAATCGAGTTATCAACGTGTCCTTGCCCATCACGAAACCGAAGTTTCTTACCGGATTCGTCATCAAGATACCGTACACTGGGTCCTTGAAAACCGAACTCCCATCACGGGACCGGATGGTGATGTGTTGTTTTATCAAAGCGTCATTCAAGACATCACGCAGTTAAAACAACAGGAAGAAAAAATTTTTCAGCTTGCGATGCACGATCGAGTCACCGGATTACCGAACCGGACTCTTGTTCTTGAAAAAATCGGACAATGGATTGCGACATATCCGACTTTCAGTGTCTTGACCATCAGCTACAATACACTTCAAAACATCAATCATGATTTTGGCTATTCAATCGGAGATAAGTGGTTGTCGAAAACAGCGACTCAGCTTTTACACCATCTGCCACCCGCCTCCTACTTCGGTCATCTTTATGGAGATGAATACATTGTCTTGTTTCCAAACGTTGTTGAAGAATATTCAATCAACAAAATCTGTGAACAACTGCTTGAGGTCTCCAAACAAAAAATTGTCGTCGATTCCTATGAATGGTATCCATCCATCGGTATCGGAGTCAGTCGTTTTCCAGAGGATGCAGATTCGCCGGAAGAGCTCGTCAAAGCTTCCAGTATCGCACTCGGACGTGCCCGCGCGAACGACTACAGCGTCTACTCGTCGACTTTTAATGTCGAGACTTACCGACGCCATCAGCTTCAGAAAAGTATTCGAACGGCGATTCGACGAAATGAATTGTTCCTTGAGTATCAACCAAAGGTCAACGCCTGGTCGGGAACGATGGTCGGGGCGGAAGCGTTAATCCGTTGGCAGCATCCGGATTGGGGGCGGATTCCCCCCAACGACTTCATCCCGCTATCAGAAGAAAGTGATATGCATATCTTGATTGCCGACTGGGTGCTCGAAGAGACGTGTCGGAACATCAACCAATGGACTTTAGCTGAACTGCCGATTGTTCCGATCTCCATCAACGTCTCACCAAAACGATTGATCCACGGGAACTTTGCAGAAACGTGCCGGGAGACGCTCAACCGATTCGGTGTTTCTCCGAGCATGCTCGAAATCGAGATTCTCGAGACGGATGTTTTGTTTGATAACAGTAAGATTCAACAATCACTTCAGACATTGAGCCAGATGGGCATTAAGATCGCTTTAGATGATTTTGGAAAAGGCTACTCATCGATTTCTTATTTACAACAGTATCCGATTGATACCATTAAAATTGATCGTCAGTTCGCAACGACGCTCGTCCAGGATAAGAAAACCCAGTCCGTCGTCCGCAGTGTATTGTTCATGGCCAAAGAATTTGGCATGGATGTCGTCGCGGAAGGCGTCGAGACAATGGAACAACTCCACTTCCTGCGACAACTACAATGTACGACGATTCAAGGTTACCTGTTTAGTAAACCTTTACCAAAAGCACAGTTTGAACGAACGATGCAGGAACGACAAGTTCGAGCACTGGAAGCAATGACGACGGTCACAAATCATCGGACCGTTGCTGCGACCATCACGATTCACCGTTTAAACAGTCAGGAACTTAAAGTCGGTCAAACGGAGATTCTTGTTTCGAAAGGCACGCTAGAAAGTGTCTCCTTTTACTCGACGTTACACCTTCCCGTTCATGAGGGAATTGAGCTTTTACTTGTCCTCGATCAACAATCCATCGCGATTCGACCGATTCAAACGGTTGAACTCGATAACGGATGGATGGAGTATGAGTGCCGGTATCTGGATTTGAAGCAGTCACACTTTGTTTTTCAGGCGTTACAATCTTCGTAAGCGTTCAAGCATTTAATCGATTCAAAAAACGGGTCTGACTCAAGAGTCAATCTCTACAGAGATAAGGGTGGCAGATGACAAGTCTGCCACCCTTATCTCGTAAAAAAAGAATTACTCGTTACACGCACCTCCTAAAGGAAAAAGCGTATTTTTGCGCTGTCAGAGACAAACGAGACCCGCTTTCCTGCCTGAATGAGGCAGGAAAACTGGCTTGTATCTCGCCTGAGGAAAGGGGATGAAAAGACGAGTAATTCTTTTTTGAGTCAACTCCATCTCTTTTTGAGTCATCCCCTTTTTCTATAATCCAACTTATCTATATAAGTTGTTGACTTAACTTATATAGATAAGTTAAGATGAGTGTGCGCAGATAAGAAAACGTTTTCATTTCAATTGATGTCTTCAGTTCAATCCAAAAGGAGAATGTGAGATGAAACCCAACTACCGGCAAATCGCAGAACAAATCATCGAACGCATCGGCGGTAAAGACAATGTCGAGCAGGCTGCTCATTGTGTCACCCGCCTTCGTTTAACGCTGAAAGATCAAAGCCTCGTCGAGCAAGAAGCTTTACTCGAAGTACCACTCGTCAAAGGAGCCTTCTTGAATGCCGGCGTCTATCAAATCGTCATCGGAGCCGGTGACGTCGACCGGGTTTACGCCGAATTCATCCAATTGACCGGCTTGCAGGCCACCACAATCGCCGACGTCAAATCGTCCGGCGCATCCAAAATGAATCCGTTCCAAAAACTGATTAAAGTCTTTTCCGATGTCTTCATGCCCATTATCCCGGCCATCATCGTTGCCGGACTATTAATGGGGATCAACAATTTGTTCGGCATCGAGTTCGGCGGCAAGACGATGATCGAACGGTATCCGAATTTGCAAGGTCTCTGGGATTTGATCAACATGATGGCGAATACCGCCTTCGTCTTCCTCCCGGCACTCGTCGGCTGGTCGGCTACGAAGCGGTTTGGCGGCAGTGAAATCTTAGGGATTGTCATGGGACTGATGCTCGTTCATCCGGATCTTCTCAATGCTTGGAATTATGGACAAAGTGCCCTCAAAGGCGACATTCCGACATTTAATATCCTCGGCTTATTCGAAATCGAAAAAGTCGGCTATCAAGGACAGATTTTACCCGTCCTCGCAGCCGCTTACGTCTTGAGTACGATTGAACGTTGGTTGAAAAACCGGGTTCCAAATGCGATTCAACTCCTTGTCGTTCCGATTACGACGATCACGTTAACAGGGTTTCTTGCCCTTGCCGTCATCGGTCCTGTCACGCGCCAAATCGGGGACTGGATTACGATTGGTGTCGTTAATACATTTGAAGCTGTTCCATTGCTCGGCGCTCTGTTGTTTGGTGCCCTCTATGCCCCACTCGTCATCACCGGCATGCACCATATGTTCATCGCCGTCGATTTGCAACTGATCGGTCAAAGCGGGACGACGTTCATCTGGCCGATGATTGCCATCTCGAACATCGCCCAAGGTTCGGCGACGCTTGCGATGCTGTTCCTTGCGAAAAACGTCAACGATAAAAATATGGCATCGACTTCTGCCATCTCGGCTTACTTCGGGATTACGGAACCTGCCATGTTCGGGGTCAATCTCCGGTTCAAGTATCCGTTTTATGCGGCACTTGTCGGATCCGCGATTGCTTCTTCGTTCATCGCAGTCAGCGGTGTCTTAGCACCGGCGATTGGTGTCGGTGGTTTGCCGGCCTTCATCTCCATCGTGCCGGGATCCATTCTTTCCTTCATCATCGGTATGGTGATTGCCATCATCGTTCCAATCGTCTGTACGTTCCTGTTCCATTACGTCTCGACGAAACGTGCACGAAAAGCAGCACTGAAAGAAGCTGCGTAACTGTTTAGAAAGGTGTGACCTGACATGACTCTTACGACAACCGACTGGCGAAAATCCGCCGTCTATCAAATTTATCCGAAAAGCTTTTACAGCCCGGAAGGCACAGCGACCGGAACGCTCCGCGGTGTGACAGCGAAACTGGATTACTTGGCGCAGCTTGGCGTCGACTACCTTTGGCTGACACCGGTTTATGCATCGCCGCAACGCGACAACGGGTATGACGTCAGCGACTACTATGCGATTGATCCATCTTACGGGACGATGGCTGACTTCGAGGAGTTACTTGCCGAAGCCGACAAACGCCAACTCTCCGTCATGATGGATATCGTCGTTAACCATTGTTCGACGGACCATGACTGGTTTAAGCAGGGTCGGCATCCGGAAAGTCCGTATCACGACTATTTCATCTGGCGGGACGAACCGACGGATTGGATATCGAAATTCGGAGGTTCCGCCTGGTCGTTTGACGAAGTGGCCGGTAAGTACTACCTGCATTTGTTCGACGAGACACAAGCCGATCTCAACTGGGAAAATCCGGCGCTTCGGGAAGCTGTCTATCAAATGATGGGCTTCTGGCGTGATAAAGGGGTCCGCGGTTTCCGTCTCGACGTCATCAATTTGATTTCCAAGGATCGGTCTTTCCCAAATGATCCGACGGGAGACGGGCGCATCTTTTATACGGATGGACCGCGTGTCCATGATTATCTTCAGGAAATGAATCAACGTGTGTTTGACGGTCATGATTTGATGACGGTCGGCGAAATGTCGTCGACGACACTCGATCATTGCCTGCGTTACTCGAACACGAACGAACAGGAACTTAAGATGACGTTTAATTTCCATCATCTCAAAGTCGATTACCCGGACGGACAAAAATGGACGGCTGCTCCCTTCGACTTCCTGGAGCTGAAACGAATTCTGTCGGACTGGCAGGTCGGGATGCAGGGCAATGCCTGGAACGCCATCTTCTGGTGCAACCACGACCAACCCCGTGTCGTCAGCCGGTTTGGCGACGATACGGTCTATCGGGTCGAAAGTGCCAAAATGCTTGCGACGACGTTACACGGTCTTCAAGGCACGCCGTACATTTATCAAGGTGAAGAAATCGGGACACCGAATCCGGACTTCACTAACATGACCGACTACCGGGATGTCGAAACTCTGAACGTCTATGAAGAAAAGAAGACACAAGGTGCCGACGACGAACAGATTCTTGCTGCAATCCGGCAAAAGTCACGCGATAATGCGCGGACACCGATGCAATGGGATGCTTCGATGCATGGCGGTTTTTCAACAGAAACCCCTTGGATTCCGGTCGCTTCGAACCATACGACGATCAATGTCGAAGCGGCACTCGCTGATCCCGATTCCGTGTTTTATCATTATCAAAAATTGATTCAGTTGCGGAAACAGTATGATGTTTTGACGAACGGCCGGTATCGTCTCCTGACACCGGACGATCCATCGCTTTGGGCGTACGAACGAACAACTGACGACGAACAATTACTTGTCTTGTCGAATTTTTACGGGATAACGTGTTCGTTCACGTTACCAAACGAGTGGTTCGAACATGAGGTCTTGCTTCAAAACTATCCGGAGTTGCAGATAAAAGACGGTCTCGTGACACTCCGTCCCTATGAATCCGTCATGTTGTACAAATCGATTTAACACGATCAACCCCCGCATTCTCAAACGAGAGTGCGGGGGTTGTTAACTATCTATGAAATCTTTCGATTCGCTTCCTCCCGTTTCAGCTGTTCCCGGAACAGCCGGGTTTCGGCAATGACGACACCGGACAATCCAATCAATCCGATCAAGTTCGGGATAGCCATCAGTCCGTTGAAGACATCCGAAATCGCCCAGACCATGTTCAAGTTCGTCGTCATCGCCCCGAGACCAGCGACAAGGACAAACAAAATCCGGTACGGCAGAATCGATTTTTGACCAAACAGATAATAGATTGATTTTTCTCCGTAATACGACCAACCGAGGACTGTCGAGAAGGCAAACATGACGAGACCAATCGTCACGATGTATTTTCCAGTTGGTCCAAGGAACACTTCAAAACTTGCCGTCGTCAATTCGACACCTTCTAATTTCGTATCCAGTTGACCACCCATGACGAGTGTCAATCCGGTAATCGAACAGACGACGAGTGTATCGAGGAACACTTGGGTCATCGAGACGAGCGCCTGCCGACCCGGGAAATCCGTTTTTGCCGCAGCGGCAGCAATCGGCGCTGACCCCAGTCCTGCTTCATTTGAAAAGACCCCACGCGCGACACCATAACGGATCGCTGCCCCAATCGCACCACCTGTGATGGCTTCATTCGAGAACGTACTGCTGAAGATTGTTGAAATCGCACCCGGAATCAAGTCGTAGTTCATGACAAGAATCACGAGACCACTGCCGACATAAAAGAAAATCATGAACGGAACGAAGTAGCTGACGACTTTCCCGATGGATTTGACCCCACCGATGATGACGATTCCGGTCGCGACCATCAAGACGATACCCGTTACATACAGCGGAACGTCAAAAGTCGACTTCATCGCAAGAGCAACCGAGTTCGTTTGAACACCGTTTCCGATCCCAAAGGCAGCGAGTGACGCAAATGCCGCAAACAACACTCCTAACCATTTTTGTTTTAACCCCCGTTCGAGATAGTACATCGGCCCCCCGGCCATCTGCCCCTTCTCATCAACGACCCGGTACTTGACGGCAAGAATTGCCTCGGCGTACTTCGTCGCCATTCCGAATAACCCGGACAACCACATCCAGACGATTGCTCCCGGTCCCCCGAGCACGACTGCCGTCGCCACCCCGACGATATTCCCCGTACCGACCGTTGCGGCGAGCGCTGTCATCAGTGCTTGAAAGTGACTGATGTCCCCTTCGGATGTATCATCCTGATGTTTCGTAAACGCGAGTTTTAACGCATATGGAAGCTTGGTAATCTGAATGAATCCCAATCGTATCGTCAAGTAAATCCCCGTACCGACCAAAAAGACAAGCAACGGTGGTCCCCAAACGAAGTCCGACACCGTGCTGATCCAATCACTAAACGATGTTCCCATTCTATTCCCCTCCTCCAATTCAGTATGTACTTTTCTATTTTTTCAGAATTTACAGATTATTGTCAACACTTAATTTCACATGCAGATGATTACCTAACTTATAATTTTCAAATATAAGTAAATTTTCGAGTCCGCTTGTTATATTACAGGTAGTTGGATTGTTGTTCATTTCGCAAAAAGGAGCGTGCATGATGAAGATTAAAACGAAGTTAGTCTTATTGTCCTCCATTCTTTTGCTCAGCCTGATCGCGGTCGGTTTATTTGGGGCATTTGCACTCAACGATGCCGATCAAAAAAGTCAGGAAATCACCACGTCTTGGATTCCCGGTCTAAATTTGTCACACGAGACGAATACGGCATTATCCGATTTACGGCGTGTCGAACTGTTACACATCCAAGAGGATGACCCGACGATCAAAGCTGATTATGACAAACGATTACAAGACGGTCTTGCGACCGTCGAAAAAAATCTAACGGCTTATAAAAAAACGATTTATGGCGAATCAGACCGCCAACTGTTTGATGATCTTCAGAAAAAATGGACGACCTTTGAACAGACGACGGATCGGCTAGTTGAACTCAGCACACCGGAGACGAAACAAGAAGCCGTCACCTATTATGAAGGTGCGAGCCGGGATTCCTACTTTGCCGTATCCGACAGCTTAAAAAAATCGTTTCTTATAATAACAAACAGGCACAAGAGGCTGGAAACAGTATTACCGATGCGACGAACCGCGCACATATACTGTTGTTCTCCATCATTGGTCTGATCAGTGTGCTCGGAGTTGTCTTTACATTTTTCATTTTGCGCTCGATTTTCATCCCCTTGCAACAGTTACAGGATAAGACACATGAACTGGCGACACAGGGTGGCGATTTAACGGCACAGCTTCAGGTGACGCGTCATGATGAAATCGGACACATCGCAGACTCGATGAATCAGTTTATCCGAAATCTGCGGCAGATCATCCAGCAAGTGAATGGAACAGCGACCCATGTCGTTTCTACCTCTCAGCATGTCGCAGCACGTATCGGGGAGTTGGATCAAGATATGCATTCGACCTCACATACGATTGAAAATCTGTCTGCCGGAATGGAGGAAACGGCCGCTTCAGCAGAAGAAATGAACTCATCCGCGGTCGACATGGAGTCAACCATCCATGGAATTGTCGCAAGTGCCGGTGAAAACGGTCGGCTGGCAAAAGACGTCGACCAACGCGCCCAGTCACTTCAGGTCGTCGCGACAGAAGCCAAATCTAACGCGACGCTCATCTTGTCCGAGACAAAAACGAAACTGGAGGATGCGATGGTCCGGGCAAAGGCGGTCAAGGAAATCTCCGTCCTCTCCGACGCGATCCTCTCGATTGCCGCACAAACAAATTTGCTCTCACTGAACGCCTCGATTGAAGCGGCACGCGCCGGGGAAGTCGGACGGGGATTCGCGGTCGTCGCCGAAGAAATCCGGAAGCTCGCCGAAAGCAGTCGTGCAACCGTCGAACAGATTCAAGACGTGTCGTTATCCGTCATCGAATCCGTCGAGCACCTCAATACAGCATCCGGCGAAATGCTTCATTTCATCGATACGAAAGTTGTTCATGACTATGACTTATTTGAACAAGCATCCGAACAATACCGGACCGATGCGCATGTGTTCGGGAACGCGGCAGATCATTTTGCCGAACAAGCCGGACAGTTACAGGAGCTGACGACGAACATGCTCGGTGTCATTCATGATGTCGCTGTCACCGTCAACGATGGGGCCCAAGGCACGCAGTCGATGTCCGAACAGATGAATCATTCGGTCCAAGCCTTCCGGGATGTCCGGGAACAGACGACGGCAAGTCAACAGCAGGCCGAATCTCTCCAGGCTGTGTTACGTCAATTTAAAATTTAAAAGACACTAAAAAAGCAAACCGATTCCCGGACCAATCACCGGAAATCGGTTTGCTTTTATGATGTTTCAGCTGCATCTTATTGAGTGGCACTTGGTAATGCTTGCGCGTCTTTCGCTTCTTCCGGTAGCTCGATTGACTTGATCTCATTGAATTTCGAGAAGGTTGATGCATTTTCCATCGTGAATTCTGTTCCTTCCTCGATCTCAAATGCCATTTCCATATCGAGTGTCTGCGGATAATAGGTCTTGGCGTCATAGGTCATCGAATACTCCATCTTTTTGTAATCGACCTGGTTCATGACATCTTTCATCTGAGCAAGTTGTCCGGTTTGTTCAAGCGAATCTTTCATGAATGCTTTCAGTTGGTCTCCCTCAAGGTCGACATCGATGCGATACACATCGCCCTCTTTTTTCATCGTCCAGTTATCTTTATATTTTTTTAATAACGTTAGACTTTGTTCTGTCGATGCAGAGGATTCCATTGTTTTCATCAAATCCCCTAGTTCGGATGCATCTTGTACTAACCATTGTCCTGCTTGTGACATATACATCTTGTCATTTACGAGATAAAGTTCTGTCTCCATATCCGTACCATCTTCTGCATTTTTCATCGTCATTTTTTGATAGATCGACATCGGGTTTTGAATGATGTCTGCCGAAATCTTTTGACTGATCGGCATGCCGCCAATTTCTGACATCATATCACTGTCCATATGAAACGATTTGATGTTCTTCTGTGCAGCTGTTGCTTTTTTCAACAGTTCTGCATTGGACAGCTGACCTGAATCCGTGGAACTTCCACCGTTCTCACCTGTTTGGCTACATCCTGCCAATCCGATTGCCACCGTCATGAATCCGACTGTCATAAACCTCGTTTTCTTCATTCCCGTTCCTCCTTTAAAACATATTATCTGTATTTACGTGTTCTTAATGGAAAATGTTTCAATTGCCTATAGTATGCTATTACCTTTCTCTCCAGTTCTTACACCTTTCCAGTCAGGTCTTGTCTCTCACCTTGTAGGACTACTGCTATTCTTTATGAAACTTTACATCAGCAAAATGTTCGTTTTACATTCGAGCGCTACAGTTAGGTCTGTAGGTTTTACCCAGTAGCGAATAACATTCATTTTCCTTGAGGAGGAACATCCATGAAGTTGAAACGAATCATCCCGATTATGGCATTATCGACATTATCCCTTAGCACGATGATCTCGACAGATAATGCCGAGGCCAAGACGAAATCATCCAAATCTCCGGAAATCCGTAACGTCATCTTTTTGATTGGTGACGGAATGGGTGTTTCTTATACATCTGCCCACCGTTATCTGAAAAACGATCCCGCTACACCTGTCGCTGAGAAAACCGCATTCGATCAATATCTAGTCGGTCAACAGATGACCTATCCGGAAGATCCGGAACAAAACGTCACCGACTCTGCTTCTGCCGCAACGGCGATGTCATCCGGTGTCAAAACGTATAACGCGGCAATCGCTGTCGACAACGATAAGTCGGAAGTCAAGACCGTCCTTGAAGCGGCAAAACAACGTGGCAAATCGACGGGACTCGTCGCGACGTCCGAAATCACACACGCGACGCCGGCCTCATTCGGGGCGCATGACGAGAACCGCAAGAATATGAACGCCATCGCCGACGACTATTTCAAAGAACGTGTCAACGGAAAACACAAGATTGACGTCCTGCTCGGCGGCGGGAAATCCAACTTCGTCCGTCCGGATGTTGATTTGACGAAATCGTTTAAGAAAGACGGTTACAGCTACGTCACGGATCTTGATCAAATGCAGGCAGATAAGAACAAGCAGGTACTTGGTCTGTTCGCGGACGGCGGACTGCCAAAACGAATCGACCGCGAGAATACCGTCCCGTCTCTCGAGCAGATGACGAACTCGGCCATCAAGCGTCTTGATTCGAACAAAAAAGGCTTCTTCCTGATGGTCGAAGGAAGCCAAATCGACTGGGCGGGTCATGATAATGACATCGTCGGAGCGATGAGCGAGATGGAAGACTTCGAACGTGCCTTCAAAGCAGCGATCGCTTTTGCCAAAAAAGATAAACACACACTCGTCGTCGCAACAGCCGACCATTCAACCGGTGGTTACTCGATCGGAGCAGACGGGATCTACAACTGGTTCGCCGAGCCGATTAAAGCAGCAAAAAAGACGCCGGACTTCATGGCGGCAAAAATCATTGAAGGTGCAGATGTCCGGAAGACCTTGACGACGTACATCGATCAAAACCGACTTGCCTTGACGGAGGAAGAAATCCAGTCCGTTTCACGTGCCGCGGAGTCGAAGAAACTGCTCGACGTCGATAATGCGATCGAAGACATCTTCAACAAACGTTCGCACACAGGCTGGACGACAGGTGGACACACCGGAGAAGATGTTCCGGTCTATGCCTTCGGTCCTGCAAAGGAACGATTCGCCGGACAAGTCGATAATACGGATCATGCCAAAATCATCTTCGATCTGTTGAAATCGAAGAAATAAGGAGACTTTCCATGAAACAGATACTTGCTGCCTTGATGCTCGGGACGATTCTTTCGGGTTGCGGCACTACGCCAGACACCGTCCAAGAGAAGTCGTCAGAGAAATCGGTCCCGAAACAGGAGACACCGGTATCGATCGAGAAGTCTGCCGCGTATGTCCCGAACCCGCAATTACCAGATGACCGCAAACTGACGACCGTCAATCAATCGGTATCCGACGATAAAGGTGAACTGACATTAAAACAGATCGTCCGTCCCGATGTGACACAAACCATCGGACCAATCACGATGAAGATTGAAGAGATGAAGGTGTTCCATGCCCGTCCCAGTTACGGGATGATCGACTTTTTCCACGGCTTCACCCATGACGAATCCTTCGACCTCGTCAAGACGCGTGTGACGATCACAAATACAAGTGACGAACCGGTCACCTTTAACCCTGTCGCCCATTTTAAACTCGACGCTAAGACCGAGAAGACGATCGAGGACGATGTCTATCTCGAGTCACTCGCGACGACATACGCGCCGTCCGAGACACGAACCGGTAACTTCGGCTTCATCATCGAACAACCGCTCAAGTCCGTTGAATTATTGACCAGTGACGTCCTGAACGAGAAACGTGACGTCATTGAAAAAGGCATTTCGGTCTCAACAACACTCAAGTGAGAACAAAAAAACAGACAATCCTTTCCGCATGATACGGAAGGGATTGTCTATTTTTGATACAATGCCGGAATCTGTTCGGACGGCATCGGACGACCGAAGTAATATCCCTGCATCCGTGAACATTCCAACCGATTGAGGACATTGACCTGCTCCAGTGTCTCGACTCCTTCCGCGATGACTTCGAGCTCAAGCGATTTCGCCAAATGGATGATCGAGGAGATCATCGAGTAGCCGGTTGTTGCCGGCTGGATTTTTTCGACGAACTCGCGTGGAATCTTCAGCGTATCAATCGGAAAATCAGCCAGTCGGGATAAGGACGAGTAGCCGGTGCCAAAGTCGTCAATTGAAATCGTGAAGCCAAGTTCCTTCAGGCGATTCATCGTCTCGACCGTCTCTTCAATATCTTCCACGGCCGAGACTTCCGTGATTTCAAGATCAATTCGGGCCGGATTGACCTGTGTCTCTTCGACAAGTCGAACAAGTGTCAGGACAAACGTCGGATGGTGGAACTGTTGCATCGAGACGTTCAGTCCGACCTTCAAGGTCAAGCCGTCATCTTCCCACTGCTTCGCCTGTAAAAATCCTTCGCGTAACACCCATTCGCCTAGACGAATGATCATCCCCGCCTCTTCTGCCATCGGAATGAAATCGTTCGGGGCAATCATGCCGAGTTCCGGATGATTCCAGCGGATCAATCCTTCGACACCGACCATCCGATACGTCACCGTATCGACTTGCGGTTGATAATACAAAATCAATTGATTGGTGTCGATCGCAACCGGTAATTCGGACTCAAGCCGCAATCGATACGACGCTTTCTCCGCAATGTCTTCAAAGAAGATAATCGATTTTCCACCGCTTGATTTAGCCTGGTACATCGCTAAATCTGCTTGTTTCAACAACGTCACGATCGGCTTGTCGGTTGTCCGCTGATAACCGACGGCGCCGATGCTTGGATTCGAAATCAGTTCAATCTCATCAATCGTATAGGTCATGCGTAACCGTTCGAGCAGTCGGGTCGTCCGGATCCGTCCGTCCGTTTCCGATGCGACATGACGCAAAATGACCGTAAATTCATCACCGCCTTGACGCGCAACTAGATCTTCCGGCTCTGTCACCTCTTGTAAGCGGCTTGCGACTTGAATCAATAACTGATCTCCGACGTGGTGGCCAAACGAGTCATTAACGAGTTTGAAGTCATCCAAATCGATGAAGCACAAGATGATCGTTTCATTGTCCTGTTCCACTTCCACCAAATGATGAAGCACTTCTTCAAAGTACGTTCGGTTGATCGCTCCGGTCAAATGATCGTAATACGCAAGGCGGCGAATTTTCAGTTCATTTTCCCGCACCCGTGTAATATCCTGACCGATTCCATAGATACCGACAAACCGGTCCCGGACACGAATCGGAATGTTGGTTACGTTCAGCAAAACATCCGTCCCGCCCGATTTACGAAACGTCGTTTCAAATTGATGTGCCGTCATCTCCTCATCAGCCGCTGCCTGCTGTTCCATCAGCTGTTGATAGGATTTGCCGACCAGTTGGTCCGCACTTTGCTCCGTCAGTTTTTCAAAGGACGGATTGGCACTTTTGATGCGCCCTTTCAGATCCAGCGAGTAGACGGCATCCGGATGATACGTAAATAATGACTTATACCGCTCTTCACTCTCTTCAAGTTCGTCTGCCTTATGATGAATTTCTTCTATTAATTCGTGATTACTCAAAATCATCAAGATCTGCCGGATTAAAATTAACAGAATCGTAATCGCACAGCCAATCATCAATCCGTTTAAGGCCTCGTCACGCCGTGCATACAGGGCCATCGTTGAAAATAGGATGATGACGAGCAAATACGGCAAAAACAGTTTCCCCAGTTGCACCGTATTCCGTTGCTGACTGTCATTCGGCTCGTTCGCATTAACCGACTTGTTGACATGCCCCGCTACACCAACCATCAATAATCCGAGGATGAATAACGGATCAATCAAACGAACCGCTTCATTTCCGCTGACAGTCGTCATGTAGACGAACATCGTGTCGGCAACAACCTGCAGTAAAAGTCCTAAAAACAAGAATTGGAACAAACGAATCCGTTCACGCCACTCTTTTTTCTCAAACAGATAATAAATGCTGATCATACAAAACAGAAGCACGATGTCACACATTGGATAAGCAAACGCCAAAATCACTTCGCCGCGTGACGCAAACGGTGTATCGAACAAGGGGCGAATCAAGAAAAACCAGCTGTAGGTGACGGCGACCGTCATGACGATGGCAATATCGAAGATAAAACTGATCAGTCGGTTTTTCGTGACGTGCCGGCGAATCAAATGTAAAAAAGCGGCTAAAAAGCAAACCGATTGCAAGATGTAAAAAACATCCGACATGCCTGGAAAGGGGACATCCACACGCAGGATATTTTCATAAGACATCCAAATCAATTCGGCAATCAGATAACTCCCTGTCCCGAACGACAAATATAGAAAAAATCGTCCTTCTTGTTGACGGAATGTCCGGTGTGCCTGAAGCAAGAGAACTGTTGCTACGAAGCAACCGATGATGGAGAATAGATTGTTTCCCCAAGCCGAAAGCGCCGGCCGGTCCTCTAAAAGAATAATCCACAGGTAATACATCGCAATGAAAAGTAAGATTCCCGGCAGATAATACGATTTTTTAAGACTGATCATGTACCTTTCCTCCTTCATGAAAAAGTCCTTCTCCTTCCATTAGGGATAGACCGTTCAAAGTCCTGCGCGGGCGACAAAAAAAGAAACCTGCTTCTATCAGAAACAGGTCTCTAGCCTTACGTTCCACTCTTAGATCGTCCGCAACAGATTTGCCATTTCGATTGCCGAAACAGCTGCTTCGTATCCTTTATTCCCTGCTTTCGTACCCGCACGTTCGACGGCTTGTTCAATCGAGTCGGTCGTCAGGACACCAAAAATGATCGGAACACCTGTCTCACGTGACGCATTGGCAACCCCTTTTGCCACTTCATTGCAGACATAATCGTAGTGCGACGTCGCTCCGCGAATGACGGCTCCAAGCGTGATGACCGCATCGTACTTGCCGCTTTTCGCGAGCTTTTCTGCGACGAGCGGAATTTCAAACGCTCCCGGTACCCACGCCGTATCGACTGCGTCCGCTGCCACGCCGTGTCGACGGAATGCATCGTTTGCGCCTCCGACTAATTTTGATGTGATTAATTCATTAAAACGTGCCGCGACGATTGCGACGCGTAGTCCCTCACCTGTTAAAAATCCTTCGAATACCATGTTATTGTCCTCCTTGGATGTCGAGCAGATGCCCGAGTTTCGTTTGTTTAGTGTGCAGATAATTTTTATTTTCCGGAACCGGCGCGATTTCAAGCGGCACCCGTTCGAGCACCGTAATGCCGTGTTGTTCAAGGGCTTGTTGCTTATCCGGGTTATTCGTCATCAAGCGGACCTTCGTCACACCTAAATCATGTAACATCGCGGCTGCGACTTTGTAGTCGCGTAAGTCCGTCGCATATCCGAGCGCGTGATTCGCTTCGACCGTATCAAGTCCCTGCTCCTGCAACTCGTACGCTTTTAACTTTGCCATCAAGCCGATGCCCCGTCCTTCCTGTCGTAAATACAGGACGGCGCCTCCTTCTTGACCGATTCGTTCGAGGGCAGCGTCGAGTTGCGGACCGCAATCACAGCGTTTGGAGCCAAAAACGTCTCCCGTCAGACATTCGGAATGAAGCCGGACGAGCATGCCGTCTTCTGCCTCACCGGACAAGACAGTGACGTGTTCCTTCGCATCCGGCGTCGTGTAACCAAGCATCCGAAATGCTCCGTGATCCGCTGGCAGCAAGACGTCGGCTTCACGTCGAACGGGACGTTCCAGATAAGAAACGAGCGCGTCGATCGTGATCATCTTCAGTCCATGGACTTCTTTATACGTCAACAAGTCATCAACCCGCGCCATCGTCCCGTCTTCTAAGATGATTTCACAAATAACGGCCGCTTCGGCGCTTCCCGCGAGTCGCGCCAAGTCAACACCGGCTTCTGTATGACCCCGCCGTTCCCGGACACCGCCTTCTTTCGCAATCAAGGGGAAGATATGTCCCGGACGTTTGAATTGACCGGCTCGATCCGTCAACATCCGTTGAATCGTCAAGGCCCGTTCGCCCGCGCTGATACCGGTCTTCGCCTCTTCGTGGTCGATACTGATCGTAAAGGCTGTTCCGTGCGGATCGGTGTTGACGTCCGTCATCGGATTCAGTTCCAATCGGTTTGCCAATTGCGGACTGACCGGCACACAGACAAGTCCTTTGCCGTGAGTAATCATGAAGTTGATTTGTTCCGGTGTTGCATGTTCCGCAAGCAGAATCAAATCGCCTTCATTTTCCCGATTTTCGTCGTCACAGACGATGATCGGACGTCCTTGTTTTAACTCTTCAATGGCTTCTTCTATGAGATCAAATCCGTTCATCCTGCTCCGCCTCCTAAAAATGCCGACCAATCGGTTTTCTGTTCCTGTTGCGTAAAGTGATACAAGTGTTTCGCCATCAGATCACACTCAATATTGACGAGGGCTCCACTCTGTAAACGGTCAAACGTCGTCACTTGGCGTGAATGCGGAATCAGCGAAATCGTCAGACTGTCCGCTTGGACGTGTTGAATCGTCAAACTGGTTCCGTTGATCGCAATCGAGCCTTTCGGAATACAGTATTTGCGCCAGTCAGCGGTCTCAAATCGGTATTCCATCGCTTCACCGTCCGGTCGACGGCTTAACAGCCGGGCTGTCCCGTCAATGTGGCCACTGACGAAATGACCGCCGAATCGTCCGTTCGCCGGCATCGCCCGTTCCAGTTGGACCGGTGTGCCGACACGCAATGTCTGCAGTGCCGTCGCCCGAATCGTTTCATGGACCGCATCCGCCGTGAATCCGGTTGCCGTCATCGCCGTAACGGTCAAACAGATGCCGTCGACCGCGATACTGTCACCGATTTTTGTTCCTTCGAGGACGTGCCGGGCTTCGATTTCTAGCGCCAGACCGTTCGGACGCGGTACTTTTCGTTTGATCGTGCCGACTTCTTCAATCAATCCTGTGAACATGTCCATTCTCCTTTCCGCTCATACCGCAGATGGATATCCTGACCAATCGGCTCGACGTCTGTCAGTGCAAATCGATCTTCGATCTCGACGGTACCCGTCAAACCACCGGTTCCCTTCAAGACGGAAGGTGCCTGATAGACATCGATTCGATCCACAAGGTCCGCTGCCAAAAACGCCGACTGGATGGTCGGTCCGCCTTCAACCAAGAGGCTGCGGATGCCTTGTTCGTATAAGGTCTCAAGAATCTGGTCCGGTGTCGAATACGTGCCGACAAGGACGGTGACATTCGGCTTGGAACTGATTCGCGGCTGTTCCGTCAGCCAGTACGTCGGATTCAAGCCGTCATGCAAGACCTGAAACGTCTCCGACAACCGCCCCCGTCGATCAACGAGGACCCGAATCGGTTCGATTCCCTCTTCACTGCGTAACGTCAGGGCCGGATCATCAATTAAAACCGTCTCACTTCCGACCAAGATAGCGTCATGTCTTGCCCGCAACCGGCGTCCCGCCGTTCGCGCGGCTTCTGACGTAATCCAGCGTTTTTCACCTGTCGTGATGATTCCGTTTAGTGTCTGAGCAATCTTCACCGTGACAGCCGGCCGTTTTCGCTCGATACTTTGCCAAAACGGTGTATAAAAACGAACCGCTTCGTCTTGCAGCAATCCGACTTCGACCGTCAGTCCGGCGTCGCGCAGACGTGCAATGCCCTGCCCCGCGACGATCGCATGACGATCTTCCGTCGCGACGAACACCCGCTTGATACCGGCGGCAATGATTGCTTCCGTGCAAGGAGGTGTTTTGCCGTGATGGTTACACGGTTCAAGCGTGACATACAGATCGGCGCCGCGTGCCGCCTCTCCCGCCATCCGTAACGCTTCGACTTCGGCATGGGGACCCCCGGCAAACCGGTGCGCTCCAAAACCGATGATCCGTCCGTGCTTCGTGATCACACAGCCGACACTTGGATTTGGACTCGTTTGTCCGTCTAACATCTCTGCCAATTGCATCGCATGATGCATTCTATTTTTCATAATTTCGCTCCTTTCAAAAGAAAAAGACGCCGCTGCATTTGCAGGGCGTCATGATTGAAGGGTCACGAAAGAAACGTCTTGTTTTTCTGTTTGAAAGCATACAGAAATAGACCTTTCTCTGAATGTATTTTTTCAGAAAATGGTTTCAAGCACATTTTTTCGTTCTTCTCCCATCCGGACTTTACCGTCGGCCTTGGAATCACACCAAGTCAGCCATAGTGCGTACACTATGGGTCGCGGGCTCGTCGATTCAAAAATCGCATCACCGCCGGTTGGGATTTTCACCCTACCCCGAAGAACTGGTTATTCAGTTGTACAGCTCAAGACTAGCACAGGTTATTTTAAAATACAAAAAAGAATTTGTTTTTACTTCCATTTCCGAAAAAAAGTATGTGCTATCCGACGGACTTTAAAAGACATCCTCCCGTCGGACAGAAACATACTTTTCGTCTTGTCTGTTACGCCAAATAGCCGTTTTTCCGGTCATGGAACTCCTGTTTGACCGTCCCGAGTAACTGTCCGTCCGTCAACAGGCGTAACGCCGTCCGAGCCAGGATTTTTGCGCCGGTGTTCAAGGCTTCGTCGCCTTGTTCCGACCGTGCCGCTTCCCGGAAACTTTCCGTGTGGGCGACCAAATCGTCCGCTCCGATCTTGATGTACGGATGGATCGTCGGCAGGATCTGGCTGATATTGCCGGCGTCGGTCGAACCAAGACCCGGGCGTTCATCCGTCTTGACGTCTTCCCCAAGCGCAGTCGCCTCTTCCCGGAAAATCTCGTCAAACGTCCGGTTGAACAGGAGATTGTCGACCTCATTTTGGAATGCGATGACCTCAAGCGTCGCCCCGGTCGCAAGCGCCGCCCCTTCGGCAACGGCTTTGACCTTCTTCGTCACGGCATTCAGCCGTTCGCGTGTCGTCGCCCGGATGAAGAAGCGCGCTTTGGCGTATTCCGGGATGATGTTCGGCGCATCACCGCCATCCGTGATGATGCCGTGAATCCGGACATCGCTCGGTAATTGCTGGCGTAAGGCATTGATGCCGTTAAAGAGTTGGATGACGGCGTCGAGTGCATTGATGCCCTCTTCCGGTGACGCTGCCGCGTGAGCCGGCTTGCCGGTAAAGGCAAAATCGAGTGGATCGACGGCAAGTGAGGAACCGGTAATCCGCGTTTGTCCGGACGGATGAATCATCAGTGCCGCATCGATCCCCGTCAGGAGATCATGTTTGACGAAGCTGCCTTTCGCACTGCCGTT
Source organism: Exiguobacterium sp. s192 (assembly GCF_018618795.1). NCBI lineage: Bacteria > Bacillati > Bacillota > Bacilli > Caryophanales > Exiguobacterium > Exiguobacterium sp. s192. Next base: position 38,584 of record NZ_JACSMS010000006.1, on the reverse strand, counting down.
TGGTCCACCTTCCTCTGCCGGTGTTCCGAGCACGACGACACTGCCGCCGACTTCATCGATGATTTTACTAAGCGCGATCGCCGCTGCGACACTTGTCGTGCCGATGATGTTATGACCGCAGGCATGACCAATCCCCGGCAACGCATCGTATTCGGCAAGGAAGGCAACCGTCGCCCCCGGTTTATCCGAAGTCTTCCGGGCCAAAAACGCCGTGTCGTGTCCCGCGACCCCGAGCTCAACCGTGAACCCTTCTGCCGTCAGGCGTTCCGCATGATGACGCGAAGCAAAATATTCCTCGTTCCCAATCTCGGGTGTCGCATGAATCCGGTGACTCGTCTCGAGATACGACTCGCGTTTTTGTTCGATATCCTGCTCAATCGTTTGAATCAAGTTTTCCCGTTTTGTCTGAACCTTCATTTGGGTCACGCTCCTTTGGATTTTTAGTTATTCGCCGATGTCACTGAGTGGGACGAACGTCGGAATCGTGCTTCCTTTGTACTCTTTTTTGATGAATTCCGCGACATCATCCTGTTGGTACAGGGAAGCAATTTTCTTTAACGTCTTTTTGTCTTTGTCTTCCGTTCGTGTAGCGATGATGTTGATGTAAGGTTTCGCTGTTTCATTTTCATGGAGAATCGAGTCTTTGATCGGATTAAAGCCGGCATCCACGGCGATTCCGTTATTGATGATCGATGCGGATACATCCGGCAGAACACGCGGCGTCTGTCCGGCGACGACTGGAACAATCTTCAGCTTTTTCGGATTCTCGACGATTTTGTCGACGGCTCCGTTTCCATCAAAGTCGTCCGGCAACTTGATTAAGCCCGCTTCCTGCAACAACAGCAGTGCCCGTCCCATGTTCGTCGCCTCGTTCGGGACGGCAATCTTTCCACCGACCGGGATATCTTTGACATCCTTGACTTTATCCGAATAGATTCCCATCGGTGCGATGACGGTCGTCGCAATCGGCGACAGTTTTAAGTTATGTTCTTTTTTAAAGGCATTGAAATAGGAAATCGTCTGGAACGAGTTGGCATCGATTTCACCTTCCGCGAGTGCCAGGTTCGGTTGCACGTAATCGGAGAACTTGACGAGTTCAATCGTGATGCCCTCTTTTTCCGCTTTTTTCGCGACGTATTCCCAAACTTGCGTATCCGAGCCGCTGACGCCGAGCTTGACCGTATTTTTGTCGTCCTCCCCGGACGCCGCACACCCTGCAAATAATACCGTCGTCAATGCTGCACCAATCGCTAATCCTTTTTTCATCGTTCATCTCTCCCTTATCTTCTCTATGTTTTGTTAGTGCCTCCGAATTTTTCGTGCCAGCAGGTTACCTGTTGTCTGTAAGCCTTGTACCAGGATGACGAGGATTCCGACCGTGATGATCATGACGGTCGTATCAAACCGTTGGTAGCCGTAGGTGATGGCCAAGTCCCCGAGCCCTCCGCCACCGATCGCCCCGGCCATTGCCGACGCCCCGATCAAGCCAATCGTCGCGATCGTCAAGTTCAGGACAAGCGAGCTGAGTGCTTCCGGCAACAGGAAACGGAAAATCGTCTGCAACGGTGTCGCGCCCATCGCTTCCGCCGCCTCCAAGACGCCCGTACTGACTTCGAGCAGTGAACTTTCAATCAATCGGGCAATGTACGGTGCCGCATAAAAGACCAGCGGGACGATTGCTGCCTTCGTTCCGATCGACGACCCGACGAGCAACCGTGTCAGCGGAATGATTGCGACGAGCAGAATGATGAACGGAACCGACCGAAACACATTGACGACGCTGCTTAAGACGTTGAAGAGCGGTACTTGTTCGAGCAACGCTCCCTTACGTGTGACGACCAACAGAATTCCGAGCGGTAGACCAATCAGCGTCGAAAAGAGTAGCGACAATCCGACCATCGTCAAGGTTTGCAGAAAAGCGGTCCAGATGTCCGTGTAGTTAACTAGCATCGGCCAGCACCTCCTCGACCTTGACATCCGACTGATCAATGTATTGCAGGGCTCGCGCAATTTCCGCCGTTTCACCGATCAATTCGACGAGCAGACTGCCGAACGGGATATTTTGCAGTTCCGTGATGCTGCCGTGCAGGATGTTGACATCGACATCAAACCGTTTGGCGACTTGCGACAAGAGCGGTTGCCCGGTGTGTGCCCCAAGGAAATTGATTTTATAGACATGATGTCCGGCATCCCGTTGTTTGATCAACCGTTGCACTGACGCCGGAATCTCATCTTGCATGACGGAACGGACAAAGTTTTTCGCTGTCGCCGTCTGGGGATTCGAGAAGACGTCGAACACGGTACCTGATTCAATCAACTTGCCTGCCTCGATGACTGCGACCCGGTCACAAATCTCACGGATGACGCCCATCTCGTGTGTAATCAGTAAAATCGTGATCCCATATTCCGCGTTGATCTGTTTCAGTAACCGCAGGATATGCTGTGTCGTTTGCGGGTCAAGCGCCGATGTCGCTTCGTCACACAACAGAACCGACGGCTGGGTTGCCAGTGCCCGCGCTATTCCGACACGTTGTTTCTGCCCTCCCGATAACTGATCCGGATAATGATCGGCTTTATCCGCTAAGTCGACGAACGCCAGCAGCTCGGTGACACGCCGGTGGACTTCCTCCTTTTTGATCCCTTTTAAGACGAGTGGTTTTGCGACATTCGCGAAGACCGTATTCGAATCAAGCAAGTTGAAATGTTGGAAGATCATCCCGATGTTTTGTTTCGCTTCCCGCAGTTGTTTTGCCGAAAGGGTCGTCAGTTCTTGCCCGTCGACCGTCACGCTGCCGGATGTCGGACGTTCAAGAAGATTGACACACCGTAATAAAGAACTTTTTCCAGCCCCGCTGAACCCGATCACGCCAAAGATTTCACCTTTTCGGATTTCGAGATCGACACCGTCCAATGCAGCGATCGATTGTTCGTTGGTCTGGTAGATTTTTTTTACATTTTTGAATGTAATCACCACTTTTTCCCCCTTTTAAAAAACAAAAAGGCCTCTTCTTAAGAAACAAGAAGAGACCTGGATCCGCACAGAGGCAGAATCCACTCGACTCATCTCTCAGACAATCGTCTGATGGAATTGGCACAGTGCTCATAATGAGTCTGTTGCCGAGGTTTCGTAGGGCCAGTCCCTCCACCTCTCTGGATAAGTGTTGCGGTATGAAATTCATATGTGTGTTGTTGCTGTTCGAACTTATGTCGTAAAACTAATTTTTACATTACAGAAAGATCTTTTAAAGGTCAACCATATTTTCAAAAATAAACCATATGACCCATATCGATTGATTTCCCGGGTTGGGCTTCATCATAGAAGAGTTCCGGTCGCCGGTCAAGGAGCATTTGACAATCCTTTTCTGTCAGTGCTATCATCTTCTCAATGATTAATCCGACAATTCCTATATGTTATATCAAGAGTGGACGAGAGACCTGGCTCTAGGACTCCACGGCAACCTGCGATTGGCAAGGTGCTCCGACCAGCAAAGCAACCGCTTTGGATGATACACACGAGAAACTCGTTTGCCGTCCAAAGCCAAACGGGTTTTTATTTTGAAATGGAGGATGAGATGATGAGTATGAGTTATCCTGTTTTACCGGGCGCCGAAGCCTTTTTCTTGGAACGTGGATCAATCGGCATTTTGCTGTGTCACGGCTTTAATGCGACGCCGCAAAGTGTTCGGGCTGTAGGAGAACGCTTCGCAGAACACGGTTTTTCAGTCTATGCCCCCCGTCTGCATGGTCACGGGACAGATGTACGTGACTTCGAAACGGCGACGGCCGAAGATTGGAAACAGAGTGTCCGCGAGGGCTTTGCTCAACTGTCCCGCCAGTGTGAATCGATCTTCATCGTCGGTCAATCGATGGGTGCGACGCTCGCACTGGCACTCGCTGCCGAAGGTCTGCCGGTCGCAGGTATCATCACAATCAATGCTGCTTTATCCGTCCCCGCTTACGAAGCGTTATCGTTTACGGATTGTCCGGTTTATCTGCCGGAAAGCCCACCCGATATCAAGCAAACCGCTTTTGAAATCATCTATGATGTCGTGCCGGCGGTCGCTGCGTCCGAACTTTTACGCTTGATTCGCGACACCATCCCAACCCTTCCCGCCATTCAAATTCCGACGCTTATTTTATATTCTGCTGAAGATCATGTCGTTCCGCCAACCTGTTCGGATTACCTGCACCGGACGATTGGTGCGACGGATAAACGCAGTTATTGTCTGCTCGATTCCTATCATGTTGCGACACTCGACCATGACCAAGAGACGATTGTCCGCGAAACGGCTTATTTCGTCGAGCAGTACAGTCAGTTGACACGGACCGGTTGATATAAAAAAAAGCGAACGATTTCAAGCCCTGAGGCCGGAGAATCGTTCGCTTTTTCATATTGTACTCTTAATTCTGCTGTTGTTTTTTCCATTCCTGCAACGGTTGCGGTTTGCCTGGTACCTGATGGCAGTGACGGCAACGTGGTTCATAAGATTCAGAAGCCCCCACCAAAATGATCGGATCATTGTAGTTGGCCGGTTGGCCGTTAATCAAGCGTTGTGTCCGGGAAGCCGGATCGCCACACGATAAGCAAATCGCCTGTAATTTCGTCACGAACTCGGCACGTGCCAATAATTCAGGCATCTTTCCAAATGGTTCTGCCCGGAAATCCTGATCGAGCCCCGCACAAATCACGCGTTTGCCATCTTGCGCCAGTGCCTCGATGACCGCGACGATTTCATCGTCAAAAAATTGAACTTCATCAATTGCGACGACCTGCGTCTCTTCTGCTACTGCCGCATAGACGTCGCGGCTCGTCGCCATCGGAATCGCAATGACGGAATTTCCGACGTGCGACACGACATGTTCTTCATGGTAACGGTCGTCAATCGCCGGCTTGAACACTTGCACCGGTAATTTTCCGTACTGTGCCCGTCGAACACGACGGATCAGCTCTTCGGATTTGCCGGAAAACATGCTTCCGCAAATCACTTCGATCCAACCATACTGATTGATCACATGCATCATCGTAAAACACCGTCCTCTAAAATTAGTCACTTTAACGAGTATAGCCCGAATCTAAATTGAGAAAAAGAGTTGACTTCTCAAAATCGAAAACTCCTCGATATTCCCCTGAATCTTCATCTCCTCATTTCAACTGGTATCTATTTCCTGTACACTAAAGAAGAAGTTTCTTTGAAGGAAGGTGACTCCGATTCATCACATACTACATGAAGTTCTCCACCAATATGGAGCATTCGGTCTCGCCATTCTGTTAGCCGGCGGAATTGTCGGTTTACCGATCCCTGACGAAACGTTACTCGTCATGTCAGGATTTTGGATGCATCACGGTGATTTACCACTGATCGGAACGATTCTGGCGGCGTATGCCGGCAGTTGCATCGGGATGACGATCAGCTATGTTCTTGGTCTGAAACTCGGGATGCCCCTGCTGCATCGTGTGGCTCCGAAGTTACGGATTTCCGAAAAACATATCTTTCAAGCGGAGGCCGGATTTTTACGTTACGGGAAAACGGTTTTGATCATCGGTTACTACATACCCGGACTCCGTCAGCTCTCTGCGTTTTTTGCCGGTGTCTCGAAGATGCCGTTTCGGGTCTTCGTCACGTATGCCTATACCGGTGCCTTGATCTGGATCAGCATCTTTTTAGGAGCGGGTTATTTTCTCGGGCGTCATTTTTCCTTCAGTCTGCTGTTTCAACACTTTGCGGACAATCCGGATATGCTGCCGTACCTCGTCGGAGCGGCTGGAGCGATCGGTCTGTCGTTTGTGCTTAAAACCTATCTCACCTATCGTGCTCAGTTCAGTTTATACAAAAACAGCCTGCTCCAGTGATGGAGACAGGCTGTTTTTTAATACAGAAGTCGCAATTACTTGCGGCCGTATTTTTTGTTGAAGCGATCGACACGACCGTCTGCAGCGTTGAACTTTTGACGACCAGTGTAGAATGGGTGCGAGTCCGAAGACACATCCACGCGGATGAGTGGGTACTCGTTTCCATCTTCCCAAGTGATTGTCTCGTTCGAAGAACGTGTAGAACCAGTCAAGAATTTGTACTCAGTAGTTGAATCCATAAATACAACTTTGTTGTAGTTTGGGTGAATTCCTTGTTTCATGGTTGTTTTCTCTCCTTCCGCCCTGGTTCATTTGCTGAGCCAGAGTAAGTTACCTTCCTATACTAAACGATTTTTTGATGACCCGCAATACCTATTTTTATGTCGTTGTGTCGGTTTTCGTCACGCGGGGTTTGACAGGTGCGCGTCGGACGGGCTTCTTCTTTTCTTTGTTCAGTTCCACAAAAAATTCTTCATTGTTTTTTGTGTCACGAATCTTGCGTAAGAAGCTGTCGACGAACTCATTGGACTCGTTCATCGTCCGGCGGATCGTCCACAAGGCATCCAGCTGATCTTGCGGTAACAACAACTCTTCTTTCCGTGTTCCGGATTTCCGGATGTCGATGGCCGGGAAGATCCGGCGTTCGGATAACTTCCGGTCGAGATGGAGCTCCATGTTGCCGGTCCCTTTAAACTCTTCATAGATGACGTCGTCCATCCGTGAGCCGGTCTCGACGAGGGCAGTCGCAAGAATCGTCAGGCTGCCACCGTGTTCGATGTTCCGGGCAGCACCGAAAAAGCGTTTTGGTTTATGGAAGGCGGCGGGATCAATCCCCCCGGACAACGTTCGTCCGCTTTGCGGAACCGTTAAGTTGTAAGCACGTGTCAGACGTGTAATCGAATCCATTAAGATGACCACATCTTTTTTATGCTCGACGAGACGCATCGCCCGTTCCAAGACGAGTTCTGAAATCCGCACGTGGTTGTCCGGTGTTTCGTCAAACGTTGAACTGACGACATCGGCTCCCGGAACAGACCGTTCGATATCCGTCACTTCTTCCGGGCGCTCATCGATCAATAGAATGATCAATTCGACATCCGGGTGATTCACTTGAATCGAATTCGCGATTTCTTTTAATAGAGATGTTTTACCCGCTTTAGGCGGTGCGACGATCAATCCCCGTTGTCCGAAGCCAACCGGTGCAATCATATCCATCACACGAACCGACAGATGGCGTGGTTCTGTTTCGAGTCGCATCAAACGATCCGGATAAATCGGCGTCAATGCCGGGAAAAACAGACGATTCCGGGCCGTATCCGGCGCTTCCCCGTTGACTGCTTCCACACTTAATAAACCTTGGAACCGTTCATTCTCTTTTGGCGGTCGGACCTTTCCGGTCACGACGTCTCCATTACGAAGGTTGAATCGGCGGATTTGCGAAGCAGCGATGTAGATATCTTCAGAGGATTGCGAATAGTTGATAGGACGAAGGAAGCCGAAGCCGCCATCATTTTGCATCTGTGGGTTGCCGGGGATCACTTCTAATACCCCTTCGAGGAAATATAGACCGGTTGACTCAGCCTGCGCTTTTAAAATCTTGAACATCAGTTCACGTTTGCGGGCCTCTCGGTATTGCGGGACGTTTTTCGATTTGGCGATCTCATATAAGTCTTTTAATGTCAGGTTGCTCAGTTGAGCCAGTGTATAGGAACGTTCTGGTTTGTCAGTTTTCTCAGTTGGCATATGCATTCACCTATTCTTCGTATAAATTCAGTAGCAAAGGACGCGATGTTCGTTTTAACAGTTGTTGCTTAATATTTTGTTGTGCATTAAAGGTATCACATTTCCACCTCTTTCGTCGTGATTTAACGAATGGGAATTTCTTCTTTGTAATATTCGAGTATATTATTGCAGTTATGTTACAAAAACGTCATGTTTTGTAGCGGAACTGAAAAAACGTTTTCATGTATCGGCGTGCTAAGATAATCGTGCAGAGAAAAACTTACACAGTTGTAAGACACACTGCCTAAACAAACACTTAATGAGATTGATCATATAACCCGGTTTTCAAACTACTTTAAAATGACATGGAGGATTTCACATATGAAACGTTTTCTAGCATCGGTCGCGACAGCAGCATTAGTGGTTTCAGGATTTGCATCAGTGGGAACAGATAAGGTTGAAGCAGCAGCTACAGTCACGAAAGTTAAGATCACAGATAACGGATTACGTGTTCGTACGGCTCCTTCTACAAAAGCAGGCATCGTCGGTAAAGTAAACGCAGGCCAAACATTTACATACAAAGGTAAATCAGGCAGCTGGACTAAAATTTCGTACGGTGGAAAAACACGTTATGTCTTCTCGCAGTATACGAAAACATACAAGTCTTCTACTTCAACGGCTAAAAAATCAACAACTTCATCTTCAACACGTACACGTCTTCTAAGCGAAGCCGCTAAACACAAAGGAACTCCTTACGTATGGGGCGGAACGACAACTCGTGGATTTGACTGCTCTGGTTTCACAAGCTACGTTTACAAAAAAGCAGCAGGCAAAACATTGCCACGTACGTCTTCTTCACAATACGCATCTTCTAAAAAAGTCAGCGTATCTAGCGTTCAACCGGGAGATCTTGTTTTCTTCTCACACGGTAGCGGCATTCAACACGTCGGTATGGCGACAAGCAAAACAAGCATGGTCAACTCGGAAACGGGTGGCGTTAAGTACTCAAGCTTTAAATCAGGATACTGGGGTTCACGCCTTGTCGGCGCGGGTTCATATCTATAATTCAAATGACCAAGCGGTTGAGCATCGGCTCGATCGCTTTTTTTCTATCCTAGTATAAAAGGAGGACCTATCATGAACGTATTGATTACAGGTGCTTCCGCCGGAATCGGGCGGGAACTTGCTTATCTGCACGGCGAACAAGGACATCATCTGTTACTCGTCGGACGAAACGTCGAACAGCTTTTCGAAACGAAACACTTTATCGAACAACGGGGTGGTTCCGCCGTCGTTCTCCCGTATGATATCGGTCAAACCGTTCAAATCAAAGCCTTATTACGTGCGACAGAACACACTCCCGTTGATGTTTTGATCAACAACGCGGGTTTTGGTCTGTATGGTGAATTTATCGAAACGGATGTATCACGCGAATTGAACATGATTGACGTCAACATTCGGGCGCTGACGTATTTGACGAAAGCTTTTTCCCGTCGGATGCAAACACAAGGCGGCGGACGGATCGTTCAGATTGCATCGACCTCCTCTTTTCATGGCGGTCCTTTCATGAGCGTGTATTATGCAACAAAAGCTTACGTTCTCAGTTTTTCGGAAGCATTGGCAGACGAGCTCGCCCCGTACAATATTCAGGTGACGGCCGTTTGCCCGGGAGCCACCCATACTGATTTCGCTAAAACAGCGGATCTTGCAACGTCCGGGTTATTTAAACGTCCGGGAATCATAGATGCCAAAACAACTGCTCAACTTTCCTTCACCGGATACATGAAGGGAAAAACGCTTGTCATCCCGGGTCGAAGTAACGCCATCTACGTTTTCATGACCCGTTTCCTCTCACGCCGAAAACTCGTCCAGATGACACACCAATTGCAAGCTCCGACACATGACGCTCTCGAATAAATCTTGTTCCTGTACTTGCTTTCCTCAGGCGAAACACGAGCCGCGGATTCTTTGTCCTGAAACGGACAAGTACCCGGGTCTCGTTTGTTTCTGACGCGCGGTGAACCTGCGCTTTTCCTGTAGGAGTCGCGTACAGTCTATAAGATTTCATTCCATAATAAAGATGAATCCGGTTTGAACCGAAATTATTGTGCTATCTTCCATCTCGTGCTCTTAAATATTCCTCTTCTTCGGGAATGAAGGGCTTTTTTCCATGAAGAATTCAATCGTAATCGACCTCTAAATCCAGTTCTTCTTTTTATTAATGCGTAACGCATCGGACGAACTTCTTACCAAGCGTCGAGAAGTACGAAATTTTTCATCTATTCCCTGCTATGAGAAGAAGCGTTTTGTTCGCTCGAAATCGCTTCCTAGGGAAAAACAAGCAGGAGCGACCCTGCAGTGAAGCGAAGCGGCGCGATGCTTGTCCCAGGAAAACGATTCGAAGCGAACAAAAAAAGCGATCTTTCTCATTTAAGAGAAAAACCGCATTTTGTCTTACATCTAAGACGGATCCGATTTGAGTCGGATTCGTCTTTATTTGCATTATGAAAATAAACTTATTTAATAACGAGCTTTGGTTTTTTCTTGAACGAGTGGATCCCTTCGACAAAACGAACCGTTCCCGATTTCGCCCGCATGACGACAGAGTGCGTTTGACCGCCTTGCGCCGTAAACTGAACACCCTTCATCAACTCGCTGTCCGTGACACCTGTTGCCGCAAAGATACAGTCATCTCCCGTGACAAGGTCGTCCATCATAAGGATTTTCGACGGATCTTCAATCCCCATCTTTTTGCAACGCGCGACTTCCGCGTCATCTGCCGGCAAGAGTCGTCCTTGGAGTTCTCCGCCGAGACATTTTAAAGCAACCGCCGCCAGAACACCTTCCGGCGCACCACCTGAACCAAGCAACATGTCAATTCCGGTATGCGGGAAAGCGGTATTGATGGCTGCTGCGACGTCACCGTCTCCAATCAGACGAATCCGTGCCCCTGTTGCGCGAATCCGTTGAATGATTTCTTCGTGACGTTCCCGGTCGAGAATCGAGACGACGACGTCTTCGATCTCTTTATTTTTCGCTTTGGCGACTGCCGCGATGTTTTCTTCGATCGTCGCATCCAAACTGACGTGTCCCGCTGCTTCCGGTCCGACGGCAATCTTATCCATGTACATATCCGGTGCATGTAACAAATCTCCGGCATCGGCTACGGCGAGAACGGCAAGTGCTCCCCATGTTCCTTTAGCAACGATGTTTGTTCCTTCGAGCGGATCAACGGCGACGTCAAGACGTGGTCCGTATCCGTTCCCCAGTTTTTCACCGATGTAGAGCATCGGGGCTTCATCCATTTCGCCTTCGCCGATGACGACTGTTCCTTTCATCGGGATCGTATCAAATACATCACGCATGGCGCTTGTTGCCGCGTCATCTGCCTCGTTTTTCAAGCCCTTCCCCATCCAACGTGCCGAAGCAAGTGCTGCCGCTTCCGTCACCCGTACGAGTTCCATTGATAAACTTCTTTCCATGTGTATAATCCCCTCTCCCTAGCTGAAAATCTTAGACCGTTTCACGCCACACGAGGGCGCCAAGCCCTTTTAACTTCTCAACGAACTGTTCATAACTCTGATCGAGCACTTCCGCATGATGCAACAAGGTTTCCCCTGAAGCAAGCATACCGCTTAAGACAAGAGCTGCCGCACCGCGCGGATCGTGCGCTTCGATTTCGGTTCCACGCAAGTCTTCCCCGCCGCGAATGATGATCGAGGCATCTTCGTGTGTAATCCGTGCGTTCAGTCGCCGCATTTCCTGAACATGCCGGAAACGTTGCGGATACAGTTTATCGACGACGACGCTCGCGCCTTTCGGTTTGAGCAAAACAGCAGAGATGATCGGTTGAAGATCACTCGGAAAACCGCCGTAATGAAACACACGAATATCAATCGGTTTTGCCATGTCGACAGAGGCTGTGACCGCATCATCTGCGATTTCGATGTTCGCTCCGAATCGTTCGAGCTTTTGAATGATGCTCTCCAGATGAAGTGGAATGACATTATCGACTGTCACCCGACCGAGGACAGCACCCATGGCGAGGAACGTCCCCGCTTCCATCCGGTCAGGAATCAACGTATGCCGGCAACCTTGCAGCGTCTTGATCCCTTTGATGCGAATCTCATCGGTCCCTGCACCTTTGACACTCGCCCCCATGTTCGTCAACATCGTGCTGACGTCAATGACTTCCGGATCACATGCTGCATTTTCAATGACCGTTGTCCCTTCCGCCATGACGGCGACGAGCAATGCACTGATGGTTGCACCGAAGGAAGGAAGGTCCAAATAAATTCGGTTCCCCTTCAACTCTTCGACATGCATATAGTAAACCCCTTGTTCATTTCGCATCGAAACACCGAGTCGCTCCAGTGCCTTGATGTGTAAATCAATCGGTCGAGGACCGATGGCATAACCACCGGGCAGACCGACGACTCCCTGTTTGAATCGTGCCGCGAGGACACTCATCAGATAAATCGATCCACGTAATTTCCGTGTATCCGTACCTGTGAGCGGCATCGGCTCAACATGACTTGGGTCAATCGTCACCATATCGCCTTGACGTGTTACGACAGCTCCAAGCATCTCAATGATTTGGATCATCGTCGCGACATCGCCAATGTCCGGCACCCCCTCTAAGATGACCTGTTGGTCGGTCAGCAGTGCTGCCGCGAGACACGGAATCGCACTCTGCTTCGATCCACTGATCATGACGGTCCCTTCAAGACGTTGTTGTCCTACGATATGCAAAATGTCCACATTCCATCAACCTTTCTGTACAATCTGTTATTGCTGCGCTTTTTCCCAGTCAGCCAGGAACCGCTCGATTCCTTGTGTCGTGAGTGGGTGTTGCGTCAGTGACTCAATGACATTCAGCGGAATCGTCGCGATATCGGCACCCGCAAGTGCTGCGTTCGTGACATGAACCGGATTCCGGACAGATGCCGCAATGATTTGTGTCGGAATGTCATGAATGACGAAGATTTGGGCGATTGTCTCAACAAGCCCCATGCCATCTTGACCGATATCGTCCAAACGACCAAGGAATGGTGAGACATACGTCGCACCCGCACGTGCTGCGAGCAAGGCTTGGTTCGGATTAAAGATCAATGTGACGTTCGTCGTGATCTTTTCTTTCGAAAGTGCTGCGACGGCCTCAAGACCGGCCGGTGTCATCGGAACCTTTACCGTAATGTTCGGTGCAATCTGGGCAAGTTCCTTCCCTTCCCGAATCATTCCCTCCGCGTCGAGCGCGATGACTTCTGCACTGACCGAGACGTCTCCGACGATCTCACAAATTTCACGCAAGCGTGTATGGAAATCGACGCCCTCTTTTGCGACGAGTGACGGGTTGGTCGTAACCCCATCTAAAATCCCCATTTTATGTGCTTTTTTAATATCCTCTACGTTTGCTGTGTCGATAAAAAATCTCATCTCTCTCTTTCCCCTTTCATCCCTTAAAATATCCCTTGAAATCGCTTACTCTTCTATTATAAATTTTTTCCCCGAGAAGTCCTAACGTTTTCCAAAACAATCTGCTGAAACAGATGAAAAAAACACGATAGACGAATGTCTACCGTGTTTTGGGCACGAAAAATTAAGCTTTGTTGCTTGAACCAAACTCACGCATCTTACCGATGACTGTTTGTTTGATTGCTTCGCGACCTGGTGCGATGAATACGCGTGGGTCATATGCTTCTGGTTTCTCAGCCAAGACTTCACGAACCACTTTCGCGAACGAAATTTGGTTTTCCGTGTTGACGTTGATTTTCGAAGTACCAAGCGAAATTGCTTTTTCGATATCGTGTGTCGGGATTCCTGTTCCACCGTGAAGAACGAGTGGGAGGTCCGTTGCGTTACGGATTTCTTCCATTTCAGTGAAACCAAGGTTTGGTTCACCTTTGTATGGTCCGTGAACAGAACCGAGTGCAGGAGCAAGCGTATCGATACCAGTTTCTTTAACGATACGAACGCAGTCGTCAAGTTTCGCGTACATAACATCGCCGATAACGTCGTCTTCTTGTCCGCCAACTGTTCCAACTTCTGCTTCGACTGAAACACCTTTCGAGTGTGCATACTCAACAACAGCTTTTGTTGTTTCGATGTTTGTGTCGATCGGGCTATGTGAATCGTCGATCATTACAGATGTAAATCCAGCGTCGATCGCTTCTTTACATTTTTCAATGCTCGAACCGTGGTCGAGGTGGATTGCAACAGGAACTGTTACTTTCATGTCGTGAACGAGACCTTCTACCATTTTAACAACTGTGTAGAATCCGCCCATGTGACGTGCTGCACCTTCAGATACTCCAAGAATGACTGGTGACTGCTCTTCTTGAGCCGCACCGAGTACTGCTTGAGTCCACTCGAGGTTGTTGATGTTGAATTGACCTACTGCGTACTTACCTTCGAGAGCTTTGTTTAACATGTCTGTCATAGATACTAATGGCATAATGACATCCTCCTCTGTTTTGATCGCTACTTACACGTAAACGTGCATTTTCAGACTGATTATAACACACTGATTCGCTTGAACGTACAGCATTTCGCTCCGAATTTAGGATTGTGACGACGACGTGAAGGATTAACCGCTTACATCGCTCGAAATTTGCACAGTCACTTCTTTTTTTAATTCAAAGATGTCAAACGGCTTTCCGAAGAAGGCGACGACGCCCAGTCGCTTCGCTTCTTCCATTGCTTCTTTTTCCCCAAGTGCCGTCATCAAAATCGTCCGAACCCGTCGTCCGACCTCGTCTTGGTGACGCAGTACTTCAAGACCGGTCCGTCCCGGCATGTTGACATCCATCAACAATAAATCATAATCCGCCTCTTTAAGGCGTTCAATCGTCTCTAAGCCGTCTACAGCGACGTCTGTCGTGTAGCCCTGTGCCCGAAACAATTGGGCCAATAAATTCCGAATCCCCGGTTCATCTTCCGCGATCAGCAATCTCCCTTTCATGTCCCACACTCCTCCTCTAGTTATTTCCATTCTACATGAAAGCAAAACTTGCTATATACTATCCTTGACAGAAAGTTAGAGAGGATGTTCAAAATGATGAAAATTTTAGCGACTCAGTTCAACGGAAAATTACAAACGCTTACAAAACAAGAAGACGAATTATTCGATGTCGTCCGTCTGCTGGCTCAGGCGCTCGTCGGTCAAGGGAAAGTCTATCTCGATGCGTACGGTGAATTTGAAGGTCTCTATCCGATGCTGTCCGACGGTCCGGATCAGATGAAACGGGTCACGAAAATCAAAGATCATAAAACATTACATGCCGTCGACCGAGTGTTGATTTTCACACCGGATACGGAACGGTCCGACTTGCTGGCGTCTCTCGCCCGTTATGATGCGTGGCACACACCGTACGCGATCATCACGCTCGGCGACGTGACCGAGACACTCGAACGGTCGATTGCACCGCTCGCCTTGAAATTCAACAAAGGTCTGCTTCCGGCTGAAGACGGTTCCCGTCACGGCTTGCCGAGTCTTGCACTGGGCGCGTTCCTGTTGACGCATATCCTGACGCAATTACAAGAGATGACGGAAGAGTGGGAATGACGCTTTTCTTCTATAGTATTAGGAAGCACTTCTAAACTGTTTTATCTGTAACGACAAACCGAGTAGGTTTCTCTGCTTTTAGAGAATACCTACTCGGTTTTGTTGCGTCTAAATTGATGGATTCTCTCAAGCCGAAGCTTGATCTTCCTGCGCTTTTACTTCTTCGCCGTATGACAGCTGATCCTGCATCCGAACGAACGGCAGATAAATCGCGACTGACATGGCGATCGTTGCGATTTGCAACAAGGCAGCACGCCATCCGCCGATCAAGAAACCGGAGATGATCGGGGGTGTCGTCCACGGGACCTGCAAGGCATTAAACGGTTCGACCCAGCCCCACAGAATCGTGAAGTAGACCATGAATGATGCGATGGCAGGGACGATGACGAACGGGATGAACATGATCGGGTTAAAGACGATCGGCATCCCGAAAATGACGGGTTCATTGATGTTAAACAAACTTGGGGCAAGCGACAACTTACCCAGTTGCTTCAAGTGCGCCGACCGGGCAACCATCAACGTTGCGATGATGAAACCGATCGTAATTCCGGTTCCGCCGAGTTTCGTAAAGACATCAAGGAATTGAATCGTAACGATGTTCGCATTTCCGCCAACAACCAGTTCTTTCCCCGAGTCAATGATCGCTTGGTTTTGCAGCGCGTTGGCAGTCAACAGCGGTCCCATGATTCCCATGATGATGGCGGCACCATGAATCCCGCACCACCACATGACGGACATGAGGACCATGATGAGAACAGCTCCAGCCAACGTATCCGTCAAGTTTTGAATCGGCGCTTGGAGAACGTCATAGATGACTTCCGTGAACGTCCGGTCTGCAAATGCCTGGAACACGGCAAACGTGACGACAGACAACGTGATGACGGCTAATCCCGGTACGAGCGCCGAGAACGAGTTCGCGACACCGGGCGGAACACCAGCCGGCATCTTGATGCTGATGCCGCGTTTGATGAACTGCGAGTAGATGAAACCGACGACCAATCCAACGACGATCGCCGCCATGACACCTTGTCCACCTGTCCAGACTTTCGGGACGACGCCTTTGACGACTTCTCCTGATTCCGACAGAACGGATGCTTGGGTGATGATCAAAAACGAGATGATCGCGAGGATCCCAGCCGGTACCCCTTCGATTTTTTCATTTTTGACGTAGGAATAAGCAATTCCGAATACACCAATCAAGGCAAGGATATCAAACGTCGCTCCGACGACTTGCGTCAACGGCAACGTCCAATCGGCTCCAAAGAGACCGGACATGAACTTTTCCCAGCCCGGAATCGGCAGGGCTAAGATTAACAGGAACAGTGACCCGATGATTGTCATCGGCATCGTCAGGATGAATCCATCCTTGATGGCGAGCACGGGTTTGGCATTCGCAAAACGGGCAAACGCCGGGGTCACTTTTTCGAATACGGTTTCTAGACGACTCATTCGGAAACCTCCTTACAGGTCTTCAGCGCGCGTGGCGATGATCTCTTTGTACCAATGGAACGACTGTTTCTTTTTGCGGGCAAGACCATTTTCATGGTCGACATAGATGAAACCGTATTGTTTTTTATAACCATTCAACCAGCTGAGGAGATCGATGACCGACCACGCATAATATCCGGAGACATTGATTCCTTCCTGGACCGCGTGTTTGACGGCGCGGAGGTGGCTCTCGATGTACTCGATTCGTGGTGTATCCATGATTTCTTCGCCGACGATCGGATCGACATCACCGAGACCGTTCTCTGTAATGTAGATTTTGACGTCGCCATAACGGGCTTGTAGCATCCGAAGTCCATCGAGGAAGGCATCCGGTGCAATTTCCCAACCCCACTTCGTATACACTTTATCGTCCATCAGAACGGTCTTATAAACACCGTCAAACGATGGATTACCCGGACGACCGGTCGAATTTTCGCGACCACCCGCCATGACGAGTGCTGTATCATTTTTCATGACACGTTGCGGGCAATAGTAGTTGAGACCGATGAAATCATTCATCGGAGCCGTCCGTTTGAGGACGTCGAGTTCGTCTTGTGTCCAGTCCGGCAGGAGACCTTGTTGCTCCAGTTGCTTGACGACGTATTCCGGATACGTCCCTTTTAAGATCGGATCGTAGAACCAGTGCGTCGCAAATTCGTTCGCATGCATCTCGGCGAATTTGTTGTCCGCCTCGTTGTCGATGCTGAAAGCCGGGTTAAAGACGTGCGTGATGCCGATTTCCCCTTCGTATCCGGCTTGCTTAAAGCGTTCGACGGAACGGGCATGGGCGACGAAAACATTGTGCGTCGTCTGGAAATAGGCTTTCGCATCGCCTTCGATGCCTGGCGGGTGTGCGCCTGACAAGTAGCCGAGCGAACAGAAGATGACGGTCTCATTAAACGTAATCCAGTTGCGGACACGGTCACCAAACGCTTCGAAACAAATATCAGCGAAGCGGACGAAAGCATCGACTGTCGCTTGATTCCGCCAGCCGCCCTGTTCTTCAAGGACTTGCGGCAAATCCCAATGATAGAGCGTCACGAACGGGACGATGTTGTGTTTTAAACACTCATCGATGACGTTGTTGTAAAACTCGAGGCCCTTTTCGTTTACTTCGCCTGTGCCGTTTGGGAAGATCCGTGGCCATGAAATCGAGAACCGGTATGATTCCAGCCCCATCTCTGCCATCAGTCCGATATCTTCTTTATAGCGGTGATAATGGTCAATCGCGACATCACCGTTTGTATTTTCAAAAGTCTTTCCAGGAATTTTCGAGAAGACGTCCCAGTTCGAGACGCCTTTCCCGTCCTCGTTCCATGCACCTTCGACTTGGTAAGAAGCCGATGCTGCACCAAACAGGAAATGTTTAGGCATTTTCAAAGTCGTCACCCCGTTTTATTTATTTGCGAGCTTCAATGCGTGGTCGAGTACTTTTGTTCCGTTCATCATGCCGTAATCGATCGTGTTGATGACATCAATCGGCACACCTTTTGGTTCACAGATCTGTTTGCCTTTTGCGAGCAAGTATTTAACTTGCGGTCCGAGCAGCGCAACATCCAAGTTGTCGACATACGTTTCCATTTCTGATTCCGGGTAGGCTGCGATTTCTGTTTCGAGTCCACGCTCAGCGGCAACCGCTTTCATTTTTTCCACTAACATACTTGTCGACATACCTGCCGCACAGAATAATCCGATTTTCATCATTTTTGATCCATTCCCTTCAGTTGGTTGATTTCGTTTTGCATGTGCATCATGTATCCGAGCATTTCTTTAACAAGAATCGTATTCATCAAGTGATCTTGCGCGTGTACCATCAGGACACCGACCGTAGCCGTTTTTCCTTGTGCTTCAAGTGTGACGAACTTCGTTTGAATGCTGTGCGCTTCTTTTAAAGTCGCATCTCCCGTTTTGACCGCTTCATTCGCTTCATCTACTTTTCCTTCTTGCATCAAAAGCATCGCGTGGTGGTAACTTGCTTTCGCGTCTCCCGAGAGGGCAATCAGACCGAAGATGTCTTCCGGTGTAATTTCAATCGTTTCAGAAACCATGGTATCTCTCCTTTTGTATGGATAACTAAAATTCATAGGTACAAATTCTACAAATTGATAATAGCACGTGCGAAAATTTATGTAAACCCTTTCTTCTTGAATAAAATGTGAACAAAAAAAACGCAGGTGAGAGATTCCTCCCGCCGGCGTTCAAGATTTAATATTCGAGACTTTCAACATTTTGACGTGCCGGAAATGATGGGTCGCCCGCGAGACGTCAAAGATTTGACCGTTCGTTAAGTAGACCGTATTATCGACGAGCAGCGCCGGATCGTTTTCTTTTAACTCAAGCAACACGGCGTCTTCCGCATTCAAAAAGTCCGCGTAGATGACTCGGTCGGCAAAGCCGATCGCAAGCTTCTGGTCATTGCGTAAATAGTTGTAAATCGACTTTTGAATGATGTTTTCATCCAAATAGACGACAAGATTTTTACGGAAGTACGAATCCTCGACCGAAAACGGATGATCGTCGACCAACCGCAGACGCTTGACGTAATAGACCGGCGTGCCGACGGGACACTTCATCCGTTCCGCCACCTCTTCGTTCGCCGTCGTCTGTTCAAACGCCAAGGCACGTGTCTCGACTTTGCGCCCGCTGAAGTCACTCGTCAATCCTTGGAGTTTCTCGAGGTTGACGTAATCACTGTTGTAATGATCGCGGACGAACACGCCGCTGCCCTGCACTTGATAGACGTATCCTTTATTGACGAGGATCTCGATTGCCTTTCGGACGGTGTTGCGGCTGATGCCGTACTTCGTGGCATATTCATCTTCCGTCAATAACTTATTCGTATGTTGATAGACGTGATTTACGATATCCGTCTCGATTTGTTCTGCTACTTGTTTGTACTTTGGAGCCATCAATATCTACACCTTCCACGTAAATTTGTAGGAATGAATTCGCTATCATTATAGCAGATAAGTTTTACACGCGTCTTTGAATCCTCAAATTCCAACAAAACATAAAAAACCTGCCTCCACACGGGAGACAGGTTTTCGATTCCAATCCTTGACGCTTACTCACCAAGTGATGCTTGAATGAAGTCATGGAAAAGAGCTTGCGGACGTTCCGGGCGTGAAATCAATTCCGGGTGGAACTGACACGCAACGAACCATTTGTGTTCTGGAATCTCGATGATTTCGACCAAACGGCCATCCGGGCTCGTACCGGAGAAGATCATACCGTTCGCTTCGAACTGCTCGCGGAATTCGTTGCCGAACTCATAACGGTGACGGTGACGTTCATACACGAGTTCGCTTGAATATGCGGCACGTGCTTTCGAACCTTCCTCGAGCTTACATGGATAAAGACCAAGACGAAGCGTTCCGCCTAAATCTTCGATGTCTTTTTGCTCCGGAAGCAAATCGATGATCGGGTATGGTGTCGCCGGATCGATTTCCGCCGAGTGCGCCCCTTGTAAGTTCAGGACGTTACGGGCGAATTCAACTGTCGCCAGTTGCATCCCGAGGCAAATACCGAAGAACGGAACGTTATTTTCGCGTGCGAAACGGGTTGCTTCGATTTTTCCTTCGATGCCGCGTTCGCCGAATCCGCCGGGAACGAGAATTCCGTTTGCTGATCCAAGGAGTTCTTGGACGTTCTCACGCGTGACGTCTTCCGCATTGATCCAGTCGATTTCGATGTCGCTGTTGAACGCAAAACCGGCATGCTTCAACGCTTCTGCAACCGAGATGTACGCATCACGCAATTCGACGTATTTCCCGACGAGTGCGATTTTCGTTTTCTTCTCGAGGTGTGTCACGGTATGGACAAGTTGTTTCCAAGCTGTCATGTCAGCAGATGGTGTATCGAACTTGAAGTAGTCACAGACGAGTTGATCCATGCCTTGACGTTGCAAGTTGAGCGGTACCTCATAAAGCGTTGACGCATCCTTCGCTTCGATGACGGCTTCCGGACGTGTGTCACAGAAGAGGGCAATTTTATCTTTCATTTCTTGCGGTACATCATGCTCCGCACGAAGAACGATGATGTCCGGCTGGATTCCGTAGCTCCGGAGTTCCTTGACACTGTGTTGCGTCGGTTTCGTCTTCAGCTCACCTGCAGCTGCCAGATACGGAACGAGTGTACAGTGCACATACATGACATTTTCTTTCCCGATGTCATTTTTCACCTGGCGAATGGCTTCGATGAACGGAAGCGATTCGATATCCCCTACTGTTCCACCAATCTCTGTGATGACGACGTCAGCACCCGTCTCTTTTCCGGCACGGAAAACGCGGTCTTTGATCTCGTTCGTGATGTGCGGAATGACCTGAACCGTTCCACCGTTGTAGTCGCCACGGCGTTCTTTTTTGAGGACCGTCGAGTAGATGCGGCCTGACGTGACGTTCGCATTCTGACTGAGATTGATGTCGATGAAACGTTCGTAGTGACCGAGGTCAAGGTCAGTTTCAGCGCCGTCATCCGTTACGAATACCTCACCGTGTTGGTACGGACTCATCGTGCCCGGGTCGATGTTGATGTACGGGTCGAATTTTTGGATCGTGACGTTGAGGCCACGGTTTTTCAAGAGACGTGCGAGCGATGCTGCCGTGATCCCTTTACCGAGTGAAGATACTACCCCACCGGTTACGAAAATATACTTTGTCATGATTAAATTGCTCCCTTCTCAAGTCCAGAAATCTGTCAGAGGTCGTAAAAAAATAAAAAAGCAAAAGTGCCCCCATTCACAGGAGACACTTTTGCTGAAATTAAGCACGTTGCTTAAAGAAGCCCATGACTAACTTACGTCATTCCGAAAACTTCGTCAAGCAGATTTTTTCAAGTCAAAAATCAAGCGTGCTGTCGTCAGCCGTCAACGAAAAAACTGCTATTTTCATGTTCAAAAATAGCAGGTTGCGGTTGTTAAACTTCTTCTTCATCTTCCTCGAAATCTTCGAGGTCTTCTTCATCCAAGTCGTCGTCGAGATCATCGATGACTGCGACTTTTTTGAATGTATCATCTTCGCTGTCGTCAGCTGCATCGTAATCGGCTGTTTTCGCGAACGTATCGAGATCATCTTCGATTGTCTCGAATTCATCTTCTTCTGCATCGTAGTTGAACTCTTCTTCGAACTCATCCAGTTCTCCACGTTGACGTGCTTCGATGACCAAATCTTCATCCGATTTGTCAAACGGATACCACGCACGAAGGGACCAACGGTTGGCTCCGACGTTAACGAAGTTCCCATCGATGTTCATGTCTGTATAGAGTTGGGCAAGTTTCTCGAACTTGTCCTCTTCATTTGTAAACGTATGATATTTTTCGATTTCTTTTGTGATGTCATCGAAAGTGATAGGCTGTTCGCCCGCTTCTTGCAGCATTTCATTGACGAAGTTAATCAGTGAAAGATCAGTAATTTCTTCTTTACTTAGACGGCTGAGGCTCATTGTGACGGCCACTTCCTTTCATTTGCGTTCAATCCATTACTTCTCATTATACGCAAAATGGCTTTTAAAAATCCAGTCTCTCGTAAAAAAAAGATTGTTTGTGAAACAAATCGGGTTTTTGACGCGGTCAAAAAAGGAATAATGCAGGGAGAAGAAGGAGGAATGACGGATGGAAATGACAATCGAACGGGTGAACGATTTTGACGGCTACAACTGGCTTCCGCTGCTGGCCAAAAGTTCACAGGAAGAGTTTATGTTCGTTGAACACATGTTACGCAACCGCCGGCAGGAAACCTTTCAAGAAAACGGCGAAGCGATGTTCGTCGCCTTGTCGACGACCAATCAGGTCCTCGCTTGCGGTGGATATATGAAACAATCCGGTCAGACCAAAACCGGTCGGATCCGCGATGTCTATGTGTTGCCGGAAGCACGGTCGCACGGCATCGGGACGGCACTGCTCGAAAAAATCGTGTCCGAAGCTTTCTTGACGTATGATCGTTTGGTTCTCTACAGCGAGCAGGCGGATCCGTTTTATCAAGGACTTGGATTTCAACCGGCAACGGGTGACAAGATTACGCATGCGCTCGATAAATCCGCTTTCGCCAATGCGAACCGATGAATTGACATATCGGAAATTATCGATTAGATTGATGGCATGACACATCAAGTTGATCTTTTTAAAGCTCTGTCGAACGAAGTACGGCTCGATATCTTACGCTGGCTCAAAGATCCTCAAACTCATTTCGGTAAACCGACCGCTCACTTGTCAACGAATTCCGCTGAAAAAGGAGGCGTTTGTGTCGGTGATATCCAGGAGAAGGCAAACTTGTCCCAATCCACGGTATCCCAGTACTTGGCGATGTTACAAAAAGTCGGACTGCTCGAATCAGAGCGTCACGGCAAGTGGACCTATTATCGGCGAAATGAACAAAAGATCAGCGAACTGGCGGAGTACCTCAAGGGAGAACTCTAACGGGTTTTCCTTTGCTCATATATCGACATTTCTCGATATATAGATTTGTTAAAGAAAGAAGTGACGGATTGTGAAATTCATTTATTACTTGTTCGCCTTGCTTGCCGGCATCTCGCTCAGCATCGAAGGCGCGATTTATGGAGAACTCGGCAACAGCATCGGCAAACTCGAGAGCAGTTTCTATAATTTCTTTGCCGGGACGATCATCATCGGCATCATCATGCTCTTTTTCGGAAAAGGCTCGCTCGGCTACACGTTTAAGGCACCGAAATGGACGTTGCTCGGCGGACTGCTCGGAAGTATTTACTTAACCATTCTCATCATCAGCATTCCGCTCGTCGGTGTCGGCTTGGCGATGATTAGCGTCATCATCGGTCAGATGATCGCTAGCATGATCATCGAACACAAAGGCTGGCTCGGGAGTCCACGGGTCGCCATCAACAAAGATAAGTTGATCGCATCCGGTCTGATGGTCATCGCCCTATTTTTGATTTTTTAAGGAGGAATCTTAATGAATATCGCATTACTTGGTATGACGCTGCTTGGAGGTGTACTCCTCAGCGCCCAGTCTTCAATCAACGGCGCGTTTGGTCAAAAAGCCGGCGCACTGGAAAGTACGTTCTTGACGTTCTTCACCGGCATGTTGTTGCTCGCACTCGCTGTCCTTTTCTTTGGACAAGGGGATGTCCTGATGTTGCTTGACGCCCCACGCTGGCAACTCAGTGCCGTCTGGTTCGGCGTCAGTTATCTGTTCCTCATCATTCTCGCTGTTCCCAAGATTGGTGTCACGGCAGCCAGCATCGCAACCGTCATCGGACAGTTGTCTGCCGGAATGGTGCTCGATCACTTCGGGACATTTGGTGGCGTCGAAGTGGCGTTTGATCTCAAACGATTTGCTGGTCTCTTGTTCATGCTCGCTGCTTTGTTCTTCATTTATCGCGGCAACAAACGGCGCGCTGCTGCTCCTGCTTCCGACTCGATTGCTTCTTGATTATGATATCCAAAACATGACTGACCTAAAAGGAATCACTCGTTTCACGCGACTCCTACAGGAAAAAGCGCAAGTTGACTTGCGCTGTCAGAGACGAACAAGACCCACTTTCCCGTCTCATTGAGGCGGGGAAGTTGGCTTGTGTCTCGCCTGAGGAAAGCCCGTGAGAGAAAGAGTGATTCCTTTTGCACGAAACAAGGGTGGCAGAATTATAATCTGCCGCCCTCTTTTGTATAGCAATCGATTTTCAGTCCATCCTGTTTTAGTTGTCTTGCCCATTCAAATACATCAAGGCATCCACCGCCAGCTGATGATCCGCTTCTTGTGATAAGCCGGACACGGTGATTGTCCCGATGACACCAACTCCTGCGACACGTATTGGAAAGGAACCACCGGCGTCGGCATAGTCGGCCGGATCGACGGCGTACATCGTGTGGTAGGACCGTTGCTTGCTCTCATTGTAGAGACGCATGTAGAGCGAACTGTGACCGTGTCGGAGCACGACGTTCGATTTCCGGCGAATCCACTCTTCCTGATCCGGTGCCGTTCCGTCGAGTGCTGCGTAAAACAAGCGTTGTCCGTTTCGCTTCAGTTCGACGGCGACCGACAATTGTTCCTGCAACGCCCGCTCGATGACATATTGTCCGGCCCGCAGTGCCTCCTGATTCGTAAAACTCTGTAACGTCAAGGTGTGCTCTTGTGCCAACAACTCCGTCAGCTTCATCGCTCCCACTCCTTCCGCAGGATTTTCCGTCCGGTCTCACTGCTCAACCGGACCGCTTCAATCAGTTGCATCGTCTTCAAAGCATCGGTCAGGTCGACCGGTAACGCTCCAGTCGCAAGCCCTTTCGCCAACGCTTCATAAAACCCGAGATAGTTGCCCGGAAGTGTCGCCAACCGTTCCGGCGGCTGATCGGCAATCTGCAGATAACCGTAGTTCGTTTCCTCGTCCCGTCCGAATGCGTGATCAATCGGTTGACCGGACGCCAGTCGGGCTTCTTGCGGATCCATCCCGTATTTGACGTAACTGCCGCGTGTCGCATGTAACTCAAACCGCGGGGTTGGTCCTTGGATAAAGGAGTTTGACCGTAAGACGACACGGCGCTTTCCGTAAAACAACGTCATCTGGAAGCCGTCATCCGTCTCTGCCCCGTCACGCTGGAACAAGACATCACCGACAACCGCATCCGGTTCGCCGAATAAAGCGAGCGCTTGATCAATCAAATGGGAACCAAGATCGAATAAAATCCCGGAGCCCGGTCCCTTCTGTTCGCGCCACCGGTCCCGCACGACCGGACGATACCGGTCAAACCGCGATTCAAGCCATTGCCAGTCACCGATCTCATTCATTTCAATCAACTGCTCGATCGTCAAAAAATCGCCGTCATACCGTCGATTTTGATAAACTGCGATCCGCACACCCTGCTGATTGGCAAGGCGCATCAGTTCTTCCGCTTCTTCGATCGTCACGACCGCCGGTTTTTCAAGCAGGACGTGTTTTTTCGCCTCGATTGCCTGTTTTGCCATGTCAAAATGTAAAGCGGTTGGCGTCGTAATGATGACCAGTTCCGTCTGCTCATCTTGAAGTGCTTCCTCTAACGTCGCGATGACGGCCGCATCCGGAAAGACCGTCGCGACCTTCTCTGCTTGGCTCGAAACGACTTGTCGGACCGTAAACTCCGGTAACGCTTGAATCAATGGGGCATGAAATGTCACGGCTGAAAATCCGAATCCGACAAGTGTCGTTTGAATCGTCGTCATGCTTGTTCCTCCTCTGCTATTTCGAGCAAGACTGCTGCTTCACGTAACCAGTCCTGCCATCTGTCTGTTGGTTGTTCATCGGTGATCAAGACGTCAATCTGGTCCAGGTCACAGACCTTATGCAGAAAACGTTTCTCAAATTTTGTCCGGTCGGCGAGCACGATGACCTCACAGGCACTGCGGATCATCGCTTTTTTGACGATCGCCTCTTCGAGATTTTCAGCAAACACGCCTTGCTCCGTCAGACCACATGCTCCGAGAAACACACGATCGACCTGATAGTTTAAAATATCATCGGCCGTCTTGATGCCGACCAGGCTGCGCGCATGCCGATCAAACTTTCCCCCGGTCACATACAAATCGATTTCCGGACGTGCCTCGACCTGCTCGACGATCGCGAGGGAGTTCGTGACGATGTGAAGGGGTTGCACCGGGAGATGAACCGTCATCCGGGCGACCGTCGTCGCAGCATCCAAGATGATGGTTTGATCGCGTTCGACATAGCGGACCGCCCGTTTGGCAATACGGTTTTTTTCCGGTTGTTCCGTTCGTCGATCGTATTGTACGGTCGTGTTTGTCCCGACACGAATCAAGCCGTTTTTGACCCGGATGATCTTGCCTTCCTGCTCGAGTGCAATCAGATCACGACGCGCCGTATCCCGTGAAATCCGGTATTCTTCCATCACCTCATCGAGTGAAATCTCAGGAGTCGTTTTGATCCATTCGCGCATTTGTTGAAGTCGTTCCTGTTGCGCCATTTAGATTCCCTCCCATTCTTTTCTTTATTTTAAGTTTTTAAATTAAAATGTGCAATTTTTACGCAAAATATATTCGTTGAATTCGGGTAAAGAAAACTAGGACTTAGATTTAAAAAGGAGGAATCACGCATGCGTACGATTTTCATTACCGGCGCCTCGTCCGGCATAGGTCTTGCGACCGCCACACGATTCGCTGAGGAGGGATGGACGGTCTACGCTGGCATCCGCGAATGGACGCCGGCACTCGAGCAACAAGCTGTGCCAAATCTGCATTTTCTTGAAGTCGACGTCACCGATCTTGCGAGCCTGAAACAAGCCGTCGCCGTCATCGAGCAGGAAGTCGGGCATCTGAATGCCTTATTTTGTAATGCCGGACAAGGATTGTTGCGGGCGCTCGGACAAGCAACGAGTTACGAAATCAATCAACTGTTTGATATCAACGTCTTTGGCGTCATGCGGACGGTTGAATGTTGTCTGCCGCTGCTCAAAGCCGCTCCGCACGGCAGTCATCTGCTCGCGACTTCAAGCATCAGCGGCCTTGTCGGTCAGCCGATGAATGAAATTTATTGCGCCAGTAAATTTGCTCTCGAAGGATTGTTTGAAAGTCTCGCCACCTATTACAAACCGTTTTTCTCGATTGATGTCACATTGATTGAACCCGCTGCCGTCGAGACGAACTTTACCGCAAGCGTCCTCGACCGTCTCGAGCAGACGGGCGGACTTCACGAGGATGACTTCAAGCCGATTGTCGAGAGCTATTTACGCACCTATCGCATCCGTCATCAAGACCGGCAGTCAGCGGATGACATCGCCGAGCTGGTATTCGACCTCGTCCACGCAGACGAAAAGCCGCTACGTGTCCGAACTGCACCGGAAGATGAAGCATTCGTCGCTCATAAAACGGCGAACGATCCATCCGGTCTGATCGGAACCGTCAAAACCCGGCAACTGACGTTAAATTTAGACTGATTTCCCTTTTGTTGAAAAGAAAATCGCTGCACCCTTTTCTTCCTCCTATAATGAAACTATCCAATTCATTTTATTCAAAAGGACGGTTTTTTCATGACGAATTTGTTTTTGTACGCAGCCGTCTATTTGATTCCGACGTTCATCATGTTTTATATGGCGGTCGATATCTTTTTGCGGAATCCGAAGCGCTCGCAACACCGGTTGTTGAGCTTGTTTACCTTTGCCTACGGGATGTTATTCCTCGGCGAATTTTTCCGAAATACCGCACCGGTCGCAATGAGTCCGGCTTTTGTGACGTATTGGTTCGGGAATGCCGGCTTACTCGTCTTCAGTACATCGCTTCATTTCATCTTCCGGGTGTCGAACTTGTGGAAAAAGATGCCGCGCCTCCTGTATCCGGGCATCTTTTACCTGCCGATGGTCATCGTCTTGTTTACCTATGTCTTTCAGACGAACGTCATCAACAGCCAACAGTTCGACCGGATCGGACTGTTCATCTATCCGGAATTCAATCCGTCCTATTTGATCACGATGACGGTCGGGAACGTCTTCCACGTCCTTGTGATCGGCCTCCTCGTCTACGCCCGGACGCACTTGCGTGACGCACGACGCGGCATCATCAACGTCTTGCTGGGTGTCGCGCTGATCGTCCTTGTCTGGGATGTCGTCTTCGGTTACAACTCGTTTTACGGCGTCATGCCCCCATACGCCTATATGTACGGCGGACTGTTTTGGGCGGCTGCCTTGACGATCGCGATGCGTCGGTTTGATTATCTTGCGTCCTACCAAAAACGGTTTGCGACGCTGTATAACTTGAATCCTTCCGCGATCCTGTTGGTCGACCGGCACGGCCGGATCGAAAGTGCGAACCCTGCCGCCTATACGTTACTGAAAGAACACGACTTGTTGGGTCATCCGTTCGCCGATTATCTGCCGGAGAAAAAACAGCAGGACTGGACGGCCCATTACGAGGTCCATTTCCAGTCGCAGCGCAAGTTCAATGAGTACGAAACGAAAGTCGTCACCCGGGAACAGCAGGAACGGTACGTCGTGATGGATGCCGATTTTGTCTTCATCGAACAGGAACTCCATGGGATGTTGTTGATCCGGGATATCCAGTCCTTCAAAGAGGCCGAGCAAACGATTCGCTTTTTTGCGTATCACGATCCACTGACGAAGATTGCCAACCGGCGCAGTTTTTATGAAGCAGCGGGACAAGAACTGTTGAAACGGATCAGCATTACGATTGTCGTCGTCGATCTGGACGGATTCAAAGGCATCAACGATACGTACGGGCATCAGATTGGGGATGCCTTCTTAATCCACATGGCCCGGTTACTCGAACAAGAAGTCGCATCCCTCGGCTTTGCGGCGCGTGTCGGGGGCGATGAATTCTTTTTACTGTTGTATGATCAGACACCGGATCAGCTCCATCAGTTCATGTCTTCACTCTTAAAGACATTCCAAGACAATCCGTTTATTTTGGCGGAAGAGTTGATTGAGATTCGGACGAGCATCGGTCTCAGTTATTCCCCTGACCACGGCATCAGTCTCGATACGTTGATTCATCATGCCGATCAAGCGATGTATCATATCAAACATAACGGCAAAAACGGATACCGGATTCATGATACGCTGGATCCGATACAACGACCGTATGAAGGAGGGGCCAGATGATTTCCGCGTTCGCTATTTTTTCACGCCTGTTCAAAGGAATACGTCGTGCGTTCCACTTGTCGTACTTCCAAGGATTATTGATTCTCTGTCTGTTGACATTGATTTCCGGAACGATTTTTTACAGCACGCAAGAAAATTTATCGGTCGTCGATGCGCTCTACTTTTGCATCACGACACTGAGTACGGTCGGGCATCCGACATTTGCCCCCGTCACGACGCTCGGGAAAATCTTTACGATGGCGTACATCACGATCGGATGCGGATTGTTTTTGACGCTGATCGCGACGCTGTCCTATGTCTTGATCAAACAGCCGGAAGAGTGGGAGGAGAGGTTATCGATGCGACAAGCTGCCATTCAAAACAATTTCGACTGGTGTCGTTTAATCTGTGAGTTGCATGGGTGTACCGTGACGGAAACGGCGGATAGCTGGGTCGCCAAAGGGGATGTTCCGCTGCTCTATCCGGAAATGATGGTCCGCGCTCACCAACAACAACTTGATCTGTCCGGTGTCAGGAGCATCAAGGATTGTACGGCCGGTTACGATTTTTCACGTGCCGGTTTGACGCATCTCTTTACAGCGGAATGGATCACCCGCCGCCCGATCCTCGATCGTCGGGCTTTACCTGCCGATTGGACCGTCGTACGTGACGTGCAGGAAGCAACACGTTTTTTCGCCATCCTCGAAACGGAGGATGTCCCGCAAAGGTTGTTTGAACGTTCCGATGTCCGGCTCTTTTTTTCCGAGCAGCAACAAGCGGGATTCATCGCCTATTCGAACGGACAGACGACCGGTCTGTCCCACCTGACCTCAAACTATCTCGACGAACGGCTGTGGGATGATGTGATCCGGCTCAGTTCCGCCCATTTTCCCGGACAGCCGCTCGTCGGCTATGAGTATGGGGATCAGCTGATTACGGCTCTGGAAGCCGGTTTTGATGACATCGGACCGCTTGCGGTCTGGATTCGGTGAACGGATGAACGTTCCCCTCTCCTTTTCAGACGAAGTAAGGTAGAGTGGAACAAGACAGTGGATAAGAAGAGAGGAGGTGCAGGTTGTCTTCACCTGAACAGGTGAAACAGCCAACACCATGAAGCGAACAACTTTTTTCACCTTAAATACGTTAGGCACGAAACGCGGCGGTCTCGTCAAAGCCGTCATCAAGCGGGCGAACACGATCGCAGCCGCTGAGCCGGATCGTCACGTCCATCTGTTGACCCTCGGGTTGCAGACACAAATCAACAGCATCCGGGAAGAGATGGTCCACCTCCATCTGTTGGATCAGCGTGTGCAGGTTACGAACTTGATCCATACGTTAGTTAAGCAAAAACCGAATGATAAACAGACAAAAGCCCGTTTGCTGAAACGATTGCAGCGGCAATTCGTCATCTTCGAGGATGCGAGCCGCCCGGAAAACGACTCCTACCGTCTGTTCGAGAACGGTGTCTACTGCCAGTACATACGGTTTGACGCCGATGACCGGCTCGTCTTCATCGATTATTTTTCAGAGTCGCGCCACCGCTTAAAACGGGAAGAATACCTTGAGCACGGCCAATTGTTCCAAGTCATTCATTATTCGGCGACGACGAACAAACCGGTCTCCCGTCAATTTCTCCACGGTGACGGCACTTGTTACTTAACACTGTGGCATAAGATCAATTCGGTGGATTGGAGTCATCTGTTTTACTTCGGAAAAAACGAACAGTTCCAATTCAACGATCCGGCCGCCTTCTACACGTTTGCGCTGAATCAGTTGCTGGCTCAATATCCGGCAGTCCTGCTGTCCTCGGAATTCCGGGATCGTCTGCCAAACTTACCGAAACGGAATTTAGATGCCGTCGTATTGGATGTCACCCATCCGAACATTCGGAAAATCGCCTTCGGCCACAGTAATCATTTTGTCGCGCCGTTTGACGAGACCGCGACGATAAGCGGTGTGTGGAATGCGCTGTTTA
Organism: Exiguobacterium sp. s192; assembly: GCF_018618795.1. Taxonomy (NCBI): domain Bacteria; kingdom Bacillati; phylum Bacillota; class Bacilli; order Caryophanales; genus Exiguobacterium; species Exiguobacterium sp. s192. The sequence continues at coordinate 7,437 of NZ_JACSMS010000006.1, read as the reverse complement.
AGCGGATTGGTGAATGGAGTGCCGTCGTCACGGCAACGCCCCGTCAAGCCACACACATGAAACAGCAATTTGGACATGATTCGCTTTTCAAATCGATTCCGCATGCCTTTACGAATAAAGCGGCAGGCAACCTTGTTGCTGACGCCGTCAATCCGAACCGGTTCGTCGTCGTGTCACGAATTCAAATCAAAAAAGATGTCGCAGAGAGTGTTCGCGCGATGCGTTTGATCGTCGATCATAATCCAAACGCCTTCCTTGATTTTTATGGATTCGGCTACAACGATCAACTCGAAAAGGATCTCTTGGCCCTGATCAAGGAACTCGCCTTAACGGATCATGTTCATTTCAAAGGGTTCGTCACCGATATGCGGGAAGCCTATGCCGGTGCCGTCGCAACGCTCTTCACCTCCCAATCGGAAGGATTCGGAATGGCGATCCTCGAGAGCATGAGCTACGGGATCCCGGTCATCGCTTACGATATTTGTTATGGTCCGGCGGAAATCATCGAAGACCGGGTGACGGGACGTCTCATTCCAAAAGGCGACATGGCTCAGTTTGCCGAGGCCGCGATCGAATTGATGACACAGCCCGAAGCACGGCAGGCGATGGGCTTACGTGCTGCCGGAGCGCTCGAACCGTTTTCTGATCAACAATATGAAACGAGTTGGGTGAACCTGTTACACGAACTGGACGTTTCGACACATTAACTGTTATCCCCGAGAAAAAGAAAAAGTATCGTTTCGCCGCATCTCAACAGATCCGGCAGAACGATACTTTTTTGGTGTTACATCAAACGGCTGATGAATGCGGTCGCGATCCCAAAATAGACGAGCAACGACAGGATGTCGTTTAACGTCGTGATGAGCGGACCGGATGCGATGGCCGGATCGATGTTCAGGCGATGCAAAATCAACGGAATGATCGTTCCCGCCAGTGTGCCGAAAATCAAGGTGATGATCAACGAACTGCCGACGACGAGACCCAAAATCGGATCCCCCTGCCAGACATAGGCGATGATCGCAATCAAAATACCGCACGTCACGCCGATGATCAATCCCACCCGCAACTCTCGAAGAATCAGCCGGGTGACGACTTTTTTATCGACTTCGCGTGTGATCAATCCGCGGACGACGACAGCGAGGGACTGGGTTCCAGTGTTTCCGGTCATGCCGGCAATCATGGGCATGAAGAAGGCTAAGGCGACGACCTTCGACAACGTCTCCTCGAACTGACTGATGATCGATCCCGAGACGAGTCCGATGAAGAGTAACAGAATCAGCCACGGCAACCGACGTGACGCCGCCACCCAAGGTTTTGTATCAAAATCAATCGATTTACCGGAAGCGGATAGTTTCTCGATGTCTTCATTGGCTTCTTCCCTTAAGACGTCGAGCGCATCATCGACGGTAATCAGTCCGACGAGAACCTCCCCTTCGACGACCGGCAACGACACCAGATCGTATCGTTCGAACATCTTCGCGACATCCTCCTGATCGGTCTCCGACGAGACACTGATGACTTTTCGATCCATCACGTCCGCAATCTGTTCGTCGTTATTCGCCAAAATCAAATCGCGGTACGAGATGACGCCGACGAGTTGACTCAGCTGATTGACAACATAGACGTAGTTGATCGTTTCCGAGTATTCGATATAATCCCGCATCTTCTCGACCGTCTCGCCGATTGTCGACTCCTCCGTCACCCAGATGAAACGGTTTGTCATCAAACGTCCGGCCGTCTCTGCCGGATACGTCAGCAAATTCCGGACGACCAGTGCTTCGTCCTGTCGCATCCCCGACAGTAAGCGGTCCACTTCCTCGTCCGGCAGTTCTTCCAGGATTTCTGCCAAATCATCGTTTTCCATTAAATCCATGACGTGTCCGGCATGTTCGACATCGAGACGCCGCAACACATCCAACTGTTGCTCCAGTTCCAGTTCCTCGATGACATCCGCCAAACGTTCATGATCGAGATAGCGTAACAGACGTTCTTGCTCGGTTGGCGCCAACTCGACATACCACTTCGCCAAATCGTACGGATAGACTTCCTCAATCACCTGCTGTGCTTCTTCACGTCGTTCCTTCATCAACGCATCCAGCAGCAGCAGCTTCCATTGTTGTTCCTTTGACTGACTCATACTACCACCCCCACGTTTTCTCCTTCTCCATCTTAGCACGATGCTTTCAAAAAGAACGCCCATCAAAGCAGTTGACTTTTCTTTCGTCACGCCTTAAAATTTGCCTAAAGGAAACATTATTAGTTCGGAGAACAATCCATGCGATAAGGCAATCTCTTTTTTTAAACTTTTTCTTGCCCTAAGGAAACATTTGTTTCCACACTAAAATTAAAGCAGTTGAAAGGAGTGTCTTCACATGTACGCAATCGAAGTAGAACAATTAAACGTGTCGTATTTTGAAACGACCGCCTTGGAAAAATTGTCCGTTCGCTTCACGGCAGGACAGCTTGTCGGCATCATCGGTCCAAACGGTGCCGGCAAATCGACCTTCATCAAAGCCATCATGGGATTGATTCCGGCCGGTGCGAAAACGATCACCTTGTTGGGTCAATCAACAAAAGAAGCACGGACGCGGGTCGCTTACGTCCCACAACGCAGTGCCATCGATTGGGATTTTCCGATTCGGGTGCTCGACGCGGTTTTGATCGGCTGTTATCCAAAACTCGGTCTGTTCAAGCGTCCGACGAAACAACACCGGGCCTTGGCGATTGCTTGTCTCGAACGGGTCGGCATGCAGGACTATGCCAATCGACAGATCGGTGAATTGTCGGGCGGTCAACAACAACGGGTCTTTTTAGCCCGCGCCCTGGCACAAGAAGCAGAACTGCTGTTACTGGACGAACCGTTCGTCGGAGTCGATGCCGGCAGTGAACGGGTCATCATCGACTTATTACGGACACTACGCAATGAAGGCAAAACGATTGTCGTCGTCCACCATGATTTAAGTAAGGCCGCCGATTACTTCGATACTCTCATGTTGTTGAACCGGCAATTGATTGCCGTCGGCCCGCCGAAAGATGTTTTACATGCCAAAACGATTGAAGGCGCATACGGCAATCCGCTCGCCTTCTTACAGAAAGTCGAGGTCACCTCATGAACTTTTTAACTTTCATCGAAGCGACGTTTCAGTATGATTTCCTGCAAAAAGCGCTCATCACCTCCGTCATGGTCGGGATCATCTGCGGTGTCATCGGCTGTTTCATCATCCTGCGCGGCATGTCCTTGATGGGGGATGCGATTTCCCACGCTGTCTTACCGGGCGTCGCGATTTCCTATCTGCTCGGTATCAATTTCTTCATCGGTGCGGTCGTGACCGGTCTGCTGACGGCGCTCGGAATCGGGTTTGTCAGTCAAAACAGCCGGATCAAAAACGATACCGCGATCGGGATTTTGTTCACTTCTGCCTTTGCGCTCGGCATCATCCTGATTTCCTTCTTACGCAGCAGCAGTGATTTGTACCACATCCTGTTCGGAAACGTCCTCGCCGTCCGCCCGAGTGATATGTGGATGACACTGATCATCGGCATCATCGTTCTCGGGGCGATCTATCTGTTCTACAAGGAGTTATTGGTCACATCCTTTGATCCGACGATGGCTGCTGCTTATGGATTGTCAACACGATTGGTCCACTACCTGCTGATGACGATGTTGACGCTCGTCACAGTCGCCTCGCTGCAGACAGTCGGCATCATCCTCGTCGTCGCGATGTTGATCACACCGGCAGCGACCGCTTATCTCTTGACGAACCGGTTGTCGCGGATGATCTTCCTGTCTGCCGGGTTCGGCACAATCTCTTCCATCGTTGGTCTGTATTTTAGTTTTACCTATAACCTTTCTTCCGGAGCGTCAATCGTGCTGGTCGCGACTGCCCTGTTCGCACTGGTCTTCGTGTTCTCACCACGTCACGGTCTGCTCCGGAAATGGAAATCATCTAAAAAGGAGCTCACGACATGACATTCAAACGATTCATCCCCTTGGCGGGTCTCGCCGTCTTACTGGCAGGCTGTTCAACGGATTCCGCGGACGAAGGAAAACTGCAGGTCGTCACGACCTATTCGATTTTAGAAGATATGGCACGTGTCGTCGGCGGCGAACACGTCGAGGTGCACAGCATGGTCAAGATTGGTGCCAATCCTCATGAGTATGATCCGTTGCCGACGGACGTCCAGAAGATGGCCGATGCCGACGTCGTTTTTTATAACGGGTTAAACCTTGAAGCCGGCGGTTCCTGGTTCAACAAACTCCGTTCGAGTACAAACAAAGACGGAAAAGACGCACCGGTCTATCAACTGAGTAAAGGCGTCGAACCGAAGTACTTGACCGCAGCCGGAAAAGAACAGGAAACCGATCCCCACGCCTGGCTCAATCTGAACAACGGCATCCAGTACGTCGAAAACGTCAAGGATGGCTTGATTAAGGAAGATCCGGATAATCGGGCGGATTACGAAAAAAATGCTTCCGCGTATATCAAGGAACTCAAGACGCTCGATACAAAAGCCAAAGAACGGTTTGCAGCGATTCCAAAGGAACAACGGCACCTGATCACGAGTGAAGGCGCCTTTAAGTACTTCAGTTCCGCCTATGACTTCAAAGCCGACTACATCTGGGAGATCAATTCCGATAATCAGGGAACACCCGATCAAGTCCGCCGCATCGTCGATTTAATCAAGCAGCAGGACATTCCCGTCTTGTTCGTCGAGACAAGTGTCGACCGCCGAAGCATGGAGACGGTCTCCCGCGAGACCGGTGTCCCGATTGGCGGAACGCTCTACACCGATTCGCTGGGTGCAAAAGGAAAAGACGGCTCAACGTACTTGACGATGATGGAAGCGAACTTCGATACGATCGAACAACAACTGACCCGCTAAGAACTGTCATCGGATTGCCACCCGCTTTTTCTGCACGGCTGTCTGATCCAACGTATACTAAGGACGGAAACGATATACGATGGAGGGATATGAATGGTAAGAAAAAACGGATGGATGATCGCGACATTATCAGCGACCCTTGCGCTTGGTGCCTGTGGACAGGCGGAACAAAAGACCGCCCCACATGCCGAACAGGAAAAACAGGAAGCGCATGCTGAACATGAAGGACATGCTTCACATACAGGTGCTGATCAGTTGGAGCGGACGACGTCTCCGACAATCGCCCCGTCATTTTTAAAAGAGACCGATTCGTCGATTCAGACGATTTACCTGTCTGTCGCGAAACATCAGGACTTGCTCGAAAAAATGCCGTGTTACTGTGGTTGCGGGGAATCTGCCGGTCATACGAGTAACTATGACTGCTTCATCGCGGATCAGACACAGAGCGGTGAAACGACGTGGACGACACACGGCATTACGTGTGGGACATGTCTCGACATCGCGGCTCAATCGATCGTCGCCTATCAACAAGGCACACCAATCAAACAAATCCGCGATGACATTGATGCGATCTATTCAAAAATGGACGTGGCACCGACACCCACTCCTGCCCTCTAAATCAAAAAGCTGTTTCGACCTCAAGCGTCGAAACAGCTTTTTTTGTGTAGGACTTAGTGTCGCGAACGAGCGGTCGCATGGAGGACAAACGGTCTGCCGGAAAGCAGTTCTTCGAGTTGATAATACGTATGGGCGCGAAGTGGTTGACTCGTGCGTGGGAGATGCCGCAATTCGTACGCCACTTCCAGCAGGTAGAATTTATAGGTTGCCGACTCATCGAAACCAAAACTGGTGCGTCGTGCTTCCACGTAACCGAGTAAACGCCGTTGTTGCTCCATCGATAACCGTTGTACTTGTGGGGCAATTGCTTCAGCCGGACGAAGGATCAGTTCCCGTTCCGTTCGATACAGACGGTTCATGACGCCTTGTTCCCGTCGTAAAGCGATCAATTTTGCAGGCTGGTAAGAGCGCGGGTGCGGGTGGGCATGGACTAAATACTGTTCAATGAGGGCTTGCGTCGGGGCTGCTGGAAAGGAAATGACATCATGCATACGATTCGACTCCTTTTTCAGTAGTAGATACGCCATTTATTTTACTACAAATTTCCAAATGAAATAGACCGTTCAGCAGGAAGGAAATCAGTTTTTTAGTTTTAGAGAGGGTTTCATTTCTTGAGGCAAGTGGAACAGTTCAAAAGATAGTTACTTACGAAAGGATGATCGATATGACTCAAATGAAAGCCATTGGATTCCATAAGCATTTACCGATTACTGAAGCCAACAGTTTGATTGATCTTGAAATCGAGCGCCCTGTCGCGCAAGGACACGACCTGTTAGTTGAAATTAAGGCGGTCTCCGTCAATCCGGTCGATACGAAAGTCCGGGCCCACGGTACGGACGAGACTGAACCAAAAGTCATCGGTTACGATGCGGCAGGTATCGTCGTTGAAGTCGGCGACCATGCTTCCCTCTTCTCGGTTGGTGACGAAGTCTATTATGCCGGTGCCATCAACCGTCCCGGTTCCAACAGCGACTTCCAACTCGTTGATGAACGGATTGTCGCCAAAAAACCGCAACGGCTGACGTTTAGCGAAGCGGCCGCCCTACCATTGACGACTTTGACGGCTTACGAAGCATTGACCGACCGTCTCCAGTTGACGTTTGATGCCAAATCAAACCTCGATAAGACGATGTTAATCATCGGTGCAGCCGGCGGTGTCGGCTCGATTGCGACACAACTCGCGAACAAGGCAGGACTGACCGTCATCGGAACGGCTTCACGACCGGAGACGATTGAATGGACCAAAACACACGGGGCCCATCATACGATCAATCACCATGAAGACTTCCGAGCCCAACTCGAGCAGCTGGGGTATCACTATGTCGACTATATCTTCTGTTTGAATGCAACCGATCAGCACTTTGATGCGATGGTCGACGTCATCGCTCCCCAAGGAAAGATTTGCAGCATCGTCGAGACGGATCAAAACCTTAACCTCAGTGCATTGCAACAGAAAAGTGCGACGTTCGTCTGGGAGTTCATGTTCACCCGTTCGCTGTTCGAGACAGCAGACATGATCCGCCAACACGAAATCTTGACACAAGTCGCCACGTGGCTCGAGGAAGAGACGCTTGAGACGACCGTCACGCAGACATTGATTGGTCTAAATGCCGCCAACTTGAAAGAAGCCCATCGCCTCGTCGAAAGTGGCAAAACGATTGGGAAAGTCGTTGTTGAACGACGATAAGACGCAACAGGGACTGACTCAAAAAAGAATCACTCGTCTTTTCACGCCCTTTCCTCAGGCGAGACACAAGCCAGTTTTCCTGCCCCATTCAGGCAGGAAAGCGGGTCTTGTTTGTCTCTGACTGATATGCTCCCCAAAAAGTAGACAGTTGAAATAAGAAAAACTGTTTATTTTTGAAAGGAGCTTTTTTCTATGTCCAAATTCAAGCGTTCCGCTAGTGAAAAACTAGATGCCATCCAAACCTATGA